>QBYG01000007.1 GCA_003282945.1 Pelagibacteraceae bacterium AG-325-E23
AATCTGTATATATATTTATTGCATCTTATAACAATCTCCCAACATGAACATTCAAGAACTAAAAGAAAAAAGCTCTGAAAAGTTAATTACTGAAGCTGAAAAGCTAGGTATTGAAAACGCTAGTACTTTAAGAAGACAAGAAATTTATTTTGCAATATTAAAAAAACTTGCAGAAAAAGGAGAGGAAATTACTGGGGGTGGAGTTTTACAATTACTTCAAGATGGTTTTGGATTTCTTAGAGCCATGGAGTCAAACTATTTACCAGGAGCAGATGATATATATGTAAGTCCAAGCCAAATCAGAAGATTTGGTTTAAGAACCGGCGATACTGTTGAAGGTCCTATTAGATCTCCAAAAGAAGGTGAAAGATATTTTGCTCTTCTACAAGTTAGTAAAATAAATTTTGAGGAGCCAGACAAATTTAAGCATAAAATTGCTTTTGATAACTTAACTCCACTTTATCCAAATAAACAATTAGGAATGGAAGTTGAGACAAATAAGATTGAAAAAAAACCTGACTTAACTCCGAGACTAATTGATCTAGTAAGTCCTATTGGTAAGGGACAAAGATCCTTGATCATATCGCCCCCTAAGGCAGGAAAAACAATGATTTTACAAAGTATAGCAAACTCTATAACAGCAAACCATCCTGAATGTTATCTTATGGTTTTACTAATTGATGAAAGACCTGAAGAAGTTACGGATATGCAAAGAACTGTAAAAGGTGAAGTCATTAGTTCAACTTTTGATGAACCAGCTCAACGTCATGTAGCTGTTGCTGAAATGGTCATTGAAAAAGCTAAAAGACTTACAGAACATAAAAAAGATGTTGTAATACTTTTGGACTCTATAACAAGATTAGGAAGAGCCTATAACGCTGTTGTCCCAAGTTCAGGAAAAGTTTTAACAGGTGGTGTGGATGCTAATGCTCTACAGAGACCTAAAAGGTTTTTTGGAGCAGCAAGAAATATTGAAGAAGGTGGATCATTAACAATTATAGCTACCGCTCTTATTGATACAGGAAGTAGAATGGATGAGGTAATTTTTGAAGAATTTAAAGGAACCGGAAATAGTGAGACAATTTTAGATAGAAAGATATCAGAGAAAAGAATTTACCCTGCAATTGATATTACTAAATCAGGGACGAGAAGAGAAGAATTAATTTTTGACAAAAATGATCTTCAAAAAATGAATGTTCTAAGAAGAATAATTGCCCCAATGGGATCTATGGATGCAATCGATTTTATTAATTCTAAATTAAAGACAACTAAAAATAATGCTGAGTTCTTTAATTCGATGAACAAGCCATCTTAAGAATATTATTTTATAAATAATTGTTATACTCTTTTTATGACAATTTATGCATTATCGTCAGGTCCTGGAGTTTCAGGTATAGCAGTAATTCGCGTATCTGGATTACAAACAAAAAAAATTATATTGAGTCTTGTAAATGGAGAAATGCCATCTCCTAGAGTGGCAAGTTTAAAAAAATTCAATAAAATCAATAATTCTGAGCTTATAGATGAGGGTATATTATTGTGGTTTCCAGGTCCTGAGAGCTACACAGGTGAGGATATGGCAGAAATACATGTTCACGGTAGCATTGCAGTTGTGAGGGCAATTTTAGATCAATTATCAAAAATTGAAAATTGTCGACTAGCCGAGCCTGGTGAATTTACAAAAATTGCTTTTCAAAATGAAAAAATAAATCTTCTTAAAGCCGAGAGCATTTCTGATCTTATTTCTGCAGAAACTGAAATTCAAAGACAACAAGCCGTCAAAATAATGAGTGGAAGAAGTTCTAAAAAATTTAATTTACTTAGAGAAAAACTCTTAAAAATTTTGTCAAACGTTGAGGCTAAAATAGATTTTCCTGAGGAGGACCTTCCAGAAGATGTAATAAAAAATATTAAAATAGATTCCGAAAAAATAAGAAATGAAATTGAAACAATTTTAAATGATCAAAAAGTTGGAGAAAGAATTAGGGAAGGATTTAAGATTGCAATTCTTGGACCCACGAATGCAGGAAAATCTTCTTTGTTAAATTATCTATCCAATCGAGATGTGGCTATTGTTTCAGAAATTGCAGGAACAACTAGAGATGTTATTGAAGCTCATTTAAATTTAGATGGTTATCCAGTTGTTATCTCTGATACTGCCGGGATTAGAGAATCAAAAGACGAAATAGAAAAAAAAGGTATCAAATTAGCACTTAAGAGAGCTGAAGATGCTGATCTTAATATTATAGTAATAGAGCCAAAAAGTATTGATTTTACTGGTTTTTTGAATGACTTAGTAAATGAAAAAGCTATAATTGTAATCAATAAAATAGACCTTGGTTATAAAAATATTAATCATCAAATTGAAAAATTTAATCCAATTTTTTTATCAATTAAAAATGAAACTAACTTAGACGAATTAATAAATCGAATTAAAGATAAATTAAAAAATAAATTTGTAAGTTCTAATGAAACTTTAATCACTAGAGAAAGACACAGGCAAAGTTTAGAAGCTTGTGTTCATAATTTAAAAAATTTTGAAATAAAAAATTCTAAAGAAGAATTTGATAAAGCTGCAGAGGATTTAAGATTAGCAACTAGACATTTAGGTATGATTGTTGGAAAAGTAGATGTTGAAGAAATATTAGGTTCCATTTTTAGTGATTTTTGTATAGGTAAATAAGTGTTGAATTTGCTTATTTTTTAGTCATTTTTAAGTGTTTTCTTGAAAATTTTAAGATCAATAATAAATTACAGCTATGAAAAATGACACTTCTTTTGATGTAGTTGTAATTGGTGGTGGTCACGCTGGTTGCGAAGCAGCAGCAGCATCTGCTAGATTGGGTATAAATACTGCCTTATTTACACATAAATTTGATACTATTGGTGAGATGTCATGTAATCCAGCTATTGGTGGATTAGGTAAAGGTCATCTTGTTCGAGAAATAGATGCACTTGATGGTGTAATGGGTGAAGTTGCAGATAAATCAGGAATACAATTTCGATTATTAAATAGAAGTAGAGGCCCTGCAGTCCGGGGACCACGTACTCAAAGTGATAGATCACTATATAAGAAATATATGCAAGAAAAACTTGTAAAGTACTGTAATTTAAGTATTTTTTCTGATCCTGTAATAGAATTTATTTTTGAAAAAAACTATATAATTGGTTTTGTTACTCAAGGAGGTAAAAAAGTACTTTCATCAAAAGTAATTTTAACAACCGGAACTTTTTTGAATGGTTTAATTCACATTGGTGAAGAAAAAACACCTGCAGGAAGATTTAATGAAAAACCCTCAACAGGTTTAAGTGAACAATTAGAAAAATATAATTTTAAAATTGGAAGATTAAAAACAGGGACACCCCCAAGATTGGATGCATCGACAATTAATTTCGAAAAACTTGAGGAGCAGCATGCAGATGAAGATCCATATTTTTTTTCTTTCCTTACAAAAAAAAATATCAATAGACAAATTTCATGTAGGATGACTTATACCAATCGACAAGTTCATGAGATCATATCTAAAAACATAAAAAGTAGTGCTATGTACTCTGGAAGTATCCAGGGAGTTGGTCCTAGATACTGTCCATCGATAGAAGATAAAATTGTAAAGTTTGCGGATAAGCAAAAACATCAAATATTTTTAGAGCCAGAAGGTTTAAATGATAAAACAATCTACCCTAATGGAATTTCAACTTCACTTCCTGCCGAAATACAGCAAGAAATATGCAATAATATCAATGGTTTAGAAAATGTTAAGATTTTAAGGCCGGGATACGCAATAGAATATGATTTTGTGGACCCACGGGAGCTATTCCTAACTTTAGAGACAAAAAAAATTAAAAATCTTTACCTTGCAGGACAAATAAATGGAACAACAGGCTATGAAGAGGCAGCAGCGCAAGGATTGATAGCTGGAGTAAATGCTGCTCTCTCTATTAAAGGTAAAGAGCCATTTATACTTGATAGATCTGAGGCATACATAGGTGTTATGATAGATGATTTAGTTACAAAAGGAGTTGCTGAGCCTTATAGAATGTTCACATCAAGGGCAGAATATAGGTTATCTTTGAGATCTGACAATGCTGATCTTAGACTAACTCAAAAAGGAATTGATATCGGACTTATATTAGATGAAAGAAAAATATTATATAAAGACAAAGCATCTAAACTGGAAAAAACTCTTAAAAAAATGGAAAACTCTTTAATTTCGCCCTCAAAAGTATCTAAATTTAGAATTAATATTGCTAAAGACGGGGTTAAAAGAAATGCATTAGAAATACTGAGCCAAAAGTTAGTAAATATGAGTAAAATTAGGGAAATTTGGCCAGAAATTAAATATGTTTCACGTGAAATCGATGAACAAATTGAGATAAAGGCTCATTATAAAGGTTATTTAAAGAAGCAAAATGCAGATATTTTAGCATTTAAAAGAGATGAAAATCTTAAAATACCTGAAAATCTTGATTATGATCAATTTTCCGGATTATCAAATGAAGTCAAATCAAAATTTAAGCAAATTAAGCCAAAAACACTTGGTCAAGCACTTAGAATAGATGGGATAACTCCAGCTGCAGTTTATATTTTGTTGTCTCACGTTAAAAGAAAGTCTATTAAGCATATAGCTTGATTGATTCGAAAATAATAAAAACAGATAAAATTCACCTCCCAAATGTTTCACGTGAAACACTCAGGGAGCTTGAGGACTATTCACAGTCAATCTTAATCACAAACAAGAAAATAAATTTGATAAGTTCAAGTACGGAAAAGTCAATAAATATAAGGCATATTTATGATAGTGCACAAACTATTGATTTTATTGATAAAAATGATATAAATATTTGTACTGACCTTGGCTCTGGAGCGGGGCTACCTAGTATAGTTTTAGGTATTTTGATGAAATCCAAAAAGCAAGGTTTTAAGCTAATTTTTTATGAAAAGAGCTATCATAAAAGCATTTTCTTAAAAGAGATGGTAAAAAAGTTTAAATTAGAGGCAAGGATTTACCAAAAAAGTATTTTTGAAGAGAAAAATTTAGTTACAGATGTAATAATTTGCCGGGCATTCAAACCTTTGCCAATCATTTTTGATATAGCAACAAAAAATTTTAAAAATTTTAAATACATAGTCATGTATTTAGGAAAAAGTGGAAAAAAAATTTTGGAAGATGTTTCTACAAAATGGAAATTTGATGTAGAGGAAATGAAAAGTCTAACAAGTAAAGAGTCATCGGTAGTAAAAATTTCAAATTTAAAAAAAAAATATGAATAGAAAAATTATTTCAATAATAAACCAAAAAGGCGGAGTGGGAAAGACCACCACTGTCATTAATCTCGCTGCTGGGTTGACAATGAAAGGAAAAAAAATTCTTGTAATTGATCTTGACCCACAAGGAAATGCTACAACAGGTCTTGGATTATCCAATACAACAAGTTCTGATCAAACTATTTATAATGTATTGAATGGAAATAAAAATATTTCAGATGTAATCCAGACAACAAAGTTTGAAAATTTAGATTTGATATCATCAAATGTTGATTTGTCTGGACTAGAGGTTGAGACAGCAGGTGATAGCCGAAGGGCCTTTAAATTAAAGGATGAATTAGCACTGATTTTAAACAATTCTGAGCTATCTTATGATTATATCATAATTGACTGCCCACCATCCTTAAGCCTCCTTACAATTATGGCTTTGGTAGCTTCTAATGCGCTTGTCGTACCACTTCAGACAGAATTCTTTGCTTTAGAGGGGCTCACACAGTTGATGAAAACGATTGAGAGGATAAAATCGAACCTAAATCCATCTTTAGACATAAGAGGAATACTCCTGACAATGTATGATAAGAGAAATAAATTATCTGGAGAGGTTGAGACTGAGGCGAGAAACTATTTTAAGGATAAAGTTTATAACACTGCAGTTCCAAGAAATGTTAGATTATCAGAAGCACCTTCACACGGTGTTCCAGTTCTGATTTATGACAAAGCTTGTCCAGGCAGCAGAGCATACTTTAGTTTTACAGAGGAATTTTTAAACCAAGATAAACTAGTGGAGAGTGCAGCATGATTAATCCGTTTAAATCTAAAAAAGGACTTGGAAGAGGATTATCTTCTTTAATAGGGGATAGTGAAAAAATTGATAATAAAAAAAGCGTCTCCATAAGTTCATTAATAAGAAATAAGTATCAACCCAGGAAAAAATTTGATGAGGTGAGTCTAGAGGAATTAACTAACTCCATAAGAGAGCGAGGTATTATCCAACCTATCATTGTAAGACCATCTTCTGATCAAGAAGATAAATTCGAAATAATAGCTGGAGAAAGAAGATGGCAGGCAGCACAATATGCAGGGCTTCATGAAGTTCCAGTAGTTGTAATTAATGTAGATAATCTTAAATCATTAGAATTTGCGATTGTTGAAAATGTTCAAAGAAAAGATTTAAATCCAATTGAGGAAGCCGAAGGTTATAAAAGATTAATAGATGAATTTAGTTACGATCAGGACAAGGTATCAAAATTCATTGGTAAGAGTAGAGCACATGTATCGAATTGCCTAAGACTGCTATCTCTTCCACAAGAGTTGATAGAATTAGTAATTGAGGAAAAATTATCGCAAGGCCACGCAAAAATCTTAGTTGGATTAGATAATGCAATTTTTCTTGCAAAAAAAATTATTTCAAAAAAATTATCAGTGAGACAAGCTGAAAGTTTAGTGCGTATTTTGAAATCAAATTCTAATAGTCCTTCACAGAAAAAAGATCCAAATATCACAAATCTGGAAGAAGAGTTAACAAATAAAATTGGAATGCGAGTATTTGTTAAGAATAAAAGAAATAACTCTGGAACAATTAGCTTAGAGTATAAAGGGGCTGACCAGCTTGATAGGTTGGTAGAAATTATTAAACAAAATTATTAGTAATTGCTTACAAAATTGGAGACAAAAAGCATTGAATTTGCGCCATTTTTCTTAACTAAAGCTTCCAAGTGATTTATTTTAAATATTATTTCTTTCACCTCATTAGTCGACCATAATTGAGCTTGTTTCTTTATAATATCCTTCTCTTTCCAAAATATAGGAGGCTTGAAGCTAGATATAACTTGATCAATGTTTAGATCATTATCTATTTTGGTTTTTATTTTTAAAAGCCTTTTTGATTTATTTAATATTGTTCTTATTATTAATATACAGTCTTCAGACGAATAATTATTTTCATTAAGAATATTTGAAACTTTCTTTGAATTTCTAGCTAAATAACTATCTGATAATTCAAATACGCTGTAATTTTCAGTAAGATTAGAAAGTTTTAATACATCCTCAATACTTAATTTTTTCCTACTGATTGATAAGTTTTTTAATTTTGATAGCTCGTTTTTTAAATTTATTCGGTCACCATTTGATCGTTCAATAAGAATATTTTTAATTTCTTGTGAGAGGCTCAATTTATTATCTTTTAAAAAATTATTTATAATAAAATTTAATGACCGAGTGTCATCTTCATAAACAGGTGTACAAATTAGCTGTTTTTCTTTTTCAAACAAATTTCTTAATTTTGATTTTTTCTCTAAGTTTGAGCATTTAATTATTATTTTTGATTCAATTTCCTTTCTTTCTAATAATTCAATAATAATATTAGATAATTTATCTGTACCTCGTGAAATAATAATTAATTTCTCACTCTCGAAAAGAGATTTGGTTAGCAAACTTGATATAAATTCATCTTTGTTATTTAATATTTCCTGTTCATCGTATTTTAACACCTCACCTTGGTAATTTTTTGTATAAAAATTTCTTATTATATCTTGTTTGATACCCTCATTGTTTCCATGTATTAAATGTATATTTAAATTTGAGGAAACTAATTTTTCTAACTCGAAACTTTTAATTATCATCTAAGTTAATTATAGATGAAATAATATTATCACTTATATTTTCTGATATATTGTCAATAATAATTTTCTCACTTTGTTCAAGTTTAAATAAATCAGAGTCATTGTTGTAAATATTATTTTTTTCTATTGTTTTTTTCAAAATTAAATTTTCATTAAAAATGATCTCATACTGAATTGTTATTATAAGTTCAAATTTAAGTGGATCCCCCTTAGAGTTTTTGGAGATAATATTTCTCTCTTTTTTCGAATTTATTAAAAGTTTATACTCTTTTTTTTCTAGATTTTGATTGTTTTTAATACGATTAAATTTTTCTTTTAGAATTTTATTTATATCTTTTTCCCCTGTTAAAACTATTTCATTAATCTCAAAATTATAATTTTTTTCTGAAAAAATTGGACTATAAGAGCAAGATGTTAATCCAAGTATCATAAAAACTAATACAAATTTCGCTAAAGTTTTATTCATTTATTAAAAGGTTTATTAATCTATTTTTCACAAATATAATTTTATCAATAGATTTATCTTTTACATACTTTTCTGATAATTTATTAGACTTTATTATCTTTAAAAGACTTTCTTGATCCATATCTCTACTTTCATTTAAAATAGCTCTTTTTTTTCCATTTATCTGGACTACATAATCGACCTTTTCATCTTGTAGTAATTTTTTATCTGGTGTTGGCCACTTAACTATTTCTTCATATCCTAAATCATCTAAACACTCTGAAGCAAAGTGAGGAATCGCAGGTGAAAATAATATTATTATGTCTATATAATTTTTCTTGAGCTTTTCACTATCTAAATTGCTTTCTATTTCTTTATTAAGGAAATTATAGGTCTCATATATATTTGCGATAATCACATTATAATTAAAGTTTTCAAGGTTACCTGTAATTTTGTTTATCATTTGATTAGTAAATTTTTCTAAACTTAAATTTTGCTTAGAAATTTTTATATTATTATTAATTTTATCTTTAATCTTTTTGTGAAGTGCCCATAGTTTTTGTAAAAATTTATAAGACGCAACCATTCCTTGCTCTGACCACTGAACATCTTTTTCTGGAGGACTATCAGATAATATAAATAACCTTACAGAGTCTGCTCCATAATTATTAATTATATTTTCTGGATCGATAACATTTTTTTTTGATTTAGACATTGATTCTGAAGGACCAACTTTTATTTTTTGGTTAGGATTATTTTTTTTTTGAAATTCATTTCCAACAAATTCAATTTCATCTGGACTAACCCAATTATTATTTTCATCTTTATAAGTTTCATGACAAACCATACCCTGAGTAAATAATCCCTCAAAAGGTTCTGTAAATTTAAAACTGTCATTTTTATAGCCTAGAGCTTTCATAAAAAAACGTGAGTAAAGTAAATGAAGAATTGCGTGTTCTACACCACCTATGTATTGATCAACAGGCATCCAGTAATCAATATCTTCTTTTTTGTATCCATAGTCTTGATTTGTTGGAGAACAAAACCTAAGATAATACCAAGATGAGCACACGAAAGTATCTAAAGTGTCAGTTTCTCTTAAATATTTTTTCCCATCTATATTTATATTTTTCCAATCATTTTTTGCATCAAGTGGATTACCCTTAAAATTTAAATCTACATTCTCTGGAAGTTTTACTGGTAAGTCTTTCTTTGGAATTTTGATTACATTTCCATTTTCATCATAAGCCATTGGTATCGGACATCCCCAATATCTTTGTCTTGAAACACCCCAATCCTTTAATCTAAAATTAATCTGTTTTTTTCCAATATTTCTGTCTTCTAAAACATCAATTGTTTTGATGATAGACTCTTCTGGTGCTTTAAGATTGTTCAGGAATTCAGAATTTATTAATATACCAGGGCCTGAGTATGCTTCATCTTTAACTTCGTATTCATCGCCTTCATTATCTGGTTTAACAACAGTTTTAATATCTAAACTATATTTCTTTGCAAAATCGAAGTCTCTTTGATCATGAGCAGGGCAACCAAATACTGCACCAAATCCATAATCCATTAAGACAAAATTAGCAAAGAAAACAGGGACTTTTTGGCTTGGATTTATTGGATTTATTGCCATCATATTTGTTTTAAAGCCAATTTTTTCTCCGATAGCAATAGCTTCCTCAGTGGTACCAGTTTTGGAACATTCTTTTTTAAATTCTTGGAATTTTTTATCTTCTGCAAAATATTTTGAAATTTCGTGATCTACTGAAAGAGCTAAAAATGAAAATCCAAATAAAGTATCTGGTCTTGTAGTGAAACATTTTATTTCTTTAACAGGCAGATCTCCTTCAGTCTTAAAAGCAATTTCACATCCAAATGATTTACCAATCCAATTTTTTTGCATGACTTTAACTTTATTTGGCCAATTTTTTAAATCATCTAATCCATCAAGTAATTCTTGAGAAAACTTTGAAATATTAAAAAACCATTGGTTTAATTTTTTACGCTCAACAACGGCCCCAGACCGCCACCCTTTACCATCAATTACTTGCTCATTTGCTAGAACTGTTTCATCAACTGGATCCCAATTCACATAATTTTCTTTTCTATAAACAAGTCCTTTATCGTAAAGTTCCAAAAAAAATAATTGTTGATGTTTGTAGTAATCTTCTGAACAGGTTGAAATTTCTCTATCCCAGTCAATTGAAAGTCCAAGTTTTTTAAGTTGATCTTTCATTGTTGAGATATTTTTATTAGTCCATTCTTTTGGATCTAATTTATTTTCTCTTGCAGCATTTTCAGCAGGCATCCCAAATGCATCCCAACCCATTGGATGTAAAACATTAAAACCTTTTAATGCCTTATATCTCGATAAGACATCTCCAATTGTATAGTTTCTCACATGTCCCATGTGAATTTTACCAGATGGGTAAGGAAACATTTCTAGACAATAAAATTTTTCTTTTGATTTATCTATTTTTGAGACAAAAATCTTTGATTTAAGCCACTTTTCTTGCCATTTTTTTTCAACTGTTTTAAAATTATATCTTTCGGAATTCACTTAATTTTTAATTACTTGGTTATTTAGAAAGTCTTTTTGAACCTTTATACTCTTTAAAATTTTTATCTTTATTTTGTTTTTTGTAAATTGCTGCTTTTGACAAAATTTCTTTTTTAAGTTCAGCAACAAGTGGACCAGTTTTTTGACTTACTTTACAGTTAATTATTTGATTACACTTTTTATAAAAAACTTTTATATCAAGTGCATCTGTTCTTACTTCATTTGTTAAAAAACGTATTGAAATTTTTACAGATTCGTCCAAATTATCTCCATCTGAATACCAATCTGTTATGATAATTCCTCCACTGTAATTCACGGAAGATAATGGCATAAAATCAATTGTATCAAGTGATGCTCGCCATAGTTCATTTGCACTTGCAAACAAAAAGTCTCCACCTTTTCCGAAATTACCTTTTATAGCTGAATCTAATCTAAACCCTCTACCTTCCTCAAGATTTTTTTTAACTCTTAATTCTGGATTTGGAGGATTTTCTCGGGCATCTCCTCCAGGCATTCCTTCGCATGAAACAAGTGAAATTAAAACGAATCCTAAAAATGCGAAAAATCTCACTTTTATTAAATATGACATTATTCTTTCCATAAATTGGTTTTAGTTTAAAAAAGTTAAAAACAAAAAGGATTTTTTCAAATATATCAAAAAATACCAATAAAATGGGAATTTTTAGTGATGTATAAATGCAACACTATTGCAAAATAAAGTCTTAAATATAATTATTAAAATAAAATACTTAAATTAATTGGTAAATAGTACCTGTTTAATATTAAACAATTAACGAAAGGTAATAATATGAACAATCTAAAGAAAATAGGTTTGACTGCATTAGGTACTGCCTTAGTTGCATCTTCAGCAAATGCTGCAGATATTACTATGTCAGCAACTAGCAAAATAACTTACACAGGTGCTGAAAACGGTGACGTTGGTAACACTTGGTCTATGTCAGACTCAATCTCTTTCTCTACAACTGGAGAAATGGACAATGGTTTCACAATAACTCATGGTATTGAGTTAGATGGACCAGCGATTGATGCTAACAGTATCGCAATAAATACTGGTGATATGGGAACATTAACATTTGTTGGTGGTGGAACTACTGGAGTAATTACTCAGTGGGATGATTTAACTCCAACAGCTAACGAAGAAGCACACGCAGCTGGACCATACAATGGAACTCCTTCTAGTGTACATGGTGGTGGAGCTCAAACTCATAACTTATTCATTTATGACTACACAATAACTGATGGTGTTGAGCTTAAAGCTTCGTATGCACCTTCAGGTCTTTCTGGAGCTGTAGAAGGTTCAACTGAATACGGTATAAAATATACTGGTATTGACGGTTTAACTGTTTACGCTGCTATGGGTGAAAACAATGATGCGGCAGCAGGAGTTGATAACACAAACTTCGCAGCAATTTATGCAGCAGGAGCTATGACAGTTGGTTTCCAAACTAACGATGTAGACCATGCAACAGCTAGTTCAGACAGAGACGCAACTATGATTGGTATCTCTTACGCGGTAAGTGATGATCTATCTGTATCATTGAACACATCTACAGTTTCGCACGAAAGTTCAACTAAAGATGACCAAGAAGCAACTGGTGTTTCATTCTCATACACATCTGGTGGAATGACTGTATCTGGTTCTTACGGTACAATGGATAACGTAGCTGGAACAAGCACTGTTGATAATAATGCATACGAAATGAATGTAGCATTTGCATTCTAATTGTATTGTTTAAATACTATATAAAAGGGCCCCTTTTTAGGGGCCTTTTTTTTTGTTTTCAAAATAAGAAATACCCGCAATACCTTCAGCTTTTGTTAACTTAATTAACTTTTCATTCTTTTGTGAAATTCCCCCAAGAGCTACAATTGGGTTCTTTGAAAATTTTGAGACTAACTTAAACTTATTAATACCTAAGAAGTTTTTATTTTCCTTAAATATTGATGATAAAAAAATTAAATCTATTTTTTGAATTTCCTTTAACCTAATTTCTTTTAGGTTATGAGCGGAACCCAAAAGTACAAAATTTTTTTTTAATTTATAACTTAGATGTTTAAAGCTAGAATTAAATGAAGGAATATATGCTCCATCTAGACTTAATTTAATTGATAACTTTAAATTATTAGAGATTAAAAACTTGAATTTTTTCTTTCTACAATAGTTTTTTAAGTTAAGTATTTCTTTTAAATCATAATTTTTTTTATAATTTCTATATATAATTGTGGTATTTTTACTCTGTTTATCCAAGTTTCTTTTGTTAAATTTATCTATAAGGTAATACTTTTTAAGAAATTTTTTATGCATCAGACTGTTGAAAATCTATTATCTATTCAATCTTCAATCAAATCAAAATTACTTGAATTAAATGAAAAAAATAAAATTCCCAAAATAATAGCGGTATCCAAAACTTTTAAAATTGATCATATTTTACCACTTATCGAATATGGCCATCTAGACTATGGTGAAAATAAAGTTCAAGAAGCTATTGAAAAATGGACAGATATCAAAAAACAAAATGAAAAAATAAAACTTCATTTAATTGGAAAACTACAAACCAATAAAGTTAAATTTGCAGTCAAAATTTTTGATTATATACATTCTTTAGATAGTGAGAAATTGGCAAAAAAAATTGCGGAAGAACAAAAAAAACAGAATTTAAGACCCAAAATCTTTATTCAAATAAATCTTGGAGAAGAGAGTCAAAAATCTGGAATAATGAAGGAGAATTTATTAGATTTCTATAATTTTTCTAAAGATTTAGGACTTAATATAATTGGAACTATGTGCATTCCACCCTTCGAAGAAGATTCCTTAAAATTCTTTTCAAAAATGAGTGAATTAAATAAATTAATTAATTTAACAGAGCTTAGTATGGGGATGTCTTCAGATTATCTTAATGCAATAGAGTTTGAATCAACTTTTTTGAGAATTGGATCAAATATCTTTGGAAAAAGAGGTTAGCTTATTTTTATTTTAGTTTTTTTATTTATCAATTTAGCTAGAATTAAAAAATCTTTTTTTTGAAGTGCCACACATCCTGATGTAGGCTTAAAATTTTTAGTTAAATGTATAAAAATTGCACTGCCTTTTGCTATTTTTGGTTTTTTTGAATTATAATTTATTGGAATAATAAAATCATATTTACTATCTTTCCTAAATAATCTTTCATATCTAATCTTTTTATCAATTTTAATTAATTTATTATAATATTTTTTATTCTCAGCATCATCGCACCATCCCATATCATTTTTAATAGGAATACATTTTAATTTTGTTAAAGGTTTAATGTTTCGATCTTTTCTATAATACAAATTTCCCAAAGAAAATGTTCCAATTGGAGTTTTTTTGTCTCCTTCAACCTTTTTTTTTGTTATTCCCCTCAAACCAATTGCACATCTAAAAATAAAATCGTCAAATACAAGTGTTGCTTTATCTTTTAAAATAATTGTCATATTCTATACTATATATGAATAATCAAACTTTGGTAATCTATGATTTTAAAATTTTATACCAGATATTAACTGAAATAGATGAGCATATCAGTTTTAACTTAATCAATATAAAAAAAATTTCTGAATTAAATCTAAAAAATGAAAATAACTATTTAATAATTTCAAATAAAAAATTAAAAGGCTTTGAAGATCAAATAATTATAAATCATTATCCAATCGATATTACTAAATTAATTGAGAGTATTAATATTAAGTTTTTAAAAAAAAAATATAACCAACAATCTGAAATAGATCTTGGACTTTACAAATTAAATTTAAATTCAAGAAAAATTTTTAATAAAGTTAAAAGTTTAGATTTAACTGAAAGAGAATCTAATATTATAATTTTTTTAAATAATTCAAAAAAACCAGTTAAAATTAGTAAATTACAAACTGAAGTGTGGGGTCATAATTCAAAACTCGAAACGCATACGGTGGAAACTCATATCTATAGGTTGAGAAAAAAAATTAATGATATTTTCAGTGATAGTAATTTTATAAAAAGTTCAAAATTAGGCTATACTATTTAGTGAAATCAAATGAGTTAAAAATTCAGGAAAAACTCGCCTTAGCTATTGAAAATCACAATAATAAAAAATTTCAATTAGCAGAAAAATTATACAAAGAAATATTAATTTTAAATAAAGATCATGTGGAGGCAAATTATCAATTGGGTACATTATATTCGCAATTACAAAATTTCAAAATTGCTAAACCGTTTCTAACAAAAGCAGACAAATTAAGTCCAAATAATCCAAATATAAACCTTCACATTGGGAATCTATTATTGAGTACAGGAGATCCAGCAGAAGCGGTAAATTATTATGAAAAAGCGATTCAAGTACAACCTAATTTTACACTAGCATATTTTAATAAAGGTATAACTTTATATAATCAAAAAAAATACCATGATGCTGTAAAGTGTTTTGAAAAAGTTGTTGAAATTGAACCAAATAACATTAACGGTTACAATGTTCTTGGAACTATTTTTCAAGAGACTGGAGAATTTCAAAAATCTTTATCTTATTTAAAAAAATCTCTAGATATTGCTCCTAACAATTTATTTGTTGTCAATACAGTTTTAAATTTACTAAAATCTATTCAATTATCTAATTTATCTGAGAGTAATAGTTCTGATTTGACAGAGTTATTCCTATTTTTATTTAAAAAGAATACAATTGATCATGATCTACTATTTAATAATGCTAAAAATCTCATTTTTTTTGAAGAATCTAAAAATGAAGTTGAGCAACTTATAGATACAAATGTATCATTATTAAATAATAATTTAGTAAAAAAAGCTCTAAAAGAAGAACTTTTTCTTCTTATTTTACAAAAAGCATTATTTAGAGATAAATTTTTAGAAAAATTTTTATGTCATATAAGAAAAGAATTTCTTTTTTTAATCAAAAATCAAAATAGAAATGAAAGTTTAATAAAAGAGTTTGTAGATTTTATAATTTCTTTTGCTGAACAATCGTTTTTAAATGAATATCTATTTTTCCAAACTGATGAAGAAATCAAAATAATCAATGACTTAAAAATCCAAATTGAAAATGATAAAAATATCAATGAATTGGATATTTCAATACTGGCGTGTTATTTACCCTTAAGCAGCTCTAAAATAATTATCAATAAATTATTAAATTATACTTCAAAAAATAATTTGTTTAATGACCTTTTACAAATGCAGATAAAAGATCTTTTGAAGGAAGATGAACTGAAAAATAATATCAATTCTTTCGATGATATATCTGATGTTATTTCAATAAAAGTGAGAGAGCAATATGAGGAAAATCCATATCCTAGATGGAGATATGCAGACATAGTACCAAAAAATAAGTTTTTAACTATTTTAAATAATAATATAAAACCGAACAAAATCATTTCAAAAGATGACAATCCTATAAAAGATGTACTAATTGCTGGTTGCGGCACAGGACAGCAGATAGTAAGCAAAACCTCATACGAGAATTCAAGAATTCTAGCCGTAGACTTAAGTCTTTCAAGTTTAGCATTTGCAAAACGTAAAATGCAGGAATTAAATCACAGTAATATTGAATTTCTACATGGTGATATACTTAATTTAAAAAATCTAAATAGAAAATTTAGTGTGATCGAGTGTGTTGGGGTACTTCATCATTTAAAAGATCCTGAAGAGGGACTTAAGATATTATTGAGTATATTAGAGCCGAATGGTTACTTAAAGCTTGGCCTATATAGTGAGTTTGCAAGAAAACATATAGTTGAAACTAGAGAATTTATAAAAAAACAAAATATTGAGAGTAGTATTTCAAATATAAGACGTATTAGAGAAATTATTAAAAACGATAAAAAAAATATATCATTTCAAAAAATTAATTATAATTATGATTTCTATTCAACATCTAACGTCAGAGATTTAATTTTTCATGTACAAGAGCACCGTTATACTTTGCCACAAATTACAAAGTTACTCAGAAAATATAATTTAAAATTTTTAGGTTTTACAAATTCATCAAATAAAAAGGAATATTCTAAACATTTCCCTAATGATTTAACATGTACATCACTTGAAAATTGGCATAGTTTTGAAATAAATAATCCAGATATATTTAAGCAAATGTATCAATTTTGGGTAAAAAAATAAATGACTAAGAGGAAAAACTTTGTTGCTAAAGATTTATTTACAAAAAAATATAAACCGAGAATTGTTAAACCTAAAAAAGGCAAAGGAAGTTTTAAAAGAAAAAAATAAAATAATTAACTTTTAATTATTATGAGCAAAATTTTAAAAAATTCTTTATTTTTAATTATTTCATTCGCAATTTTTACTTATACATTCATTAAATCAAAACATAATTTGTTTCACGATTATTATCTCTCTTATTATGTAATTAGTTTATTTTTTTTTGTTTTTGGATTGATTTTTTTTTTATTAAAAGGTGAAACAAAAAATAAAATTATATTATTTTTTTTTTCAATAATATTTTCATTTTATTTAATTGAAGGTATGATTACATATAATTATTTCAATAAATTTTCCAATAAAGTTGAACAATCAAATTTTTACGATAAAAGAAGCCCTTCTGAGGCATACAAAGCCTATAAAATAAAATATAATAATTTAAGATATAGAATTATCCCACAGCAATTTTGGAAAAATAACAGCATTGACATCATGCCATTATCTACAATTTCAAATAGCTTAATATTTAATTGTAATGAAAATGGTTATTATACAATGTGGAATAGTGATTTATATGGTTTCAATAATCCGAAAAGCGTATGGAATGATATTGACAATGAAAAGATTCTTTTGTTGGGAGATTCATTCACTGCAGGAGAATGTGTGAATGAAGAAGACAACATTGCTGGCAACTTAAGAATAAACTTTGACAAAAAAGTAATAAATTTAGGAGTAGGAGGTAATGGACCATTGAGTAACTATGCTATTTTAAAAGAGTATTTTCATAAAACAAATTCAAAACATGTTTTTTGGTTTCATTATGAAGGAAATGATTTTGAAGATTTAAAAAAAGAGTTAGATAATAAAATACTTAAACAATACTACTTGAGTGATGATTTTAGTCAATACATAGTAAATAAACAAAATGAAATAGATAAATTTTTAATAAATTTCTTATCTAATTACGAAAAAAAAATTGCAAATCAATCCTTAAACATCGATTTTGATTGGGGAAGATTTTTAAAATTGTATAGCTTGAGAGAATTGACTATTCACTCTATTTTTAAAAAACCTCACAAAATTAAAAAAGAATTCTTCGAAATAATACTTAAGAGTAAAAAATATGTGGAAAAAAATGACTCAAAATTTTACTTTGTTTATTTGCCTCAATTTCATAGATACTCGTCATATTACAGTTTTCAGAACAAAGAAAATTATGAAATAATAATTAAATTTTTACAATCTAATGACATAGAATATATAGATATTAACAAAAAGGTCTTTAAAAATCTTAAAAACCCTTTAGATCTTTTCCCATTTCAGTCAGCTGGCCATTACAATGAAAAAGGATACAATCTTGTGGCAAAAGCTATTGCTGATTTTTTAAAATAATGATTTTATTATCTTAAATTCTTGCACCTATTTGCTGAATTACTTTTGAAGACATTTCTGTCCCTTTATCCAAACTATCTTTTAAAGACATGTTGTTTACGTGTCCATGAAGAAATCCAGCTGCAAAAAGATCACCCGCACCAGTTAAATCAACAATTTTAAGACCTTCTTTTATTCCACATTCAGCAACTTCATCTCCATTAATGGCTACAGCACCTTTTTCACCTCTTGTTAAAACAATAACTTTTCCTAGTGATTTCGAAAAGTTTATAACTTCATCAAAAGATTTTGCATCTATAAGAGACATTATCTCTTGCTCATTGGCAAAAGTTATATCTAATTTATTTTTAACTAATTCTAAAAAATGAGGTTTATGTCTATCAACACAGAACTGATCTGATAATGACATTGCAACTTTGTTTGCACTTTGAATTGCTTTTTCGAAAGCTTTTTTAGGTTCTCCTTCATCCCAAAGATAACCTTCTAGAAGTATTATTTCACTTTGTTTAATTGCATCCGAACTTACATCATTTTCGTTTATTTTTCCGGCAGTTCCTAAAAATGTACACATTGTTCTCTCCGAGTCAGGCGTAACTAATATTAAACATGTTCCGGTAGGTAGTTCTTCTTTTTTCTTTGAATAAAAATATTTAACATTCTCTTGCTTTAGACCATCTTCATATTTTCCACCAAGGTCGTCATCATTCACTTTACCAATAAATCCAACTTCGTTCCCTAACTGAGATAAACCAACTATTGAGTTAGCAACCGATCCACCTGAAACAGTTTTTTCTATTTTCAGATTAGATAGTAAATCTTTAAATTCTTTTTCATCAAAAATTAATTTCATAGTACTTTTTGTTAAATTATTTGTAGTGATAAAATCATCTTCAACTTTGCAAATCACATCTACTATTGCATTTCCTATTCCTAGTATTTTCATTATTTATGCTTTCTTGGTTATAAGTGGTTTTTTTCTGTTAGGATAACAAGTGGTACAGATTTTACAAGATAAACCATAGCATTCTCTTGCCTTACAGTATTCTCTTCCATAATAAATTATTTGAAGGTGCAATTTATTCCAATACTTTTTAGGAAAAAGTCTTTTAAGATCTTCTTCCGTTTGAACGACATTTTTTCCATTAGTTAAGCCCCATCTTTGCGCTAGCCTGTGTATATGAGTGTCTACTGGAAAAGCGGCATATCCAAATCCTTGAGACATGACTACACTGGCTGTTTTATGCCCAACGCCTGGTAATTCCTCAAGCTCTTCAAACGTTTTAGGAACCTTACCGTTGTATTTTTCAACTAAAGTTTTTGATAAATTATAAACACTTTTTGCTTTAATTCTAAAAATACCAATACTTCGTATTAGTTTTTCAATTTTTTTTCTTCCCAACTTAACAAAGTGTTCAGGCTTATTATATTTTGGATATATATTTTTAGTAACATTGTTAACATTTACGTCTGTACACTGTGCAGATAAAAGAACAGAAACTAGTAAAGTAAAAATATTTCTGTGTTTAAGAGGAATTGGAGTTTTTGGGTATATTTTATTTAAAGTTCGAAGAACAATTTTTGCCCTCTGCTCCTCACTCATTTAAAATTTAAAACATCACGCATCGAATATAAACCTGGTTTTTTTTTCATTAACCATTTTCCAGCTGTCAAAGCTCCTTCACTGTATAAAGCCCTGTCAAATGCTTCATGATTTAGTGTAATAATTTCTTTTCCACTTGAAAATTTAACTTCATGTTCACCAACAGTTTTGCCTTTTCGTATTGAGTTAAAATTTATTTTTCTTCCATAAGGAAAACTTTTTTTATTAAGATATTTTTTTCCAAATAAATTATAAAAATCTTTATTTTTGCCAACAGCAATTCCTTTACCCAACATTAACGCTGTTCCAGATGGATAGTCTATTTTATGTTTATGATGAACCTCATATACTTTACTTAAAAAATTATTTCCTAATGATTTAGATGCTATTTCAGTTAAATACATTAATAAATTTATACCTAAACTCATGTTGCCAGCCTTCAATATTGGGATTTTTTTTGAAAATTTTTTAATAAGACTTTCCTCTTTTTTGGTAAATCCAGTTGTACCAATAACAACTCTTTTTTTAAGCTTTGATGCAATTTTAAGAATTTCAAAAGTACAATTAGGAACAGTAAAATCTATAATTAAATCAACATTTTTGAAGGAATTTTCATTATTTAAACTAGGCTTAATTCCAGAAATTTTTTTTTTTATTAATCTATTTTCTGTAAGTGTTGTTAGTTTAAAATTTTTATCAACTCTAGAAGATTTTACCAGTTGTTGGCCCATTCGTCCCATGCAACCAGATATCGCTAAATTTACTTTGCCCATTAAATTATTTTAATATATTTTTTCAATAATATACAACAATTATGGTTATTAAATACCTTTTAAAATTATTTTTGGTTTTAATTTTTTTCGTGTCTATCAATCAATCTAAAGCTGACTTTTTTAAAGATATTACATCTTTAATTGAAAATAATGATTTTAGACTTAGCTATGGCATATCTGTTACAGATGTAAACCGAGATAATAAATATGAATTTGTGGTTACAGGATTTGGTTTTTCAAATTTAGCGTTGTCTTATCAAAATGAGAAAATAGTAAACATTAATAAAAATAAAATCTTTGATGATGCTAAAAGAAAAACTATTGGAGTTGCTGCTTGCGACATAGATCAAGATGGATTTGAAGAAATATATTTTTTAAATACCGACACCTATAGTGGAGAAAAAAAATATTCAGATAGATTGATTGATACCAATAGTGATAGTTTTATTGATTTATTTGAAAAAGGAATTAATAAAAAAAATTTAAACTTAACTGCTGGTAGATCAGTTGTTTGTGTTGATAGAAATGGTGACGGAAAATATGGCATATATGTTGCCAATTATGGGGGTCCGACTAGGTTTTACGAACAAAGTTCTGGGCAAATACTAGATTTAGCAGAGCAGCTGAAAATTGATAAAATAACTGGCGGAAGAGCTGTAGTTGCAGGCAATATTTTATCAGGAAAAACTGACATATTTGCTGCAAACGAAAGAGGAAAAAATTTTTTATATTATAATTCTGATGGTTTCTTCCAGGATGTAGCTAGGGACTATAAAATTGATGACCAATATGAAAATGGAAGAGGTACAACTTTATCAGATATACTTTATAGAGGAAGATTAGATATAATCACATCTAATTGGAACGGTTATCATAGGGCTTTTGTATTAGTAGATAACAAATTTAAAGATATTGCTACTCCAACCTACAATATTCCTACTAGAATTAGAACAGTGATATCAGCAGACTTTGATAATGACGGCTATGATGAAATATTCATGAATAATATTGGTGAACCAAATAAACTATTCAAAATAAAAGAAAATGGATTTTTTGAAGAGATAAAATTTCAAAATGGTTACGAGGCCAATGGTTTAGGAACAGGAGCTGCAGTTGCTGACATAGATCAAGACGGAATTTTAGAATTATTAGTTTCACATGGAGAGTCTGGTATGCAGCCACTGACGATGTATAAAGCAGATATTAAAAAAGACTTTAATTATATAAGAATTAAACCATTAAATAAGTATGGTGCACCTGCAAGAGGAGCAACGGTTATACTTAACTCAAACCTAAGAAATCATGCTAAAACCATAGATGCTGGTTCCGGATATTTGTGTCAAATGGAACCCGTAGCTCATTACGGTATTAGAGAAAGTGAAAAAAATATTTCAGTAAAAATAGTTTGGACTGATGGTTCTTCACAGTTAATAAAAATAAATGAATTTAATAAAACAATAGAAGTAAATCAAAAAAAATAGGACAATAACACTCAATTTAATAATTAAACTAATTAAAGTATTCTAAATAGAAATAATGAGAAAATTAAAATACTTTATAATTTTTTTTCTATTAATAACTTTTAGTTCAATAAAACCCACACATTCAAATCAATTTAATTATTATGCTGATTTAGTAAAAGATTGGCCAAAAATTTTCCCTGATCAAAATAGAAATGCTGCAGGTCCAAAATTTTTTAAACATATTTTAACAAAAGAAATTACCTACCAAGATTTTATAGAATACAATAAGTTATATTGTGCTGTCTCTGGATCATTGATTGATCCAAACAGCAAACCAGAATTTGTCTATCTTAAAAATGCTGAAAATGACGAGAAAATATGTGGGTTTTATCATAAGTGTTGTTATCCATGTTCGTGTGATTTGATGAAATACTCTAAAGTAAAAAAAATGAAATATACTTTTACAGACGGTGAAAAAGAATTTTTTGTTCTCACAATAAAAAATCCCTGCAGTAAAAAAGATTTTCCAAGAGAAGTAAATAAGGATTATTTTTGTGATGGAAATAAACTTGATAATAAACAGGTATTTGTATTAGATGAGAGGCTGGTAATAGGTTTATTTCATAATGCCACAAAATGTAATTCTCAAAGTATTGTTGCTATTGATAGTCATGAGGTTACTGGACAGTATTGTGAGCTAAGAAATAATGCTCCTCTTGAGGAAGTTCAGGGTGGTATGGGAGATATATTTATAAGATTGGCCAAAGATAATTAAATTATTCCAATTCCTTCTTTATAAAAATATGCACCTAGAATTAGAATTGCTAAAACATAAATAATTCCAAAAATTGTATATTTGATTTTATTTTTCATTTAATTTTTCCAAAAACTTTTAGCTTTTTTAAAGAATTTTTTAATACTTGGATTTGATTTTTCATTCTCAATTTCTCTAAATTTCTCAAGTAATTCTTTTTGCTCTTTGTTTAAAGATACTGGTACCTCAGTATTCACTTGCACATAAAGGTCTCCATAATCATTTCCTCTCATAAGTGGCATTCCTTTTTCTCTCAACCTAAACTGTTTACCACTTTGTGTTCCAGCTGGAATTTTTATCTTAGCTTTTCCACCATCTATAGTTGGTATTTTAATTTCAGCTCCTAAAGCAGCATCTGCTATCGAAATTGGACATTCAAAAAACAAATTTTCTTCAGATCTTTTGAATAATTCATGAGAATTAACATTTATAAATAAATATAAGTCTCCATTACTTGCACCTCTTGATCCTGCTTCCCCTTTACCGGATAATCTAATCCTAGTTCCATCGTCTACTCCTTTAGGAATAGTTACGGAAAGGCGCTTACTTGCTTGTTTTTTACCTTGACCACCACAACTTGTGCAAGGATCAGTAATTTGTTCACCTGAACCAGCACATTGCGGGCATGTTTGCTGAACAGTGAAAAAACCTTGGCTAGAACGTACTTGTCCGTGTCCTCCGCACATAGAACATGTGCTTGCACTTTGACCAGGTTTTGAGCCTGAACCACTACAAGAATCGCATCTATCTGATGTTGAGAATTTAATGTCCTGTTTTTTTCCAGCATAAGCTTCTTCTAAACTTATAGAGAGATCATATCTTAAATCAGAGCCACGGTTGTTAGATCTTCTTGATCTTCTCCCACCACCACCAAAACCTTCACCAAAAAAATCCTCAAAAATATCCGAAAAAGAGCCAGAAAAATCAAAGTTTCCAAAACCACCTCGTCCACCTCCACCACCATTTTCAAATGCAGCATGTCCAAAATTATCATAATTTTGTTTTCTTTCTGAATTTGATAGGACGTGATAAGCTTCTGAGGCTTCTTTGAATTTTTCCTCAGCACCTTTGTCACCTTTATTTTTATCAGGATGATGTTTTACTGCTTGCTTTCTGTAAGCTGCTTTTATTTGGTCTGGATTAGCACTCTTTTCAACACCTAAGACATCGTAGTAATCTCTTTTTGCCATAACTAGTTATAGACAAATGGTTGATATTTTAGGCGCTTTTTTCTTTATCGTCTTTTACTTCTTCAAAGTCTGCATCAACAACATTATCGTCTTTTTTCCCTTCATCTTTAGCATCTTTAGGTGCATCACCAGGTTTTGTACTTTGTTGTGATTTGTAAATAGCTTCGCCTAGTTTCATTGAAGCTTGAACCAAATCTTGAGTTTTTTTCTTAATTTCTTCAACATCAGTTCCTTTTAATGCGTTTCTTACATTAGCAGATGCATCTTCAATAGCTTTTTTGTCTGCATCAGAAACTTTACTACCATGCTCTTTCAAATTTTTTTCAGTAGAATGAAGTAGAGTATCAGCCTGATTTCTTGCATCTACAGCTTCTCTTTTCTTTTTGTCAGCCTCTTTATTTGTCTCAGCATCTTTAACCATTTGATTTATTTCATCATCACTTAAACCACCTGATGCCTGAATTTGAATTTTTTGTTCTTTACCAGTTCCCTTATCTTTCGCAGAAACATTTACAATTCCGTTTGCATCGATATCAAATGTAACTTCAATTTGAGGAACTCCTCTTGGAGCTGGGGCTATACCAACTAGTTCAAAATTACCCAAAACTTTATTATCTGAAGCCATATCTCTTTCACCCTGCAAAACTCTAATTGAAACCGCTGGTTGGCTATCTTCAGCTGTTGAAAAAACTTGGCTTTTTTTGGTTGGTATTGTTGTATTTTTCTCTATTAATTTAGTAGAAACTCCACCTAAAGTCTCTATTCCAAGTGAAAGCGGTGTAACGTCTAACAATAACACGTCTTTAACATCACCTTGCAACACTCCAGCTTGAATAGCAGCACCCATTGCAACAACTTCATCTGGATTTACAGATTTATTTGGTTCTTTACCAAAAAAATTTTTAACTTCCTCTATAACTTTTGGCATTCTCGTCATTCCACCAACAAGTATTATTTCATCAATTTCACTAGCACTTAAACCAGCATCTTTGAGAGCTGTCTCACAAGGAGGAATTGTTCTAGAAATAAGATCTTCAACAAGAGCCTCAAGTTTAGCTCTAGTCATTTTCATGTTAATGTGTTTCGGACCAGTTTTATCTGCTGTGATAAAAGGTAAATTAATCTCAGTTTGAGCGGCTGATGATAATTCAATTTTTGCTTTCTCTGCAGCCTCCTTGAGTCTTTGCAACGCTAATTTATCAGATTTTAAATCAATACCATTTTCTTTTTTAAATTCAGCTAATAAGTAATCGACAATTGTATTGTCAAAATCTTCACCACCTAAAAAAGTATCACCATTTGTAGACTTTACTTCGAATACTCCGTCTCCTAGTTCAAGTATCGAAACATCAAAAGTACCTCCACCTAAATCATAAACTGCAATCTTATTGCTTGTTTTTTTGTCTAATCCATAAGCAAGCGCTGCTGCTGTTGGTTCGTTAATAATTCTTAAAACTTCTAAACCTGCAATTTTACCTGCATCTTTAGTTGCTTGTCTTTGCGCATCATTAAAATAAGCTGGAACAGTAATTACAGCTTGTTTAACTTCTTGGCCCAAATATTTTTCTGCAGTCTCTTTCATTTTCTGAAGTGTAAATGCAGAAATTTGAGATGGCGAATATTTATTACCTTTAGCTTCTATCCAAGCATCTCCTTTATCAGAGTTAACAATCTTAAATGGTGCAGTTTCAACATCTTTTTTAACAGAAGGATCGTCAAAATTTCGTCCGATTAATCTTTTAACAGCAAATATTGTATTTTCGGGATTTGTTACCGCTTGTCTTTTTGCAGGTTGCCCAATTAATTTCTCATCATTTTCAGAAAATGCAACTACAGACGGTGTTGTTCTTGCGCCTTCCGCGTTTTCTAAAACTTTAGCTTGTGTACCTTCCATCACAGAAACGCAAGAGTTTGTTGTTCCTAAATCTATTCCTATTACTTTACTCATAATTTATTACCTCTCGAACATATAAGTGCTAATTTTTAGACTACAACCGTCTATAAAATTTAAATTTTGCTTGTTTTTATTAGTTTTTTTCATCTTTTTGTTCATCTTTTAGTTCCTCTTTTGCTTTTTTCTTAGAAACACCAACTAAGGAAGGTCTCAATAATCTTTCTTTCATCATAAATCCTTTTTGTATTTCTTGAACAATTGTTCCAGGCTCTTTTGTATCATCCTCAACTTCCATCATTGCTTGATGAAGATTTGGATCAAGTTTTTCATTAATTGACTTTATAGGATCAATATTATTCTTTTTAAAAATTGAGAGCATATCATTGTTTATAATATCTAAATGCTCAACGATTTTTTTAAGTGCATCTGAATTTTTTAATATTTCATCGTTTTCTAATACAGCTTTTGATCTCTCTAGATTATCCAACAAGTTTAATGCCTCCTTAGCAAAAGAATATCCTCCATATTCGTAAGCATCGTCTCTTTCTTTTTCAAACCTTCGTCTCTGATTTTCCATTTCAGCAAATGTTCTTGCTAACTTATCTTTGAGAGTTTCTAATTCTTCTTCTGGGCTCAGTTTTTGAACTTCTTCTTTTTCAGTATCTAATTTTTTTTCTCCTTTTTCTTGATCTGAATTATCATTTTCTTTAGATTTGGTATTTAATTCCTCATCCGTAGGAGTACTTTTATCATTATTTTCTTTTAATTCTTCCTTGTCCATATTGTTTATATGGTAAGAAAACGTATAATTTCCAGATGCCTAAAAAAAAAATTAAAGAGATATTTATTGGCTCAAATAATAAAGGAAAACTAAAGGAAATAGCAGATCTTTTACCCAAAAGCTTAAAAATTTATTCAAATCTGGACTTTAAAATACCTAGCCCTGTAGAAACTGGAACCACATTTAAACAAAACTCTCTTTTAAAGGCAAAATATTTTTCAACAAAAACTAATAAAATTTGTATGTCAGATGACTCAGGAATTGAGATTGATATTTTAGACAAAGCTCCTGGAGTATATTCAGCAGATTGGTCAGGAAAAAAAAGAAATTTCAATTTAGCTATTAAAAAAGTTTTTAGAGAAATTTCTAAAAAAGATAAAAATTGGAAAAAAAAGAAATTAAGTGCAAGATTTATTTGTGTGCTCACTATCTTTTGGCCAAATGGAAAATTTGTAAGTAAAATTGGTAAAATCGAAGGACGAATATCTAATTTAAGAAGAGGAAAAAATGGTTTTGGATATGATCCAATTTTTATACCTAAAGGAAAAAGATTAACTTTTGGTGAGATGGATCCTCATAAAAAATATAGTATAGACCATCGTTCCAATGCATTTAAAAAAATTAAAAAATTTTTCTAAATTTATTATCCTCAATGCTGTAGAAGTTTAGTTGATGAGTAATAGTATTTTTACCTATCTCAAAAATTCCAATTTTTCCTTTAAATTTATTATTTTTATAAAATATTTTTTTTGAAATATTGAAATCATTTTCATAAATTAAAAAATAGACTAATCCTATTAAATCATAACTTAAAAATGAAAGTTGATCTCCATCTAAACCATAAATATTTTTGAAATCATTCATAAAAAGTTCATAATTAACTTTATTTATTGATGGAAAATATATTGGATGAAGAGAATTTTCTTTTAACAAACTTTCATCAAACCATTGATTTAAAGTAATATATGAAATTCTTTTTGATGAGACATCTGTATACAGAAGTGATGTAGCCACACTTTTTAAATTTTCGTCAAAATCTGCAATTATAACTGAGTCAAAATCTATATTTCCTAATGTGTCTCTCTTTTTTAAATTTTGAATTCTTCTCTCTTTATCTTTAAATGACAAACCTTCTATTCTTTTTATTTCATACTTGAGATTATTTTTTCTTATTTGATATTTTGTCAAATCCTCAATTTGTTTAGTAAGTTTTGTTGGTTCTCTGTCATAATAAAATACTTTTTTGTGTTTAATTTTTGTTTTATTTATTGCTTCTTCTATTTCTTTTTTAAATTGCGATTTTGGAATTAAAAAAATACTTTTTGATAAATTATTTTTATCATTAAATTTTTTTATTGTTTGTAATTGAGATATAGCATTAACACCTGCACTAATAACATTTTTCGGGTTGTTGATTAATTTATTAGTAAAAGATATGAAAGTTATATCTTTTAGGTCATCAAGATATTTAGTACTTTCATTAAATACAGGTCCAATAACTATTTTTACACCTTCTTTATACAACTCTTTTGATACTTTTAAGGCATCAATCGGATTTGATCTTGTATCTTTTGGAATTATTTCAATTCTATCATCATTTATTTTATTTATAGCCATTCTTATTGATTTAATAATTTTTTCACCAATTAAAGAATTTTCTCCACTCAGAGGAACAATTAATCCAATCCTTATTTTTTCAGATGCAAATACATTTTGATTAAAAATGGAGAAACTTAATAGTAAAAATAATAATAATTTAATTAAAGTTTTCATTTAACTCCTAATAATATACTTAATTAAATAATTCATATGAATTTAAACAACAATAAATTTAAACCAGGGCTATATTGTGTTGCCACACCAATTGGAAACATGGGTGATATTTCATTTAGAGCCATTAAAATCCTTCAAGAGTCTGATTTAATCTTGTGTGAAGATACTAGAGTTACAAAAAAAATACTCCAGAAGTTCGAAATAAACAAAAAACTTACTTCAAATCATAAATTTAATGAAAAAAAAAATTTAGACAAAGTATTGGAAATTCTAAAAAATAAAAAAATAGTTTCCCTAGTTTCAGATGCTGGAACACCCGCTGTTTCCGATCCTGGACGAATACTAGTTAAAGAGTGTATAAAAAATGGGATTGATATTTTTCCACTTCCAGGAGCGTCTGCGGTTAGTGCCGCAATATCAATAAGTGGTTTTTCTGATAATTTTTATTTTTGTGGATTTCTTCCTGAAAAACAAAGTCAAACTAAAAAATTATTCAAAAATTTATCATCACTTGAGAGTTCAATCGTATTTTTCATATCACCGAATAAACTCTATAAAAGAGTCGATGATATAAAAGAATTTTTTTTGAACAGAAATATTATTATTTGTAGAGAAATTTCAAAATATCACGAAGAATATATTAGAACTTCAATTAAAGAGTTATCAAATGTTAATTTTTCAAGGAAAGGTGAAATAACAGTTATTATTTCTGAACCAATAAAACAAAAATTAAGTTTTAATGAGCTTGAAGAATCAGATAAGAGAAAGATAAATCAATTAATTAAAAAAATGTCTATAAAAGATATAGTTAAAAAAATTTCTGATGGTAAAGAAATTTCTAAAAAACTCATTTATAATTATTGCCTTGAAAAAAAAAATGAAAATTAAAAAAATTTTTATATTGTTCATTTTTGTAATTATTACAGGGTGTGTTGGTTATTCATCGACAGGAGTTTTGGGAACTGGAGTATCTATTGCATTAGATCCTAGAAGTTTAGGAACACAAATAGACGACTCATTAATGCAACAAAACCTTAGAGCGAGATTGGTATCAGCAGACAAAAGTTACATTATATCAGTAAAAACAAAAATACTTGATGGAAGGATATTTCTTACAGGCAAAGTAAATTCTGTTGAGGATAAACTTAAAATTACAAAGTTGGCTTGGGAAATTAAAGGTGCTAGATCGGTTAAGAACGACTTGCAAATAAAAGAAAAATTTAATTTTAAAAGATCTGCTAAAGATCTTCTTATAACCTCTCAACTTAGAGCAGCTATAATAGGTAATAAAAAAATTAAATCAGTTAACTACAACATCGATACTTATAAAAAAAATGTTTATATTTACGGTATTGCACAAAATAAAACTGAAAGAGACGAGATAACTAAAGAGGCTAAGCAAATTCTGGATGTTGAAGATGTAATTACAAGTATTTTCTTAGTTGAAGATTTAAGAGTTCTTAAAAAATAATATATTTTATTTAGTTTTTTGATAATTAATAACCCCAGCTGAATAGGCAGCTACAGATGCTAGATCTAATATTTCAGAGGTAGAAGATCTTAATGGAGCAATTTCTATTGGTTGAGCTAGACCAATTAATAGTGGACCAATAACTTTAGCACCACCTAATGTCTTCATAATTTTATTTGAAATTGCTGCACTATGCTGACCAGGCATTATTAAAATATTTGCATTTCCCACAATCTCTGAAAATGGGTATAAATCAGAATATTCTTCATTAAGCGCAACATCTGGCTGCATGTCACCATCAAATTTAAAATCTACTTTTCTTTTTTTTAATATTTCTACAGCATCTCTTATATGTTTTGTTCTACTAGTTATTGGCTGTCCAAATGTTGAATGAGATAAAAAAGCAACTTTAGGATCAAATCCAAATAATCTTACAACTCTTGCTGACGAAATTGCTATATCAGCCAATTCTTCAGAAGAAGGATATTCATTAACTGAAGTATCTCCAATAAATACAGTTTTACCTTTACTAACTAACATATTTAATCCAAACATTATTTCACCTTCTCTAGGAGGTATTACTTTTTGAATTTTTTCTAACGATTGAGAGTATCTTCTGGTATTACCTGTGACCATAGCATCGGCGTCTCCACACTCAACCATACAGGATGCCCAAATAACTCTGTCATTTCTTACCATTCTATCACAATCTCTCTCAAGCAAACCTTGTTCTCTGTGCATTTTTTTAAAAAGAAATTTTACGTACTTTGCTCTCAATTTTTTATCAGTAGAATTAACAATTTTAATATTTAAGTTTTCTCCATAACCAATTTCTTTTAGTCTTTGTTTAACAATATTCTCTTTTGCAATAATTATTGGAGTTCCTAAGCCACCAGTTTTAAAGGCAATTGCAGCTTTAAGTGTATTTTCATCTTCGCCATCGGCAAACACAACGGTTTTTTGATTTTTTTTAACTTTAGAGTTTATTCCTTGAAGAATAGTTACTGACGGATCTAATCTCTGTTTTAGCTGCTCAGCATATAAGTTAAAATTTTCAATTTTTTTTCTAGCTGCTCCACTTTTCATTGCAGCTTTTGCTACCGCTACTGGAATAACACTAATTAGTCTTGGATCAAATGTGGAGGGAATAATATAATGTTTTCCATATTTTGGTCTGTCTCCTCCCATTGCTGCTGCAACTTCATCAGGAACTCTTTCTCTAGCTAATTTAGCAATTGCATAGGCTGCAGAAATTTTCATTTCCTCATTAATCGTTTTTGCTCTTACATCAAGTGCCCCTCTAAATATATATGGAAAACCAATTAAATTATTAACTTGGTTTGCATAATCTGATCTACCCGTCGCTATAATTGCGTCTTTTCTAATTTTGTAAGCTTCCTCTGGTAAAATTTCTGGATCAGGGTTAGCACATGCAAATATAATTGGATTTTTTGCCATTTGCTTAATCATTTCTTTTTTGAGAATTCCTGCCGAAGATAATCCTAAAAAAACATCTGCATTTTTTAATGCATCAATAAGTGTTTTATCTTTTGTTTTTTTTGCATACTTTAATTTCCACTTATTTAATCCTTTTCTATGAAAACTAATTACTCCTTTACTATCAATCATTGTTAAATTATTTTTTTTTACTCCTAATTTCAAAAATAAATCTGAACATGCCATTGCAGATGCCCCTGCACCGTTTACAACAATTTTAATTTTAGAAATATTTTTTTTTGTAATGTGAATTGAATTAATAAGTGCTGCAGAGGTAATAATTGCTGTTCCATGTTGGTCATCATGAAAAACTGGTATATCAAGTATTTTTTTTAGATTTTCTTCTATTATAAAACATTCGGGTGCAGCAATATCTTCAAGATTTATACCTCCAAAACTGACAGCAAAATTTTTTATACTATTAACTATTTCTTCAGGATCTTTGCTATCAATTTCTAAATCTATAGCATCTATGTCTGCAAATCTTTTAAATAATACTGCTTTGCCTTCCATTACAGGTTTTGATGCAATTGCTCCTAAGTTGCCCAACCCTAAAATTGCAGATCCATTACTAATTACTGCAACTAAGTTACCCTTAGTTGTATAATCATATGCTTTTTCTGGATTTTTGTAAATTTCTTTAACTGGTGCTGCTACACCCGGAGAGTATGCTAAAGCTAAGTCTCTTTTAGATGTCATCGGTTTAGATGAATTTATCTCAATCTTGCCAGATTTATTCAAATTATGAAATTCAAGCGCCTCTTTATCAGAATAATGTTCAATTTTATTTTTTTTCATTAGATAAATTAAATATACTATTAAGGTAAAATTAGAACTAATATGATTTATGAACCTTATTAAGTCAACAAGCACATTTAGTCTATTTGTTTTGTTAAGCAGGTTTCTTGGTTACATAAGAGATTTTTTTATAGCAATATACCTAGGATCTGGACCTTTAGCAGATACTTTTTTTGTAGCATTTAGAATTCCAAATACTTTTAGAAGATTATTTTCAGAAGGAACCTTTAATGCCGCTTTTGTTCCTTCTTATTCCTCAGAACTTATCAAAGGAAAAAAAAATGCAAACTCATTTGCGAATACAATTTTTAATTTATTATTATTAGGATTGTTTTTCACAATATTAATAATTGAAATATTCATGCCAGCATTCATTAAAATTATTGCACCAGGATTCTCGAATGATACAGAAAAATTAAGCATTGCTATTAATTTAACCAGAATTACTTTTCCATTTTTATTTTTTGTAAGTCTAGCATCTTTTTTTTCAGCAATTTTAAACTCACATAATAAATTTGCGGCTGCTGCAGCAGCGCCAATAATTCTCAATATATTGTTAATTATTTGTTTGTTATATGCTGAAAATTTAAATGACAACCTAGTTTATTATTTATCTTACACAGTTACTCTCGCTGGGCTTCTTCAATTTATTTTTTTATTAATATTTGTTAAAAAATACTTTGTAATAAATATAAATTTTAATTTTCAAATAAATGAGAAAGTTAAAAAATTTTTTAGCAAGCTTTTACCAAGTATATTTTCATCTGGAGTAACTCAAATAAATATCTTAGTTGGAACAATTATTGCATCATTTCAAGCAAGCGCTGTTTCATACTTGTATTATGCTGATAGAATTTATCAGATAAATTTAGCAATAGCCGGTATTGCCATAGGAACGGTGATACTTCCAAATCTAAGCAGACATATTAAAAAACACAATTCTATAAAAACTATAGAATTACAAAATAAAGCATTAGAGCTTAGCTTGTTTTTAAGTTTACCCGCTTCACTTGCACTAATGGTTGGCTCAGAACAAATAACATCAGCTTTATTTGGCTATGGTTCTTTCGATCAAATAAGTGTTAATAATTCTGCAAAAGCTCTGTTCTATTTTTCTTTTGGGCTTCCGGCATTTTCTTTGATTAAGATATTTTCAACTTTTTTATTTGCAAGAAATGACACTAAAACACCATTTAAGTATTCTCTAATTTCAGTAATTTTGAATATAGCAATAAGTCTTACTTTTTTCTCACAGGTTGGTTTTATTATAATACCAATCGCAACTACAATCTCGTCATGGTTTAATGGGATTATTTTATTAGTTTTTGTAATTAATAAAAATTATTATAAATTCAGCTCAAATTTTATTACCCAAATATCAAAAATTATCATCTCAAATATAATCACGATTTTTATATTTTATTTTTCAATTAACTTTTTTGAAAGCTCATTAAACTATGGAAACAATTATAAATTTATTTTTATTGTTTTGATTGTTTTGTTAACCTTTCTTTCATACATTGGAATTTCAATTATTATAAAAGCCTTTAAAATTTCAGATATTAATTTAAAGTATTGAAAGATGTCCAAAAAAATATTTTCAGGTGTTCAGCCAACAGGCAATCTTCATTTAGGCAATTACCTTGGTGCCATTAAAAATTTTGTTGAATTAAATAATAATAATCAAAATGAATGTATTTTTTGTGTTGTAGATTTACATGCTATAACTGTTAAGCAAGATAAAGATCAATTAAAGAGTAATATTCGAGAAACGACTGCAACATTTATAGCGAGCGGTATTGATCCAAGTAAAAGTATTATTTTTAACCAATCAAATGTTTCTGCACACGCAGAAGGTTCATGGGTTCTAAGTTGTATGGCACCAATGGGTTGGTTAAATAGAATGACACAATTTAAAGAAAAAGCTGGTAAAGATAAGGAAAAAGCATCTGTTGGTCTATATATTTATCCTATTTTAATGGCTAGCGATATATTGCTTTATGATGCCACCCATGTCCCTGTTGGAGAAGATCAGAAACAACATTTGGAATTAACAAGAGACATTGCCCAAAAATTTAATAAAGATTTTGACTGTGAAGATTTTTTAAGGGTTCCGGAACCACTAATAAAAAAAGATTTTTCAAGAATAATGAGTTTAAAAGATGGTTTAAAAAAAATGAGTAAATCAGATCCATCAGATCTTAGTAGAATTAATTTAACCGATACTAAAGATGAAATTATTAATAAAATTAAAAAAGCAAAAACTGACTCTTTACCAATTCCTTTTGAAGAACAAAAATTAAAAGATAGACCTGAAGCTGAAAATCTACTTGGAATATATTCAAGTATTTCAGATCAAACTTTAGATAAAACTTTAGAAGAATTTGGGGGAAAAAATTTTTCAGATCTAAAAAGTCAATTAGCTGAAGTTTTATCAAGTAAAATTTCCCCAATTTCCCATGAGATAAAAAAATTGATTAATGATCAAAATTATTTAGATAAAGTTCTTGTAGAAGGAGCATTTAAGGCTGAAGAAATTGCAGGAAAAAAAATAAAAGAAATGATGAAAATAATAGGTTTTTAAATTCTTTAAATTTAAGAATTTATGGCTATATAAGAAGTATGTTTATTCAAACTCAGGAGACTCCAAACCCAAATTCTCTGAAATTCCTTCCAGGCAAAAGGGTGTCAAACGATGGGCCTTACGAATTTTTAAATGCAAACCAAACACAAATTCCTTTATTAAAAAATATTTTATCAATTAATGGTGTTACAGGAATATTTTTGAGTGATGATTTTCTATCAATTAACAAAATTCAAGATGAAAAATGGGAAAATATAAAGCATATAGTTATTTCACATTTAAACGAATTCTATGATGAAGGTAATGAGTTTATCATAAATAAAAAGTCAGAATTAGACGATAGTAATGGTTATGGTGAAATTGAAAATAAAATTATTAAAATATTAGAAACTAAAATTAGGCCAGCTGTAGCCAGAGATGGTGGAGATATAACATTTAAAGAATTTAAAGATGGAAAAGTTACAGTTATATTAAAAGGTAGTTGTTCTGGATGCCCATCTTCAACTTTAACTTTAAAACAAGGTGTTCAAAACCTACTTTGTCATTATATCCCAGAAGTTAAAGAAGTTTTAGCTGTATAATATCACTTCTATCAACTATAAGAATTAAGAAGAGTTATGAAAAAAAAAAGTTTTAGAGCAAAACAAGATAATAGTAGTCTAAATTTTTTTAAAACTCTGTTAACAAGTTTAGCTATAATTTTAGTATTCTCAATTTTACCAAATTCAGTTAGTTTTATAAAAAATAATTTTAAATCAAATGAAGTTGTTTTTAATTCCTCAAAACAAAGTTTTAACGAAATATTAGATAAGCAGAATAAAAAAAATAAAATAATAAAAGATAGATTTTCATGGAATATTTTTGAAGACATTGACGTTTTTGGTAAAGATGAAGAGGATAACGATCCTCAAAGATTGAGCGCCTCAACAATTGAAGAACTATTTAAAGATAATGGATATGATCTCGATACTGTTAAAAAAACTAAATTAGTCAATGTAGGCAATCAATTAACAAAGCTTCCTAAAGAACTAAAAAATATTGAAAGTCCGAAAAAAAGAAAAAAACTGTTTATTAAAATTGTACTACCATTGATTATTGAGGAAAACCTTAAAATAAGATTTGATAGAAAAAAACTTTTTGAAATTTTAAATAAAAATAATACCTCATCACGTGATAAAGCCTGGTTTGAATTGAAATTCAAACAGTATGGTATTAAAAATAATGATTTAGCAAAACTTAAAATAAGAATGGATGAAATTCCAGTTTCATTAGCAATAGCTCAAGCTGCAAAAGAAACTGGTTGGGGAAGTTCGAGATTTGCACAAGAAGGTAATGCATTATTTGGGCAGTGGACTTGGTCTGGCGAAGGCATTAAGCCTTTAGAAGTTGAAAAAGACAAAAAACATAAAGTCGCAAAGTTTAAAATTTTGAAAGCTTCTGTAAGAGCTTATCAAAGAAATTTAAATACACATCCTAGTTATAAAGAATTTAGAATTGAACGAGCAATTCAAAGAGATAATGATGAAAAGTTAGATAGTTTAAAACTAGTTAATTTTTTAGAAAAATATGCTGAAACAGGTAAAGAATATACAGAAGTTCTTAAAAAAATTATTAATCAGAATTCTTTAACTGATTTTGATGATGTAGATATTTTACCAACAAGTTTAAAAATGAAGAATCTAATTTAGAGTAAATTGAGTTCCAAACCATCTCCATCCATCTTTATCTTGCATTGAACAATTAATTCTCCCTCTTCTTGGTAAAAATTTTTCAGCAAAGATAACTTCAATTTTATCTTTTTTATAATTTAGTTTAGAGTTTTTCCAATCACCACCTTCATTTGAAAAGCAATTTATTCTATTAATTTTAGGTTGATCATTAAAAAATTCTATTACTAGTTTAGGAGGATTATTAGTTTCTAATAAAAATTTTTCTTCTGGAGTTATATATTTATATTGAATTGGCAAAAGATTAATTAAAAATTTGAATCTTTCGAGGTCTCCGTACCTCTCGTTTATTGGAAATCTAGGTAACTCATATTTATCTTTATTTAAATCTATAACTCCTGAATGTTGACCAAAAGCATAGTCAAATTTTTCAGTAATATATCTCTTTTGTTCTAAACTATACTCGCCAAATGGGTATGAAAAAAACTTTGAATTATAGCCAAGATTTTTCTCAAATATTTTTATTGATTTAAGAATATCTTTTTCAAATTTTTCAAAATTATATTTTACTAAGTATTCATGTGAATGTGAGTGATTTCCTATAAATACAAAATCCTCATTTGATATATCTATAATTTCATCCCAACTCATATAGCCTTTGTTACCCACAGCCTCTGTTGAAACAAATAAAATGAAAGGGACCTTGTCTCTTTTTAGAATTGGCCATGCATTTAAATAAAAAGAAGAGAATGCATCATCAATAGTAAGTAAAATTTTTTTTTCTTCACTTACTTTATTAAACTCTAATTCAAAGTTTTTCGGATTTAAAAAAGAGAAATTATTTTCTCTGATAATATTTAAATGTTCTTGAAATACATCAATTTTTATATTGGTAGAAGGATATTTATTTTCTTCAAATCTATGATACATTAAGGCTAAAATTCCCTTTTCTTTGGGTTCATATTTCTTATTTACAGGATCTGCGTAAGCATTTAAAAAAAATAAGAAAATAATGATAAATTTAATAATTGATGCTGCTAATGAAGAAATTGTTTTTGTGATCATTGCTGATAAACAATCATATACTAGCAAACATATAAACAGTAGAGAAAACTTCGATAATTTCGTGAAACTACTTTTGAAATTTTTGAATATAAAAAAAATTAAAATAAGCGATATTCATAGAATATTTGTCAATTTAGGACCTGGCAAATTTACCAGTCTTAGAATTTCCTTATCAGTAGCCAAAGCTATTTGTTTGGTAAATAGTGCGTTTTTAATTGGATTTAAATCGCATGATTTAATTAATAAAAATTATAAAAATTTAATAAAATTAGATAAAAATAAAAGTTTGATAAAACATGTAAATTCAAGTTAGAATAAACTATGTCTGAAACTATAGAACAAATTTGCCTGAAGAAAGGTGTCAAACTTACTGATCAAAGAAAAATAATTGCTAAAGTTTTATCTGAGTCAAAAGAAGTTTACGGTGAGTCTGATCATCCCGATGTTGATGAATTATATCAAAGAGTTTCTAAGTTAGATTCAAAGATAAGTATTGCTACAGTTTACAGAACAGTTAAGCTTTTTGAGGAATCTGGCATATTGACTAAGCATGATTTTAAAGGTGGAAAAGCAAGATATGAAACATTAGTTGAAAGCCATCATGATCATCTTATAGATATTAAATCAGGTGAAATTATTGAATTTGTAGATGAGGAGATTGAGAAATTACAAAAAAAAGTAGCTGAGAAGTATGGATATAAGTTAGTTGATCATAAACTTGAACTATATGGCATAAAAAAAAAATAAATGGATAATTTTGAAGTCTTAAAACCTTTTGGCCCTTCAATTGTAAAAATAAAAATGCCAAATGAGATGATTAAAGAAATAAATCAGTATGTTGATTTAGTCATTAAAGATGATCAAAAGATTAAAAGATTAGATGAAGGAGATAAACTTATAGGAAAGGTTCAGCAAGAGTTTTTGATGGAAGTGGAATTTATGAAAAAAATTAAATGGGCTGAATTTTTAGCTTCCAATGTTTCTAGTTGGGCACAAAAAGAATTAAAAAAAGAAATAAAAAATTTTCAATTAATTAAGTCTTGGGTAGTTAGACAATTTCAAAATGACTATAATCCAGTACATTGGCACAGTGGGGATATATCGGGAGTTGGTTATTTAAAGGTTCCATCACATTTAGGTAATACATCACAACCTGACAAAAAAACTAATGAAAATGGGAAATTGCAATTAATATCAGGGTCTCCAAACTTATTTTCGAAATCTACTTATTTAGTGAAGCCCGAATTAGGAGATTTTTACTTATTTCCAAATTATTTAATGCACACTGTATACCCATTTTCAGGAACAGATGAAGAAAGAAGATCGGTTTCATTTAATGCTAAAGTTGAATTTTATAATTGATTTTATGAAAAATAAAAAAGTATTTATTAAAACATTTGGTTGTCAAATGAATGAATATGACTCGAATAGAATTTACGACAATATTAGTAACTTAGGTTTTGTCAAGACTGAGGATCAAGCTAATGCAGAATGTTATATTTTAAATACTTGTCACATCAGGGATAAAGCAAAAGAAAAAGTGTATCATGAAATAGGAAGAATAAAAAAATTATACAGAGATAAAAAAAAACCAATTATGATTGTAGCTGGATGTGTGGCTCAAGCAGAAAATGATGAAATGTTAAAAAGAGAACCCTATATAGATATTGTGATAGGGCCTCAAGCTTATCATAAAATAAATGATTTATTAAAAAAACAAGAATTAAATAAAAAACAGGAAGAAACAGAATTTGATACGATATCAAAATTTGGATATTTTGACAAAATCTCAAATAAGAATAATAAAATCTCTGCTTTCTTAACCATTCAAGAAGGTTGTGATAAATTTTGTAATTTCTGTGTTGTTCCATACACAAGAGGACCAGAGTACTCTAGACCATTTAATAAAATTATTAATGAAGCAGAGCAATTAATTAAAAATGGTGCAAAAGAAATAACATTACTTGGACAGAATGTTAATGCTTATTCTTATAGAGAAGATTCTAAAGAATTTAAAATTTCAAATTTAATATATCATTTAAATCAATATTCAGAATTAGAAAGAATAAGATATACGACTTCGCACCCAAGAGATATGAGTGAAGATTTAATTGAATGCTATTCTTCTTGTAAAAAATTAATGCCATTAGTTCATTTACCAATTCAAAGTGGCTCTGATAAAATACTAGAATTAATGAATAGAAAACATAAAGTAGAAGATTACATAAAAGTTTATGAAAAACTGAAAAAAATTAATAAAGAGATAGAATTTTCAAGTGATTTCATTATTGGCTATCCTGGAGAAACCAAAAAAGATTTTGAAGATACATATAATCTAATAAAAAAAATTAAATTTATTAATTCTTTTTCTTTTATTTTTAGTCCTAGACCAGGAACAAAAGCATCAAAGTTAGACATTGTAGATGAGAGTATTGCTAAACAAAGACTTACATTAGTTCAGGAAAAACTATTTAATAATCAAACAGAAATGAATAAATCAATGGAAAATGATATAATTGATGTTCTTGTTGAAAATAAAATGAAAAAACAAGACAAATTTTTTGGAAGGAATAAGTATATTTCACCTGTAATTTTTGATGGTGTCGAAAGTTATATTGGTAAAATTGTAAAAGTAAAAATTCAAACTAGTAACCAGAATACTTTATTTGGTTCAGTAATTAAAAATATGAAAGCAGCTTGAGTTGAGCAATTTAAATAAAAAAAATATAATTTCAGAACTTAAATTTCTCTATTCTGAAAACAATACATTAAGCATAATATTTCAGAATAATGATTTGTTACTAGGTGTAGCGGGAGAATTTAACAATAATTTAAAAGAATTAGAAAAAATTACACAAACAAGCCTATATTCTAGAGGAAATTCAATTTTAGTAAAAAGCGACCCAGAAAAAAATAATTTAATTAAAAATGCAATACAATTTTTGACTGAACAATTTTTAAATAATGGAACAATTGAGAAAAAAGATATAATTTCCTCAATAAATAAATTTATGATTGACGAAAAAAATAACTCTGAGAAAAAAGTTGAATATATTATCAAAACCCCAAAAAAATCTGTAATTCCAAGATCTGAAAGACAGAAGGATTATGTTAGGGCATTAAAGGAGTCAGATATAATTATTTCTGCTGGACCAGCTGGAACTGGCAAAACTTTTCTAGCAGTTGCTGTGGCGCTAACTATGTTATTAGAAAAAAAAATAGATAGAATAATCCTCTCTCGACCTGCTGTTGAAGCTGGAGAAAGACTTGGTTTCTTACCTGGTGATATGAGAGATAAAGTAGATCCATATCTCAGACCATTATACGACTCTTTGTATGATTTATTAGATTTTGAAAAGATACAAAAAAAAATAGAAGTTGGTGACATAGAAATAGCTCCTTTGGCCTTTATGAGGGGTAGAACTTTAAAAAATTCATTTGCAATTCTTGATGAGGCACAAAATGCTACAGATACTCAAATTAAAATGTTTCTAACTAGGATAGGAGAGAATTCCAAGATTGTAATTAATGGAGATCCTTCTCAAATAGATTTACCAAACAAGACTTTGTCAGGATTATATAGATCAAAAAAATTGCTAGGGCACTTAAAAGAAATATCGGTAGTTGACTTTAATCATAAAGATGTAGTTAGGCATCCACTTGTATCTAAAATTGTTAAAGCATATTCAGATCAAAACTCTGAAGGATGATAAAGGCCAATGTAATATCTGGTCATTCAAATTGGAAAAGAATTATAAAAAAACCAAATGATTATTTAAAGAATAGGCTTAGCATATTATCTAAGTCACCTTCATTTATAAATAAAAACCATGAATTTTCGATTCTTTTAACAAATGACAAAGAAATGAAAAATTTGAATTATAAGTTCAGAAAGAAAAATAAAACTACTGATGTTTTGTCTTTTCCTATTAAAATTAAAAACAAAAAAAAACTATATGTTGGTGATTTGGCAATTAGCTATGAAATTGTTAGAAAAAGATCAAAAGAGACTAATTTTTTTATAGAGTTTGATAAAATGTGGATTCATGGATATCTGCACTTGATTGGCTACGATCATAAAAAAAATAACGATTATAAAAAAATGTTTAGAAAAGAAAAATTAATATTAAAATATTTTCATAAAGTAACTTGACTTTATTATTTAGAAATAAAATTTTATTATACTCATTCGTACTTTTACTAGGTTTATCTTCCTCTTTTAGCCTTGCACCTTATAATTTTTTTTATATAAATTTTTTTTCATATCCGTTTCTCCTATGGATATTATTATTTTATTCTAAAGATAAAATCATTTCGTTCAATCTTGGATGGATATTTGGCTTTGGTTATTTTGTTTCTAATTTGTATTGGATAACTAATTCCCTTACATTTGAAGAAATCTTTAAACCTTTAATACCATTTGCTTTAATTCTAATACCATTATTTTTAGGTTTATTTTATGGGTTTTCAACTTTAACTTTTTCATTTTTAAATCCAAAAAAAAATTTTTTATCAATCTTAATGTTGACTACCTCTTTATCGATTTTTGAATATTTTAGAAGTTTTATATTTGGCGGTTTTCCGTGGAACTTAATCGCTTTCAGCTTTGTAGATTATTTAGAATTTATTCAAATACTTTCTATTACTGGAACATATGCATTTAATTCAGTTGTTATTTTATTATTTTTGTTACCAGCAACCTTATTTTTTAATTATAAAAAAAACATAAAAATTAGTATATTAATTTTTTCTTTACTATTAAGTTTTACTAATTATTTTTGGGGTAAATCTAATTTAAGACAGAATGAATTAACAAAAAAAATAGATTTAGGATTTACTATTAAGATAATATCGCCAAAAATAAATGTTAATAGATATTTTCAAAATGAAAAACCAAGTAAACTTATTTCTGAATTAATAAATATTTCTAAACCAAATCCTTTAAACGAAACACTATTTATTTTACCTGAAGGTATTCTCTCAAGTATTTATTTTGAGGATCTTAAAAAATTTGAAACTATTTTTAGTAAAAATTTTTCAAAAAAACATAAAATTATTTTAGGTATGAATATTTATGAAAACCAAAAGATTTATAATTCTCTTTTGGTACTTAATAATGAGCTTAATGTTTTGGAAAAATATTATAAAAATAATTTAGTACCATTTGGAGAGTTTCTACCTTTTGAAAATATATTAAGTAAATTGGGATTTAAAAAAATTACTCAAGGTTACCAATCTTTTTCTGCTCATGATCTAAGAAATCAGATTCGAGTAAATAATTACAACTTTATTCCACTTATTTGCTATGAAATTATATATTCTGGAAAAATCAATAAAAATAAAAAAAATTACGATTTTATTCTAAATATTTCTGAAGATGGATGGTTTGGTAACTCTATTGGACCCTACCAGCATTACTCTCACTCTATTTTTAGGTCTATTGAAGAAGGCAAACCTGTTATACGCTCATCCAACAATGGTATTTCAGCTTTTATAAGTTCAAATGGACAGGTAATCGATAAGATTTTATCAACTGAAAAGGGATTTATAGAACTTAAATCATTTAAAAAGTCCGATAAAACTATCTTTAGTTCTCAAGGTAATAAGATCTTCTTTTATTTTCTATCTATTTATATTAGTTTAATTTTTTTTTTTAAAATACGGGAGAACAAATGAAAAAAAATTTTTTATTTACTAGTGAGTCAGTGTCAGAAGGACACCCAGACAAAGTTTGTGACAGAATTTCAGATATGGTTGTTGATAGTTTCTTAACTTCAGAGCCTCAAGCGAGAGTAGCTTGTGAAACTTTAACAACAACAAATAAGGTTGTTTTAGCAGGAGAAGTAAGAGGACCAGAACTTAAGGAAGATGAATTAATTTCTAAAGTAAGAGATTGTATTAAAGATATTGGCTATGATCAAGAGGGTTTTTCTTGGAGAGAACAAACTAAAATTGAGACGCATTTACACTCACAGTCAGCAGATATTGCAATGGGGGTAGATTCATCAGGTAATAAAGATGAAGGTGCTGGTGATCAAGGCATTATGTTTGGGTATGCTTGTAACGAAACAGATGTTCTGATGCCCGCTCCAATTCATTACTCTCACAAAATTTTAAGATTAATGGCTGAGGATAGAAAATCTGGAAAGTTAAATGGAATAGAGCCAGACTCAAAAAGTCAAATTACTATTGAATACAAAGATGGTATGCCATCAGCTGTATCATCAGTAGTTATTTCTACACAACATTCCAAAGATGTTAGCTTGGCACAAGTGAAAGAGCTTTGTATGCCTTACATACAAAGATCTATACCTAAAAATTTATTAGGAAGTCTTGATGAAAAAGAGATTTATATTAACCCTACAGGAAATTTTGTAATTGGTGGTCCTGATGGAGATAGTGGTTTAACTGGTAGAAAAATTATTGTTGACACTTATGGTGGAGCCGCACCTCATGGAGGAGGAGCATTTTCAGGAAAGGACCCAACAAAAGTAGACAGATCAGCTGCGTATGCTTCAAGATATTTGGCAAAAAACGTTGTAGCTTCAAAAATTGCAGATAAATGTTTAATTCAATTAGCTTATGCAATTGGGGTATCAAAACCTTTATCTATTTATGTAGACTTGTTTGATAATGATGAGGAAAAGAATATGCATGTGGAAAAACTTATTAAAGAAAACTTTGATTTAAGTCCGAGAGGAATTAGAGAAATGCTTGGTTTAAATAAACCTATATATGAGAAGACTTCAGCTTATGGTCATTTTGGGAGAATACCAGAAAATGATGGATCATTTTCTTGGGAAAAAACTGATAAATCAGGAGTTTTCAGTAAGTAAAAATTGTTGAAAACCAATAAAAAATAACTATATTCCAAGCAAATTGTCGAATGATTAAAAATGGGCTACGGCCCATTTTTTTTTGGTTAAAAAAAATATGTTAAATAGAAGAGCTGATAAACTTGAATTACTGAGAATTGCTGAAGCAGTTGCTTTAGAAAAGTCTATTGATAAAGAATTAATTATTGGATCAATGGAAACTGGAATAGCCAAAGCAGCAAAATCAAAATTCGGATCTGAAAATGAGATTAAGGTAGAGATAAATAGAGACGATGGAAATATTGGTATTTTCAGAAAATTAATAATTGTTGAAAAGACAGAGAATCCAAGTATTGAAATTACTCTTGATGAAGCAATTAAATTAGATTTAATAAATAAAGATAAAAAAATTGGAGATGAGGTGCTTCAACCGCTGCCCTCTTTTGATTTTGGAAGAATTGCAGCTCAAACTGCAAAACAAGTAATTAGTTCTAATGTGCGAGAAGCCGAGAGAGAAAGACAATTTAATGATTTTATAGACAAAAAAGATACTATTTTAAGTGGAATAGTTAAAAGGTTAGAATTTGGAAATGTAATTGTTGATCTTGGTAGAACAGAAGCAATTATCCAAAAAAATGAAATGATACCTAGAGAAAATATTAAAGCAGGTGATAGAGTAAAAGCATATTGTTTAGATGTGAGAAGAGAGCCGAGAGGTCAACAAATTTTTTTATCGAGAGCACATTCAAAATTTATGGATCAACTTTTTACTCAAGAAGTTCCAGAAATTTATGATGGATTAATTGAAATTAAGTCATCATCAAGAGACCCAGGTAGTAGAGCTAAAATATGTGTGAGGGCAATTGATACTTCACTTGATCCAGTCGGAGCGTGTGTAGGTATGAGAGGAAGTAGAGTGCAAGCTGTAGTGAATGAACTTCAAGGTGAAAAAATTGATATAGTAAATTGGTCAGAGGATCCAGCTATTGTTGCAGCTAATGCTCTTTCACCTGCAGAGGTTCAAAGAGTAAATGTAGACATTGAAAATAGAAAACTTGACGTAATTTTATCTGAGGAAAACTTAAGTAAAGCAATTGGAAGAAGAGGACAGAACGTTAGATTAGCAACTAAGTTATTAAATTTTGAAATAAATATAATGACTGAACAAGAGGACTCAGAAAAGAGGCAATTAGAATTTAAAGAAAAAACAGATAATGTCGTAAAAAATCTTGAATTAGATGAAACTTTAGGACAACTTTTAGTTGCTGAAGGTTTTTCAACTATAGATGATATCAAAGATAGTACTACAGATGCATTAATAAAGATTGAAGGAATTGATGAAGATACAGCAAAGGAATTAATTGAGAGAGCGAAAGAATTTTATGAAAAAGATCAAGAGGAGATTTCTAACAGAATTAAGGATCTTGGTTTAGAGCATGATCTAATTAATCACGAAGGGCTTACTCCAGGAATGTTAGTTACTCTAGGTGAGCAGAAAATATTAACATTAGTAGATTTAGCAGATTTATCCTCTGACGAGTTAACAGGTGCTTATGATATTATTAAAGGTGAGAGAATAAAAATTAAAGGTTATTTAGAAGAATTTGCATTATCAAAAGCAGAGGCAGATAATTTAATAATGTCAGCTAGAGATAAAATCTACAAAGATTGAAAGATGGGAAATGGAGAAAAAAAAATTAAAGTTATCAATATCTGGAAGTTCACAAAAAACTTTTAGTAGTATAGAGCAAGCAAAGTCAAAATCTAAAAATACGGTTGTAATTGAGAAAAAAAGCTCAAAGTTTCAAGGAAAGCCACAATTCTCAAGACAAAATAATAACAATTTTAGACTCAAAAATAATACTTTATCAAAACCAAATAATTTTACTCGAGGTTCCACACAACCATCTTCAGATTTTGAAAAAAGGAAATTAGCTGAACAAAGAGCTACAAGAAGACTAAAAGGCGAAACCACACAAAAAGAAAATAAATCAAATAAATTAGGTATAAAAAAAAGGGAATTAAAATTAACAATTTCAAGAGCTTTAAGTGATGACCATGTTGAGGTACGATCAAGAAGCTTAGCATCATTAAAAAGAGCTAAACAAAAAGAAAATCGAAATTTAAATCAAACAGACAACAAAGAAAACTTTCAACAAATAAAAAGAGAAGTAAATCTACCAGAAGTAATAACAATTAAAGAGTTAGCTAATAGAATGGCAGAACAATCAAGCAGTATTATTAAACATTTACTTGGTATGGGAGTAACTGTAACAATAAATAATACAATTGATGCTGATACAGCAGAATATTTAGTTAAAGAATTTGGTCATAATCCTATACGTGAGACAAAAGCTGAGGAAATAATTGAGAAAATAAAAGAGGTAAAATCAGAAAATTTAAAAAATAGAGCTCCAATCGTAACAGTTATGGGTCATGTTGATCACGGCAAAACTTCAGTTTTAGATGTGTTAAGAGAGGCAAATGTAGTTTCAGGAGAGTTTGGAGGTATTACACAACATATTGGTGCTTATCAGATTATGCATGACAATAATAAAATTACGTTCATAGACACACCTGGTCACGCAGCTTTCACTGAGATGAGAGCTAGAGGTTCAAGGCTTACAGATATTGTAATATTAGTTATTGCAGCAGATGATGGTGTAAAACCACAAACTATTGAATCAATAAAACACGCTAAAGCTGCAAAAGTTCCGATCGTAGTTGCGATTAATAAATGTGATTTACCTGAGGCTGACCCACAAAAAATTAAGAACCAACTTCTAGAATATGAATTAATCGCGGAAGATTTATCAGGTGATACTTTAATGGTGGAAATCTCAACAAAGACTAAAAATAATCTAGGTAAATTAGTGGAGTCTATTTTGTTACAAGCAGAATTATTAGATTTAAAAACAGATTTTGAAACAAATGCCAAAGGAATAGTTTTAGAGTCAAAAATAGATATTGGAAGAGGTCCAGTTGCAAACATTGTCATAACTGGTGGGACACTAAAAAAAGGAGATTATTTTGTTAGTGGATTAAAATGGGGAAAAGTTAGAGCAATAATCAATGACAAAGGTAAAAATATTGAAATTGCTGAACCAGCCACTCCTGTTGAAATAATTGGTATAAATGGTGCGGCTAAATCAGGTGACGATTTTATTGTATTGCCCAATGAGAAAGAAGCCAAATCTCTTTGTGAAGCAAGAGCTGAAGAGTCAAAAGATGATAAAATACCACTTAATTTTGTTACACAAGATTCAGCTTTTCAAAGTTCAGCAGCGAAAGAATTAAATATAATAATTAAATCAGATGTTCATGGTTCATCTGAGGCAATAAAAAATGCTATTGATCAAATTAAACATGATGAAGTAAAACCAAAAATACTTCTATCAGACATAGGTATGGTAACAGAAACAGATGTGACATTGGCAAAGGCCTCAAATGCATTAGTAATTGCATTTAATGTTAAACCAAGTAAAGAAGCAAAGAAAAGAGCTGAGCAAGAAAAACTTTCTATTTCATCTTTCAATATAATTTATGAAGTTTTAGATTTTATAAAAGGAAAAATGGGTGGCCTTCTATCACCAGATGTTGAGGAAAAAATTATCGGGAGTGCTGAAATACTTGAAATTTTTAAGGTTTCAAAAGTTGGAAAAGTTGCAGGATCTAAAGTAGTTGAAGGTGAAATAACTCAAAATTCTAGTGCAAGAGTTATAAGGGATGGAGTAATAATTTTTAATGGAAAAATTGGTTCAATATTTAGAGAAAAAGACCAAACTAAACAAGTTTCAGTGGGATTAGAATGTGGAATTACTCTTAAAGATTTCACAGATTATCAGAAAAAGGACATAATAGAAGTTTATAATTCAACAATGACTGTGAGAACGATTTAAATGAAACATTTAGGTAAACCAATAACACAACGACAATTAAGAGTCGGTGAGATGATCAAGCAAAGTTTGGGTACTCTTTTCATAAGAGATGAAGCAAAAATACCTAATTTATCTACAAAAGAAATTACTGTTACAGAAGTTAGAATGTCTCCAGATCTTAAAACAGCAAAAATATTTGTAATTCCTCTAGGAGGTAAAAATACAGAGGAAATAATAGAAAAATTAAAAATATCATCATTTATGATTAGAAAAGTTTTATCAAAAAAAATTATAATGAAATTTTTACCAAAACTTTTTTTTGTGAAAGATGACTCTTTTGATTATGCAGAAAAAATAGAAAATTTAATTAAACAAACAAATAAATAAATAAGGGAAAAAATGAAAGAAAAAGTAAAAGAACTTCAAATCCACGATAAGGACACTGGGTCCTCAGAGGTTCAGATTGGCCAATTAACTGGAAAAATTGAAAGTCTGTCAAAACATATTAAACAATTCAAAAAGGATAAACATTCTTCAGTTGGCCTTTTGAGAGCAGTAAATAGAAGAAAAAAATTATTAGACTACTTAAAGAGGAATAACATGGAGTCTTATAAAGCAGTATTAACAAAATTAAATTTAAGGAAGTAAATGTTCAAAGTAGTAAAAAAAGAGATAGAAGTAAGTGGAAAAAAATTAAGTTTGGAGACTGGAAAAATAGCAAGGCAAGCAGATGGTGCAATAATAGCCCAATGTGGTGAAACAGTTATCCTAGCAACAGTTGTAGGTTCAAAGAAAGTAAATCCAGAGATGGATTATTTTCCTTTGTCTGTAAATTATCAAGAAAAATATTATGCTGGTGGAAAAATTCCTGGTGGATACTTTAAAAGAGAAGCAAGACCAACTGAAAGTGAAACATTAATTTCTAGATTAATTGATAGACCGATTAGACCTTTATTTCCAGATGCATTTAAAAACGAAGTACAGTTGCTTCCGACAGTAATTTCATACGACGCTGAAAATCAACCAGACATTTTAGCAATCACTGCTTCATCAGCAGCCTTAGCTATCTCGGGTATGCCATTTATGGGTCCGGTTGGAGCTTCTAGAGTTGGCTTTATTGAAGGAAAGTACGTCCTTAACCCATCTAAAAAAGAATTAGAAAATTCCAAGTTAGACCTTGTTGTTGCTGGAACTAAAGATGCAGTTTTAATGGTTGAGTCAGAAGCAAATGGATTGACGGAACAAGAAATGCTAGATGCTGTGAAGTTTGGACATGAAGGATTTGTCCCAGTAATAGAAATGATAGAGGAATTAGCAAAAGAGTGTAGAAAACCCGAATGGACAGTTGAGAAAAAAGATCTTTCAGAGGTAAAAAAGAAATTAGAAGATGAATTTACTGAAGATTTAAAGAAAGCATTCTCTACCAGAGATAAACAAGATAGATCTAATCAAATTTCTGAAATTACTGAGAAAGCTAAAAAGCTTTATGAAGAAAATGAGGATTACTCAGATCTAGATGTAAACTCACAACTCAAAAATTTAGAAAAATCTATAGTAAGAACTGATATTTTAAAAAATAAAAATCGTATAGATGGAAGAGGGCTTGCAGATGTAAGACCAATTATGTGTGAGGTTGGAGTTCTACCAAGAGCTCATGGTTCAGCACTATTTACTAGAGGAGAAACTCAAGCAATTGTAGTTACCACTTTAGGAACTAGTGATGATGAACAACGTCTTGAAAGTTTAGACGGACAACACCGAGAAAGATTTATGCTTCATTATAATTTTCCTCCTTTTTCAGTTGGTGAAACTGGAAGAATTGGAACTGGTAGAAGAGAAGTTGGACATGGAAAATTAGCATGGAGAGCAATTAACTCTTCATTGCCATCAAAGGACTCGTTTCCATACACTTTTCGAATAGTATCAGAGATAACTGAGTCTAATGGCTCTTCATCAATGGCGTCTGTTTGTGGTGCATCTCTTTCACTTATGGATGCAGGTGTTCCAATAAAAGAGCCGGTTGCAGGTATTGCTATGGGATTAATTAAAGAAGGTGATGATTTTAGTGTTCTTTCTGATATTTTAGGTGACGAAGATCATTTAGGTGATATGGATTTTAAAGTTGCTGGAACTAAAGATGGTATTACATCACTACAAATGGATATCAAAATTACTGGTATCACATTTGAAATAATGGAACAGGCTTTAAACCAAGCTAAAGACGGAAGAATTCACATACTTGGTGAAATGAATAAAGCTTTAAGTAAGTCTAGAGATGATGTTGGAAAACACACACCAAAAATGGAACAAGTTACTGTTGATAAAAAAGATATAGCAGCTGTGATTGGAAAAGGTGGAGCAACAATCAGAGAGATTGTTGAAAAATCAGGGGCTAAAGTTGATGTTAATGATGAAGGTGTCGTAACAGTTGCCGCTCCAGATGAAGAATCAAGAAACATTGCTATGCAGATGATCAAAGACATAACAGCTAAAGCTGAATTAAATAAAATTTATAACGGAAAAGTTATGAAAATTATGGAATTTGGTGCTTTTGTCAATTTCTTAGGTAAACAAGATGGGTTAGTTCACATTTCTGAGCTTGCAGATAAAAGAGTTGCCAAAGTAACGGATGTTGTCAAAGAAGGTGATGAAGTAAAAGTAAAAGTTATTGGATTTGATAGAGGAAAAGTTAAATTATCTATAAAGCAAGCTGCTATATAGATAAATGTCCAACCCATTTATTTTAATTGCTAGAATACGTGTTAAAGAGGGTAAGGTTGAGGAGTATCTCAAGATAGCAAAAGAAGCTGATGACGCTGTTAATGCATCAGAGCCAGACATGCTTATTCATACTTTTGATCAAGATCCAACTGATCCTTTGGAATTTACTTGGAGTGAAGTTTACCGAAATAGTGAAGCTATGCTGCATCATCTGAGTAATGCCCCAGTCCAAGCTTATGTTGAAAAGCATAACAAAATTGCTGATAGATTCGAAATAGAGGTTTATGGAAATATTACAGAGGAGACTATCAAGGCAATTAAAGATACAAATATCCCTTTCAAGCATTTTAAAACTACTAATGTTGGTTATATAAGAAAAATATAATTATTAACTCTCTGGGACGAAAAGCAAGCAAAGACCATTACTACAATATCTTTTTCCACCATCAGGCCCATCATTGAAAACATGACCATGATGAGCACCGCAGTTTGCACAAGAATATTCAGTTCTTTTCATTCCAAATGAATAATCAGTTTTTGTTACAAATACACCAGGTAGTGCCTCTGTAAAAGATGGCCAACCCGTTCCACTGTCAAATTTTTTAACAGACTCAAATAATTTTACACCACAGTTTGCACAATGATATGACCCTTTTCTTTTCTCGTAATTTAATTCACTAGTACCTGCACGCTCTGTACCTTCTTCAAACATTATTATTTTTTGCTCATTTGTAAGGTCAGGATTTAATATATTATATTCACTTTCATCTTTTTTTAATTTTTTTTTAAAGCCTATTATGTTGTTGGCAAAAGAAGTTAATGGATAAAATATAAAACCTAATATAGAAGCCCCAGCAATTTTCAAAAACGTTCTTTTCACAAAAATTATTAATTAGTTATTTATTTTTTTTTCCAAGCTTATTTATTAAAAATAAAGCTACAGCAGTCAATAGGGCAAAAACTTCTAGTGCATGTCCGGAACCCTCAAGAATTAATTGAACAAAAATAAATATTATACAAACTACAAACCAAACTAAAATTAGCATAATAACAAACTCTTAAGATATATTTTTTGGATCTGGCATACCTACTTTATTATATCCAGCATCGACATAGTGAATTTCACCTGTAACACCACCTGCCATATCACTTAGAAGATATAATGCTGAGTTTCCAACATCTAAATTATCAACATTTCTTTTTAAAAATGAATGATCAGCATTCCATTTGTATAAGAATTTGGCATCTCCGATGGCTGATGCCGCCAAAGTCTTTATTGGACCAGCACTTATTGCGTTAACTCTTATGCCTTTAGCTCCCAAATCTCTTGCTAAGTATTTAACACTAGATTCTAATGCTGCCTTACAAACTCCCATAACATTGTAATTAGGGATAGCTTTATTAGCCTCATAGCTAAGTGTAATCAAGCTGCCACCTTCTTTCATAACGTTTGAAGCTTCTTTTGCAACTTCAGTAAATGAAAAGCATGAAATCAGCATACTTTTTAAAAAATTTTCTCTTGTTGTATTTAGATATTCTCCTGAAAGTTCAGATTTATCTGAAAAAGCAATTGCGTGAACAACAAAATCTATTTCTCCCCACTGAGATTTAATATCTTCAAATAATTTTACTACTTCTTCTTTTTTTTCAACATCACAACTAAATGTAACGTTAGAGTTCAGCTTTTCTGCTAAAGGAATAACTCTTTTTTTAAGAGCATCACCCAAATAAGTAAAAGCCAATTCAGCACCTGCCTCTGCTAGTTTCTGGGAAATACCCCATGCAATAGATCTTTCATTAGCAACACCCATTATCAGTCCCTTTTTACCCTTCATTAAAGACATAATTAGACTTTCTCAAATACTAGAGTTGCATTTGTTCCGCCAAAACCAAAACTATTAGACATGACAGTATTTAATGTTGCTTCTGTTTCTGTTTTTGCAACTATTGGAAATTTTTTAGCCTCTTCATCCATTTCGTTAATGTTAGCTGAACCAGTAATAAAGTTATTTTTCATCATAATTAGACAATATATTGCTTCATGCACTGATGCAGCCCCTAATGGATGACCTGATAAAGATTTAGTTGAACTAATTTTTGGAATTTCATTTCCAAAAGCCTCTTTAACAGCATTTAATTCTGTAATATCCCCAACTGGTGTAGAGGTTCCATGAGTATTTATATAATCAATTTTATTCTTAGAAGTTGACATAGCCATTTGCATACATCTTACTGCTCCTTCGCCTGAAGGTGCTACCATATCATAACCATCTGAAGTTGCTCCATAACCAGTTAATTCTGCGTATATTTTGGCCCCTCTAGCTTTTGCATGTTCATATTCTTCTAAAACAAGTACTCCAGCGCCTCCAGCAATTACAAAACCATCTCTAGTTTTGTCATAAGCTCTTGATGCTTTCTCAGGTGTATCATTATATTTTGAAGATAATGCAGTCATTGCATCAAACATAGCAGTCATTGCCCAGTGTATCTCTTCGCTACCACCTGCAAAAACAATATCTTGTTTTCCCATTTGGATAAGTTCCATTGAATTTCCAATACAGTGCCCACTTGTTGCGCAGGCTGAACTCATTGTATAGTTAGTTCCTTTAATTTTAAAAGGAACAGCAAGTGTTGCTGATGCGGTACTCGCCATAGTTCTAGGTACAATAAATGGTCCCATTAATTTTGGAGTTTTTGCTCTAGTTTTGTCAGCTGCTAAAATAACATTTTCGATTGAGGGTCCACCTGAACCCATAACAATTCCTGTTTTAAAATTACTTACATCGCTCTCTTCTAATCCTGAGTCTTCAATTGCCTCTTTCATTGCAATATAATTGTAAGCAGATCCTGAACCCATAAATCTAATTGTTTTTCTATCTATGTGATCTTCAAGTTTTATATTAGGCTTTCCATGAATATGACTTTTAAGATTATGTTCTTTATATTCTTCCGAAAAAGAAATTCCTGATTTAGTATTTAATAAAGATTGGTGAACTTCTTCTTGATTATTGCCAAGACATGAAACAATTCCCAAACCTGTGATTACTACTCTTCTCATTATTTAAATAATCCTACTTTTAAACTCTCTGCAGAGTATATTTTTTTGTCATCAGCAAGAAGAATACCATTTGCAAGCCCAACCGTTGTTTCACCTTTAATTAATATTCTTTTCATATCAATAATATATGTTGCCATTTTGACATTTTTTAAAACTTCCCCTGTAAATTTTACAGTACTAACCCCCAAAGCCCTTCCTCTTCCAGGATTTCCAAGCCATCCTAAGTAAAATCCAACTAACTGCCACATGGCATCTAGGCCCAAACAACCTGGCATTACTGGATCATCTTTAAAGTGACAATCAAAAAACCATAAATCATCTTTAATATCAAGTTCAGCTTTCATAATTCCTTTATTAAAAGCACCATTTTTTTCACTTATTTCAGTTATTCTATCAAACATTAGCATTGGAGGAGAAGGTAATTTTGCGTTGCCTGGGCCAAAAAGGTCGCCATTTGCGCAGCTTATTAGCTCATCATAATTAAAGGAACTTTTTTTCATTATTATGTAACCTTATTACTTGATTTAAGCACATTATAATATAATTTTTCTCTATAATTATTGTAATTAGTAATGACTTACGATCCAAAATACGAAAATAAATTAAGAGAATCTGGTTTAAGACCAACCAAACAAAGAATAAAAATTTGCGAGGTTCTATTTGATTCAACCGAAACGTTTCATTTTACCATTAAAGATTTAGTTAAAATCATTGAAAATCAAGCAAATATTAAGGTTTCTCTCGCAACTGTCTATAATACTGTTCATGCTTTTAATAAAAAGGGATATCTAAAAGAAATACCAATAAACTCATCTCAAAGTTACTATGATACAAACATAAGCCATCATCATCATTTCTTTGACGAAGATGAGAATAAATTGATTGATATAGATCAAAACGATGTTGATGAAGTAATGATCAAAAAAACAATACCTGGCAAAAAGATTAAATCTATAGAAGTCATAGCTAAAATTGTAACTGATAACTAATCTCAAAAATAATTCATTAATATCAGTTATTTACAACATACATTAAAATCATTCTAATCTGTTGACATATTTTTTAGAGACATTATATACAGATTAACCATGATGATCCCAGAAGTTACATTTAAAACAAGAGTAGGAGACAATGAAATCCTAGGTGGAGCCTGTGCAATAGGTGGAGAATGGAAAAATATTACAACAAATGAGTTGTTCAAAAATAAAAAGATAGTTTTATTTTCATTGCCTGGTGCATTTACGCCTACTTGTTCTTCACAACAGTTACCTGGTTACGAAATTAAATACGAAGAGTTAAAAAAATATGTAGATGAAGTTTATTGTTTATCAGTAAATGACGCATTTGTTATGAATGCTTGGTTTAAGGATCAAAAAATATCAAAAGTAAAACCAATTGGAGATGGAGAGGGTAAATTTACTGAAGGTATGGGAATGCTTGTTAAAAAACCTAAGCAGGGGTTTGGTTCAAGATCATGGAGATATTCTGCACTAATTGACAACTGTACTGTAGTTAAAAAATTTGTTGAAGAAGGAAAAAATGACGAAAGTAAAGACGGAGATCCTTTTACGATAAGTGATGTAGATACTATGCTTAATTATTTAAAAAATAATTAATTCGTAATTCCCCAAATATTATTATCTTTTTTAATCCAACCTGAATAATCGCCTGTTTTAATATTACACCATTTTTGCTCACATTTAATAACCTTCAAAAGACGACCTTGGTCTAATTTAGCTAATGGTTTTGAATATTTTGTTGGTTTTTTAAATAGAATTTTTTCATTTATAGAAATTAATGAGCGAGAAGGTCTAAGTTGAGAAACATGAATCCAGCCACTATTTTTTTTATGATCAATAACTCTTCTGAAATTTTCTTTTTTATCAATTACTTTTAGAGGTAATTCTATCTTTCTATAAACATATTTAATTGGATAATCAAAGCTAGGACCATATCTAACATTTACTTTTTTATTTTTTAACATTAAAAAATAATTATTTTCTTCAGCGATCGACGAAATTGGCAAAAGAAAAAGGAAGACTATTAAATATTTTCGCATATGCATCCTTTTCTTTTTTTAAATAATACTTTTCTAAATTTAAGATTTAACAAATCTATAATTAAAATATGTGAATTTAAATTCTTACCAACATTTAAAATTGCCTTCAAAACCTCATTAGCTTGTAGGCTCCCTGTAATAATTGCTGTCGATCCTAATATACCATCGGTTTCACAATCCAGAACTCCTTCAGATGGCTCCCCTTGGTAAAAACATTTTAAACAGGGGCTTTTTTTTAAATTAAAATCAAATGTAAAAATATGCCCTTCAAATTTACTTATAGCTCCAATTATAAGTTTTTTTTTATATTTTAGTGAAAATTTATTTAAAAGGAATTTTGCTTTAAAGTTATCTGTACCATCAACAATTATATCATACAGTTTTAAAATTTTTCCTAGATTTTTATCTTCTGCTTTATCTCTGTAAATTTTTACTTTTACATTTTTATTAATTTTACTAATTTTTTTTTTTAAAATACTTACCTTATATTTTCCAACGTCATCAGAAGTGAAAATAACTTGTCGATGTATATTTGATATACTAACCTTGTCATGATCCATTATCCCTATTTCACCAACGCCTGCACGAGAAAGTAAATCAATAACTGGTGTCCCTAAGCCACCACATCCAACGACTAGAACTTTGGAACTATGAATTTTTTTTTGACCTAAAATTCCAACTTTTTTTAAAACAATCTGTCTTGAATAGCGCTCTAGGTCTTTATTGTTAAACATTTACTATTTACCAGTAGATCCAAATCCTCCAGACCCTCTAATTGTCTCTGGCAATTCATTTGTTTCTTCAATTTCTACTTTTAAAATAGGCATCAAAACCATTTGAGCAACTCTATCTTCATCATTTACAGTAAATTCATTTTTACCATGATTAAATAAAATAATTTTTAGTTCTCCTCTATAATCGCTATCAATTGTACCTGGTGTATTAAGTACACTAATGCTTGATTTTGCGGCAAGACCAGATCTTGGTCTAATTTGAACCTCTGTATCTTCAGGAATTGCAATTGCAATCCCTGTTGGTATCAATTTAGACTCATTTGGTTTGATTGTTATAGGTTCATTTAAGCACGCCATTAGATCCATGCCTGAAGATCCATCAGTTTTATAACTTGGAAGTTTGGCTTTTTGGTTAAGTCTCTTAAATAGAACTTTTACCATTAGCTAATTAAGCTCAGAGATAACTCTATCAACTATCTCAGATGCTATTAAAGATTTTTTTTTCTTTAATAATTTTTCAGTTTCTTTATTTTTATAAAATATAGAAACTTCATTATCATCAGAGTCAAAACCTATTGTTTTATCGGAAATATCATTTGCAATAATCCAATCACAATTTTTTTGGTCTAATTTTTTTTTTGAATTAATCTCAATATCTTGAGATTCAGCTGCAAATCCAATTGTAATTTTTGGTCTAAGAGAATTATGATTTGATATATTAGATAAAATATCAATATTTTTTTCTAATTTAAGATCAAAATTTTCATTTTTTTTTATTTTTTCACTTTTAATTTCTTTCACTTTAAAATCAGCTACAGCTGCATTAAAAATAGCAACATCTGCTGGGAGATTACCAAGAGTTTCTCTGAACATTTCTTCCGCCGTTTTAACTGAAATAAATTTTACTCCTTCAACTGGGTCTAAATTTGTTTCTCCAGAAATAAGTGTTGTTTCAAAACCATTATCTCTTAATGATTTTGCAATTTCATAACCTTGTTTTCCACTTGATTTATTAGTTATATATCTTACTGGATCTATAAACTCTTTAGTAGGACCAGCTGTAACTAAAGCTTTATATTTTTTATTGCTCTCAATATTCTTAAAATAATTTTCTATACATTTTAAGATGTATGTGGGTTCTGACATTTTTCCTTTTCCATATTCTCCACAAGCCATATCCCCAATTTCAGGGCCAATTATCTTATATCCATAACTTCTTAATTTTAATAAGTTATCTTTGGTTGATTGATGTTCCCACATTCTTACATTCATAGCAGGTACTAAAAATACTTGTTTGTTCGATGCTAAAACTACAGTGCTGGCAAGGTCATCTGTTAGACCATAGCTTAGTTTTGAGATTGTATTAGCTGTTGCTGGTACAATTAAAATTAAATCGGCCCATCTAGAAAGCGAAATATGATCCATTTCTGCCTCATTTTCTGCACTAAATATGTCCTCATATACTTTCTCTTGAGATAGCGATGAAATAGACAAAGGTGTTACAAAGTTTTTACCACTCTTTGTAAGTATTGTTTTAACACTTACATCTCTTTTTTTTAAACCTCTAATTACTTCTAGGCTTTTGTAAGCAGATATTCCACCACATATAATTAGAAGTATTTTTTTATTTTTCATGAGAAGAATTAAAATACCAATAGAGTTAAAATTACAAGAGATAATAAACCAATAATTGATTGATTTCTAAATGACTTCATCTCTTCTTTTTTAGTATTTAATTCGTTATATGAGTTTGAATTTTGGGGTATTTGACCACTTGCGAGGAAATTAAGTGCTTGGTTTGCTTTATCCATTACTTCAGGTAAATTTGGAAGACGCTTTAATACTTCTACAGAGTCTTTCAATGTTTCATTTATTGAATTAATAGGATCTTTAGTTTCTTTTAACCATTTTTCTAAAACAGGTTTTGATGTTTCCCATATATTTGTTTCAGGGTTTAATCTTCTTGCAACTCCTTCAACTACTACCATTGTTTTTTGTAACATAAGTAACTGAGGTTGAGTCTGCATATTAAATTTTTCAGTAACATCAAAAAGTTGTTTTAAAAGTTTGCCACCTGAAATATTTTTTATGGAGTGTCCAAAAATTGGTTCACCAATTGATCTTAATGCTTGAGCAAGATCATTGACAGGTACATTCTTTGGAACTAGGCCTGCTGCAAGATGAACTTCTGCAACTTTCTTGTAATCTCTCTGTATAAAACCAAATAAAATCTCAGCTAAAAATCTCTTACTTATATTATCTAGTCTTCCCATAATTCCAAAATCTATAGGAACAATTTGACCACTTTCATTTACAAAAATATTTCCCTGATGCATATCTGCATGAAAAAAGCCATCTCTTACTGCGTGTCTTAAAAAATGTTGAATAATATCAGAGGCAATTTTTTTTGTATCAATTGATCTTTTCTCTAGTTCCTCGGTTTCTCTAATTGACACTCCATCAATCCAATCAAGTGTCATTATATTTTCACTTGTATAATCCCAATAAATCTTAGGAACCTCAAAACCTACATCATTTTTGGTATTTTCCGCATATTCATTGGCTGCAGCTGCCTCAAATCTTAAATCCATTTCAAGACTAGTAATTTCTTTCAATAAAAAAACTACCTCAACCAACTTTAATCTTTTAGTTTTTTTTATTAATGACTCAATAATAAATGCAAAAAGCATCAAAGCATCTACTTCTTCATTAAAAATCTTTTTAATATCTGGTCTTAATATTTTTATTGCTACGTTTTTAATAACTCCATCATCATTTATTTGAGCTTTGTGTACTTGAGCAATAGAGGCAGCTGCAACTGGTTCACTAATATTAATTATTGAATTATATAGTTCATCACCTAAATCTTTTCTAATCATTTCTTTTGCTTTTGATTGTGAAAAAGGTGGAAGCTTGTCTTGTAAATTTTCTAATTCCTTCGATAGTTTATCGCCTATTATATCTGGTCTCGTAGCTAAGAATTGCCCTAACTTTATAAATGTTGTACCCATAGATGCTAGGGAATTTGATAATTTTTCACCTTCATTTAAATTGTCGAATGATTCATTTTTTTTTGTAAAAGAAAAAGAAAGTAATTTAAATATTACGCTTACTAATAAAGGTGGTTTATTAAATTTCGATACAATATTTAAAGCATCAGATTTAGCGAGTTTTCTGCCCAATTTAAATAAAGTTAATAACCTTTTAAACATTATATTTTCCAACCAGAATGAATAGCTACTATTCCGCCAGATAAATTTCTATATGAACAATTTTTAAAATTATTTTTTTTCATTAGATCGATTAATTCTTCCTGATTAACAAATTCCTCTATACTCTTTGTCAAATATTCATAAGGTTGTTTATCCCCAACAATTGCTTTTCCTATTTGAGGAATTAATTTTGAGTAATTTTTGTATAAAAAATCCAAATTGGAATTTTGAATTTTTGAAAATTCTAAACACATATATCTTCCACCAGGTTTAAGTACTCTGTAGGCTTCTGATAAGGATTTATCTAAATTTTTTGTATTTCGTAAACCAAAACTAATTGTATAAAAATCAAAAGTGTCATTTTTGAATGGCAACTTTTCTGCCTCTGCAACAACCCATTTTATATTTTTATACTTACTTAGCCTTTTTTTACCTTTTTCAATCATTTTCTCGTTCGAGTCTGATGAGGTAATTTCTCCATTTTTCTCTGTATAATCTAAAAATAATTTTCCAAGATCGCCTGTTCCACACGCAACATCCAAATACATTTTGTCTTTTGCTGGACCCATCCAATTCATAAGGTTTTTTTTCCAGAGCCTGTGAATTCCAAATGACATAAAATCATTCATCAAATCATATTTATCGTAAACTTTATTAAATACCCCTTCGACAAGTCCTGCTTTATTTTGAAGATTTTGTTGCATATAAAATATATTAAAACATTAATATAGTATTAAATGCCTGAATTACCAGAAGTAGAAATCGTCAGACAATCTTTGAATAAGAGTATTACAGGAAAGATTATTAAAGACATATTAATAAAAAATAGAAATTTAAGGTTTAGGATCCCAAAAAATTTTGAAAAAAACATAGTAAAAAAAAAAATTATTAAAGTAGATAGGTTTTCAAAACATTTAATACTCAAATTTGAGGATAGTTCTAATTTAATGATACATCTTGGGATGTCAGGAACTATTCACTTAATTAACAAATCTAAAAAAAAAAACCCTATAACAAATACTAGTTTTTATCATTCTCCATTATTACCAAAAAAGCATAATCATGTAGAAATAAAAATTGATAACTTTAAATTAATTTATAATGATCCAAGAAGATTTGGCTATTTTTCTTATTTTAAAAATGATCAAGAGATAACTAATAACTTTAAAAAATATGGACCAGAGCCTTTTGATCCTTTATTTGATAAGAAATATATTTTTAATTATTTTAAAAATAAAAAAAAAAATATTAAGAATTTTTTAATTGATCAAAATTTTGTTTCAGGAATTGGAAACATTTATGCAAGTGAAATATTGTTTTTATGCAAAATTCTACCTTCCAAAGTGGTAAGTTCACTTAGTTTAAGCGATTGTCAAAAAATCTCTCATTTTTCAAAAGTAGTTTTAAGAAAAGCAATTGAGAAAGGAGGATCAAGTATCAGAGATTTTAAGAATATAAGTGGAGATCAAGGTTCCTTTCAAAAAAATTTTAATGTCTATCAAAGAGAAAATAAAAAATGTTTAAAATATAGTTGCAAAGGAACAATACATAAAAAATTTATTTCAAATAGATCTAGTTTTTTTTGTAATTTGTGTCAAAAATAAACAATTATTGTATTGACCCAATCATTATCTGAATATATACACTCACGCTTATGGCGAATACAAAATCAGCAATTAAGCGTACTAGAAAAATTAAAAGGCAAACAGCTGTTAATAGGTCTAGAAAGAGTCGTTATAGAAGTGCGATAAAAAAAATGAACTCTTTAATTGAAAAAAAGGATAAAAAAGAAGCTTTAGCGTTTCTTCCAAAGCTTAATTCTGAATTGATGTCAATTACAAAAACAGGTATCATTAAAAGACAAAATGCCTCAAGGAATGTATCGAGAATTACAAAAAAAATTAATTCTTTATAACAACCTACAATAAGTAAAAATCTTTTTGTATACAACTTAAGCGTACAATTAGCTTTAAAATTACCACATCTAAAATTTTAATTTAAAAAATTACTAGATATAGATTTAAAGAAATTTTAATTTAAAATTTCGTACTCGACTAGGTTGCAAAAAAATTTTTAAAAAAAATTCAATCTAAAATTTATTCAATCATAAATTTTATTTATTTTTGTTTTTACAAATAAACTTATTGCAATAATTTTTTATAAGTCTTAAGTGGAATTCCCTCATGAAAAATAATTTACAAAACAATAAAGAACTCGAAAAGAAAATTGATTGGCAAAGTATTAAAAAAGAATTACGAGAAAAACTTGGGAAAGATATTTTTGAGAGTTGGATAAAAAAAATTGAATTAGTTGAAGAATTTCATAATTATATATTATTTTCAGTCTCAACAAGATTTATAAGAGATTGGATAGTATCAAGATATTTAGACCAAATATTGCAGACAATAAAAGAATACAAAAAAGACTTGGTGAGGATTGAATTCACAATAAAAAATAGCAAAGAAACTGAAATTAGTGAAACAAATACTTCATCTCAAAATTCTTTTGAAACCAATAATGACAATGTGTCGTTTATAAAAGACTCTTATCTTCAATATAACAGAATAGATCCAAATAAAAACTTCGAAAATTTCATAACTGGGGGAAGTAACAAGTTAGCATTTGAAGCATCAAAAAAAGTTTCTAAAGATATAGCTCATTATAATCCACTATATTTATATGGTGGTGTAGGAATGGGCAAAACACACTTGCTAAACGCTATTGGTTTACAATTGAAAGAAAAGAATAAAGTTATGTTTATATCAGCAGAAAGATTTATGTATCAATTTGTAAAATCTATAAAATCAAATGAAATGGTAAAGTTTAAAGAATACTTTAGAAATACTGATATTTTATTAATTGATGATATTCAGTTCATGAATGGTAAAGAAGCTATGCAAGAAGAATTTTTTCATACCTTCAACGCATTATTAGATAAAAACTCACAAATAATAATCTCAGCCGATCGACCGCCGAATAAACTAACTAGGATTCAAGAGAGAATCAAATCCAGATTTTCAGGAGGTTTAGTTGTGGATATTCAAAACCCTGATTATGAACTTAGATATAAAATTATTAAATCTAAAACTGAAGAATTAAAATTATCTTATGCAAATCAAGTAGTTATTTCCGAGGAAATTCAAAAATTTTTAAGTATGGAAATTAAAACTAGTATTAGAGAATTAGTTGGAGCACTAAATAGAATTGTTTCATTCACGAGGATTTATAATAAAGTTCCAAGTTTGTCAGAGGTTAAAATAGTTTTAAAAGATTTGCTAAATCTTACCGAAAATAAAGTGGATATTGACACAATCCAGACAATAGTTTGCAAATTTTATAAAATTAGCAAAAATGAAATGCTTTCACCAAGAAGATCAAGATACCTTGTGCGACCAAGACAGACTGCAATTTATCTTGCCAAGATGCTAACATCTAAATCATTACCAGAAATAGGTAGATCTTTTTCCAATAGAGATCACACAACTGTAATTCACTCAGTAAAAACTATAGAGAGATTAAGAAAAGAGGATAGTGAGTTAAATATTAATATTGATAGTTTAAAAAATAAGATTTTGTATAATAAAGAAAATGAAGTTTAGCTTAAATCAACAAGACCTTCAAAAATCTTTAAATTATTGTCAGGGTGTAATTGAAAAAAGAAGTACCTTGCCAATTCTTTCCAACGTATTGTTAGATGTAAGTAATGGCAAACTAACAATTACAGCAACTGATCTTGATTTGATTTTTATTCATCAGATTCTAAATGTCGAAATTATTGAGGAGGGTAAAACTACCTCTTCTTCGTCAATAATGTATGATATCGTAAGAAAGTTTTCCTCTGGAAGTAAAATTAACTTTTCTAATCCTAGTGAAAATAAATTACATTTAGAGTCTGATAAATCTGTTTTTAACTTAAATTGTATTAGTGCTTCTGAATTTCCATTAACAGATGAAAATTTTAATGAAAATGAGTTTTCGATTAAATCAAAAGAGCTACTTAAACTGTTAAATAAATGTAAATTTTCAGTCTCTAATGACGAAACAAGACATTATTTAAGTGGAATTTTTTTACATCAAACAGAAGTTGAAGATAAAAATTTCTTAACAGCTGCAGCTACTGATAGTCATAGAATGTCTATATCAAAGATAAGACTCCAAAATAAAATCCAATTTGATCAGATAATATTACCAAAGAAAACTATTTTTCAGCTTTGCTCCTTACTAGAGGACTATGAAGGTGAGGTAAAAATATCAAATATTAAATCAAAGATTAAATTTGAAATTAACAATAGTATACTGATATCAAAGCTAATTGATGGAAAATTTCCGAATTATGTGCAGGTAATACCTAAAGAAAACCAAAAAAGATTAGAAGTTGACTTAAAATCATTTTTAAATTCGGTAGATAGGGTTGCTTCAGTCTCTCTAGATAAAAAAGATGGTGTAAAATTTAATCTTTCAAAAGATAATCTTGATCTTTCAGTTAATAATACAAATAGTGGTGATGGTAAAGAAAGTTTAAGTGTTAAGTTTGATCATGAGCTAGATATAAGTTTCAATTCAAGGTATTTAATTGATGTTGCCTCCCAACTTGATGGAGATAATATTGAAATTTATTTAAAAGATACAGGCTCTCCAGCGTTAATTAGGGACCCTGCTGATTATGATAGCATATATGTTGTAATGCCAATGAAGGGCTAATTAATTATATCTAATTCATTATATATTTTACTTTCAATATAATTTGTAAAATCTGCTGAGCTCATTCCAGGTTTAACTGCGGGAAGAATTGATATTATTATTTTTTTTTTTGAAGTTAATTTTCCATTTTTTGGCCAAACATTTCCAGAATTTATGGCCACAGGTTGGCAATTTATTTTTAATTCATCATAAATTCTTCCAACACCTTTTTTAAAGGGAACTATTTCATTTGGTAAAACTCTTGTTCCTTGTGGAAATATAATTAATGGTCTTTCTGAATTTCTTACTGAATTTTTTATTTTATCAATTAAACCTAAATTATCTTTACTAATTTTATTTCGATTTATTGAAATTGATCCTATCTTTTTTAAATACCAACCAAATATAGGAATTTTGATTAATTCATATTTTAAAATAAATATTGGTGAATTAAAAATTGTTTGTAGGTAAAAAGTTTCAAACATTGATTGATGAGAACAAGCAATAAAAAACTTTTCATTTTTAATAATATTTTCTCTACCTTTAACAATAATTTTTGTTTGTAAAAAAATTTGAATGCAAAATGCTGCCCATCTTCCCATCAGTTTTCCACCAAATAAAACTATTTTAGTTGGCATTATTAATGATGGTAGGAATATTATTGAAATTATAGATATACCTAGAAAGAAAAAAAATAAAAATAGAGGTTTTCTTATCATTTTTGTCAAAAACTAAATTATATCTTTTAGTTTTTGTCTTTTTTTAATTATATTTATTTTTGAACCTTTAATTAATATTTCAGCAGGTTTAGGTCTAATGTTATAATTTGAAGATAAAGATGAGCCATATGCCCCTACGTCGCAAATAATAATATAATCTTTCTCGTTTAATTTTTGAAATTTATTTGTCGTTAAGAATTTATCTGTCGTTTCGCAAATAGGGCCAACAAAATCATAACTTTTCTTAGTCATTTTATTAGTTTTTTTTAATGGAATTATTTTATGCTTAGCCCCATACAATGCAGGTCTCATAAAATCATTCATAGCTGCATCTACAATAATAAAATCTTTTTTAGAATTTTCTTTTATATAAATAATTTTTGAAATTAATATTGCAGTATCACCTATAATTGATCTACCAGGTTCAAAAATAATTTTTGATCTATGCTTGTTTAAAAATTTTTTAATAATTTGATTATATTTTTTATAATTAAATTTCTTGTTGTCCTTGTTATAGTCAATACCCATACCACCACCAAGGTCTATAAACTCAAAATTTAAATTAATTTTTTTTATTAATTTGTCTAAGACGTTTAGCATTTTTTGATAAGGTTTATAATCTAGGATTTGACTTCCAATATGTACACTTAAACACTTTAGATTTAAAAATTTTGAATTTTTTATATACTTAGAGATTTCAATAAATGTCTTTTCATTAACGCCAAATTTATTTTCTTTTTTACCAGTTGAAATTTGTTTAATTGTTTTTGCATCTGTATTTGGATTTAATCTAATTCCAATATTTACCTTTTTATTCTTAGATTTTGCGATACTTTCTATTTCTAATATTTCACTTTTTGACTCACAATTAATCAATAAAATATTTTTATCTATAGCATAAATTAATTCTGACCTAGTTTTACCCACTCCAGAAAAAACAATTTTTTTGGAAGTTATTCCTGCTTTAAGCGCAATCATTAATTCACCTTTTGAGACAACATCAGCTCCCAATCCACTTCGTTTAATGAGTTTAAGTATTTCTATATTACAGTTTGACTTTGTTGAAAAACATATGATTGGGGAAAAAGATTTAAAACTTTTTTTAAAGTTTCTTATATTTTCATTAATTTTTCTCTCTGAATAGCAAAAAATTGGTGTTTCAAACTTTTTAATTACTTTTGTGAGTTTAGATTTTTCAATTGTATAAATATTATTTATATATTTCATCTTTTTTTGGCATTTCAAATGCGTTATTAAAATTATTAAATTTCATAACGTTATTATTTAATGATGCCTCATATTTTGGCTCATTCTTTCTTCCACATGAAGTTAATAAAATTAGACATATAGTAATTAAAGTTATTTTTTTAATCATAGTTATTTCTTTTTGTAACTTAATATCATTTTCTTAATGTTGTCGAAAGAAGTTCCACCGTAAGAAACTTTGGAATTAACAGATTTTTTTAGTTCAAATACTTTTAGAACGTCAGTAGTTAAACCTTTTTCAATTTTATTTATCTCTTTCATTGAAAGTTCTGACAGTTTTTTTTTATTTTTTTCTGCAAAATTTACGATTTTTGCTGTTTGTAAATATGCTTTTCTAAATGGATAGTTTAATTCTCTAACCATATAATCTGCTAAATCAGTTGCTGTAATGTAGCCACTTTCTGCAAGTTCAATCATTCTTTTTTTATCTGGTGAAAAATTTTTAAGAACATCATTTAATATAATTAAAGAATTTTTTAATTGATCAAACGATTTAAAAACAATTTCTTTATCATCTTGCAAATCCTTAAAATATGAAAGGGGTAACCCTTTTAATGTAGTAAGCATAGAAAATAGATTTCCAAACATGAAACCTGTTTTACCTCTCAAGTATTCTAGAGGATCAGGATTTTTTTTTTGAGGCATAATGGATGATCCAGTTACAATTTTATCATTCAAATTAATAAGTTTAAAAGCGTCTGAATTCCAGATTATAAACTCCTCTGCAATCCTAGAGATGTGAACAGCACATGCAGAGCAAGAATAAAGAAAATCAATTACAAAATCTCTATCAGAAACAGTGTCAATTGAGTTTTTAGTTGGTCTGTGGAAACCAAGTTTTTTTGAAGTATAAAATCTGTCTATTTTAAAAGAAGTACCTGTTAGTGCAGCCACACCAAGTGGATTTTCATTAAGACTTTCTAAATTGTTATTAAATCTTTTTTTATCCCTGTAAAACATTTCTAAGTATGCCATTAAATAATGAGCAAAAGAAACTGGTTGTGCATTTTTTAGGTGTGTGAAACCTGGCATGATTGTCTCAATATTTTTTTCTGCTTTTTTTAAAATATTTTTAATTGTTTTATCAATATTTTTTACAATTTCTTTATTAGCTCTTCTTAACCACATTTTAAAATCTGTGACAACCTGATCATTTCTTGATCTTGCAGTGTGAATATACCCTGCTTCTTCTCCAATTAGCTCAAAAAGTCTGTGTTCTATATTCATATGAATATCCTCAAGCTTATCATCAAAAATAAATTTTTTTTTTATAATTTCGTTCTTAATTCTATTCAAACCCCAAACTATTTTATTTTTAATTTTAAAATTTATAATTTTTTGTCTAAACAACATCTCAACA
>QBYG01000008.1 GCA_003282945.1 Pelagibacteraceae bacterium AG-325-E23
ATTGGTTGAATGTTTGTCTAGCAATTACTTCTCTCATTGCAGTTTCTGCTGCAGCTTTTACTGTACCCTCTGGATCTTGGATTTTAAAAAGAAAATTACCAGCATCTTTTATTACCCAAAATACTGAAAAGTCTATATTAACAATATTTTCATCGCCTGTTAGCATCAAGCTTTCCTCTGGAACATCAGCTACACCACCACCTTGGCCAAATCCACTATCTCTCTCTGATCTAAAACCAATATCCATTCTGTTTACCTTTGTAACTTTTGGAGTTAACACACTTTCAATTGGGAATGGAAAATGATAATTTAATCCTGGTTGGGTAGTATTTACAAACTTTCCAAATCTTAAAACCACACCCTGCTCATCAGGTAAAACTCTATACAAACCACTCAATGCCCAAACTACAACTAGTATGATCAAACCTAATATAATAGGTTTTTTTCCACCTGTACCACTTCCAGTAAATTTGTTTATAGTGTCCTGCAATTTTTTTATTGCTTCATCTAAATTAGGAGGTGTAGGGCCTCTTCTGAAACCTCCACCATTTCCACTTCCTCCACCACTACCTGGAGGGCTTCCCCATGGACTTTGATTTTTATAAATCGTCATTATGACATTCTATATAGTGTCTTTATATTCAAAAACAAGGTAAGTGTATTTTTATGAATGATAAAAAAGTAGGTCTTAGTGACACAATGAAGACAAAAACTGAGCCAAAAACCTTTAAAAGAAACCCAATTCCAGGCACTAAATTTACAATTGCAATATCTAGTGCAAAAGGTGGTGTTGGAAAATCTACTTTTGCTACAAATTTAGCTTTAGCCTTAAAAAAAGTTGGATGCAAAGTAGGAATTTTAGATGCTGATATTTACGGACCTTCTTTACCAAAACTATTCTCTATAAATGAAAAGCCAGATAGTGACGGTCAAACTTTAAAACCAATTGTAAAGTATGATATTCAATGTATGTCCATTGGATTTCTGACAGACGAGCAAACACCGATGATCTGGAGAGGACCAATGGTTACTAGCGCCATTAAAACATTTACTCAAAAAGTTGGTTGGAAAGATTTAGACTTTATTATTGTTGATATGCCTCCAGGTACTGGTGATACCCAACTGACATTTGCGCAAGAAATTATTTTAGATGGTGCGATAATAGTATCAACTCCTCAGGAGATAGCACTCCAAGATGTAAAAAGAGGAATTAGAATGTTTGAAAAATTAAAAGTAAATATTATTGGATTAATTGACAATATGAGTCACTTTATTGGCGATGATGGCAAAAAATATTTAATTTTTGGAGAAAATGGTGTTGAAAGAACCGCACAAGAATTTGAGAAGAAATTTTTAGGACAAATACCAATAAACTCAGATGTTGGAAAATATGGAGATATGGGAATTCCAATTGTTGAGAAAGACCCAGATCATGAAATTACAAAAATTTATTTAAAATTTGCTGAAGAAATTAAACAATCCTATCTTTAATTTCGAAAGCCTCCATAAGTTCATTCCACTCTCTTTTTGAAAGTCCAGATTGTTCTAAATTTATTTCCTCACCTTTTAATAATTTTTTAATAATAACTTTTCCTTTAGCAGAAACTTCTGTGCCACCTACTCTATAATCGATAAATGCATCATATGTTATAGGAACCCATCTCTTTAATGTATCCAGCATTATATCTGCATAAACTCTAATTTCATATTGTGCATGATGGTCAGCACGTAATCTTAAAAAATTCATTAAGTTTAAAAGATCAGTTTTCCAATACCACTGGGTATACGTATTCAAAGTTAGGTTCATTCTCGCTAACTCTCTAGCTAATCCTTTTTTATTTTCGTCAATTGTAGACCCATCAAATTTCTGATTAAGCATAGTTTCATAATTATCATATGTTCTTTCAGCATCATTTTTTAAAAGTTCTAAAACTTCCTTTGCCTGATCTCCCTCAATCACATCACCTCTGCCTTGTCTGTTTGCAATTGATTGAGCTGCTAAATTTTGTGGATCTGGTAAATAAAATTCTTTATCTAAAATTGAATATCTTGCTGAGTATTCATTAACATTTGCTGTACGATGTCTAATCCATTGTCTTGCTATAAATATTGGTAATTTTACATGATATTTAATTTCACACATTTCGAATGGAGTGCTATGCCAATGACGCATTAGATATTTTATTAGACCACTATCTGTTGAAACCTGTTTAGTTCCTTTTCCATAAGAAACTCTAGCAGACTGAACAATTGAACTATCATCTCCCATGTAGTCAATAACTCTGATAAAGCCATGATCTAAAGCTGGCATCGCTTCATATAATACTTTTTCTAATTCAGGAGCGGTAACTCTTTTAGTTATATTGTCTTGAGATTGTTGATCTTTTATGTCGTTTATTTGTTCTTTTGTAAGTTTCATGAATAAATTATTGAATCTCTTGTATTTGGTTTTATATTAATAGTGTTGGTTTTCCAACTATGACGATAAACGAATTTCGTAATAACCATTACGGACGTGGGGGCAGTACCCACCACCTCCACCATTTACAACTTAAGGGGGTGAATTAGGATCGACGGGTGTCTAAAAGTTGTTCTTTCGTTCGGTATTGTTCCGCCGTGATGGGCTAATTTATAAATGCTAACGAAAGTTACGCACTTGCAGCTTAATTAGTTTACTAATTAAGTTACGGGGTTTGGGGCACCTGGCAACAGAACGCCCCTTTTTCATGTATAATATTAATTATTGGTGCGGCCAGAGAGAATCGAACTCTCATGAGCTAGGCTCACACGGCCCTCAACCGTGCCTGTCTACCAATTTCAGCATGGCCGCAAATCATGCGTCAGATTAAATGAATGACAATTCTATTTCAAGTTGATAAGTTTTTATTATGGAATTCACAAACCAAGTTAAAATTGCAACAGATGCTATTTATCAAAAGGTTTCTAAATCCATTCCTGAAATAGAGTGGGTCACTCATGCACCTTATATTTATAAAATAAATAAACTTAAAAAAGAGAAGAACGCAGTAATTCTTGCTCATAATTACCAAACTCCTGAAATATATCATGGCATATCAGATTTTTCAGCAGACTCGTTAGCCTTAGCAATTGAAGCTGCAAAAACAGAGGCTGATATAATTGTTATGTGTGGTGTACATTTTATGGCGGAAACTGCCAAATTAATGAGTCCCGATAAAAAAGTTTTATTGCCAGATATGAAAGCTGGTTGCTCTTTGTCCTCATCTATAACTGGTGAAGATGTAAGAAACTTAAAAAAACAATATCCTGGTGTTCCTGTTGTCTCATACGTTAACACTTCTGCAGATGTTAAGGCTGAAACTGACGTTTGTTGCACATCAGCAAATGCTGTTAAAATTGTAAACTCTTTAGGTGTAAAAAAAGTAATTTTCTTACCTGATGACTATTTAGCAAAATATGTTGCTTCTCAGACTGATGTAGAAATTATTTCATGGAAAGGAACTTGTGAGGTTCACGAGCAATTTAATGATGAAGAGATTAATGAAATAAGAAAAAATAATCCTGGAATTAAAATTATTGCTCATCCCGAATGTCCTCCTGATGTAATAAAAGCAAGTGATTTTGCAGGCTCAACAAGTGGAATGATTAAATATGTAAAAGATAATCAACCTAAAAAAGTTATGATGGTTACAGAATGCTCAATGAGTGATAATGTTCAAATTGATAATCCTAATGTAGAATTTATAAGACCTTGCAACTTATGCCCTCACATGAAAAGAATTACACTGCCAAAAATACTTGATTGTTTAGAAAATGAAACCAACGAATTAATAATGGACCACGAAACAATTGAGAGAGCTAGGAAATCAGTAGAGAGAATGGCTGAAATAGGCAGATAAATTCTGTGCCAAAAATTCAATTAAGTAAAAATTTTATCAGATCAACCTGTAAGCTAGCTCTTAATGAAGATTTATATCCTTCAGGAGATATTACAACAAATTTATTAAATAATAATTCAATTTCAAAAGTTAAACTAATAAGCAATGAAAAAGGTATTATAGGTGGATTAGAATTTGCTAGACAAACATTTAATTTACTAGACAGAAATATTAAATTTCATATAAAAAAAAAAGAAGGATCAAAAATTAGCAAAGGGTCTGTAATTGCTGTAATTGAAGGTAAAATTAAAAATATATTAATTGGAGAAAGAGTTGCTCTAAATTTTCTCTCTCATATCTCTGGCATTGCAACTAAAACCAATAAATTTGTAAAAAAGGCAGGCAAGAAAACAAAAATTTGTTGCACTAGAAAAACAATTCCTAATCTAAGAGTTATTCAAAAATATGCCGTAAAACTAGGAGGTGGGACTAATCACAGATTTAATTTAAGTGATGAATTTTTAATTAAAGACAATCATCTAGCCTCATCAAAGAAGTTTGAGGAAATAGTGAAAAAAGCAATTAAAAATAAAAAAAAAAGAAAAATTACTGTCGAAGTAGATACTTTGAAACAATTTAAAAGAATTAATGGACTTAATTTTAATACAGTTCTGTTTGATAATATGAAACCTAAAACTCTAGGGTTGGCTATTAAACATGCAAAAGGGAGATATGAAACTGAAGCCTCTGGAGGAATAACTTTGAAAAATGTAAAAAATCTAGCTACTACAAACGTTGATAGAATATCAGTAGGTGAGTTAACACATAGTATTCAAGCTTTGGATTTAAAATTAGAGATTTAATTTTTTCTTATTTGTGCTTGCGCTGCCGCTAATCTTGCAACTGGAACTCTGTAGGGCGAACAAGACACGTAATCTAATCCAGTTTTTGCACAAAATTCTATACTTTTAGGATCTCCACCATGCTCACCACAAATTCCAAGTTTAATTTTTTTGTTTTGTTTTCTGCCTTTATCAGTAGCAATTTTTATTAAGTCTCCAACTCCTTCATCAATTGATACAAAGGGATCAATATCAAAAATTTTGTTCTCGATATAATCATTAAGGAATTTACCACTATCATCTCTACTGATTCCAAATGTAGTTTGAGTTAAATCATTTGTTCCAAAACTAAAAAATTCAGCGTGTTTAGCGATATCTTTTGCCTTTATTGCTGCTCTTGGCAATTCAATCATTGTTCCAACTAAAAAATCAATTTTAATTTTATTCTCATCTTGAACTTTTTTTGCAACCCTAATGACTAAATCTTTCATAATTTTAATTTCTGCTTCTGTTGAAACTAAAGGGATCATGATTTCAGGCATAGTTGATTGAATTTTTTGTTTTTTACATTCCATCAATGCTTCAAAAATTGCTGTACATTGCATCTCATAAATTTCAGGGAATGAAATTGCTAATCTGCAACCTCTATGACCTAGCATTGGATTTTGTTCATGAAGTTCAGAAATTCTAACTTCGAGTTCTTTAACAGGAATATTCAGTGAAACTGCAACATCATTAATTTCATTATTACTTTTTGGCAAAAATTCATGCAGAGGTGGGTCAAGTAACCTTACTGTTACCGGTAAACCTTTCATTATTTTAAATATTTCAATAAAATCTTTTTTTTGATGTGGTAAAAGCTTTTTGAGTGCATTAGATCGATCTTCTATTGATTTTGATAATATCATTTCTCTTACTGATAAAATTCTTTCTTCGTCAAAAAACATATGTTCGGTTCTACATAAACCAATGCCCTCTGCACCAAATTCTCTAGCAGTTTTGCTATCCAATGGCGTCTCCGAATTAGTTCTAATTTTTAATTTTCTAAAATCATCAGACCAATTCATTATTTTTGAGAAATCGCCTGATATTTCTGGTTTAACTGTTTTTACCTCGCCAATAATTATTCTGCCAGTCGAACCATCAATTGTAATTATTTCACCCTCTTTAATTACTTTGTTTTTTGTTTTGAATAATTTATTTTCATAATCAATTTCTATTTCACTAGATCCAGAAACACATGGTCGTCCCATCCCTCTAGCAACTACTGCAGCATGACTAGTCATACCTCCTCTTGAGGTAAGTATTCCTTTTGCTGCATGCATACCATGTATATCTTCTGGTGAAGTTTCTACACGAACTAAGATTGTGCTTTGCATCATACTATTTAGTCTTTCAGCCTCCTCAGATGAGAAAACAACTTTTCCACTAGCGGCGCCGGGTGATGCGGGTAAGCCTGACCCAATTACTTCTAAGTTTGCTTTCTCATCTAAAGTTGGATGAAGCAAATTATCTAAAGAACTTGGTTCTATTCGTAATATTGCATCTTTTTTAGTAATCAACTTTTCATTAACCATATCTACAGCTATTTTTACAGCAGATTTAGCTGTTCGTTTTCCAGAGCGTGTTTGAAGCATCCAAAGTTTTTTATTTTCAACTGTAAACTCAACATCCTGCATATCTTTGTAATGTTTTTCTAATTTAATTAGAATATTTTTTAGTTGCTTGTATGTCTTTGGCATTGCCTCCTCCATTGACTTAAGAGTTTCTTTTGATTCAACTCTAGCTTTTTTTGTAATATGTTGTGGTGTTCTAGTTCCAGCAACAACATCCTCTCCTTGCGCATTTATTAAATATTCTCCATAAATATTTTTTGCTCCATCTGATGGATTTCTTGTAAAGACTACACCAGTTGCACAATTATTTCCCATATTTCCAAAAACCATTGATTGTACATTGACTGCTGTACCCCAATTAGACGGTATTTGATTTAATTTTCTATAGACTTTTGCTCTGTGGCTTTCCCAAGATAAAAAAACAGCACTTATAGCTCCCACCAGTTGTTCTTTGACACTTTGAGGAAAATCTTTTTTTGTTTTTTCTTTCACTATGTTTTTAAAATCTTTTATTAAAGCTTGCCAGTCATACTCATCTAATTCTGTGTCTAATAATACTCCTTTTGTTAACTTATAGTTCTCGATTATATCCTCAAAGTGATAACTCTCTATTCCCAATACAACACTAGAATACATTTGAATAAAACGTCTATAGCTATCATTTGCAAATCTTAAATTTGAAGTTTTTTTTGCAAGTGCTATTACCGTATTATCATTTAGACCTAGATTTAAAATTGTATCCATCATACCAGGCATAGAAACCCTAGCTCCAGATCGTACAGAAACTAGAAGAGGATTTTTTAAATCTCCAAATTTTTTTCCTGAGTCTTTTTCAATAAATTTTAATTCTTTATTTATTTCATTAAGTATTTTTTTATTTAATTTTTTTTTATTCTTATAAAATAAATCACATACCCCTGTTGATATTGTAAAACCAGGGGGTACAGGTAGCCCCATTCTTCCCATCTCAGAAAGATTTGCACCTTTGCCACCAAGAATATTTTTTGGTAGTTTAATTTTTTTTATTTTATTTGATTTAAAATTAAATATAAATTTTTTCATATTAAGCTTCTATTTTTGAAAAATTAAAATAGTTATCAAAAGTTTTACACAACATATTTAATAATTCTAATCTATTTTTTTTAATTATTATATCTTCATCATTAACAATAACATTATCAAAAAAATCGTTTACCTCGTTATTAATACTTGATAAGATTTTTAAACTCTCCTCGTAATTTTCATCTTTCCCAATACTCAAAAAATATTTTCTTATATCATTTATTTTTTTATATAATTTTTTCTCATAATCATTTTTAAATAAACCTGGATCCGCAAAACCAAGGGATTCTGTTGACATTTTTTCCTCAGTATTTAATATATTTGAAGATCTTTTGTATGCTGCAATAGTTTCAAAGCCGATTTCCTTTTTAATATTTTTATTTAAACATAAAGATTTTTTATAAGCCTTTAATATATCATCTAACCCAAGCAAAAATGTTGAGCTTTCAATTATATCTTGTCTTATTTTTTTTTCTTTTAAATAATTTTTTAATCTTTCAATTATAAAATCACTTAATTCGTTTTGTATCTTTTTAGTATCAAATTCATAGCCCTGATCTCTATATACTGAACAGGTGTAAACAATTAAATCTTTTAGTTTAATTTTTATTTCATTTTCAACAATTAATCTGACAAGACTTATGGCCATTCTTCTTATGGCATAAGGGTCTTTTGAACTAGTAGGTTTCAGATTAATTCCAAAAAAACCAACTAATGAGTCTAGTTTATCACTTAAAGATAAAGCAACACTGTACATTTTTTTTGGTAATTTACTCTCCATCCCGTTAGGCAAATATTGTTCAGATACAGCAAGACAAACTTCTTTATCAAAACCTTGAAACCTTGCAAAATGACCTCCAACAATGCCTTGGAGTTCTGGAAACTCTCCAACAAGATCAGACATTAAATCAACTTTACAAATTGATGAAGCTATTTCAATTTTATCTTTACTAATTAAAAAATCATCAGAAATTAATGATGACAACTTTCTCATGCGCTGAATTTTGTCAAAATAGGATCCTAAGCCTTTAAAATAATTTATATTTTTTAACTTATCTACTTGTTTAACTAAATTTTGAGTTTTATTTTTTTCCCAAAAAAACTCAGCATCACTTAATCTTGCTTCAATCACTCTCTCATTTCCTGATTTAACAAACCCTTTAGTATCTTTTATGTCTGAAACAACAAAAAAATTATTTGTAAGATTATTTTTTTTATCAAAAGTTGGTAAATATTTTTGATGACTCTGCATAGTCGTAATCAATATTTCACTTGGTATATTTAAAAATTTTTTGTCAAAATCACAAACAATTACTGCCGGCTTTTCAACTATATTTACTATTTCATCTATGAGCCTATCATTCTGTTCGATTTTTAAATTTTTTTTATTAATTATTTCATTAATCATGTTCTGTATTATTTTTTTTCTTAAATCTTGATCAATTAAAATACCCTTTTGTTTAAAAAATTTTAAATACGAATGAAAGTCGTTAAAAATTTTTATATTTTCTTCTAGTGATTTATCTATAAAAGTTTTGTTGGAGCTATTTATGTGGTTAAAATCAAAATTTAGAGGTTTTTTATTAAATATTGCTAAAATAGATTTAAGAGGTCTTCCCCAATAAAGATCATAATTTGCCCATTTCATTGATTTATTCCAAGCAATCTTTTTTAAAATTTCACTTAAATTTTTTTCTAGCAAATCTGAAACTTTTATTTTTCTAGACTCTTTATTTAAAAAATAAAATTCACCTTTCTCAGTATTTTTTTTAAAGATTTTTTCTAATTTTGTATTATTTGATCTAATAAATCCCTCTAATGCTTTTTCAGGAGCATTAACATTTGGGCCTTTAATTTCCTCTGAGCTTAATTTGATTTCATTAGGAATTTTATCAACATGTAGAACTAATCTATTTGGTGTTGAATAGACATTGAAATTTTCATTGAATTTGATTTGGTTATCAATAAAAAAATTTTTAATATTTTTTTTTAATTCATTCCTTGCGTTTATTTGAAGCCTTGCAGGAATTTCCTCACTAAATAGCTCTACAAATAATTCTGACATTAACTTTGGCTTTCAATCCAAACTTTCCCAATTGATTTAGTTAGTTCCCTTATTCTTGCAATATATTCAGCCCTTTGTGCTACACTAATCACCCCTCTTGCATCTAAAATATTGAAGACATGACTACATTTTAAACATTGATCATAAGCTGGAAGAGAAATCTTTTTTTCAACTAATAATTTTGTTTCTTCTTCAAGCATTTCAAATATTTTAAATAAATTATCAGTATTGGCATATTCAAAATTGTATGCTGAAAATTCTTTCTCTGACTGATGAAAAACATCTTTGTAAGTAATTTCTTCGTCATTCCAAATTAAGTCAAAAACACTTTTTTTATTTTGAATAAACATGCACAATCTCTCTAATCCATATGTAATTTCAACAGATACAGGTTTACATTCAACCCCAGCCATTTGTTGGAAATAGGTAAATTGTGTAACTTCCATTCCATCACACCAAACTTCCCATCCAAGACCTGCCGCTCCTAATGTAGGACTTTCCCAGTCATCTTCAACAAACCTTATATCGTGTTCCTCATGATTAATACCAATTGATGACAAGCTATTTAAATACATCTTTTTTATTTCTTTTGGTGAAGGTTTAATTAAAACTTGGAATTGATAGTAATGTTGCAATCTATTAGGGTTGTCACCATATCTTCCATCAGTCGGGCGGCGTGATGGTTGAACATATGCAGTTTTCCATGGTTTTGGGCCAAGCGATCTTAAAGTGGTTGCTGGGTGGAATGTCCCAGCACCGACCTCTAGATCGTACGGTTGTAATATTACACAACCTTTTTTAGACCAGTACTTTTGTAAGTTAAAGATTGTATCTTGAAAAGATAAAATTTTTTTTTTTATTTTAGAGACCATACCTCTGCCAGATTGATCTTTCTTCTAATACACTAATTAATTTATCAGTATAATTTTCAGAAGATGCTAGCTTTTTTGATAACCATCCTTTACTTTTTCCAAATTTCTTAATTTCTAAATCATCTCCGTATTTCTCTCTTAATATTTGATCTGCATTTCCTATTCCATCGATTAGCCCTAATTCTTTTGCTTTTTTTCCTGCCCAAAATTCTCCAGAGAAAAGTTCAATACCAGAGTTTTTGTTTAGTTTTTCTTTTCTGCTTTCTTCAACAACATCTATAAAATCTTGATGAATTTCTAATTGGATATTTTTTAAACGATTAATATCTTCCTCTTTTTCATCCAAAAAAGGATCTAAAGTGCTTTTATTTTTTCCAGCGGTGTAAACTCTTCTTTCAATCCCAATTTTTTGAATTAAATTTTTAAAACCAAATGAAGCAGAAATAACTCCGATAGATCCTATGATTGAGCTTGAGTTAGCATAAATTTCATCACCAGCACATGCAATAAGATATCCTCCAGATGCTGCCACATCCTCAGCAAAAATAATTACTTTCTTTTTTGTTTTTTTAGATTGTTCTTTTATTAATTTACATATCAAATGTGATTGTACTGGGGATCCACCAGGTGAATTAATTGTAATTGCAACGGCTAATGCTTTCTTTACTGAAAAAGCCTTTTTTATAATTTCTTCTTCACTTGAATATTCTATTCCTTGCCTGAACCTTCCAACATTTCCTATAACCCCTGATAATTTGAGGTGACTTATTATCTTTTTTTTTTTAAATAATGAGAACATTAGAATTGTTATAAGTTTTTTAAATATATTATAAACCCTAGTTATAATTAAAGAATATGGTGCGTCAATTGATAAGTATATTAATAAATTGGATATAATAGTTTTAATTAATGGGAACTGTAATACAGCTAAAAAAACAAATTAATAATTCATATGCAGATTTAAAAAATTCAGTCGATGATAAATTGATTCTTGTTGAAGAAAAAATCAATTCTAGACTAGCAAGTAAAGTTGAATTGGTTCAAAAGATGACCAAGTACCATCTAAAAACTGGTGGAAAAAGACTAAGAGCTCTCTTAACCTTGCAATGTGCTAAAATTTGTGAATATCAAAAAGGATTAAGAGATGTAAATCTTGCCGCTTGTGTAGAACTTATACATGCAGCTACTTTAATGCATGACGATGTAATAGATAGTGCTGACATTAGACGAGGTAAAAAAACACTTAATAAAATTTGGGGAAATCATTCATCAATTTTGGTAGGTGATTATTTACTTAGCAAATGTTTTGAAATGATGGTAGAGGACGGAAATTTAGAACTATTAAAACTTTTAGCAACTACATCATCTGAAATTGCCCAAGGTGAAGTTCTTCAGTTACAACACAATAAAGAAATAGATATCTTGGAAGAAACATATCTAAATATTATTTCATCAAAAACAGCTTCTTTATTTGCAGCAGCTACTAAAGTTGGAGCAATTATTGCTGAAAAAGATTTAAAATATAAAAATGCTTTGGAATTTTATGGAAAAAACTTAGGGCTTACATTTCAAATAGCAGATGACACATTAGACTATAATTCTGAATTAAAATTATTTGGAAAAAATATTGGCAATGACTTTTACGAAGGTAAAGTGACTTTGCCTATAATTTTACTTTACCAAAAAGTTGATAAGTTTGAAAAAGAAAAATTAAAATCTTTTTTTGAAAAAGATATTCGTGAAAAGCAAGATTTAGAACATGTCCTAATTCTAATAAAAAAAAATAATATTATTAATGAGTGTTATAAAAAAGCAGAACATTATATTAATTTAGCTTCTAATTCTTTAAGTGTATTTGATGAGTCTGAAGAAAAAAATATATTAAAAAACTTAACTTCTTTTAGTATCGAAAGAAATTTTTAAGGACTTAATAATACTTTTTTCCATTTTTGGGGTGATCTAATATATTTTAATCTTTCATGAATTCTATTCTGTCCATCTAGCCAAAATTCAATTTCCTTTGGTTTAATTCTCCAACCAGACCAATATTCAGGACGTGGTATATTATTTTTATTTGGATATTTTTTCTTAAATTCCTCAATGGACTTATATAAATCTTGTCTTTGTTTTAAAATAGAACTTTGCTTTGAGGCCCAAGCACCTATTCTACTTCCATAAGCTCTTGAATTATAATAATCATCAGCTTCTTTTTTTGATACTTTAGATGCAACGCCAATTATTCTAATTTGCCTTTGCAAACTTTTCCAATGAAAGCACATCGAAATTTTTGAGGTATTTCTGATTGCTTTGCTTTTATCACTATTAAGGTTTGTATAAAAAACAAATCCATTTTTATCAAAATCTTTAAGAAGCACCATTCTAACTGTTGGAAACCCATTTTTATTTACAGTTCCAACTGCAAATGCGTTTGGATCATTAATTTCTGTTTTTTTTGCTTTATTGAACCATTCCTCAAAAAGTTTTATTGGGTTATTATGTTCTTTAAAGCAAAGATTTAGTCCAAGTGAGTTTTTTTCGTTCATAAATTTAAAAAAATAATTTATACATTAAAATAATGTCATTTAATACTTTTGGAAAGTTATTTAGGTTTACCACTTGGGGAGAGTCACATGGTCCGGCTATTGGATGCGTTGTAGATGGCTGCCCTCCAAATATTCCAATAAAAGAAAGCGATATACAAAAAGAACTTAATAAAAGAAAACCAGGACAATCTAAATTTACAACTCAAAGAAAAGAAGACGACAAAATTAATATTTTATCTGGTGTTTTTGAGGGTAGAACAACTGGAACTCCAATTTCCCTAATAATTTATAATAAAGATATGAGATCTAGAGACTATGAGACAATAAAGAATAAATTTAGACCAGGACATGCAGATTATACTTATTTCAAAAAATACGGTATCCGGGATTACAGAGGTGGTGGAAGACAATCTGCTCGCGAGACGGCGGCTAGAGTTGCGGCGGGTGCTATTGCAAAAGTTGTTTTGAAAAGTAAAATTGGAAAGAGGTATCAAGCTGTTGGTGCTGTTACACAATTAGGGATATTAGGATGTGACTTAAAGAAATGGAAAGACAAAACAATTTCTAGTAACCCATTTTTTTGTCCTGATAAAACTGTGATTAAACTTTGGGAAAAATATTTACTTGGGATAAGAAAAGCTGGATCATCTTGTGGAGCAATAATTGAAGTTAGAGCAAGAGGAGTTCCGTTGGGACTTGGAGCGCCAATATACTCAAAATTAGATATGGATCTTGCGGCAGCAATGATGAGCATTAATGCTGTTAAGGGTGTAAATATTGGATCAGGAATGAATTCTGCAATGTTAACTGGTGAGGAAAATTCTGATGAAATTTTGAAAAAAAAAGGTAAAACTAGTTTCAAATCAAATAATGCAGGTGGAATTCTTGGAGGAATATCTACTGGACAAGAAATAAATGTTTCATTTGCAGTAAAACCAACATCATCAATTTTGTCATCGAGGAAAACAATCGATAGATTTGGGAAGAACACGACAATATCTGTAAAAGGAAGACACGACCCATGTGTTGGAATTAGAGCGGTCCCCATAGGAGAGGCGATGATGCATTGTGTAATTCTTGATCACTATTTAATGAATGCAGCTCAAAATAAAATTTAATTAGATTTTTTAATTAAAACTTTTGAATTCAAAGTATCTAATATTTTATTTTCAATACCAATAGAGTCTAAATTAGCAAACTTATACATTTGCTCTGGTTTATTATGATCAATAAATCTATCAGGCAATATCATTGATCTAAATTTAAGATTACTGTCTAATAAATTTTTTTCACTTAAAAATTGGCTCACGTGAGATCCAAATCCCCCTATTGAACCTTCTTCTATTGTAATCAAAACCTCATGTTCTGTAGCGATTTGCCATATTAGGTTTTCATCTAACGGTTTTGCAAATCTTGCATCAATAATAGAGATATCAATTCCTTTTTTTATTAAATTTTCGGAAGCCAAAATACACTCCTGTAATCTTGCTCCAAAATTTAAAATTGCAACTTTTTTTCCATCTTTAATTATTTTTGCTTTACCCAACTCAATTTTCTCAGTTATTTCAGGTAATTGGACTCCCACACCATTGCCCCTTGGATATCTAAAAGCTGATGGTCTATCGTTTATATCCATTGATGTATTTATCATTCTTACAAGCTCAGCTTCATCACTTGCAGCCATTACTACAAAATTTGGTAATGTTGAAAGGTATGTTATATCAAAAGATCCAGCATGTGTTGGGCCATCAGCACCAACTAACCCCGCTCTGTCGATTGCAAATCTAACAGGCAAAGATTGTATGGCAACATCGTGGACGACCTGATCGTAAGCTCTTTGAAGAAATGTTGAATATATTGCAGCGTAAGGTTTATACCCTTCAGTAGCCATACCCGCAGCAAAAGTAACAGCATGTTGCTCGGCTATCCCAACATCAAACATTCTTTCTGGAAATTTTTTTCCAAATAAATCCATCCCTGTTCCTGATGGCATAGCGGCAGTTATGCCAACGACCTTACTATCTTTTTCTGCATGTTTGATTAATGAATTGGCGAATACTTTTGTATAAGAAGGAGTATTAGATTTAGATTTTTCTTGTTCTCCTGTTTTTACATTAAATTTTGAAACACCATGAAATTTATCCTCTGATTTTTCAGCAAACGAATAACCTTTTCCTTTTTCAGTTTTAACATGGATTAAAATTGGTCCATCATAATTAATATCCTTTACATTATTAAATACTGAGACCATTGAATCAATATCGTGTCCATCAATTGGTCCAATATAGTAAAATCCCATAGAGTTAAATAATGTTCCACCAGTTACTGCAGATCTTAAAAAATCTTCAGCTTTTCCAGCTTGATTTTTAAATCTTTTTGAAAAAGCAGATATAATTAATTTTAATGTTTCTCTAAAACTAAAGTAAACTTTACCAGATAAAATTTTTGCTAGATATTTTCTCATAGCACCAACAGGTTTTGAAATTGACATATCATTATCATTTAAAACAACAATCATCTTTGTTTTGCTTCCACCTGCATTATTCATAGCCTCATAAGCCATACCAGCACTTATCGCTCCATCACCTATGACTGCAATTACATTGCCTGATTTATTTGATAACTTATTAGCTACTGCTATTCCTAATGCAGATGAAATAGAAGTTGAACTATGAGCAGCACCAAATGGATCATACTCACTTTCTGATCTTTTTGTAAAGCCGGATAATCCTTCACCTTTTCTAAGAGTTCTTATTTGTTTTTTTCTACCAGTTAGTATTTTATGCGGATAAGTTTGATGCCCTACATCCCAGATTAATTTATCATGAGGAGTATTAAATATATAGTGTAAGACAACAGTCAATTCTACAACTCCTAGTCCAGCACCTAAATGTCCTCCTGTTTCAGAAACAACATCAATTAACTCTTGTCGAACCTCGTCTGCCAAAATTTTAATATCAGATTGTGATAATTTTCTTACATCATCAGGAAAATTGATATTATCTAGAAATTTATAATTATTGCTCACTTTGTTCTATTTAAAATATAATTTATTGTTTCTCTAAAATCGTCACCTTTTTTTCCAAAAATTTTTAAACTTTTAAATATTTTTAATTTTAAGTTATCTGCATATTTAATAGTATTATTACTGCCCAGTAAACTTATTAAAGTAGCTTTTCCCATTTTTAAATCTTTTTTGGTTTTTTTTCCTGCACTAGATGTTTTGCCTCTTAAATCTATCAAGTCATCAGCAATTTGAAATAATAATCCAATTTCGTTGCCTATTTTAGTAAACTTATTCAGATATTTTGTTTTACCAGACATTATAATAGGGGCAACACAACAGAAACTAAATAGCTTTCCAGTTTTTTTAATTTGCATATTTATAATTTGTTTTTTATTTTTTTTAATTTTTTCATAACTTAAGTCTAAAAACTGTCCACCAGCAATTCCTGTATGTCCTGAGCTTTCGGAGAGTAGATTTATTAATTCTATTTTTTTATGGTCGTCTAAATTTAATCTTTTTTCACTAAGAATTTGAAATGCAATAGTAAGTAGAGAATTGCCAGCAAGAATTGCCGTTGACTCGCTAAACTTTTTGTGTGTTGTCAATTTTCCTCTTCTCAAATTATCATTATCCATACATGGTAAGTCATCATGTATTAATGAATAAGCATGTATACATTCAACTGCTGCTGCAACTTGCAAAATATTTTTTTTATCTACTTCAAATATAGACCCAATATCAAAGAGTATTTTTGATCTTACTTTTTTGCCTCCAGGTAAAAGTCCATAAAGCATTGGTTTGGTAAGTTCAGTTTTTTTTTGTTTGGAAAAATATTTATAAAGATAGTTGTTAGTTCTATTAACTATTTTATTTAACTTTTTTTGCATTTTTATTTGATTTTATATCTTTAATTTTAAAAATTGTTTTATTAGATATGTCTTTAAAATTTTTTTGGAATTTTTTTTCTATTAATCTATTAATTTTTAATAAATTTGCATAGTCTTCAGATGTATTTTCTAGATTATTTCTATTTTCCAAATTTTTAATAATTTCGTTTGCCAAATCAGTAAGCTCATTTAAAGATTTTGACGCAATATCATCTGGCAAATTTTTTTCATTCATATATTAGTTGGTAATATTATATGAAAAAGAATGATTCAAATATTAAAAAAGCAATAAAATACTTAAATAATAATGAGTGTATAGCGATCCCAACCGAGACAGTCTATGGACTGGCAGGAAATGCGTACTCGGATAAAGCAGTTTTAAGAGTATATAAATTAAAAAAAAGACCTAGAGGCAATCCTTTAATTGCTCACTATTATAGCATTAATAGCTTAAAAAAAGATTGTGAAATTGATAATACTTTTGTTAAACTTTACAAAAAATTTTGCCCAGGACCAATATCATTTGTTTTAAAATTAAAAAACAAAAGTAGGGTTTCAAAAATCGTTACAAATAATTCAAATTCAGTAGCAGTAAGATTTCCAAGTCATCCTTTAACTAGAAAACTGTTAAAAAAAATTAATTATCCACTTGCAGCACCTAGCGCAAATATTTCAACAAGTATAAGTCCTGTTTCAAAACAGGATGTGGTTGATGAATTTGGTCCTAAATTAAAGTTTATCTTAGATGGTGGTTCTTCGAAAATAGGTTTAGAATCAACGATTATAAATCTTATTGGAAAACCTAATATTTTAAGATTAGGGGGAATAAATAGTAAATTAATCTATAAGATAATTAATCCGTTAGAAAATAAGAATAAAAAAAAGATTAAAATAAAAGTTCCTGGTACTAGTAAATTGCATTATTCACCTGGAATACCTGTGAGACTAAATGCCAAAAAAAATTATCAAAATGAAGCATATATATTGATAAACAAAAGAAAAAAATTAGATAAAAACTATTTTTATATAAGTAAGACAAGTAATTTAAAGCAAGCTGCAAAAAATTTGTATAAGACGTTAAGAACAATAAAAAAAAAAGGTTACAAAAAAATTGCTATTGAAAAAATACCAAATATTAACATTGGTGAAGCTATTAATGATAGAATTTTAAGAGCATCAAAAAAATGAAAAATTTAATTGAGGTTCAAAACATAAAAAAAAATTATGGCAAAAAAGAAGCTGTAAAAGGAATATCATTTAATGTTGAGGAAGATGAAATTTTAGGTTTACTTGGTCCTAATGGATCTGGAAAAACAACAACTATTGGAATGTTGCTAGGCTTGCTTAAACCTACAAGTGGTCAAATATTTATCAATAATCTTAAACTTGAAGAAAATAGAATTCAAATTCTTGAAAAAATTAATTTTATATCACCTTATATTGAATTGCCCAAAAAACTTACAGTGAAACAAAATTTATATGTTTATTCTAAACTTTATAAAGTTAAAAATATTAATGAACGAATTGAGTATTTGTCGGAAAAGCTAAGAATAGGTGAATTATTAAACAGTATTACCGGGGAACTTTCATCAGGTCAAAAAAATAGAGTAAGTTTAGCTAAAGCTCTAGTTAATGAACCAAAAGTTCTGCTACTTGATGAACCAACAGCTTCTTTAGACCCAGAAGTAGGAGATTTTGTTAGAACATTTTTAGAAGATTATAAAAAAGAAAAAAAAATTTCGATTCTTTTAGCTTCTCATAATATGAATGAAGTCACACGTTTATGTAAATCTGTATTAATGATGAAAAATGGAGAAATAATAGACCAAGGCAAACCTGAAGATTTAATTGCAAAACATGGAAGAACAAATTTAGAGGAAGTTTTTTTAAAACTATCAAGGAGTAATAGTGAGTTTAACTAGAATATACGGTTTATTTTTGAGGCATTTTTATCTAATCACTAGGTCATTTCCTAGGGTATTAGATCTAGTTTACTGGCCATCTATTCAAATTACATTATGGGGATTTATATCAAATTTTTTTGCAACGCACACGACTTATTACAATAATGCAGTTGGTGTAATCCTTACTTGTGCAATTCTTTACGATTTTTTGTTTAGAACAAGTATTGGTTTTAATATGCTTTTTTTAGAGGAAATTTGGAGTAGAAATTTTACTAATCTTTTCATAGCACCAATGAGAATTGGTGAGATTTTAACCTCACTTGTTATAACTGCTTTAATTAGGTCACTAATTGGTCTGGTTCCAGCAATTTTACTTACATCTCCATTATTTGGAATTTCAATTTTAGATTTAGGAGTATTTTTATTTTTTCTTTTTTTGAGTCTTTATATTTTTGGGATCACACTTGGTATTTTAGTTTCTTCAGGTTTACTTAGATTTGGTCCGTCTTTTGAAAATATAGCATGGTCAACAATGTTTTTACTGGCACCCTTTGGATGCATTTATTATCCAATAGAAACTCTTCCAGAAATATTTCAAAAAATAGCTTATTTACTTCCATTGGTTTACATATTTGAAGAAGCTAGAAATATTTTGATTAATCAAACAGTTAATATCGAAAATGTTTACTATGCATTTATGTGGAACGCTTTTTATTTTTCTCTTTCAATTGCTTTGTTTTATTATTCTTTCGATGCTGCAAAAAATAAAGGGACTTTGATTAATATGGGTGAATAATGGTGCGCCCGCAAGGAGTCGAACCCTGAACCTCCAGAGCCGAAATCTGGCGCTCTATCCAGTTGAGCTACAAGCGCATATTGTATATTTATATCAATATGAAAAGTTTTATAAATATAAAAGTTAAAAATAAAGAAAAAAATTTAAGAATAGACATTCTATTATCCAATCAGAATAACAAATTAAGTAGGTCAAGAGTAAAAAGTTTAATTTTAGATAATAAATTAAAAATTAATAATATTATTATTAACGACCCCTCTAAGAAAATTAAATTGAATGATGAAATTTATTTTGAGATTTCAGAACCGAAAAAAGAGACTCTTGAGCCATTTAAATACCCTCTTGATATTGTCCATGAAGATAAAGATTTAATAGTTATCAATAAATCTGCAGGAATTTCTATACATCCTGGGCCAGGAAATTATGAAAATACAATTGTAAATGCGTTGATAAATTATGATAACAAAAATTTATCAAATATTGGAAACGAACTAAGACCTGGAATTGTACACAGGATTGACAAAGATACATCTGGATTAATAGTTATTGCCAAAAATAATATTTCACACGAAAATTTGTCAAAACAATTTTCTGATCATTCTATTTCAAGAGTTTACCAAGCTCTGGTTTGGGGTAAATTAAGACCTCAAAATGGAAAAATAGAGACTTTTATAACTCGAAGTTCAAGAAACAGACAAATGATGGAAGTTTCATCTAAGAAAGGAAAAAAGGCTGTAACCAATTATAAAACTTTAGAAATATTTGAAGATGAAAAAATTCCAACGTTTAGTCTTGTTGAATGTAAACTTGAAACTGGAAGAACGCATCAAATAAGAGTTCATTTGTCATACAAAGGTAATAATATTTTAGGTGATAAAAAATATAAAAAAAAGTATAAAAAATTTGTAGGTATTGATAGTGAGCTTGAAGATAGAATAATCGGACTTAATAGACAATTTTTACATGCGAAAACTATTGGCTTTAATCATCCTAGTAATAATACAAGACTTGAATTTACATCAAATTTACCATCAGATTTAGAACAGATTTTAAAAAAACTAAGAAAAATCGAGTAATAAAATCATTGTAAAAATTTATTTATTTATTAAATAAATACTTCGAATGAATAAAAATACATACAACTTGCCAGCACTTTCAAATGAAGGTGGTTTAGCTGCTTATCTTGCTCAGATTAAGAAATTTCCAATGCTTGCAGCTGAGGAAGAATATATGTTGGCTAAAAATTGGCAATCAACTGGAAATGTGAAATCTGCAGAAAAACTTGTAACTAGCCATTTGAGACTAGTTGCAAAGATAGCAATGGGCTACAAAGGTTATGGTTTACCTCTTAACGAGATGATATCTGAGGGTAATGTGGGATTAATGCAAGCAGTAAAAAAGTTTGAGCCAGAAAAAGGTTTTAGGCTTGCAACTTATGCAATGTGGTGGATCAAAGCTTCAATACAAGAATATATATTAAGATCATGGAGTTTAGTAAAAATAGGAACAACAACCGCACAGAAAAAACTTTTTTTTAATTTAAAAAAAATTAAAAACCAAATAGCTCCTCGTTCGGAGGGAGACCTGAGAAAAGAACATGTTGAAGATATAGCTAAAAGACTTTCTGTAAGTGAGAGTGAGGTCGTTTCTATGAATAGAAGACTTTCAGGTAAAGAACAATCTTTAAATGCTCCGATAGGTGAAGATGGTGATGAATGGCAAGACTGGGTAGTTGATAATGAAATGGACCATGAATTAAAAATTGCTCAAAGTGATGAAATGGAACAAAGGAAAGATCTACTTCAAGATTCAATTAAGATATTAAATGAAAGAGAAAAAAAGATTTTATATTCAAGAAGATTAACAGATGAACCAATAACTTTAGATGAGCTGAGCAAAAAGTACAAGATAAGCAGGGAAAGAGTGAGACAAATAGAAAATAAAGCTTTTGAGAAACTACAAAAGCATATGCTTAATTCTGCTAAATCAAAAAACTTATTGCCAGCAAATTAAAGATTAAAAGGATCTAGTATTAAGATTGTATCATTTCTCTCTGGACTAGTTGAAATACTTGAAATTCTAGTCTCAATAAACTTTTCTAATTCTTTTATATAACTTTTTGCATTTTCTGGTAATTCTTCAAATTTTTTAATACCTACCGTGGAAGATTTCCAGCCTTTAAAGGATTTGTATATTGGTTTAGCCATAAATTGGTCATCAACAGAAGCAGGAAGGTAATCATATTTTTTCCCATTTATCTCATAAGCAATGCACATTTTAATTTCGTCTAGTTCATCTAGCACATCTAGTTTAGTTAAGGCAATTCCGTCAATTCCTGAAATTTTTATAGTTTGTCTTACAAGGACTCCATCAAACCAACCACATCTTCTTTTTCTACTTGTGACAGTTCCAAATTCTTTTCCTCTCGTTCCAAGTAATTCGCCTATCTCGTCTATTAGTTCTGTTGGAAAAGGGCCTTCTCCAACTCTTGTAGTGTATGCTTTTGTAATGCCTAAAACATAATTAATGGAGTTAATACCACAGCCTGAGCCAGTCGCTGCTGACGAAGCGACGGTATTAGAAGATGTCACAAATGGATAGGTCCCATGGTCAACGTCTAAAAGAACTCCTTGAGCACCTTCAAATAATATTTTTTTATTTTGAGATTTATATTCATCTATTTTTTTCCATACAGGCTGCGAAAATTTAAGTATTTGTGGTGCAATATCTAACAGATTTTCTTTTAATTGTTCTTTTTTGAATTCAGTTTTTCCTAAACCTTTTCTTATTGCATTATGATGGCTTAATACTACATCTAATCTTTTATCCAAATTACTTTCTGATGCGAGATCCATTACTCTTATTGATCTTCTACCAATCTTATCTTCATATGCTGGTCCTATTCCTCTTCTTGTGGTCCCTATTTTGGATTTTCCTGCTGCGTCTTCTCTGATCTCATCCATTTCTTTGTGAAATGGCAAGATAAGAGTGGCTGCTTCAGATAAAATTAAATTTTCAGAATTAACTTCTACGCCTTTAGATTTAATTTCATCAATCTCATCTAAAAGAGCCCATGGATCAACCACTACCCCATTTCCAATTATAGATATTTTATTTTTTCTAACTATTCCTGATGGTAGCAGTCTTAATTTGTAAACTATACTATCTATAACAAGGGTATGGCCAGCATTATGTCCACCTTGAAACCTTATTATTACATCAGCCTCGCTTGATAGCCAATCAACAATTTTGCCTTTTCCTTCATCTCCCCACTGTGAACCGACTACAACTACATTTTTCATCTAAAAATTTTTTTAATTTGTATACTATTTAAATGGTTTATAGGACCGTGACCTTTCCCAATATTTGGTTGTGTTCTTAATGAATGATTTACATATTTAATTGCCATTTCACAAGATTTCTTTAAAGTTTTTCCACATGAAAAGTAGGTAGTTATAGCGCTAGAAAGAGTGCAACCAGTGCCATGGCTATTTTTTGTATTTATTTTCTTATTTTTAAAGATTTTGATTTCTTTTTTATTCATAAATACGTCTTGAATATTTTTATGATTCAAATGACCTCCTTTAATTAGAACATTTTTTGCACCCAATTCTACTAGATGGTTGCCTGCTAAAATTACATCCTGGATAGTTGATATTTTTAAATTGGTTAAAACTTCAGCTTCGGGTATGTTTGGTGTAATTAAATCTGCTTCAGACAAAAGTTTATTTTTTAAAATTTTAATAGCTGGGTCATTAATTAATTTTTTTCCGCCCTTCGCTACCATCACAGGATCTAATATTATTTTTTTTGCTTTTATCTTTTTTAATGATTTTATTACTGAATTTATAACTTCTTTTGAATGAAGCATTCCTATTTTAATAGCATCTGGTTTTATATCTTTTGCTGTAAATTCAATTTGATGAGAAATTTCTTTACTATTCACTGGAACAATTGATTTAACACCTGTTGTATTTTGCGATGTTATGGCAGTTATAGCGGTCATGGCATATGAGCCAAGCGATGTGACAGTTTTAATGTCTGCTTGTATGCCTGCACCGCCAGAAGAATCTGAACCAGCGATAATTAAAATTTTAGATTTTATTTTCAAGTTAGATAATTGATTTTTTTACAATATTAATACATTTAGAAAGCATAGTTTTATTCACAGTTTCACACATTATTCTCACCACTGGTTCTGTTCCAGATTTTCTTACTAACATTCTGCCTTTCCCTTTTATTAAACTCTTTGCTTTTTTAATTGCATTTTTGCACTTGGGATTATTAATTATTGATTTATCTTTTACTTCAATATTTTCTAACAATTGAGGAGTAGGTGTAAAATTTTCAAATATTTCACTCGCTTTTTTGCCTTTTCGCATAGAAAATAGAATTTCTAATGCCACCAATAAACCATCACCTGTAGTCGCAAATTTGCCAAGTATAATATGGCCAGATTGCTCTCCTCCTAAATTAAATTTATTTTTCTGCATTGCTTCTTTTACATATCTATCACCAACTTTAGATCTTATAAACTTTATCTTATTTGTAGAAAAATATTTTTGTAATCCATAGTTTGACATTAAAGTACCTACAACCCCACCTTTTAAAATTTTTTTTCTTTTCCATCTTATTGCAAGCATTGCTATTATTTTGTCTCCATCAATAATGTTACCCTTCTCATCACAAATAATAATTCTATCTGCATCACCATCTAAAGAAACTCCAATATGAGATTTATTTTTTTTTGTATAATATTTAATTTTATTTGGAAATGTAGAACCACATTTTTTATTTATATTAAATCCATTTGGAGAAGTTCCAATTTCGTGAACTATGGCACCCAATGATCTAAACAATTGAGGTCCTACTTTATATGCAGCTCCATTAGCACAATCTATTGTAATTCTTAAACCTCTTAGATTAAATTGTTTAGGAAAATTTGTTTTTAATATCTCAATATATTTATTTGGGCCATCCTCTAATCTTTTAACTCTGCCTAATATTTGAGGATTTGATAATTTTTTTGATATTTTTGAATCAATTAGTTTTTCTATTTTTTTTTCTATTTTATCAGATAATTTTAAACCATTTGGTCCAAATAATTTCAAACCATTATCATAAAAGGGATTATGCGATGCAGTAATCATAATTCCCATATTAGCTCTCATTTTTTTTGTTAGCATTGCAAGACCGTTTGTTGGTAATGGCCCAAAAGTGAAAACGTGCATTCCAGCTGATGTTAAACCAGATACTAATGCTGGTTCTAGCGCATATCCTGATAACCTAGTATCTTTTGCAATTATTGCCATCTGTTTGGTTTTTTTTTTATTATTAAAGTATGTGCCAACAGCTAAACCAAACTTAAAAAACATGTCACCATTTATTTTATTTCCATTTACTTTTCCTCTTATTCCATCTGTACCAAAATATTTTTTTGTCATTAATTAAAATTTATTTTTTTAAAAACTTTAATTCCTTGGTTCACTTCGTTAACATCATGAATCCTAAGAATTTGTACTCCTTGTAACATACTAAAGATACTTGAAGACACAGTTCCACCTATTCTTTCTTTGCTATCATTATTTCCAGATATATCTTTTATAAATCTCTTTCTGGAAATTCCCAACATTACTGGTAATCCTAAAGAATGAAAAATAGAAACATTATTGATTAGGGTAATATTATGTTTCATATTTTTACCAAATCCTATTCCTGGATCTAAGATAATGTGATTATGTTTAATTCCACTTTTTCTAATTAATGTCAGCTTATCTTCGAAATAGTCATATATATCCAGCAAAACATTATTGTAGCTAGGATTTTTTTGCATTGTTTCTGTTTTACCTTTCATATGATGTAGAACAAATGGTAACTTTGTTTTTTTTAAAAAATCAATTACCTCGGTGTCATAGCTTAGGCCAGATACATCATTAATTAGGTTTAGTTTATATTTCGAAGCTTTTTTCATCACAAAACTTTTTCTAGTATCTAAAGAAACAAAAAAATTTTTAGATTTTAAATAATTCATAACTTTATTTACTCTTAGCCACTCCTTTGTTTGAAGAATTTCTTTAGAGCCTGGCCTTGTAGACTCACCACCTACATCAATTATCTTTGCGCCATCAACTATTAATTTATTAATCTGTTTTGTTGCAGAAATTTTATTATTAAATTTTCCACCGTCAGAAAAACTATCTGGTGTAATATTTAAAACACCCATTAATATTGGTAAATTATCAAATTTTAGTTTGGGAATTTTTTTAGATTTTGATATATTATCTATATCAATTAAAACTTTTTCTTTAATTTTTAATGGTAGATTTTTAATACTTCTTATATTTATTTTTTTTTTGTTAGTCCTGGAAATAATTTCAATAGTATCAAAAGAAAGTGACTTGTTGCCACTAACTGGAAGTGAGGCCTTTTTTTTAACTTTTTCTATGGATGTTCTATTATAATAAAAATTACACGCTCTTGTGTAATATTTTTGCATTAAATTTTAATGAACAATCTTTGGTTTTAGTCCCATTGAGCCTAAAGCTGAGCCCTGGTCATCTTCCTCAACTTTTAAATCTTCTTTATTTTTTGGATATAAATTCTTGTTCACAATGTCCTCAATTTCTTGACCCGTTAATGTTTCATAAGTAAGTAAAGCTTTAGCTAATTTATGCAAGTCATCAATTTTATCAGTTAAAACTTTTTTTGCTCTGTCATATCCTTGATCTACAAATTTTCTTATTTCAGTATCTACTTTTCTTGCAGTTTCTTCAGACATATTTTGTTGTCTTGCAACTGATCTTCCAAGGAAAACTTCTTCCTCATTTTCACCGTAGGCTACTGGGCCAAGCTCTTTACTTAATCCTGCTCTCATAACCATTGCTCTCGCTCTTTTTGTGGCTTGTTCTATGTCGCTCGCTGCACCTGTAGTCACTTTGTCATCTCCAAATATGATTTCTTCTGCAACTCTACCTCCCATAGCTATAGCCATTTGCGCATGAAGCTGTTCTCTTGTTTGAGATACTTCGTCTCTTTCAGGAAGTTGCATTACCATTCCCAATGCTCTTCCTCTTGGAATAATTGTTGCTTTATGTATAGGATAAGCTGCTTTTTCATTTATAGTAACAATAGCATGGCCAGCTTCATGATATGCTGTCAATTTCTTCTCTTCCTCACTCATTACCATTGATCTTCTTTCAGATCCCATCATTACTTTATCTTTTGCTTCTTCGAATTCCATGTAAGTAACTATTCTTTTGTTTTTTCTTGCTGCTAATAATGCGGCTTCGTTTACTAAATTAGCCAGATCAGCGCCAGAAAATCCTGGAGTTCCTCTTGCAATAGTTCTTAAATTTACATCAGGTGCCATTGAAATTTTCTTAGCATGCACTTTTAATATTTTTTCTCTTCCAAGTAAGTCAGGATTAGAAACTACTACCTGTCTGTCAAATCTTCCTGGTCTTAATAAAGCCGGATCAAGCACATCTGGTCTGTTAGTAGCTGCAATTATTATTACACCTTCATTTGTATCAAAGCCATCCATCTCCACAAGTAATTGATTAAGTGTTTGTTCTCTTTCATCGTTTCCTCCACCTAGACCTGCGCCTCTGCTTCTTCCTACAGCATCAATCTCGTCAATAAATATTATACATGGTGAGTGCTTTTTACCTTGCTCAAACATGTCTCGAACTCTTGAAGCTCCAACACCAACAAACATTTCTACAAAGTCTGACCCAGATATTGTAAAGAAAGGTACTCCGGCTTCACCTGCTATTGCTCTTGCTAATAAAGTTTTACCTGTTCCAGGTGGTCCGACTAAAAGACACCCACGAGGTATTTTTCCACCTAGTCTACTAAATTTTTTAGGGTCTTTTAAAAATTCTACTACTTCCTCAACCTCTTCTTTAGCTTCTTCAACCCCAGCTACATCATTAAATGTAACCTTACCCTTTAATTCATTCATCATTTTGGCTTTTGATTTTCCAAAACCCATTGCTCCACCTTTGCCACCTTGCATCTGTCTCATAAAGAATATCCATACTGCAATTAAGAGTAACATAGGAAACCATGACAGAAGTACTCCAAATAATGAAGGCATTTTTTCCTCTAATGGACTTGCTGAAATACTAACTCCTTTATCACTTAATTTTTGAATAAGATTTGGATCATCAGGTGCATAAGTATTAAACATTTCACCGTTAGACATCACACCTTTGATATTTTTTCCTTGAATTTCTACTTGAACAACTCTGCCATTATCTACTTGTGTTAAAAATTCTGAAAATATGATGTTATTTTTTTGATTAACTGATCCTTGCGGATTCTTGAACATATTGTATAGGCCTATAGTTAAGATTACTATGACTGCCCACATAGCTAAGTTTCTAAAATTCATAACTCTAAATTAAGAATTATTATCAATTTAACAAGTGTCAATTTGTGCCAATTAGTAAGTATTCTATCTATTTTCATTAGAAATAATGACAGAATTGTTCAATTTCTGAATTATACATCCTGAAAGTGTTTTTTTTGAGTAATTGTTAGAAGATCTTAAATATTTAAGTAAATTCTCAACCTTTGCGCCTCTAGGAAAAGTATCTTTTTTTCCTATTTTTTGAATCAGTTCTGAAAATGATCTAAAGACTATTTCATTTGGTTGTTTAAGAAAATCGTCTTTTAAAATAATCGAATTAGTTAATTTTAAGTAATTAGAATTATTTTTAATATTTTTCTGAACATAATAATCTATAGCATTATTACTTTTACTCAGATTTTTTAAAGATAATTTAAATTTATTAAATGTTAATCCATCCTTTTCTAAATTTAAAATTAATTTTCTAACTTTTACTCTTAAAAATTTATCATCTAGATTTGAAGTATCATTGACACTAAAATTAAATGTATTTTTTGAGATATATATAAGATCTTTTTTAGGTGTATCCAGTAAAGGTCTCAAAATAAAAATTTTATCATCAAGTGTTACTTTGGATTTAATCTTACTAAATGAAATTAAACCTTTTAAACCTGAGCCTCTTAATAATCTTATAAAAAAGTTTTCAATTAAATCATCGTTATGATGTGCTGTTAAAATCATATCAATTTTTTTAATTAGACTTTGATTGATAATTAATTTGTATCTATTATCTCTAGCAAAAGATTGGAGATTTATTTTATTATTTTTTTTTTTTATTGTAAGTATATTGCTTGAAATTTTGAATAATTTCAGTTTTTTTTTTACTAAGTTAGCCTCGAAAGTGGAATTTTTTCTTAGTTTGTGGTCTACGATAAAAAAATAAACTTTTTTGTTTTTTTCCAAAGAATAACATTTGGCCAAGAATGATAATGCCATACTGTCTACTCCACCTGAAACTGCTACACAAAAACTGTTTGGGACATAGCTAGATATTTTTTTTTTAAAATTTAAGTAAATTTTTTTTATTCTTGGATCATCTAATTTTTTGAAATAAAAATTATGAATTGTCTTTTTTACACTCAAATTCTTTTTCTTCATAATACTTTGCTTTTTGAAGTACAGATTGAGTTGCTTCTGGATACTGTTTTTTAACTCCAGCGATCATCAAACATCCTTGATCTTTTTCTCCCATCTGAACCAATGACACTCCTAGTTTCAATAAATTTTCAGGAGCGATTTTGCTTTTTGGATACTTTTGATAACCTTCTAAATATGCAGTGGCAGCATCAGTGTACATTTGCCTTATTCTATATGTTTCTGCATACCAATATTGTGCGTTACCTGACAATTCGTTATCAGGATTAATCAATACAAATTCTCTAAATGCTTTTTCAGCATTAACATAATCTCCAACTTTTAAAAAATTTCTTGCAAATTGATATTGCTCTTTTGGGCTAGCTTCGGGCAGTAATTTTTCCTCGGCATTAAAAACCTCTGAAATTATTGCTTCAGTTTGTTCCACAGTTTCTATTACTTGAGTATCATCGGTAGTAGTCATATCTTTATAAGATACCTCTCCCAGTAATTGGGGTTCTGAAGATCCAGGAAGTATTTTTTTTTTTGTTATCTCTTCATTTGTCAATAGTTCTTCAGTTTTAGGTATAGAAGAAACAGAATTATTATTTTTATTTAAAATAGAAGTTTGTTCAATTTGTTCAAATCTTAATTGATTATCCTGTTGTACTTTAGAAACCTTATTTGAAAGTTTATCTAATTTAAAATTAATTTCTTCAAATTTATTTGTTAATTCTTGAAATTGTGTCTCTATTTCACTTAATTTCAACAAATGTTTTGTTAGTGCCTGCTCAGACTCCTTTGTTGAGGCTTTTTGAGTTATATTTGTATCAGAGTTTTCAGAAAATGACTGAGAGTATACAGCTCTTTCTAAAGTTCTAAGATCTTTTTGAATATTTTCTAAAATTTCTCCCACTTCTTGATCTTGAGAAAATGAAATACATGTTGAAAAAAGTAATAATGAAAAAAAATTAACTAAAACTAACTTAATTAATGATCTCATAGAAACACTTGTAATGATAATAATGGCAGAAAGAAGACCCTTACATTTTTAAAATAAGGGTCTTTTAAATTTATTTTTAATTTGCTTTTACTGTTACAGATCTTCTATTTTTTGACCATGAAAGCGGATTAGAACCAGAGTCTACAGGTCTTTCTTTTCCATAACTTAAAACTTTTATTCGATCAGACGAAACGCCATAAGTCATCAAGTAGTCTTTTGCCGCATTAGCTCTTCTCTCACCTAATGCTAAGTTATATTCTCTTGTACCTCTCTCATCCGCGTGACCTTCAACCACCACAGTCACATCTGAGTTCTGTCTTAACCAAGCAGCCTGCTTTCTTAAAGTCTCTCTTGAAGCTGTAGTTAATATTGTTTCATTTGTTGCAAAGAATACTCTGTCCGGAACTCCACTTGCGAGCTCTCCTACAGTATCAGAGCCTATATAAACATCGCCCTGCATTAACGCATCTAATTTTTCAATTGGATCTGCTTTTTGAGTCTCTGCTGCTTTAGTAGAAGTCGATGACTCTGTTGTTGTTTTTACAGATTTCTTAGTAGCACACGCAGTAACAATTAAACCGAATATAACAATAAGAAATGCATTTTTTAAAATTTTGCTTAGATTCATTTTTGCTCCTTCAATAGAATATTATGAACTTAACCATGTAATTAGATGTTTTGTCCAGAAAAATCAACCAAATTTAGCAGATTCTCTAATTTTCTTTAATTTCCTAGCAAAGAAGACCATGATGGGTCTGAGGCATCAGTCTCGGTTGATACCAACCTCTCGTTGTATCCAGTTAAATCAATTGACCATAATTTTGCTGAAAATCCTTGACCTTTATCATCAGTTTTTGTTTCCCTATAGAATATGATTATTCTTCCATTTGGCGACCATGAAGGTGCCTCTTGATAAAAATTTTCTGTAAGCAATCTTTCCCCTGTTCCATCAGTTCTCATAACTCCAATAAAAAATTTACCTTTATGTAGCTTTGTAAAAGCTATTAAATCTCCTCTTGGTGACCAAACCGGTGTACCATAAATTCCTTTTCCAAATGATATTCTTTTAACTTTTGATCCATCACTTCTCATTACATAAATTTGTTGATAACCACTTCTATCAGAATTAAATGTAATAAATTTGCCGTCAGGTGAATAAGATGGGGAAGTATCAATAGAGGGATGATCAGTTAATTTTTCTTGTATGTTTGTCTCTAAATTTCTGACCCATATCTCCGAATTACCGTCTTTTGCAAGACTCATTATAAGTTTTTTTCCATCAGGTGAAAATCTTGGGGCAAATGTCATACCTCTAAAATCACCTACTACTTTCTGCTCACCTGTTTGAAGGTTTACAATATAAACCCTAGGCATATTTCTAAAGTAAGACATATAAGTTATTTCTTTATCGTTAGCTGGATTAAATCTTGGTGTTAACACTAATTCACTTCCTAATGTTATATACTTTGTATTAAAACCATCTTGGTCCATTATAGCTAATTTTTTTATTCTTTGAGTTTTAGGTCCTTCCTCCGCCACATATATTATTCTAGTATCAAAATAACCACTTTCTCCAGTTAAGCGTTCATAAACCTTGTCAGAAATTTTATGACCAACTCTTCTCCAAGAACGTGGCGTTGTTGTTAAAGAAAAACCATCAACCATTTTTGCACCTAGTACATCCCAAAGTTTGAATTCTATATTTATATAATCTTTCTCATTTATTATTTTGGATGTTACTTTACCAGTGATCAAAACTTGTGATTTAATCAAAGCCCAATCTTCAAACCTTGGTTTTAAATGAGCAATATCTGGTTTTTGCAAAAATGCCTCTTTTTCAATTGCATCAAATAAACCTGTTTTTTCAAGATTGTTCTCAATTACTCTTGATATTTCTATCCCTAAGTTTTCAATATTTAATTTTTTTTTAATATTTTCGTCAGTAATTTTATCAGAAAAAAAAGGTGAAACAGAAATAGGCATTGGATCGAGATTGCCTCTCGAAATATCAATTTCTACAAGTGAAAAACTAACACTTGGTTTTAAAATAACGTAAAAAAGAATTATCAAAAATAAATTTTTTCTCATTGCCCCACCATCATACCTTCTGGATTAAACCTTAATATCATAGTACTCCAATCTTCATAGGCTTGAATTGGTAGATTTCTAAGAGGATTACACTTTAATACTGCTCGATCAACAGACTCAGCAAAAATTCTATATTTACTGTCTGTACCCATTCTATTTCTCTCCAAAATCTCTCTACTTTTAACTCTTCCATTTTTTTCTAAAACAAGTTTGACTGTAACTAAATAATCGTTTTTTTTATATTCACCTCCAATAGGGGGTGACCAACAATCTTTATACTGCATCTGAATAGAATATTCTGTTGTAACAGATAATTTTGTTAATCTCATTGATTTATCCTCAGATTGAGTGGTTCCATCAGTTTTTTTTTTTACTTCTCCAACATTTTCGTATTGCTTTGCAATTAAGCCTTTAATTAAATCCACATCTAATTCTTTTTTTTCATATTCAGAAGCTTGGATTGCTTTATCATCTTTTTTTGGTTTTGTTTTTTTAACAAATTCTTTAATAACTAAGTCTTTTTCTACAAGTTTTTCAATTTTTTTCCTTTTTTCTTTTTCTACTAATGTTTTTTTTTTTTCTTTTGATGGTTGTTGCTCTGTTTCTTGTTTAGTCTCTATTTTTTCAAACTTTTTATCAGGTAATGGGACAGCTTCAGACTTATCTAATTTAACTTTTTCCTGTTTTTTTTCAGGAACTGGTATTTTTTTTGATTTTGATAAGTCTATCTCATCTTTTTGATTATCAAATTTTACTTGCTTATTTATCTCTTTTTTTATCTCTTTTGGTGGCGCTTGCTCAGAAAGTAGTTTTTTGTTCTCAGTTTTTACTTTTTCGATAATTTTAGCTGCTTTTGGGGCATAAGGAATATTCATCTGCTCAGAAATTTGAATTAATTCAACTGATATACTAGGGAGTAACTCAATTGGTTTTTTTGCAACGAAAGGGAGTGCAAAAATTGTTGCAACAAATATCGATCCATGAAAAATAACTGAAAATAACAAACCAAAAGAAAAATTATTAAATTCGATTGGAACACCACTTAATGCAATTTTATTAAACAAGTTTATCTCTCTTTATATGGTTCAGATATTAAGGCAACTTTTGTAAAGCCTGAACCTGAAAGTATACCCATTACTTCTAATACTCTCCCATAATTAATTGTTTTATCACCTCTAACATAAATTCTTGTGTCAGTTCTATTATTAGAAACAGCTAAAATTTTTTTAATTAAATTATTAAATTCAATTTTTGTCTCCTGAATAAAAACTTCACCTTTTGAGTTTATAGTTAATGTGAGTGGCTCACTTTCTTCTGGTAAAGTATCGGCAGATGTCTCTGGGAGATCAACTTGAACGCCAACTGTAAGCAAAGGAGCCGTTACCATAAAAATAATTAACAGGACAAGCATTACATCAACAAAGGGAGTTACATTTATTTCACTCATCGGTTCTCTTTCTGAGCGCTTTAAATTAAATGCCATATTAGATTATTGAAATAAATCTTTTTGAAAAATTTTCTAATTTTTGTGAATATTTTTTTGAATCATTTCCAAATTTATTATAAGCAATTACTGCTGGTATTGCTGCTAACAAGCCTAGAGCAGTTGCAAATAAAGCTTCAGCAATTCCAGGGGCAACAATTGCTAGACTGGTATTTCTTGATATAGCGATTGATTGAAAAGAATTCATTATTCCCCAGACTGTTCCAAATAATCCAATAAATGGAGCTGTGGATCCTACTGTTGCTAGAAAAGTAAACTTGTTATTTACAACATTCATTTGCTTTTCGATATTAACTTCTAAAATATTTTCAAGTCTTTGACCTATATTTGTTTTTGATCTTGATTTCATAACAGCTTGCATCGAATCTTTGAATAATTGAGCCATTGGATTATCCAGTGATGTCGGCAAGCTATTGTAAAATGTTTCTGCTGACTTGGACTTCCAAAATCTTTCTTCGAAATCCACAGAATCTCTATTAATTCTTCTAAACATTATAATTTTATCAAAAATTATCGCCCAGGAATAAACTGAGCTTGCGATTAAAATAATAATCACAGATTTAACTATAAAGTCTGCTCTCAGAAATAAACTTAAAATTGAAAAATCTGTGTTACTTGCTAATCCTACTACTTGAGAAGTTATATCTGCATCCATTTAGTTGATTTCACACTAAAATGTGTCATGAATTTGTCTATAAATGATAGCTTTTTTTTATTTTTCTTTAGTATTTAGATGATAATTTGCGATTAATATTGCATCTGCTTTGTTGTTATCTTTTTTTCGAGAAAGCATTGATGAAAACTTTGGAAACATTTCGATTGCTTTAACTCTACTCGAATCTTTTTGAGAATTTATTAAATCATAATGCTTTTTCCATTTAGCCGGTCTTACAAAGAAAATTGGTAGTTGCATTGCAGCACAAACACCTTTTAAAACTCCAAATGATTGCCCAAAATTAAACATACTGGTAACACCTTGTCCAGGCATTGCTGAAACTTGCTCTACTACTACATTTATATTTTCAGATTTCTGGTTTTGAATTCTTAAAGATATTTCATTAAATATTTGACTTCCATTAATTTGCTTTTTATTTTTATTGCCTGATGCCATAGTAGGCATATCAATTACATCCTTTAATTCTCCATCTTCAAAAAAACTAATCGCACCAGTTATCCCAGGATCTATTCCTATTATTAACATAAAATTAAATTAAATTGCATTTGTAAAAATATTTTGAACATCATCATCTTCTTCTAGAATTTCCAAAAACTTAATCATTTTTTCTTTGTCTTCATCATTTAGTTTAATTTTATTTATAGGAACCCACTCTATTTCTGTAGATATAAAATTATAAATTTCTTTTTCTAATGTGTTTTTTACATCGTATATCTCATCTTTATTTGTGTAAATTTCATAGTAATCATCATGAAATATACAATCATTAGCTCCAGCATCGGTTGCTAAATTAAAAACTTTTTCTTCCTCAATTTCTTGTTTATTTATTTTTATAACACCTAATTGAAGAAAATTGTGTGATGCAGAACCTTGGGTACCAAGTCCTCCGCCATATTTTTGAAAAATTGTTCTGAGATTTGACGCAGTTCTATTTTTATTATCTGTTAATGTGATAACTACTATTGCTGTTTTTGATGGTCCAAATCCTTCATATCTGATATTTTCAAAATTAGTGTCTGCCGCTATTGATGATTTATCAATAGCTCTCTCTATATTGTCTTTGGGCATGTTTGCTGATCTAGCAGCCTGAATTGCAGATCTTAATCTTGAATTCATGTCGGGATTTTTGTCTCCAAGTTTTGCTGCTACTGTAATTTCTCTTGATAGTTTTGAAAAAATAGCAGATCTTTGTTTGTCTGCCTTTCCTTTTTTATGTTTGATACCTGCCCAATGAGAATGACCTGCCATGATTTAATTATCTTTCTGAAGTTGGCCACCAAATATAAACTGCCTGATATTTAATGCCAAACCATTTTTCGGATTAGCTTGAATAATTGCTCCACAAAGTGATGCCTCTCCCTCAGCTGGATAGTGTTTTATGGACTCTCTTTTGTAAAACCTATTAATAGAATTTTCAGCATTCATCCCAATAACAGAGTTATAATCACCACACATTCCTGCATCTGTTAAATATGCAGTTCCCTTATTTAGAACTCTTCCGTCGTTCGTAGGTACATGAGTATGGGTGCCTACTACAAATGTTGCGTGACCATTAAATACATGGCCAATAGCCATTTTTTCACTAGTAATTTCACCATGGAAGTCAACTATTAGAAAATCATATTTTTCTTTTTTTATATTTTGATCTAAAAATTCTTTGCTTTTTATAAAGACATCATCACATTTTTTCATAAAAACATTTCCCATTAAATTTAATACACCAACTTTGTAACCACCAATAGAATCGTAAATACCAAATCCATTACCTGGAGCATCGTTTGATAGGTTTAATGGTCGTAGCAGCCTTTTTTGTTTTTTAATAAATTCGAATGTTTCTTTTTGATCCCAGACATGATTACCTGTAGTAATAACATCAACTCCACAACTTAATAATTCATTAACAATATTCTCTGTTATGCCAACACCTTCTTTTGCAGCATTCTCACCATTTACGACAACAAAGTTTATTTTTTTTGATTTAATAATATTAGGTAAAAATTTTTTTACTGCACTACAGCCGCTATTTCCAACTATATCTCCTAAAAATAAAATATTCATTTTATAATTTCTTTATCTGTTAAAATAAAATTTAACTTTTGATCAAATTTATTTATAGGGATTTTTGAAATTTCTTGAAATGAAAAAGCAAAACCAACTGTTAAAATTTTTTTAAACTTAAGAATTTTGCTAATATATCTATCATAAAATCCACCACCGTATCCTAATCTAAATTTATACCTATCAAATCCAACGAGAGGTACAATCAAAATATCTGGGATAACTTTTTTTTTAGTATTTGGCTCAGGAATACCTTGCTGACTTACTCTAAGTGAGTCTTCAAAAGACCATTCGTAAAAATCCATATTGTTATTTTTCTTAACAATAGGCAAAGATATTTTAAAATTATTTTTTTCTAAAATTTCTAAAACATCTAAACAATTAATCTCACTATTTACAGGATAGTAACCACCAATATTAATATTTTTTTTTAAATTATATTTTTTTAATATTTTTTTAAAACGAACAAAAGAAATAGTCTGGCCTACAAAATTATTTCTTCTAATATTAATTAATTTTTTTCTTAAAATTTTCTTAGACACTTTAACTATTGGATCTTAGAGTCTGGATCGTTTCTTTTAATAAAATTTTCTAATTCAAGAGTGGTCTTATCAACTAAAGTTTCATAATTATTTCGATTGATTTCGATTTCATTCTTCAGATTGTCCTGGCTTTTACTTAATTCAGAAATTTCTTTTTCTTTTAAATCTCTATAATTATAAACTAATGATTTAAGTTCTTTAAATTTTTTAGTAATTTTATTTATTTCTTGTTTTTGAATATCTATTTTTTTTTTAGTCTCATAATATTCATCTAATACAGAAATAGATGTTATAAGTAAAAGCTTACTTTCTCCTATGTTTCCTAAAGAGTTTTTAAGATTACTAAACTTTTCGTTTAAATATAAAGCTAATTCCTCTAAGTGATCTTCTTGTCCATCTTCACAAGATAACAAAAATTCTTTACCATTAAATTTAATATTTACATTTGCCATTTATCGATTTCTTCCATCAAATTATCTGTTTCTTGGTTTAATTCATCAATTTTTTGTGAGAATTGGTCTTCTTTTTTTTTTTCTTCAATTTCCTTTTTTTTAAAATCATCAAATTTCTGCTTGAGCGTCTGGTTTTCTTGTTGAAGTGAATTGTATCTTTGTTCTATCTCTTTTTTTTCAATTTCTAATTGATTTTTTTGGTTTTCTAGATTTTCTATCTCCAAAATTTTATCTGGTTTTATATTTTCTAGATTTTTTAATTTATCTAAAGTTTCTAATAATTTTTTTTCTTTTTCACTAATTGAATTCATATATATATCTATAATAATAAATTGATTCACCTAAGTCTACAAAGGATAAATTTTTGAAAGAACTAAATAAAACCTTATCTAACTGTATACGTGCTCTTTCAATGGAGGCCGTACAAAAAGCTAATTCTGGACACCCCGGTATGCCTATGGGAATGGCTGACGTTTCTACAATTCTTTTCAAATATTTTCTAAAATTTAATCCAAGAAACCCAAGCTGGATAAACAGAGATAGATTCGTTTTATCTGCTGGTCACGGGTCAATGTTGCTTTACTCTTTACTTTATTTAACTGGTTATAAAAGTGTTAAATTAAAAGATATTAAGAATTTTAGACAGTTAGATTCTATTTGTGCAGGTCATCCTGAGTATATTGAAAACTCAGGTATTGAAACAACTACAGGTCCTTTAGGTCAAGGAATTTCTAATGCAGTAGGTTTTGCATTAGCAGAGGAGATTTTGAAAAAAAAAATTGGTAAAGATATTATAAATCATAAAACTTATGTAATTGCAGGTGATGGCTGTCTCATGGAAGGTATAAGTCACGAATCTATGAGTTTAGCCGGCCATCTAAAACTTAAAAATCTAATAATGTTGTTTGATAATAATTCTATTTCTATTGATGGACCAACAAGTTTGGCAGTTTCAGATAATTTTAAAAAAAGATTTGAAAGTTATGGTTGGGATTATATAGAAATTAATGGCCATAAAGAAAATGAAATATTTAAAGCCCTCAAAAAAGTTCAAAATGCAAAAAAACCGACCGTCATTTCCTGTAAAACTAAAATTGGTTATGGATCACCTAATAAATCTGGAAAAGCTTCTTCACATGGAAGCCCCCTGGGTGTTAAGGAGATAGAATTGGTGCGTAGAGAATTAGGATGGAATTATAAACCATTTCAAATTCCAAAAAATATATTAGAGATTTGGAGAGAAATTGGAAAAAAGGGAGAAAAAATAGAATACAAATGGAACAAAATTTATAATAAGAAAAAAAATAAAATAAATAAATTTTTCAAAAATGATTTTATAAGATCTGCTTTAAAAGAAAAAAAAATAGCTTTAAAAGAAGATAAAATTCTCGCTTCAAGAAAATCCTCAGAGTCTATTATTAGCGCTCTTGTTAAAAAAAGTAATATACTTATTGGTGGATCAGCAGACCTTGCTGGATCAAATAACACCAAAACAAAAAATCATCAAATAATTACACCTGGAAATTTTAACGGAAATTATATCCATTATGGAGTTAGAGAACATGCCATGTGTGGAATTATGAATGGATTAGCCTTGCATAGTAAAATAATTCCTTACGGAGGAACTTTTTTAATTTTTTCAGATTATTGTAAACCATCAATAAGATTAGCAGCTATGATGGAACGACAGGTTATATATGTAATGACACATGACTCTATTGGTCTTGGAGAGGATGGGCCAACACACCAACCTATTGAACAATTATCTGGATTAAGGTCAATACCCAATCTTAATATCTTCAGACCTGCAGATAGATTAGAAACAATTGAATGTTGGGAGCATGCTTTAGAGAGTTTTAAAACACCAAGCATTCTATCCTTAACCAGACAAAACCTTAATCCTATTAGAAATAAATATTACAAAACCAATAAATGCTCACTGGGAGCTTATGAGGTTTTAAGAACGAGTAAAAAAGTTAAACTAACAATTTTAGCAAGTGGTTCTGAAGTAAACTTAGCTATAGAGACCAGCCATAAATTAGCCAAAGATAAGATATATTCAAAAGTAATATCAGTTCCATGTATGGAGCTTTTTGACTTACAATCAAATAAATATAAAGATAAAATTTTAAAAGAAACTAAATTGAAAATTTCAATTGAAGCTGGTTCAAGTGATTGTTGGAAAAAATATGTAGGTGACTATGGAATGACTTTTGGAATTGATGCTTTTGGAAAAAGTGCTCCATATAAGGATATTTATAAATATTTTGGATTAATATCTTCAAATATTGCAAATAAATCAAAGAATTTATTTAAAAAATGAAATGACTATTAAAATTGGAATTAATGGAATGGGTAGAATTGGTCGTATGGTAGTTAGATCGATTTTTGAAGCTAAAAATAAAAGTTTAAAAATTAGTCATATAAATAATAGATCAAATTCAGAAGCTACTTGTAAATTAATAAAGTATGACTCTATTCACGGAAAATTTCACGCGGGTATAAAATTTAGTGAAAATGAATTAATAATTAATAAAAATAAAATTACATTTTCTCAAGAGTCTAAAATCGAAAATATTGATTGGAAAAAGCATGATGTTGACTATGTATTTGAGTGTACTGGTAAATTTAATTCAAAAGAAAAATTACTTACACACATCAAAAACGGAGCAAAAAAAGTAATTGTTTCGGCTCCATGTAAAAATGCAGATAAAACGATAGTTTTTGGTGTAAATGAAAATATTATTTCAAAGGATGATAAAATAATATCTGCTGCTTCTTGTACAACTAATTGTTTAGCTCCAGTTGTGAATGTGCTTAATAATAATTTTGAAATTGAAAAAGGTTTTATGACCACTATTCATGCATTTACAAGTGACCAAAGAATTTTAGATAATTCTCATAAAGATCCAAGAAGAGCAAGGGCTGCAAGTCAATCAATTGTCCCAACTTCAACTGGGGCGTCAAAAACAATTGGCGAAATAATTCCAAGCCTTAAAGGGAAATTAGAAGGAGTTGCAATGAGAGTCCCAACACCCAATGTATCGCTTGTTGAGCTAGTATTCTGCACAAAAAAAGAAATTAATGTACAAAAAATTAATGCTGTATTTGAAACTGCCTCTAAAAATGAATTATATAGAATCTTAGAAGTTACTTACGAAAAACTAGTTTCTATTGATTTTAATCATCATTCCGCATCTGCAATTATTGATGCTTCTTTAACAAGTGTAGTTGGAACTAACATGGGTAAAATCTCTGCTTGGTATGATAACGAATGGGGTTTTTCAAATAGAATGTGTGATATAGCTGAGAATTTGCATAAAATCTCTTAATGAGAAGTATTATAAAAGAAAAAAATCTTAATAGTAAAAAAATATTATTAAGATTAGACTTAAATGTTCCATTAGAAAATGGCAAAATAAGTGACACTACGAGAATTGACAAAATTTTACCTACTTTAAATTTTTTAATACAACAAAAAACTAAAGTAATAATTATATCACATGTTGGAAGGCCTAAAGGTAAAAAAGTAAAGGAACTATCTTTAAAACCAATAGGTGAAGATTTAAGAAAAAAATTAAATGTAAGAGTAAAACTAATCACAGAAAATATTTACGATATAAAAAATAAAAACTACTTGGAAAAATTTGATGAAGAAATTCTTATTTTAGAAAATATTAGGTTTTATGCAGAGGAGGAAAAAAACGATCATAGGTTCGCAAAGCACTTAGCAAGTTTAGGAGATTTATATGTGAACGATGCTTTTTCCTGTTCTCATCGAGCACATGCATCAATCCATCAAATTTCTAAATATTTACCGTCTTTTTCTGGATTACAGCTTGATTTAGAAGTAGCTGCTCTTAATAAAATTATTACTAAAATAACAAAACCTATAACATGTATTATTGGGGGATCTAAAATTTCCAGTAAAATAGATATTATAAAAAATTTAATACCAAAGTTTGATAATATTATAATTGTTGGTGGTATGGCTAATAATTTTATTGAATATTTTGGAAATAATATCGGAAAATCGATTAAAGAGAAAAATTGCTATCAAATAATAAAAGAAATTATTTCACTTTCAGAAAAAAACGAATGTAAAATAATTTATCCTGATGACGTGCTTGTATCTAAAAATTTAAATGGGACCTCTAAAAATAAAGAACTAGATCAAATTTTATCTGATGAAATGATTTTAGACATAGGCCCAAAAACAATTAATAAAATAATACATATAATTAATAATAGTAAAACAATATTGTGGAATGGACCAGCTGGGTATTTTGAAAATCCAAATTTTGCCAATGGAAGTATTGAGATAGCAAAAAAAATAATTGAAAATAACAAATCTAACAAAATTTTTTCTGTAGTGGGTGGTGGGGATACTGTTTCCTTGTTAAATAGCTTAAAGTTTACGGATAATTTTAATTTTGTTTCAACTGCAGGTGGAGCTTTTTTAGAATATCTTGAAGGCAAAAAGCTTCCTGGTATAACCGCTTTAAATTAACATGTCCGAACTTAATAAAATTGCACTCAAGATAATTTCTGATGGTAAAGGTATACTAGCTGCAGACGAGAGTAATGGAACAATGACAAAAAGACTCGAAGCAGTAAATGTAGCTTCAACCCCAGAAAACAGACTTTTATTTCGAGAAATACTCTTTTCATCAGAAGCCATGAAAGAGTGTATAGGTGGTGTAATTCTTTATGATGAAACAATTAAACAAACTTCAAGTTTTGGAAAATCAATCCCTGATTTGATTTCTTCTGTAGGTTCGGTAGCTGGAATTAAAGTTGATACTGGTGCTAAGAATTTGGCAAATTCCTCAGAGGAAAAAATTACAGAGGGATTAGACGGACTAAGAGAAAGACTAAAAAAATATTATGAGCTTGGAGCAAGATTTACAAAATGGAGAAGTGTTTATATTATTAACAATAAGTTTCCGAGCAAGCTATCAATTCATAGTAATGCTCATGCGCTTGCAAGATACTCCGCCCTAGTTCAAGAAAATGGAATGGTTCCAATAGTAGAACCTGAGGTTTTAATGGACGGTGATCATGATGCTGATCTTTGTTTAATCAAAACTTCAGAAGTAATTAAGAGATGCTTTGAAGAATTAGCGATCAATAAAGTTGACCTTTCAGGAATTATATTAAAACCAAATATGATTTTAGATGGCAACCAATCAAAAAATAAAATCTCTAATGAGGAAATTTCTCAGAAAACAATTGAATGCCTAAAAAAATCTGTTCCAGATGAAGTGCCAGGAATTGCTTTTTTGTCTGGCGGACAATCGGATATAGAAGCGACAAAAAATTTAAATTTAATAAATAAAAATAATAATACAAAATTCATAATGACCTATTCATATGGGAGAGCTCTACAACAAAGTGCTCTTAAAATATGGTCAAAAAATACTAAAGATATAAAGGAAACTCAGAATACTTTTAATCATAGAGCTAAAATGTGTACTTTGGCTGCTCAAGGAAAATGGTCAATCGAACTTGAAAATAAATAAAAGAAAATTTATTTATCTTATTTCTCCAAATAAAATAGCGAAAGGTTTCTACAAAGATCTTAAATTAGTATTAAATACTAAAAAGGTAGATTTTTTTCAAATGAGACTTAAGAAATATTCACTAAAACAAAAAATTATAATTGGAAAAAAAATTAAAAAAATATGTAAAGCCAACAAAGTAAAATTTATAATAAATGATGATCCTTTGTTAGCAAAAAAACTTGATTCTGATGGATGTCATTTAGGACAAAATGATATGAATATTAAAAAAGCCAAAAAATTAATTGGAAATAAAATTATAGGTATTACTTGCCACAATTCCATTAACTTGGCAAAAAAAGCTATTAAATCAAAAGCAAGTTATTTAGCTTTTGGTGCTTTTTTTTCAACAAAAACAAAGAAAACAAAATTTCATGCTACTATAAAAATTTTAAATGAAGTTAAAAAATTAACCAATATTCCCACAATTGCGATTGGGGGTATAAATCATAAGAATTATAAAAAACTATTATTGAATAAAGCTAATTTTTTAGCTATCTCAAGTTACATTTGGAATAATAAAAAATATAAACCCTTAGATGCTATTAAAAAATTAAAATGAAAATAAATGCTGGAGAAATTAGAGTTGGTATGCTTTTAGAGTATAAAAATGATTTGTGGCAAGTTCTAAAAACGCAACATGTGAAGCCTGGGAAAGGTGGCGCATTTGCTCAAGTTGAAATGAAAAGTGTTGGTAAAAATACAAAATTAAATGAGAGATTTAGATCAAGTGAAACAGTAGAAAAAGCATCTTTAGACGAAATTACCTACAACTATCTTTACGAAGATGAAAACAATTATTTTTTTATGGATCCTAAAACATTTGAACAAATTGAAATAAAAAAAAATATAGTTGGAGAAAAAGGTAAATTATTAATTGAAAATCTTCAAGTTTCTGTAAGCTTTTATAATGATAATGCAATTTCAATTGAACTTCCTAATCAAATAACTTGTAAAATATCTACAACTGACGCTGCAGTTAAAGGGCAAACTGTATCATCATCTTATAAACCAGCACTATTAGATAATGGTCTTAAAATTCAGGTTCCTCCATTTGTTGAAGCAGGTGATAAAATTATTTTAGATACAAGAACAATTGAGTATGTAAAAAAATTAATCAAATGACCTCAATTTCTCCTAATCTAAATATTATGATTAAAGCTGCAGAAAAAGCTTCTAAAGTTATTATCAGAGATTTTGGAGAAGTAGAGAATCTTCAAGTAGCAAGAAAGGGTCCGAGAGATTTTGTAACAAAAACAGATAAACGTGTTGAAAGTATTTTAATTGAAGAGTTATCAAAAGCAAAAAAAAATTTCTCATTTTTAACAGAGGAAAGTGGTAAAATTGAAAATAATGATAAAAATAAAATTTGGATAATTGATCCAATAGATGGCACAACAAATTTTCTTCATGGAATACCACATTTTGCAATTTCAATAGCCTTAAAAATTGATGGTGAATTAATATCTGGATTAATTAATGATCCAATTAAAAATGAAATTTTTTTTGCTGAAAAAAATAATGGAGCTTATTTTAATAGTCATAGAATAAGAGTTTCAAAAAAGAATAATTTGGAAGAATGTCTCTTTTCATCAAACTCAATTGGTCTAAAAAATATCTTCCCAAAATTAAATATGAGAAATACTGGATGTGCAGCACTAGACTTGGCATACGTTGGCTCCGGTAGATTAGATGGATATTTTCATAACAATATTAATTTATGGGATATAGCTGCAGGAATATTAATTGTTAAAGAAGCTGGTGGAAGTACTAATGATATAAGCAAATATGAGGATAATAATATAAATATTAGAGCTGCAAATAGTAATATTTATCCAAAAATGATGGAAAATTTAGTCAACTTTTAATTGTTTTTATTAAGCTTTTTGCTATAAAGCCGACAATGAAAAAAAACTTACATCCAGATTACCATAATATTAAAGTAGAGATGACTGACGGAACTCAGTTTGAAACTAGATCTACATGGGGTTCTGAAGGAGAGACTTTAAAATTAGAAATTGATCCTAAGTCTCATGCAGCATGGACCGGTGGTAAACAAAAATTACTTGATAAAGGAAGAGTAAGTAAATTTAACAAAAAATTCCAAAACTTTAGATCAGAAAATAAATAAATGAGCAATGCCCCACTAATGCCTATGGCTACTGCTGTTTGGTTAGTCGAAAATACATCCTTAACTTTTAAACAAATTTCAGAATTTTGTAAATTACATACAGTTGAGATTCAAGGAATAGCTGACGGAGAAGTTGCAAAAGGTATAGTTGGTTACAATCCAATAATAGCTGGACAGTTATCTAGGGAAGAAATAAAGCTTTCATCAGATGATCCAAACAGACCTCTAGCTTTAAAAATTAATGAGATAGAAATTGAAAATAATGAAAAGAAAACTAAAAAATATATTCCATTATCGAAGCGTCAAGATAAGCCTGACTCTGCTTTGTGGCTTATTAAACAACATTCGAACTTGAAGGACTCTCAGATAGCAAAGCTTGTGGGTATTACTAAAAATTCTACAACAGCAATTAGAAATAAAAGTTATTGGAATTTCAACAATTTAAGTGCTAAAGATCCTGTTGCAATGGGTCTTTTTACTCAAAAAGAATTATCTGATGCACTTCAAAAGGCTGAGAGAAGACAAAAAAGTGAAAAAAAAGAAAAAGAAAAATCTAAATAATCGAATTAAAAAATATGAATTATAATAGACAAACAAATTTTAAAGTGATACCTAAAGCTCTTTCTGGAGGTAGTTATTAAAATAGAGGTTAAAGATAACAATATTGAACAAGCTTTGAGAGTTTTAAAAAGGAAACTACAAAGAGATGGTTTTTTTAAAATTATTAAATTAAAAAATACTTATGAAAAGCCCTCTGAGAAAAAAAAAAGAATACTTCAAGAAAACATTAAAAGAGTAAAAAAATTGAACAAACTCAAGAATAGAATTTAAGCACCGCGGGGTGGAGCAGCCTGGTAGCTCGCAAGGCTCATAACCTTGAGGTCGGCGGTTCAAATCCGTCCCCCGCAACCAATTAATCTAATTCATATTGATCTTTATAGTTTTTTATTAGATTTTGGTTTTGCTTTTGTTTATCGATAAAAAAATTTCCAATTACCAAGAAATCCAATTCATTACCCATGAAGCAATTAAAGGCATCTTTCGGACTATTAACTATGGGTTCTCCTCTAACGTTAAAAGATGTATTGATAATTACTGGACAAGAAGTTTTTTCTTTAAATTTAGAAATTAAATCATAGTATTTCTTATTAGTTTTGGCACTTACAGTTTGAACTCTTGCCGAATAATCAATATGAGTTACAGCAGGAATTTCTGACCTTTTGATATTTAGTTTATCAATCCCAAACAAGTTTTTTTCTTTATCTGTCATTTCTATCTTTTTTCTTGAATTTATATTTGCAACAATGAGCATGTATGGACTTTTGACCTTTAGATCAAACCACTCATGTAGGTCATCTATTAAAATAGATGGAGCAAATGGTCTAAAGCTTTCTCTAAATTTTACTTTTAAATTTAAATTTTTTTGCATTGTTTCAGATCTTGGATCACCAAGTATAGACCTATTACCAAGTGCTCTAGGACCAAATTCCATTTTACCTTGGAACCATCCAATTGCATAACCATTAGATAAACATTCTGCAGTTTTATCGATTATTTCATCATATTCAAATACTTCAAATTTAGCACCTAAATTATTCAAATCATTTAAAATTTGATCATGTGAAAACTCTGTTCCTAAGTAAGATCCTTTCATGCTATCTTCATTATCAATTTTTCTGTCTCTATTCTCCTCTAAATACCAAAATGCTAAAGCAGCACCTAAAGATCCACCTGCATCGCCAGCAGCAGGCTGAATCCAAATATTATCAAATATATTTTCTTCAAGAAGTTTACCATTTGCTACACAATTTAATGCAACACCACCAGCAAGACATAAATTTTTAATTTGATATTCATCTCTTACAGACTTTGATAACTTTAAAATAATTTCTTCAGTAATTTTTTGAATTGATGCGGCTATATCCATATGAAATTGAGTTAGATTATCACTTTCTGGCTTTCTTCTTTTTTGACCAAACAATTTTTCAAACTTTTTATTTGTCATTGTTAGACCTGTAGCATAATTAAAATAGCTTTGATCCAATCTAAAAGTTCCATCATTTTTTATATCAATTAATTTTTTTATTTTTTCCAAATAAATAGCGTTGCCATACGGGGCCAGTCCCATTAATTTATATTCACCACTATTGACTTTAAATCCGGTGTAATATGTGAACGCTGAATATAAAAGACCTAAAGAATGTGGAAAATGAATTTCTTTTTTAATTTCTATCTTATTACCTATTCCAACAGCAACAGTAGTAGTTGCCCATTCTCCTACTCCATCAGCTGTTAAAATGATAGCTTTTTCATAAGGTGATGGATAAAAAGCACTTGCAGCATGACTCAAATGATGATTTGAAAAATATAAGTTTTTGTCTGATTTGTAGTCTTCATCATGTTTTTTAAGATGATTAAAGAGCAAATTCTTCTGAAATAATTTTTCTTTTATCCAAATAGGCATGGCCTTGCTAAAAGATAAAAATCCCTTTGGAGCAAATGCAACATAAGTTTCTAATAAACGTTCAAATTTTAAAAATGGTTTCTCAAAAAAAACTATTTTATCAACATCATTAAGTTTGATTGATGCAAATTTAAGAACAAACTCAATTGCATTGAAAGGATAGCTTGCATCATGTTTTTTTCTGGTAAATCTCTCTTCCTGAGCAGCAGCAATTATCTCACCATTTTTTAGAATACATGCTGCACTATCATGATAAAATGCAGATATACCTAGAATATACATTATCTAAAAAATTGTATATATAAATGGTGCTACAGCTGAACCTTGACTAAGAATTATAAGACCGCCAAATAAAACTAATACTATTATAATAGGTAATAGCCAATATTTTTTTCGGACTTTTAGAAATTCCCAAAATTCTTTTATAAAATCCATATTAAAATTGTTTATTCATTCTATTATTTGTGTCTATTTTTTTTATCCAATAAGTTTTTTCATCATTAATTTTAAGATTCAACAAATCTTTTTTTAAGAGTCTCATCAATAGTCCAATGGGAGTTACAACTAAGAAAAATATTATACCCATTATAATTGGTGATATAATCTTTCCTAAAAATAATCCAAATCTAAACCATAACTTATTTAATGGTGTCAAAAATTTAGAGTTAGCAATACCTAAAACTAGAAATATTAGAGAAATTATTAATGACCATAATCTAATCTCACTTTGGTTAATCAATGGATAAATGGAAATTAATAAAAATACTATAAAAAAGACAATTCCAAAGCTTCGATTTGAACTTATTTTTATTTTTTCTGTCATCGAAGATTATACTATATACGTTAAACTATCATAATCTATAAACTTTTAATAATATCTTCTGTCATTTTCTTTGCATCTGCAAATAACATCAATGTATTATCTCTATAAAATAGATCATTATCAATTCCCGCATACCCAGGAGATAAACTTCTTTTAACAAATAGAACAGACTTACTCTTTTCAACATCTAAAACTGGCATTCCATAAATTGGACTTTGAGGATCTGATTTAGCCACTGGATTTGTTACATCATTTGCTCCAATAACATATGCAACATCACAATTTGCGAAATCATTATTAATTTCTTCTAGTTCAAAGACTTCATCATATGGAACATTTGCTTCTGCTAAAAGAACATTCATATGTCCAGGCATTCTTCCCGCCACTGGGTGTATTGCATAGCTAACATTAACTCCATTTTTTTTTAATGCATCTACCATTTCCCTAAGTGCGTGCTGAGCTTGGGCAACTGCCATACCATAGCCAGGAACTATTATCACAGAGGAGGCATTTTTCATTAAAAAAGCTGCATCATCTGCATTACCATTTTTAACTGGTTTTTGTTCCTTAGACTTTTCTGTCACATCATGGTCTGTTGCGCCCCATCCACCTAAAATTACGTTAAAGAAAGACCTATTCATACCTTTGCACATAATGTAGGAAAGTATTGCTCCCGATGATCCAACAAGTGCACCAGTTATTATTAAAGCTGTGTTTTCTAATGTAAAACCAATACCCGCAGCTGCCCAACCTGAATATGAGTTTAGCATCGATATTACAACTGGCATATCTGCTCCCCCAATAGGAATTATAAGCAAAATTCCTACCAATAAAGAAATTGCAATTATGGCCCAGAACATAGCTGGCTCCTGAGACTTACATAAATAAAATATTAAAACTAATAAGCTGACGCCTAAAATTAAGTTTAAATAATGCTGTCCCACAAATGTTATGGGAGATCCAGACATTATGCCCCTTAATTTTAAAAAGGCTATAATAGATCCGGTAAAGGTAATAGCTCCAATAGCGGCGCCTAGAGACATTTCAATAAGACTTGCTATTTTTATATTTCCTTGTGCGCCTAAATTAAATACTACAGGATTTAAAAATGCAGAAATAGCAACAAATACAGCTGCTAAACCAACCAAACTGTGGAATCCTGCAACTAATTCCGGCATTGCTGTCATTGGTATTTTAAATGCTATAAAAGCACCTATAGAGCCTCCTATAGCTAAAAAAATTAATAAATAAATGAAACCTGATGAAAAATTTTCTACTGAAAGCACTGTTACACTGATAGCTAAAGCCATTCCAATAATTCCATATAGATTGCCTTTTCTAGAAGTTTCTGGAGAAGAAAGACCTCTTAACGCTAAAATAAACAAAACGCCTGAAACAAGATAGAAAATTGCTAATAGGTTTGCTGATATCATTTTTTATCTTTCTTTTTTTTTTTATACATCGCCAACATTCTCTGGGTGACCAAGAAACCACCAAAAATATTAATTGCTGCCAATATAATTGCTAAAAAGCCAAAAATGTTTGCTGTATCAAATATATTGATACTATTTCCAGCTAAAGCTGCAATTATGGCTCCTACTATGATTACTGAAGATATAGCATTTGTAACTGACATCAATGGAGTATGTAGTGATGGAGTTACACTCCATACAACATAATAACCTATAAAAATTGAAAGAATAAATATACTTAATCTAAATATAAAAGGGTCTATTTCCATAAAACTATTTGATTATTGTTTTAGCAATAATTTCATCTTCCATATTAATATTTATTTTATTATTTTCTTTATCATGCAAATTACTTACAAAATTAAATACATTTTTTGAATATAAGCTTGATGATGAGGAAGGTAACTTATTTAAAATATTTCCTTCACCAATAATTTTCACTCCATTTTTATCAACTATCTTATCAACTTCTGTGAAAGCTGAATTACCACCTTGTATTGCCGCTAAATCATAAATTACTGAACCTGATTGCATATTATTTATCATATTTTCACTAATTATTAATGGCGCTTTTTTACCGGGTATTAGTGCTGTACAAATTACTATATCAATTTTTTTTAAAGTTTCAGCTAAAAGTTCTTCTTGTTTTTTTTTAAACTCATCTGATGCCTCTTTAGCATAACCACCCTCGGTTTCTAAATTTTCAGAGCCTTCTACAGTTAAAAATTTTCCACCCAAACTTTCTACTTGCTCTTTTGATGCTTGCCTTACATCTGTGGCAAACACTATTGCTCCCATCCTTTTTGCAGTTGCTATTGCTTGCAAACCAGCTACGCCTGCACCAATCACCAAAACTTTTGCAGCAGGAATGGTTCCTGCAGCAGTCATCATCATTGGTATGGCTTTTTCAAAAACTGAAAATGATTCAATTACTGCTTTATAACCAGCCAAATTAGCTTGTGATGAAAGAATATCCATTGATTGAGCTCTAGTAATTCTTGGGAGTAATTCTAAAGAAAAAAAATTAATATTTTTTTTTGAAAACTCTAGAAGTTTTTCCTTATTTTCATATGAGTTTAATACTCCAATATAATTTGTGTTGGATTTCAATAAAGTTAGTTTATCATTAGCTAAAAGACCCATTTGTATAAGAATATCTGAAGTTTCTAAAATCTTTTTTTCTTCATTTATAATTTTTGCTCCCATATCTTCAAAATCACTTGCTTTAAACCCTAGATGTTCTCCGTATTTATTAGACAATTGGATTTCAAATCCTAATTTAATATATTTATTTATAATTTCTGGAGTTATGGAAATTCTTTTTTCAAAATTAATATCTTCTGAAATTGAGCCAATTTTCATATTATAAGGTTGCTATTTTTGTCTTGCTTTAAATTTTGGGTTTTTTTTATTAATTATATAAACCCTACCTCTTCTTCTAACTAATTTAGAATTGAGATCCCTTTTTTTTAAAGATTTAAGTGAACTTGCAATTTTCATAATTTTTATTTTTTAGTTTTAATAAACGAACTTATGTAATCTTTCAAATTTATTTTTCCATAATGCTTAATAACCTTATTTTTATATGACATATTTGTTAAAGCAGAGGCAAATCTTTCACCTTTTCTTGAAGGAAGATACTCTATTTTTGTTTTGAACATTCTGGCCACTTCAATGATCGAAAGTGATGTTTTATGACTTATGCTGTAATGTTTACATTTATTTGCTTTCCAAGCTTTAAAACAAATATTTATAGTATCAGATATATGTGTAAATCTTCTTGTCTGTGTTCCAGGCCTCACAACTGTTAGTGGTTTATTTTGTTTAAATTGATTTTCAAATATTCCAATTACTGTTGCCATTTTTCCATTATAAATCTGATTTTCACCATATACATTGTAAAAATATACTATTTCAAATTTTAAGTTAAACCACTTTTTAAGATTTTCAAGAAGTTCGAGGTTATTTGATTTTGTAAAAGCGTAAGGAGATAAATTTTTATCACTTCCTTTTTTTCCTAGTGTTGCTGATGTTGCTGAATATATAATCTTAATTTTGTTGTCTAAGCAAAATTTAAAAACCTCTTTGCTACCAATAGAATTTGACTTAAAGCATTGATTGAAATTTTCAAAACTTTGAAATATTCTAGAAAATTCTCCAAAATGGAAAAGAGAATTAATTTTTTTTCTATATTTTTTTAATTTTGATTTTATATCAATGGTACTTCCTTTAAGATAAATAGTTCTTTTGGAAATAGTATGATTTTCTTTTGATCCAGTTGAGTAGTTATCTAAACTAATAATTTTATAATTTGTTTTTTTTAATAATAGTTTTATTAAATTTGAACCAACAAAACCTGCCCCACCAGTAACTACAATATAATTTTTCATTTTAATTTTTACTATTCTATATATTTTATTAGATTTTTTTTAAATGATTTTTTAGATAGTCATTTATTACAATTGATATTCCTTTTTCGAAACTTACCTGATGTTCCCAGCCAGCTTCTTTTGCTAATGAAGAGTCAAGCAACTTTTTAAAAGTTCCGTTTGGCTTTTTTTTATCATAAATTATTTTTAAATTTACATTAAGGTGCTTCATAATTAACTTTGCATATTCTTCAATGCTATACTCAATACCTGATCCAATATTAAATATCTTAGATTTTGTTTTTTTTTTTAAAAAAAAAAGACAAGCAGAAGCTACATCCTCACTGAATATTAATTCACGCAAAGATTTTCCATTACCCCATAAAATAATATAATTTTTATTATTTCTTATTGCTTCAATAATTTTTTTTACTAATGCCGGAAGAAAATGAGAGGTTTTAGAGTCATAATTATCGTTTTCACCATAAGAATTGCAAGGCATAAGAGTTTTATAATTCAAATTGTATTGATTGCTGTAATTTTCACAAAGCTTTAAACCAGCAATTTTAGCAATTGAATAAGGTTCATTTGTTTTTTCAAGATAATCGGATAGCAAGTAACTTTCTTTGATGGGTTGCTTTGATAATTTTGGATATATACAGCTAGATCCAAGAAATATTAAATTTTTAACACCCGCTAAATAACTACCATGAATTATATTTGATTGAATAGAAATATTCTCATATATAAATGAAGCTCGGTCAGAATTATTTGCTATAATTCCTCCAACTTTTGCTGCTGCTAAAATAACTCCATTTGGTCTATGTTTTTTTAAAAATTTAAATACCTTTGTTTGATTAGTAAGATCGAGTTTATTTCTATCAGCATATATTAAATTATAATTTTTATTTTTTGTAAATTTTTTTAAAATAGCTGATCCAATCATGCCTTTATGTCCGGCAATAAATATTTTTTGTCTAATTTGCATTTGATAGCTTTTTCAATTCGTAGGTGACCATGTCTTGAATTAAACTATTTAAATTTTTTGACGGTTTCCATTTTAATAATTTTTTAGCTTTTGATGCATTTCCTTTTAAATTGTCAACTTCTGACGGTCTAAAGTAACGTTTTTTAATTTCTATAATTATTTTATTATCTTTTGATAAAGCTATTTCTTGCAAACCTTTACCTTTCCAGGAAATATCTAAATTTATTTTTTTAGCAACTAAATTAACAAATTCTTTTACAGAATATTGTTTTCCTGTACAAATTACCCAATCATCAGGTATCTTATATTGTAAAATTTTCCACATAGCGACCACATAATCTTCTGCATGACCCCAATCTCTTTTTGCATAAATATTTCCTAAATATAGCTTTTTCTGTTTTTTTTGTTTTATTTTGCATAATGCTTTAACAATTTTTTTTGTTACAAATGTTTCACCTCTTAAAGGACTTTCATGGTTAAACAAAATACCATTGGAAGCAAAAAGATTATATGACTCTCTATAATTAATAGTTATCCAATGAGCATAGACTTTTGAAACAGCATAAGGGCTTCTAGGATAAAATGGAGTTTTTTCTGTTTGAGGAAACGATTGAACTTTACCATACATTTCTGAGCTCCCTGCTTGATAATATTTAATTTTAGGATTAATTTTAACAATTGATTCTAAAATTCTAAGTGAGCCAAGTGCATCTGCATTTGTTGTATACTCAGGAACTTGGAATGATACTGCTACATGAGATTGAGCTGCTAAATTATAAATTTCTTTTGGCTTAATTTGCTTTATTAAATCAAATACTGACGTACCGTCAGTAACATCTCCGTAGTGTAGAATAAAATCTTTTTTTTTTGTAAATGGCTCTTGATATATATCATCTATTCTTTTCGTATTTATTGAAGAAGATCTTCTAATTACACCATGAACTACGTAACCTTTTTTTAAAAGTAATCTTGATAAATATGACCCATCTTGGCCCGTAACTCCAAAAATTAATGCAATTTTTTTCATATTATTTATATATAGATAATATCTATAAATTATAACTAGAGAAATTTATTTCAATTATAATGTGAAAGTAGTTAAATTAAGCCTGGCAATGTCCTACTCTTCCATGTCTTAAGACAAAGTACCATTGGCGCTGAAAGGCTTGACTTCCGAGTTCGGAATGGGATCGGGTATTACCCTTTCGCAATAATCACCAGGCAACTCTTTTTATAATAAAATATTAAAATGTAAATAGTTATTTTATGAATTTCATTTTACTTGAATTTTTAGATAATTCTTTAAATATCCAATTATAAGTATATTCTAAACCTAAGCTCAACTTAGTACTTGGTTCCCATTTTGTTATTTTTTTTATTAGCTTGTTATCACTAGATCTACCCCTAACTCCTTTTGGCTTTTTTAAAAGATATTTTTTTTTAACTTCATGAGATGCAATTTTTTCAATAATTTTAATCATCTCGTTAATTGAAACTCTTTCTGAAGATCCTAAATTTACTGGATTATAATAGTCACTAAAAAAAATTTTGAATATACCTTTAATACAGTCATCTATAAACATGAAGCTTCTTGTTTGCTTTCCATCGCCCCAAACATCAATAACATTTTTATTTTTTAATTTTGCATCGGCAATTTTTCTACATATTGCAGCAGGCGCTTTTTCTCGTCCGCCAGCATAAGTTCCGTGAGTTCCATAAACATTGTGTAATCTTACAACTCTTACATTTAAACCGTAATCCTCATGAAAATGTCTACACATTCTTTCACTAAAAAGTTTTTCCCAACCATAACCATCTTCTGGTTGTGCTGGATAAGCATCTTTCTCTTTTAGTCCAGGATTATTTATATTCTTTTGCTTAGCAGAATTATAAACACATGCGCTTGAAGAAAATAAATATTTTTTTATTTTATTTTTCTTAGACGCTTTTAATAAATTTGTGTTAATTAAAACTGAAGCCATACAAGCAGCTTTATTTCTTTCTATGAAACCCATTCCACCCATATTACACGCTAAGTTAAAAACATAATCTATTTTCTTTGTAACTTTTAAGCAATTTGAATAATTATTTAAATCCAAAGAAAAATTTTTTGTTTTTTTAAAAATTTGGAACCAATATTTTAAAGGCTTTATATCAACACATACAACTTTATATTTTTTCTTAATTAAACTAGAGACTAAATGTCCACCTATAAATCCACCAGCTCCTGTAACCAAGACTTTTTTCATATAAACTTTTTTAAAATAATTTATATTCTAATTGATTTAATTATTATTTAAAGAATTTATATTTTAATATAGCCTTTATTGCTTTTAAACCATCTGACGATTTTATTTTTTTACCCTGTTCGTAAGTTCTTCCTTCATAATTAATTGGAATTTCATGAATCTCTATACCCATATTCGAAAGTTTAGTATTTAATTCAGGACAGAATGCAAAGTCTTTTTCTTGAAGGTTTATTGATTTAAAAATATCAGACTTAACCATTTTATAACATGTGTGTGCATCTGTAAGTTTTTGGTTATTTACTTTATTTGATATAAAAGTTAAGAACATATTTCCCCATATTCTAATAGTATGACTGAAATTTTGAATATTTTTAAACTTATCTTTTTTTAAAACTCTAGATCCATAAATTGCTTTACTATTTGTTTTTTTAACCTCACTCAAGAACAGCTCATATTGATCAGGATCATATTCTAAATCTGCATCTTGAATTATAACATATTCACCAATAATATATTTTTGAGCACTCTTTATTGCTGCGCCTTTGCCTTGATTTGTATCATGAAGAATTAGTTTTTGAACTTTATCTTTATAGTCATAAATCAACTTTTCTCTTGTTCCATCTTTTGAAAAATCATCAACTACGATAATTTGCTTATCTATATTTGTTGCTAAAACTTTTTTTAGCAAAATATCAATATACTCAATTTCATTGTATACAGGAATAATTACTGTTAATTTCATTTTAAACTTTTAGATGATTAAAATTGTATTATCCAGTTTTTTAGTTACTGCACTATATACACCTTTTGGGATTTACTTTGAAAAAGGCAAAACATCGACTTCTTTCTCACTACAACTTATTTACGGATTAATTATAATTTCTTTTTTTGCACTTTTGTTTAATTTTTTTTTTTCATTGAATCAAATTTTCAATTCTATTTTTTTAGTAATTGGTTTAGCTTTGTTTATTAAACACAGGAGAATATATTTAAATAAAAACTATTTTGTTTTCTGTTTAATTTCATCATTACTAATATTTCTATTAATTACAAATAGTCATATATATAGACCTGATGCTGGTTTATACCACTTGCCATATATAAGTATTTTAAATCATGAAAAAATTATATTAGGTATTTCAAACTTACATTTTAGATTTGGACATATTTCTATAGTTCAATATTTATCGGCTGTATCAAATAATTTAGTATTTGGAATAAATGGAATTGTATTTCCAGTTGCACTAATTGGTGTGGCAGTAATTATAAATTTTCTAGCAAACATGTATTTAAAGTTTTTAAGAAATGAATTTGATTTTCATTTTTTATTTATTTTTTCAATAACGATCTTTATTTTTTATAAAATGAATAGATATAGTGAGTATGGAAATGATGCCCCGGCGCATTTTTTATTGTTTTTATTAGTTTCAGAATTAATTAAAAACTTTCGAAATATACAAAAGGATAACATTTCAAACTATTTATTAATCGCAATGTTTATTGTGATGAATAAAATTATTTTAATCACATCAATCATTTTACCTTTAATATATTTTTTAAAAGAAAAATTTACATTTAAATTTGTATCAAAAAAGAATTTTTTTATTTCATTTTTTATTTTTTTATGGATCGGAAAAAATATTTTAACTAGTGGGTGTGCTTTATACCCGTTAAAGGTAACTTGTCTGAATAATTTAAAATGGACAAATCTTGAAAAGACTGAAAAGGTTTCTATTGAAAATGAAGCTTGGGCAAAGGGATGGCCAGATTTTAGAAAAAAAGAGATTGATATAAAACAAAAAGATTATTCAAAGAAGTTTTATTGGTTAAATACCTGGCTACAAAATCATTTTATTATAATTCTTAAAATATTAACACCTTATCTTTTATTATTAATCTTGTTTTCAGTTTTAATAAAAAAAGAAAAAAAATATATTCAAGAAAAAAAATTTATTAAAGTATTAATTGTATTGAGTTTTGTGGGTGTGGTTATTTGGTTTATTAAAGTTCCAGCCTTTAGATATGGATACTCATATATAATAATTTTAATTGCATTATTATTTGCTTCTTATGGTAGAAATTTTATTTTTCATAAAACAAGTAAATCAATATTCAAAATTACAATTGCAATTTTATTAACAATATTTACTTTTAAAAATTTAAATCGCATTTTATTAAATAATGATGTTTATTTTAATTATCCATGGCCAAAGTTTTACTCTTATGAAAAAAATAACAATATAAAAAAAAATAAATTTCAAATAATTAATGGAAAAAAAATATATCAACCATCAGAACGTTATTGCATGTTAAGTAATGCTCCTTGCGGCCCTAATAACAAATTAAAAATTATGAAAAGTAATAGTTACTTAATATTTGTTCCATCTTTTAAATAATTATATAATGTTTATTAGTCAAACCTCACTTATTATACCCACTAAAGACAGACCAGATAAAATAGATATATTTTTAAAAACTTTAGATAAAGAGGTTACTTTTTTTAATGAAATTTTAATTGTAGATAGTTCAAAAGAAAATATTCATGCAAGGCTTAAAAATAAAATCAAAACCTATAACAATATTAGAATCATAAAATCAAAACCTTCAACATCGATACAGAGAAATATTGGAATCAAAGAATATAATAAAAGTAATAAATTTATCATGTTTTGCGATGACGATATAATTTTTGATAAAAATGCAATAAATTTAATGGATCGGTATATAGAACACTTTCCTGATTACATTGGGTATGGCTTCAACTTAATAGAAAAAAATTATTCAGTTATTTTTGATACTTTAAAAAAAAATAAATTTTTTACTCTAAATGGTATTTATGACAGTCAGCCAGGTAAAGTTGCTCAGAGTGGATGGCATACAAAAATTTCTAATATAACTGAAAATATTGAAACGAAATGGCTAAGTACTCAAGCCTGCATATATAGATCAAGTTTAATTGATGGAAAAATTTGCTTTGATACAGGCCTAGGAAAATACAGTTATCTTGAGGATTTATTTTTTAGTTTTGAACTAAGTAAGATAGGTAAATTAACAGTATGTGCTAATGCAACTTATATTCATCCAAATGAAATTATAAGATCAAATTTTAATTTCGGGATAAAAGAAATTTTAAATAGATTCAAGTTTGTAAAAAAAAATAGCTTGAGTATAAAAAAATTTTACTTTACAGCATTTTTAAAAACTATTTTCAATCTAAGTAGAATTTTTTCTGTAAGGTCAAATTCTATAACAAAATTCTTTGGAAATATTACTGGTATTATTTTATGTTTTATAAATCTAAAAAAATAATATATTTATTTATTATTTTACCACTCTCATATCTATTGATATTTGAGTTTATATTAAGAATTTCCATATTTTTATTTACATTTAATTCAGGAATACTGATTTATGGAATAGATAAGAATATAAGCCTAACTTTGCACAGTATTAGTAAAGGAGAATTCTATATTGTTAATTCATCTAAATTAGAAGATATTTCAGTTACAAAAAAAAAAGTTATAAATGATCAAATATGGATATTTGGAGGATCAACCTCAAATAAAGGTTTTTGCGATAGTAAAAGTTTATCTTGGGTAGATTTTTTAGAGACTGAATTAAATAAAAAAAATTTCTCAAGAAATGGAACAAATTCAAATTTTTCTCTTAATTTGTTAATTAATGAGTTTGGGAAGAAAAAAATTCCAAAAACGATTATTTGGGCAAACAAAGTTAATGAAATTTTACACAGCAAAAGATATCACACTAAAAAAAATAGATTTTTGTATTTAATGAATTCTTTTAAATTAAGCCTTAAGGAAAACATTTTAGTTTTTTATTTTTTTGAAGAAATACTTATAAGAGTTTTTGATAAAATTAACATTAATATTAGAAGTGAAAAATCAAATTTAAATGAAAAAGATTATATTTACTCATCAAATAAATTTTTTTCAAACACTAAAAAAGCAATTGAGTTATCAAAAAAATATGGTGTTGAAGATTTTTACATAGTATCAATTTTTAATAGATTGAATTTGAAAGACAATGAAACTAAATTTTTCAAATATTATAATTCAAAAGTTAATAAATTAATAAAGTCATATAAATTCGTAAAATTTATAAATACAAAAAAATTTTTAACTTCTAAAGATAAAAAATTTGAATTATTGTGTGATAGTATGCATCATAATTATGATGGCAAGGTTTTGACGGCAAATATAATTTCAAAATTTATGAATGATTAGTAATAAATCATTAAATTTGATTATTCCTTTATTTTTTACGGGTATGTGGATATCTATAGGGTCTGATCCTGCAGATTTTTTATTCATATTTTTTAATGAAAAAAGCATTTTAAAAAATATTTTTGAAATGAGTTGGATTGATTTTATTAATTTTTCAAGATCAATATTTCCTTCAATCTGTTTTATTTTATGCCTTTTTATTATAGCAAGTTTTAAAATTTACAGAAATTATAATAATTTTATTTATATTTTATTATCACTTCAATTTATTCAATTATTAACGACAATTTTATCTAGAGGTACTATCGTATCTGAGTTTGAGATATTAGTTGATCATATAGGAAGATATCATTGGATTATATCTTCTCTATCAACAATTTTAATTTTTATGATTGCAAGTAAACTTGAAAATTTTAGAATAGAAAAATTATTTCACATTTCAATTGTATTTTTATCTGTCATTGTCATTTTTTTTTCATACAAAATATTAATAGATTTTTTTAATTTTGAGATTAACAACCTTAATTCGCCAGTTTATAATTTAAATATTTGGAGAGATAGTGCATATTTTTTTAACCACGAAATTCCGCGTGTTACAGGGTTGTCAAGATCTATCGTATTTCTATTAATAATTATAATGTTTATTAAATTTAATTCAAAAAAATATTTTATAATTATAAAAAATTTATTAATTATTTTTTTAGGCTCACTAATATTACTTTTCCAATCTAAATTTGCTGTAACAATTTTTTTGATTATATATATTTTTTATTTTTATAATTATAAAAATAAATTTGAAAGTTCGACCAAAATAGTAATTTTAATTTTATTTCAAATAGTTTTATTTTTTTCAATCTCAAATTATAAATATTATTTTATAGAGCTCAAATATAAATATAGTAATAATAATTCTATTGAAAATTTTATGAATGAAGAAAAGTCAAAACCAAAATTAAATAATGATAACCAACTTAAAGATAGCAACTCTGAAGTTAAACAAAAAAATGTAGAAAACAAAAAATTTACAGAAAAATATTTAAGACAAGTTTATGATAAAAAGTCTAAAGGTTTAAAGTTACTTGATCACATACTCTTATCTGGTAGAGCCTCATTATGGTTAGACTCTCTTTCTTTCATAAAAGAAAGGCCATTATTGGGTTATGGTTCAATGTCGGATAGAATTATTATAAACCAAAAAAGACTAAAAAATAATGAAAAACTTATATTAAACCCAATATCTAATGCTTTTTTATATTCTTTATTATCAGGTGGCGTATTCTGCTTAATGCTTTTAATTTTTTTATTTGTAACTATTAGAAAAAAATATTTAGATATAATTTTTTTTTCAAGTTTAAATAAATATCAACACAAAATTGGAATTTTAATTTTGTTGGTGATTTCGACTAGGTCTTTTGTTGAAAATTCTTTTATGCTATTTGGAATTGATTTTATTTTATTATTAAATTCTCTATATTTGACTGAAAAAAAATGAAAATTTCAGTAATAATGTGTGTTAAAAATAGTATGCCCTACTTAATGGCATCTATTAAATCTTTTCAAAGACAAACATTTAAGAATAAGGAATTAGTTGTCGTTTACTCTGAGTCTAACGATAATTCAATGTATTTTTTACAGTCGTTAGATGATAAGAATATTAAGTTATTCAAATATAATGGATCAATTTATAAGTCTTTAAATTTTGGCATACAAAAAGCAAAAGGTGATATAATTGGTATTCTTCATTCAGATGATATTTTTTTTAATGAGTTTGTTTTAGAAAAAATTTCTTTAAAATTTAAAAAAAAATATACTGATATAGTTTTTGGAAATATTTTGTATTCAGAGAAGAATAATTTACTAAAACTTAAAAGAATTTGGAACAATATAAATATTAATAATGATTTTGAAATACCACCTCACACATCTACATTTATCAAAAGAGATATCTGTAAAAAAAATAAATACAAAACAAATTATAAAATTTCAAGTGATACAAATTATTTGTTAAATCTTAAGAAAAAAAATTATATATTTTCTTATATTAATGAAAATATTACAATTATGCGTTATGGTGGCCTTAGTACTAAAATTGACTACTTTTTTATAAAAGCATTTGAAGATATTAAAATTTTCAAAAAAAATAATTTATCATTTTTTAGTTATTTAAAAAAAATTTTAATTAAAACAAATCAAATTGTATACGTTAAAAATTTAAGACCATCTAAATACCATCATGAAATCAACAATATACCTAAAATAAAGTTTTTTAATTTAGACAAATTAGATAATTATCACGGTAAAGTAGTTTCTGCACTAAACTTAGCGTTCTTAACTTACAATGAAAAATATAAATTAAGAACGCACAAATATGAATTTTGGCCAGATGGTATTTTTTCTAAATTTGTTTCAAATAAAAATAAGTTAGCTGGGAGATTTTTTATAAAAAAGATAATTTCAAAATTAAATAAAAAAAAAATTTTTAAGAAAATTTATATTTTAGGCAGCTTAAATGTGCATACAAAAGAGTGGATCAATAGTAACCTTAAAAGAAAATGCATTTACATGAACCTGCCGTATGGACATGTAGATAAAATTTTAAAAAAAACGAACTATTTGAAACTTTACAGAAAATCTATCATAATTTTAACTTTACCAACACCAAAACAAGAAATAGTAGCAAATCAAATTTTAAATAAATTTCCTGATTGTTTAATTATTTGTATTGGGGGCTCTCTAAATATTCTTAGTGGTGTAGAAAAACAAGTTCCCAAAATATTAAATAATCTATATTTAGAATGGCTATGGAGATTAAAATTTGATACTAAACGAAGATTAGCTAGATTAATTGAGAGCATTTTCATTTTCATTAAAATATTAGTGTTAAGGAGAATTAATTTATTTTAATTATGAAATATGTTGCTTGGTGCTGTGATTACAGGAAAAATACAGGTGAAGGACTTCTGGCAAGAAAATTTATAAATAAATATTATAAGAATAAAAAAATTAAAATTTTTTTTTCAAATAAAAATTTCTTTTTGAAAGATTATCTTTATCCATATATTGGTATAATAATTCTTTGGTATTATTATTTAAAAGGAAAAAAAATTTTATATATTAATTATCTACCTCTCTGGAATTTTCCAATTTTTATTTTTTGTCCACCCAATACAAT
>QBYG01000009.1 GCA_003282945.1 Pelagibacteraceae bacterium AG-325-E23
ACTATTGCTGGAGAAAAAATAACTCTAAATGCAAAAGATAATTGTTATTGTATCTTTGCTGCTCCTGGGAACGATATGCTTATTCATGATCAAAATCCACCTTCTGATTTGACTGTATTAGTTAAAAGAGCAAAAATTAAAAATTCTGAAAAAGAATTTTCAATAATCCCTGATCCAATTTACGATCCTGACTACGAAGTTAATATAGATAGAAAAACTGCAACAGGATATCAAGTTAAGGCTGGGGACTATATTCAAATAATTACACCAACTGGAAGACAATGCTCAGATTTCGTTGCTTACGACACGGCAAAATTAGAAAAAGGTATAGAGAGAGGTCTTGATTGGCAAACAACTAGAACTTTTATGGGAAACACTTTTCCAGGTCCTGGTTTATTTTCAAAATTTTATGATACTGATCATGAACCACTGGTAGAAGTTATTAGAGATACTGTAGGTATACATGATACATTTAATTTAGCTTGCACCTCAAAGTACTACGAAGATTCTGGATATTTTGGTCATGCAAATTGTTCTGACAATTTAAATGATTCAATGAAAAAGTATGGAGTGAAGGAAAAAAGAGGTTGGCATGCGATCAATCTTTTCTTTAATACATCTTCTGGAGGTCAAAATTCTGTTACATCTGACGAGTCTTATGCAAGGCCTGGGGATTACGTCATTTTTAAAGCGTTAAAAGATTTAACATGTGGAACAACTGCATGCCCTAGCGACATTGATAGCTGTAATGGATGGAACCCTACTGATATTTTTGTTAGAACTTATGAAAAAAGTAAAGAGTTTACAAAATCATATGGTTTTAGAATGAAAACAGATTCAGAGAATAAACTTACAAGAAATACGGGTTTCTATGAGAGAACATCAAAATTAACTAGAAACTTTGTCGATGCTAGAGGTTTTTGGTTACCAAATGATTATACAAAACATGGTGTAATTAATGAATACAATGCATGTAGAGAAGACGCAGTACTAATTGACTTATCTTCATTGAGAAAGTTTGAAATTCTTGGACCAGATGCAGAAGAGTTGATGAATTATACATTAACTCGAAATATAAAAAAACTTTCAGTTGGTCAAATTGTTTATTCAGCAATGTGTTATGAAAATGGAACCATGTTTGATGATGGCACATTATTAAAACTTAGTGACCATGGTTTTAGATGGGTTTGTGGTGATGAATATGGAGGTGAGTGGCTTAAAGAACAAGCTAAGAAAAAAAATTATAAAGTTCATATAAAAAATTCTACTGACCAAATAAATAATTTATCTTTACAAGGTCCCAAAAGCAGAAAAATTTTAGAAAAAATAATTTTTACCCCACCTACCCAACCTTCTATATCTGAATTGGAATGGTTTAGGTTTTCAATTTGCAGATTGGAAGAATTAAACGGAATACCATTAATTGTTTCAAGGACAGGTTATACAGGTGAACTAGGATTTGAAATTTGGTGTCATCCAAGTGATGCTCCTACAGTTTGGGACGCGGTAATGGAAGCGGGAAAAGATGAAAGTTTGATACCAGCTGGTTTTGCGGCTTTAGATCTTTTAAGAATTGAAGCTGGTTTAATTTTATTTGGCAATGAATTTGATGGACAACAAGATCCGTTTGAAGCTGGTATTGGTTTTTCTGTTCCTTTAAAATCTAAAACAGAAGATTTTATTGGAAGAGAAAATTTAATTAAAAGAAAAGAAAATCCTCAAAAAAAACTTGTAGGACTAGAGCTCATTGGTAAAGAGATAGCAAATCATGGAGATTGCGTTCATATTGGAAGATCTCAAGTTGGTATTATAACAAGTGGATGCATTTCTCCGACTTTAAATAAAAATATTGCATTATGCAGAATAGATGAAGGTCACTCAGAAATAGGTAATAATGTTGAAATTGGAAAGATAGACGGACATCAAAAGAGAATTCCTGCTAAAATTGTTGGATTTCCTCATTACGATCCAAAGAAAACTAGAGTAAGATCTTAATGGCTAAATCAACTAAGGATTTATTAGAGTTTTGGGAAGATCAAATGAAACTTTCACATACATCAAGTAACTATTTTTTTAGAAAATCACCCTCTCATTATCATATGATGCTTTTAGTAATGTCGGCATTTAAGCAAAAACAAAATTTATCAGTAGAGGAGCTAAAAACTAAACTATTTAAAACCTCTAGACCAAAATCTGCATTAATAATTAATGAGGCATGTGAAAAGGGTTTTTTTTATTTAGAAAAAACTGCTGAAGATCAAAGAAAAAAACATATAAAACCAAGTGTATCGTTTATTGAGGAATTTAACGATTATTTATCTACTCTTAAAAATTTAAGCTTTTAAAAAATAAGCAAATCCTAAGTTCTGTAAGTTTTTATTTCTAAATTTTATATATAAAAAAAATTATATATTTAACCCTTTTCAAAAAATAATGTTTCAGAATGTCATTACCGACAAAAGCTAAAGTAGTAATCGTTGGAGGAGGAATTCACGGTCTTAGTACTGCTTGGAAACTTTCCGAAACTTATAAAAATCCAGGTGATATTGTCGTTTTAGAAAAAAAAAGATACTGCAGCAGGAGCTAGTGGTATTGCGTGCGGAGTTGTAAGAAATAATTATTTTCAGCCTGCAATGAGAGAGTTAATGGCTCACTCAGTTTCAGTTTGGGAAAGTGATCCTAAGGCATTTAAATATAATGCAGTTGGTTATTTACAGATTTCACCAGAGGTAATGCATGCTGATGTTGCAACTATTTATGAACAACAAAAAGCAATTGGTTACGAATCTGAATTTATAGAAGGTGAAAAAGATTGCATGAAATATATGAAAGGTATGTTTGGAGACTGGCAAGCACAAAGCATAACTTCTGTTCTTCATGAAAAAAAAGGTGGATACGCATTTAACAAAGATTCTATTAGAGCACTTGAAAATAAGTCTACCTCAAATGGTGTTGAGGTATTAAAAGGTGTAAAAGTTACAGGTTTTAAAAGAGGAAGTAATAGTAAAGCTGTTACAGGAGTTGAAACAGACAAAGGTACAATAGAGTGCGAACAAGTTGTTGTTGGTGCAGGACCTTGGGCTAGAGATTTTTGGAATATGTTAGAGCTTCCTAAAACTGCAAATATTAAAGATAAAGACGGCAAGATGCATGAAACTGATATGTGGAAATATTGGATGCTTCAAGAAGGTGTGCTTGGTGTAGAACCAGAGTTTTTAAAAATGGATAACGGTGAACAGCCACCTGTAATTCATGTAGACTCAACAGCCCCATTATACTCAGATAAAACTAAAAAATTATTAACAGATAAAATTTGGGGTATATATTATAAACCAGATATTGAAGGACTTGGTGTCCAGGGTGGAACTTCACCTTACATAGTTGATAAACATTTTGATCAAGTAAACGTTGATCCGTATGGAATAGAGTCCCCTGAATATCAGACAACAGAAGCTTTTAATGATATGTGGTGTTCAGCGTTAGCTCATTGTCAAAAAAGATTTGAGGGAAAATCAGATTTATATAGAAAAGGACCTTCCGGGGGACTTGGATGTATGACGCCAGACTCTTTTCCAATTTTTGATAGATTTTTAGAAAACGTTTACATGATAGCAGACTCTAACCATGGTTATAAAATGATTGGAGTTGGAGAGCTTGTTGCAAAAGAAATTCTTGGAACCGAAAGTGAATTATTAAAACCATTTAGATTCAACCGTTACGAGAAAGGTGAATTACACCCAACATCTAATAGTCCATTTCCTTGGAGCTAATTTATCTGAGTAGACAGATGTTTTTTTTTCAGTTAACTTTTTGGTCTAAAAATTCTTAAGGGGGAATATGACTGATCTAGAGAAACATGTTAATCAACCGGGTAGAGCTAAACTAGTTAAACAAGTTAGAGCTAAAATCAATGAACTAAAAATTGATTATATTTTTTTTCAATTCATTTCAGTAACAGGAAGAGTTGTTGGTAAAGGAATTCCTGCTGATCATTGGGAAAGAACATGCGAAAAAGGTTTTCAATTAGTTTATGGAGCAACTGCTAATTTATTCTTAGATCGTCATAATAATTATATAGGATATGGTCCTGAAGCTAAAGAATTGGTTGGAATACCAGATCCTGAAACTTTTTGCCAACTTCCTTGGGATAAAAAAGTTGCGAGAGTTTTTGTAACTTGTTTTAGAAATAGAGAAGAAAGAGAAAATCCAGGCGGTCACTTAACATCAGATTGCAGAGGTAATTTAAGAATTATTGCTAAAGAATTTAAGAAAAAACATGGTTACCAACTAAGAGTTGGAACTGAACCAGAAATGATGTGGTTGACTAGAAACGATGATGGAACTCCAACTGGTAAGGGTTTTTCTAAACCATATTGTTATCATATAGATCAATTCGAATCTTTAAGACCTGTATTTATGAGAGTAATGGAATACGCAAGAGCTATGGGATTTGACATGATTCAAGGTGACCATGAAGATGCCCCTGGACAACTAGAGTTAAACTGGATGTACGATGATGTTTTAAGAAATGCAGATAGATTATCTACTTACAGACAAATTTGCGCTCAAGTTGCAAGAGAATTTAATTTAATTGCATGTTTTATGACAAAACCTTTTATGGGAGTATCAGCTAGTGGTTGTCATACCAATATGTCTTTATGGACAGGTGGAAAAGATAAGATAAATAAATTGGGTCACAAATCTTTACCAGGCATGGATGAAGTATTTACTTATGTAGAAGGTGGAACTAACACTTTTATGCCCGATACAAAAGATGTTCAGTTACCAGGTAAAGTTGGTTTAAAATCCATTGGTGGAGTTATGAAACATCTTGGTGCATTAACTGCAATTGGATCATCAACGGTTAACTCATATAGAAGATTATGGGATCAAGGTTTTTGGGCACCAGTTTATGCTGATTGGGGTTATCAAAATAGAACCTGCGGATTAAGAGTTTCAGCACCAGGAAGATTTGAATATCGATCGGTAGACTCTATGCATAATCCATATTTAATGGGTGCAGGTTTATTAAAAGCTTTTGATGATGGAATATCTAATAAAATAGATCCAGGAAAACCCGAGTCTAGAAATATTTATGAAGCTCAAAAGGCTGGAAAAAATGTAAAAAAATTACCTTTAAGTCTTGGTGAGGCTTTAGATCGTTTAGCAGATGACAAGGTTATTCAATCCGCAATGCCAGATGAAATGTATAAAATATTTCATTGGTATAAAAACGATGAGTGGGAAAGATTTTTAGGTGCAACAACTCAATGGGATCTAGATACTTATTTGGATTGCCTACCATAAACAAATTTAGTTAAGGAGAAATATGTGCGGAATAGCTGGTCTTATCCATAGGGGAAAATCCTCTAATGTAGGAAATGAATTACAAGCAATGCTTCAGGCCTTAAAGCATAGAGGTCCTGACTCAACAGGTTATGCTCTTTATGCAGATAACGATGGTCAAAACTTTATAATGAGATTTAAAGTTGGAGAAAATGTCGGTGAAGGTAGTTCTTCTATAAATGAAGACGAGAGTGTTTATGACAAAAGAAAAGAGCTTGTTGATCAGATGTTAAAAAGTCTTGGTGCAAAAGTTTTAAAAGAAGAAAAATTAACTCCCTACTCTTATAGATACGAAATGCAATACGATGAGGATTTAATGGATTTTTCAAAGAAAATTGAGAGTATCGAAAGTGTTGAAATATTATCCATTGGAAAATCTCTTGAACTAATAAAAGATTTAGGAGACGCACAGGAGGTTTTAGATAGATATGATCTTGGCAAAGTGAGAGGAACTCACGCTATAGGTCATGCTAGAATGGCAACTGAGTCTGGTGTAGATATAAAATCTGCCCACCCCTTTTGGGGATATCCATTTAGCGATGTATCTGTTGTGCATAATGGTCAATTAACTAATTATTGGAATAATAGAAGAATGCTTGAAAATAAAGGTATGAGATTCATGTCAGAGTGTGACTCTGAATTAATCGCAGTTTATTTAGCAGAAAAAATGAGAAATGGAGCAACTCTAGAAGAAGGTATGAGGGATAGTTTATCAGGATTAGATGGCGTGTTTACTTATTTTGTTGCAACAAAAGATTCTTTAGGAATGGCAAAAGATACAATGGCAGCAAAACCACTGGTTTTATACGAGTCAGATGATTTGGTAGCCATGGGATCTGAAGAGATTGCAATAAGATCTATCTTGCCCCACGAAATTGACACTTATGATCCTTTTGATGGAGAGGTAAAAGTATGGCAAATATAAAAACTAACGAGAATAAAACTAAAGCTCAATCAATGGGACTTCATAGTGAAGTCTTAACAGGAAAAACACAACAAAAATTTTTCAATCCAGATGAAGCAGAAAACTTTTATTATTGGGGGACTTATGATGTAGATTTTAATAAAAGAATTGATCTTGATGTAAATGATCTAGATTGCAAAGAGGCAAACAAAAAAATTGATGAGCTTATGAGTCAAGGTTATGGAACAATAGTTATAAAAAATCCGCAAGGAAAACATAGTTTAGGTGTTGGAGTATTAAATAAATTGAATTTAATATTTGAAGGAAGTTTGGGTTATTTTGGTGTCGGTTCTATTGATGGCCCAACAGTAAGAATTAATGGCAGAGTTGGATGGTCATGTGCAGAAAATATGATGGCAGGAAAAGTAGTAATAGAAAAAAATGCAGGATCATGTTTTGGTGCAGCAGTTAGAGGTGGAGATTTAATATGTAAAGGAAGTGTTGGTGCTAGAACAGGAATTGATCAAAAAGGTGGAACAATTATTGTTGGGGGTGACGCTGGAGCATTTACTGGGTTTATGATGCAAAGAGGTAGAATAATAATTTTAGGTAATGTCGGTATAAACCTAGGAGACTCTATGTACGATGGAACTATTTATGTGGGTGGAAAAATAGGATCATTTGGTAGTGATGCGATTGAGTCGCCTATGACAAAAAGTGATGTAGATTGGATTAAAAGAAAACTTAAAGTAGCAGAAATCGGTGAAAATTTTGATATTTCAAAAATGACTAAAGTAGTTGCAGGTAAAAAATTATGGAATTATGACGCTTTAGAACCAACTGAGAAAAAAGGAGCAATTTAATGGCAAAGAAAAAAAACGGAAAATCAAATGGTCATTCCAATGGGAATGGTGGAAGTGAATTCTCAAAAAGAAATAAAAGTTTACTAGGTTATAACGCTATATTTACACCTGAAGTAATCGACGACATTCATATTAAGGCTCAGTTAGGAAGATACCGAATGAGAGGTATGGCTCTGATGAAAAAAATTCCTACATTTGACGATTTAGTTTTTTTACCTGGTACTCTTACAAGATTTGTAATTGAAGGTTACAGAGAAAAATGTGAAACAAAAACTATCATCGGTCCAAGATGTGAAAATCCAGTAGAATTAGATATACCAGTTTATATTACAGGTATGAGTTTTGGGGCTTTATCTTATGAAGCAAAAACAGCACTTGCAAGAGGAGCTACTATGGCAGGTAGCGCAACATGTTCGGGTGAAGGTGGAATGATACCTGATGAAAGAAGATATTCAGAAAAATGGTACTATCAATGTATTCAATCAAGATATGGATTTAATCCTCATCATGCACAGCTTGCTGATGGAATCGAAGTGTTCATTGGTCAAGGTCAAAAAGTTGGAATGGGTGGACACTTGATGGGTCAAAAAGTTACTGACCAAGTAGCAGAGATGAGATCATTACCAGCTGGTATTGATCAAAGATCTCCTGCGAGACATCCTGATTGGTTAGGACCAGATGATCTGGCTTTAAAAGTTCAAGAACTAAGAGAATTAACAAAAAATAAAGTTCCAATACAATTAAAACTTGGAGCAGCAAAAGTTTATGATGATGTTCGTATGGCAGCAAAATGTGATCCAGACTCTATTTATCTAGATGGTATGGAAGGCTCAACAGGTGCTGGTCCACACATCGCAGCAGCAAACACGGGTATACCTGGAATAGCTGCAATTCGAGAAGCAAGAAGAGCAATAGATGATGTTGGAAAAACTGGAAAAGTCACTCTTATTTATGCTGGTGGAGTTAGAGATGGAGCTGACATGGCTAAAGCACTTGCGCTTGGAGCAGATGCTATTGCTATAGGTACTGGAGCTATGATTGCACTAAACTGTAATAAAGAAATTCCAGAGTCTAATTTTGAAAAAGAAATGGGAGTGCCAGCAGGTCATTGTTATCACTGTCATACTGGTCGTTGCCCAGTTGGTGTTGCTACTCAAGATCCTAAGTTGAGAAAAAGACTAAATCCTGATGAGGCAGCTCTTAGAGTTTATAATTACTTACACACTATGACTTTAGAAGCACAATTATTAGCTAGAGCTTGTGGTAAAACAAATATCCATTCATTAGAGCCTGAAGATATGGCAGCTTTAACAATGGAAGCATCTGCTTTAGCGAAAGTACCACTTTCTGGAACAAATCATACGGTTGGAGTTGACGATTTTCATAAAATATAATTATGGCAAAGAAAAAAAGTAAAAAATCGAGCAAAAAAACAGTTAAAGGTCAGTTAGGTAAAAAGAAGGAGACTGCTCGAGAAAAGATGATAGGTCAAACTATTGGTTATAGATATGATGTAAATTTATTACCAGACTATTCAAGGATTACTCCATTCTTAAAAAAATATATAGAAGCAATGGGTTGGGATGATTTAAATTGGTTGGAAGATGTTCACATGGGGTATGAAGAAGATAGACCAGCAGTATTTGATAGAAACGCTAATGGTTGGGTCACAATTCCAAAAAAAATTAAATTACCAAATAACCAACAAGATAGAGACATGATTGCAAGAGAACTATTGGTCAAATTTCAGATGTCTCCAAATCATCCACTTGTAGATCTCAAAAAAGCATACAGAAAATTTTAGAATCAATTAGAAATTTTATATATACCAGAAGTTGTCTTGCTCAAATTTCTAGCCTATTTTGAGCTTATTATCTATTGATGTAAATATTTCTTTAATTAATATTTTATTATTAAATTTAATGGAGGTTTGAAATGACTAGTCAAATTGATGCGTTGCAAACCATATTTACAGAATTTTACTATTGGATAACAGTAGTACTTATGTTTCTTATCCATGTAGGATTTTGTATGTATGAAGTTGGAGCATCGCGTTACAAACACCATCAACATACATTAATGAAAAATACAATGCTGATACCTTTGGTAACAGTAACTTGGTTTTTATTTGGTTGGTGGATATATTGGGCTTTTCCAACAGGACCTGGATTAGCTCCATCAATAATGACAGAAAGTACTGGGCTTGTTCTCGGAGGTGGATTTGGTGCAAATGATTTAGCTAATCCCACAAACGAGTTTATGGCTATTACGCTTAACGATCACATCATGGGAGTATTTTGGGCAGCGTTCCTTTTATTCTCCTGGACAGCTGCTTCAATAGTATCAGGTGCAGTTATTGAAAGAATAACAACTTTTGCATTTGGAATTCTTGCCATTGCAATTGGATCTGTGTTTTGGAGTATAGATGCTGCATGGGGATGGCACTTTGATGGATGGATGTTAAAAATACTTGGATATCATGATGCATATGCATCAGGGGTAATTCACGCTGTAGCAGGAGGATTTGCTTTAGGTGTGCTTGCTGTATTAGGTCCAAGAATTGGAAAATTTTCATCAAGTGGTGAACCTAGAAACATTGGACCAAGAAATCCTTGGTTAGTAACTGTTGGATTATTCTTAATTTATACAGGTTTTTGGGGATTCTACGCGGCTTGTAATGTTCCAATTTATGACTTAGGGCCTGAATATGGAATGGAAGGTGTAACTTTCTTTACTGCTACTAACATATACTACACTCCAACGACATTAAGTGGAATAACTATGAACTTTTTGATGTCTTTATCAGGAGGATTGTTAGCTGGTTACGTAATATCAAAAGGTGATCCTTTCTGGACATACTCAAGCGGACTAGCTGGAATAATATGTGCTTCAGCAGGAAACGATCTTTATCATCCAATTCAATCATTAATTATTGGTATGATTGGGGTAGTTATAGCTTACAAACTACATTATTGGGTTGAACGTAAGTTCAAAATTGATGATGCAGTTGGAGCTGTTGCAGTTCATGGTTATGCAGGCTTTGCTGGTCTTGTAATTTGTGGATTTGTCCTAAATGGATATCCTTCATCAGGTTACAGTGTTGGTGCAATGTGGGATGGATCTACATATGCTGCTATTAATCCATTAGGAATGTTTATTGGTGCATTAATAATGTTTTTTGTGCTTGGAATGATTCCTGGTTGGATTATTGCTAAAGTTCTTAATGGTATGGGCAAACTACGTATACCGAGAGAAGTTGAGTTAGCAGGATTGGACTATCAAATAATGGAGGAGGCAAAAGAAGATGAAAAAACTGTTGCTTCTTCAAGTAGTTAAAGGAGGAAAACATGGCTACAGTAAATAATTGGATAGATCATTTAACTGCTGCTAGTAAAGCAGAAGGTGGTGCTGCTGGACCAATATTTCCAGGCGCTGGATCTGAAGGTATCTTAGTTATAATACTTGTTATAGTTTGGATTGGCTGGACGGTTATAAGTTCTAGGCAAGAAAGCGATAAACTTGAAAAACTCGCTAGAAGAAAACCTAGTTCTAATGCTTGGAAAAGTAATATAACGGACGGTTAAATAAAACTTTATAAGGGCGCAAATTAAATTTTGCGCCCTTAATCTTAATGAGCGATCAAAATAAAAATCAATCAAATAAAACTCCAAGTAGAATGGCTAGATTAGCTTGGCCCAAAGCTAAATATGGTGTCTTTGCCGCAATCATTATCATTGTTATAGTCAATGTGCTTTACTATAAAGACCAATTATTATCACTATTTTAAAAACTTATATATGTGTGGCATCGTTGGAATTTATCTAAAATCTAAAAAATTTGAAAAATCATTGGGGGGAATGCTTTCTAAAATGTTAGTCAGTATGGAGTCTAGGGGTCCTGATAGTGCAGGTTTTGCAATTTATAACAGTGATAAAAATAAAATTTATAAATATTCTATTTGTTTAAATGAAATGAGTTTAGAAAAATTCAAAAAAGAAATTAAAAAAAAATTGAAATTTACAAGTATAGAAAAGAATTCTGACCACATAATTTTAAAATCTATTGAAAAACCTAACAAAATTCTCCCTATTTTAGAGAGTTTTGTGAAAATATCACTAGTTGGTTACGGGAAATCAATTGAAATTTTTAAACAAGTTGGAAGTCCAAGTAATGTTGTAAAAAAGTTTAATCTAGATAATTTTTCAGGAACTCATGCGATTGGCCATACGCGAATGGCAACAGAAAGTGCAATTACTACAAATGGATCTCACCCCTACTCTACTGGAGAAGATGAATGTTTGGTTCATAACGGATCGCTATCTAATCACAATAACTTAAGAAGAATATTGAAAAAAAATGGTTCTAAGTTTAATTCTGAAAATGACACTGAAGTTGCAGCTGGATATATCTCCGATAGTCTTAAAAATAGAAACCTAAAACAAACTTTAAAAAAAGGTTTAAGCGAACTAGATGGGTTCTACACTTTTATTGCAGGAACTCACAGTGGTTTCGCAGTTCTTCGTGATGAGATAGCTTGTAAACCTGCAGTAATAGCTGAAACAAAAGATTATGTTGCAATTTGTTCTGAGTTTCAAGCAATGGCACATATGCCTAATGTTAACAATGCAAAAATTTTTGAACCTAATCCAGGTATAGTTTATTCTTGGGGAAAATAATGAATCTTGATTTAAAAAAATTGAAACTAAGATCGGTAAATGAAAAGCTACAAAGTATTGATAGAAAAACAAAAAGTAGAAAATTTACTATATCAAATCCTGAAGGTAATCATGCTATATGTGCAGGTCTTACAGAAAATATTAAAGTAACTATAAAAGGTCATGTAGGTTATTATTGTGCTGGTATGAACCAAAATGCAAATATTATAGTTGATGGAAATGTAGGCACAGGTGTAGCAGAAAATATGATGTCTGGAAAAGTTCATGTTAAAGGAAATGCATCACAATCTGCAGGGGCAACTGCACATGGTGGAACATTAATTGTTGATGGCGATACTAGTTCTAGATGTGGAATTTCAATGAAAGGTATTGACATAATAGTTAAAGGTTCTGTTGGTCATATGTCAGCCTTTATGGCTCAATCTGGAAATTTAGTTGTTTTTGGTAATGCTGGTGAAGCCTTAGGAGATAGTTTGTATGAAACAAATATATATGTAAAAGGAAAAGTAAAGTCTTTAGGAGCAGATTGTGAAGAAAAAAAAATGGATAAAAAACATAAATCAAAATTAAAAGAGCTGTTGAAAAAAGCTGGATCAAATATTAAACCCGATCAATTTAAAAGATACGGTTCTGCTAGAAAACTATATAATTTTAATATTGATAATGTATCAAACTATTAATTATGAAAAATAAAACTATACCTCGTCAATCCTGGACCTTTGATGAATACACTAACTCTGAAATAAGAAGAGCCGCAGAGACTGGAATTTATGATATTAGGGGTGGTGGTTCTAAAAGAAAGCTTCCACATTTTGATGATTTATTATTTTTAGGTGCTTCAATGTCTAGATATCCTTTGGAAGGATATAGAGAAAAATGTACTACAAATATAACTTTAGGCACAAAATATGCAAAAAAACCATTAGAGCTTGATATTCCAATTACGATTGCAGGTATGAGTTTTGGAGCTTTGTCAGGTCCAGCGAAAGAGGCATTAGGAAGAGGAGCAAGTGCAGCTGGAACATCTACCACAACAGGTGATGGAGGAATGACACCAGAAGAAAGAGGTCAATCGAAAAATTTAGTTTATCAACTTTTGCCCTCAAGATATGGGATGAACCCAAATGATTTAAGGAAGGCAGATGCAATTGAAGTAGTAATTGGACAAGGCGCAAAACCTGGTGGTGGAGGAATGTTGCTTGGACAAAAAATAGATGATCGTGTTGCAGAAATGAGAACTTTACCAAAAGGTATTGATCAAAGGTCTGCATGTCGACACCCTGATTGGACCGGTCCTGATGATTTAAAAATAAAAATTTTGGAATTAAGAGAAATTACTAAATGGAAAGTTCCTATTTTTATTAAAATTGCTGGAGCAAGACCATATTATGATACAGCATTAGCTGTAAAAGCTGGAGCAGATGTTGTTGTCTTGGATGGTATGCAAGGTGGTACAGCAGCAACACAAGAAGTATTCATTGAAAATGTAGGTCAACCGACTTTAGCTTGCATAAGACCTGCAGTAGATGCTTTGCAAGATTTAAATTCTCATAGAGAAGTTCAGCTTGTAATTTCAGGTGGAATTAGAAATGGTGCAGATGTAGCTAAAGCTCTCGCGTTAGGAGCTGATGCAGTATCAATTGGGAGTGCAGCCATGATTGCAATTGGTGATAATGACCCGAAATGGGAAAAAGAATATGAAAAACTTGGAAGTAAAGCTGGAGCGTACGACGACTGGCATGAAGGAAATGATCCCGCAGGAATATCAACTCAGAAACCAGAGTTAATGAAAAGATTAGATCCAAAAAAAGCAGGTAGAAAATTATCAAATTATTTAAAGGTGATGTCTTTAGAAGCGCAAACTATCGCAAGAGCGTGTGGAAAAAATAGTCTTCATAATTTAGAACCAGAGGATTTATGTGCATTAACTGTTGAAGCTGCAGCAATGGCAAGAGTTCCTTTGGCAGGAACTAGCTGGATACCGGGTATAAAAAAGAGATAGTTATTGATAGTTAATAAATAATTCGTAGTATAATTATTAATGCCCCAAAATTTGTCTAATATTGCTAAATCAAAAAAAATTAAATATTTTTTAATAAGTTTCGTTGATTTGTTTGGTGTATTAAGATCTAAATTAGTACCCGCACAAGCAATAAAGGAGATGCAAAAAAATGGTGCAGGATTTGCTGGATTTGCAGCTTGGCTTGATATGTCACCAGCAGACTCGGATATGTTCGCTGTACCAGATCCAAATAGTTTAATTCAATTACCTTGGAATAAAGAAGTAGGTTGGCTTGCTTCAGACCTGTGGATGAATGGTAAACCTGTTGAGGCATCACCAAGAGTAATGTTAAAAAAGCAAATAAAATTACTATCAAATGAAGGTTACACCATGAAATCTGGTGTTGAGTGTGAATATTTTCTTATATCACCTGATGGTAGTTCTATTGCAGACACTAGGGATACTCAATCTAAACCTTGTTATGATCAATCAGCTTTGATGAGGCAATATGATTTAATAAAAGAGATATGTGATTGTATGATTACAATGGGATGGAACCCATATCAAAATGATCATGAAGATGCTAATGGCCAGTTTGAAATGAATTGGGACTACACTGACTGCCTAACTACAGCAGATAGACATACATTTTTTAAATTTATGGTTAAGTCCATAGCAGAAAAGCATGGGTTAAGAGCAACATTTATGCCAAAACCATTTGAACAACTGACGGGTAATGGATGTCATGCGCATATTTCCCTATGGGATAAGAAAAAAAATAAATTTTTAGATAAAAACGATAAACTTGGACTTAGTAAATTAGCATATAATTTTTTAGGTGGAGTAATTAAGAATGCAGGTTCATTATCAGCATTTTTTAATCCAACATTAAATAGTTATAGAAGAATAAATGCACCACCGACAAAATCTGGTGCAACATGGTCCCCAAGTAGTATTTCTTACACAGGAAATAATCGAACACATATGATTAGAGTTCCAGATCCAGGAAGATTTGAACTTAGATTAATGGACGGTTCAGCAAATCCATATTTACTACAAGCAGGAGTTTTAGCAGCAGGTATAAATGGCATTAGAAAAAGAGTTAATCCTGGAAAACCATTATTCTGTAATATGTATACTGATCACGAAAAATATCCTAACCTACCAAAATTACCAAATACATTAGAAGATTCCTTAGAAATGTTAAATTTTAATACAGTTATGAAAAATGCTTTTGGAAAAAATGTTTTAAATAGTTACATCAAATTAAAAAAATCTGAAATAGAAAGTTTTAAGTTAAAAGAAAAATTTGATAAATTGAAACCTATTACAAAGTGGGAAAGATCTAATACTTTGGATTGTTAAAATATGTCTATTAATTATAGTCATATTAATAAATTTTCATCATTTACAAAAAATAAAAATTATTCATTCAGTAGAGAAGAAATTTTAAGCGTTTTAAATAAAAAAACTATTGATAAGGCATTTAATACTATATCTCGTTGGGAAAATTATGAACCCACTCCCCTACTCAAATTAAATAAACTTTCAAAAGACCTTAATCTTAAAAATATCTTTTACAAAGATGAGTCTAAAAGGTTTGGACTAAAATCTTTTAAAGCACTTGGAGGTGCTTATGCGGTAGCGAAGGTTTCAGCTGGAAGAAAGAATGTAGTTGTTGCAACAGCAACAGCAGGAAATCATGGAAAATCAGTTGCTTGGGGTGCAAAAAGGCTAGGAATTGCATGTAAAATTTTTATAAGTGAATTTGTAAGTGAAACAAGAGCTAATGAGATGCGAAAACTAGGAGCTGAAGTGACAAAAGTAAAAGGCAATTACGAAAATTCTTTAAATGAATGCATAAAGCAATCTAAGGAAAATGGTTGGGAAATTGTACAAGATGTTGCCTGGGAGGATTATCAAAAAGTTCCAAAACTAACCATGGCTGGATATTCAGTGATGATAGCAGAAATCTCAAAACAAACTGATCATTATATAACACATATATTTCTTCAGGCAGGTGTAGGAGGTATGGCCTCTGGTGTAATAGCAGGAGTTGCCAGATATTTTAAAAGAATTCCAAAAATTATTGTTGTTGAGCCAAAAAATGCAGACTGTGTATTAAAGAGTATTGATGCAGGTAAACTTACTAGAGTTGAAATAGAAAAAGAAAGCATTATGGGAGGAATGTCATGTGGGGATGTATCATTAGTCCCATGGCAAATTCTAAAAAACTCAGTAAATAATTGTTTAAGTATTCCTGATGACGACATACCATTATCAGTAGCGATGTTAGCTAAGGGATACTTTGGTGAGGATAACATTGTTGCAGGAGAATGTTCAGCACCTGCTCTAATAAGTATAAATGTTAGTTGTAATAACGAACAAATTAAAAAGGATCTTGAATTAGATATGAATTCGAATGTTTTATTAATTGGATGCGAAGGTGATACAGATATAAAACTTTATAACGAACTTCTCTCTAAAGGATCAGAACAGTTGTCAAATGGGTAATACAGCACTCGTTTGGATAAGAGATGATTTTCGAATACAAAATAATGATGCGCTGACTTATGCTTCAAACAAGCATGATATAGTTACGGCAGTATTTATTTTTAATAGTAATATTTTTGATCACAAAAGAGAAGCTCAAAAGTGGTGGGTAAGTAAATCCTTAGAAAATTTTAAATCAGATTTAAAAAAATTAAATATTGGATTGGAAATAATTAAGGACGATGAAATAAATTTTTTTTCTAAAATAAAATCTAATAGTAAAATATCTGTTTATTGGAATAAAGTTTATGAACCTACAGAATTAGAAAAAGATAAAAAAATTGGGACTAATTTTTCAAAAAAAAATATTGATTTTAAATTTTTTAAAGGGAACGTTCTTAATGAATATAATAAAATTACAAAAAATGATGGCACACCTTTTAAAGTCTACAGTCCTTTCTGGAGAAATGCAGAGCAATTTTATTTAGAAAGACTGCCTGATAAAATAAGCAAAGTTAAAAAGTGTAAAAAGATAAACACATTGTTTAAAAACCAAATAAAATCTGAGGATATTTTACCTAGGTCTGATTGGTATAAAAAATTTGAAAAGTATTGGGTACCTTCTGAGCAAAAAGCTCATGAAAATTTAGATAATTTTGTTAACAAAAGCATACTTAATTATGGTGTTGATCGTGACTTTCCATCAATTAAAGGAACGTCATTACTTTCTCCATATATTAGAAATGGACAAATTAATGTTGGAGACATTTGGGAAAAGTGTAAAAAAACTAAAATCAAATAATGTAAGTGTAAAAAAATATACTAATGAAATTGGTTGGAGAGAGTTTTCGCACAGTCTCATAAATTACTTTCCACAAATGCTAAAGGGAAACTTAAGAAAAGAATTTGATAAGTTTCCATGGTTAAATAATTCTAAATTTTTAAATGCATGGAAAAAAGGAATGACAGGTTATCCAATTGTTGACGCTGGAATGAGAGAATTGTACGAAACAGGCTGGATGCATAATAGAATTAGAATGGTTGTTGGATCTTTTCTAGTGAAGCATTTAAGAATTAATTGGAAAGAGGGAGAAAAATATTTCAGAAATTGTCTACTTGATTTCAATGAAGCAAATAATGTTGCACAATGGCAATGGGTAGCTGGATGTGGTGCAGATGCAGCGCCATATTTTAGAATTTTCAACCCTATTTTACAAGGTGAAAAATTTGATAAACAGGGAGAGTATGTAAAAAAATGGGTTCCTGAATTATCAAAAGTTCCTCCAAAATTTATTCACAAACCATGGGAAATGGAAAAAAAATATCAAGAAGCTATCAATACTATCATAGGTGCTAATTATCCGATGCCAATTGTTATTCATGAAAAAGCAAGGGCTGATGCTTTAAGTGCTTTTCAATCAATTAAGAAAAAAAATTAGTCTCCGATAAAATGATGAACCACTGTTCTTGTTGTTGCCTCTAATCTATGCTCGAATAAATAAATACCTTGCCAAGTTCCTAGCAGTAATTCACTATCTTTTATACTTAAGGAGATTTGATTATTGGTTAATGCAGATTTGATATGGGCTGGCATATCATCTTTTCCCTCAATTGTGTGGATATACAACTTGTTGTCCATGGGTGCCAATTTATCAAAATAATTAATTAGGTCTTTTTGTACATCTGGATCAGCATTTTCTTGGACAATTAGTGATGCACTAGTGTGTTGAATGCTTAAATTAATAATTCCATTTTCAAAATTATTTTTATTAATCCATTCAATTGTTTCATTAGTAAACTCATACAGTTTTTGACCATTTGTGTGAATGTTTAGATTATAAAATTCTTGCTTCATACACTAATTGAAATTTTGAGATGTTAGCTCATACAATCGACTAACTGTTCTTTTGAAAGGCTCATTAATGCTGTCAGCAGACTGGAGTGAATTTAATTCAACTTCTGATTTGATCATCAATGGTATTTTTTTTTCATAAATAATATCGATAAAGGTAATAAACCTTTGTTGCTGATTAGAATTACTTTCATTAAAGTTTGGTAAATTTTCAATAAAAATAAAGTCACTTTCGTTCGCAATTTTAATGTAGTCCTCGGATCCAAAATTTCTATTACAAATTTCGTCAAAAGAAACCTTAAGAACTCTTTCATAAAAGTTTTCAAATACTAATTTGCGTCCCTTAACATCTAATATCTTAGTAGTTTGTTTTTTATTTTTTGTAGCTTTTCTAAAAGATTTATTAAACTTAAAATTAGATGAATTATCTATTGGCGATAAAAATCGACTTAAATTTATATTTTTTGTAGCTCTATAATCTTCTTCAATATTAAGTTCTAATTCGGAGCAATTATTTTTTAAAATATTTAAAAAAGGGATGAATTGATCTCTTTGTAATCCGTTTTTATATAAATCTTTAATATTTGTATTTGAGGAAAAAATAACTTTTATATTTTCATTAAATATTCTTTCAAATAATTTACCTAAGATCATAGCATCAACAATATTTGTTACCTGAAATTCGTCAAAATATAATATTTTTGTTTTGTCACTTAAATTTTTAACAAATTTTTTTAACCCATTGTCATTATCTTTCTTTTTATTTTCAAATATAAAGTCATGAAATTCAACCATAAACTCATTAAAGTGTAATCTTGATTTTTTTTCTTTTAAACTTTCAAAAAAAAAATTTAAAATCATAGTTTTACCTACACCTACATCACCAACTAAATAAAAGCCTAATTTATTTTTTTTATCTTTGAATAATTTTTTAATAAATGACTGATTGAAGTTAAGATTGTAATATTCGCTTAATTTTTGGACTATTATTATTTGATTTTCGTTTATTTCTAAGTCCTTATCTTTGCAGTATTTAAGATAAGATTTTTTCAAACTCATTTTTTTGTTTTAAAATCTATTCCATATTCCGATCTTGGTCCTTTTCTCAAACCATATGGTCCTGCTAAAAAAATTGTCATTGGTCTAGTTCCTGGCTCTAAGTCTACTCTATGGAAATTATTGGCTGACCTAAATCCTATATATCCTGGTGCTCGCCAAACTTTTCCTTTTTTTAATGTTTCCCAATATCCTCCTCTTAAAATGATTGTGATGTAAGGAAACAAATGATTATGAACACCATCACCATGATCATCGTCTAACATTTCATGGATCAGTATGTTAAATGGGAACCATTTTGGTCTATGACGAAATAATAGATAATATCTATTCATCCAAGGTTTTGCTTTATCAAACTCTGGGTGTGAGGGACCTCTATCTAAGACTACTTTTTTTCTTCCTAATTTTTCAAGAATTTTTAAGAACATTACTCAATTTTGGCTAATGCATTATCTTTTATTAAATACATGCTATTGTTAAGAATGTATGGTCTAGATATTTTTGAATTATTAAATTTTTTAATGTTTTCTTGAATGCCTGTAGAAGAATTAATAGTTACCAATCTACCATTACTTAATGATACATAAATCTTATTTTTAGCATGTATAAATCCAATCGGCTTAATTTCAAGTTTGTCTTTAAAGCTCTTTAATATATCAGTAATTCTTATAATATTACCAGTTGGGTCATCAATAATAAAAAGATATCCTTCATTTGATACTGTAAAAATTAAATTTTCAATAATAGTTGGTCTCAAACTTGAATTTATTGATTGAGCCCATTTTACAGTTCCTGTTCTAGCATCAATAGAAAAAAATTCATTTTTGTTATTAGAAAAATAAATAGTATTGTTTTCAAACACTAGATCTGAATTCTCAAGGCTAAATGCATTTTGATATATTGTATTTGTTTGCGTGGGTGTTTGCCAAAATAAACTACCATTGTTTACATCAAGAGCTGTGACATCACCTAAATTGTTTACAAAAAAAATAATTTTATCCTTTATAATTATTGATAATTTTTTTTCTGATTTTATAAATGAGTTTTCAGTTTGAAAATTCCATAGTTCCTTTCCATTTTTTGAAGAAATAGCTCTTATAACGTTATCAAAATCGATTGTATAAAATTTATCTTGAAATACATTAATATTAGAATTAAACGATGAATTACTGTATCTAGACCATAAAATTTTTCCTGAATTTAAATCAACAGAATATATTTTTGATAAATTATCATTTACAATTAACTTGTTATCTATTTGAGCAAAATATAAAATTGGATTAAGTTTTTTTTCTTTTTTATTATAATTATTTATTTTCCATATCTCTTTTAGATCTTGATTTAATTTAAATATAGTGCCTTTTCCATTAAAAAATATTATTTCATCAGAATTAGTAAAAAATAACTCAGGTTGATAAAATTCAAATTTTTTAATTTTACTAAATTTATAATTTGATATTTTTGTAAAATTTGTATCAAAGTTAATATTACCATTGCTATTAGTCTTGTTGTTCTGAAATGGCTTATTTTTAAACCTAATTAAAGATTTTATTTTTAAATCAGGATTTAGTTCTTTTTTTATTGGTTCTATTTTTTCAAAGATATTTATTGATGTATCTTTGATTTCGTTATCTTTTTTAGAAAGGCTACAGCTAGTTATAAAAATAAAAATTAATATATATAAAAATCTTTTACTCACCGAATTCAGAACGCAATCTTCTTTGAACTTCTAGTTTAATTTTAGGGCTTACATTTTCTATATTCATAATTTGATCAAAAAAATCTTTGGACTTTTGTTTTTGATTTTTTGCTAAGTAAAACTCAGCCATAAGATATAGTGCTTGCGGTTTCCATATACTCTCTGATTTTATTACTGGATTAAGAATATTTAATAATTCGTTTTCTTGAACAAATTCTGAATTAAATAGACCCTTCTTGTAGATAGTTAAATTTTTAATTTCTTTATCAAGCGATACTTCATTTATAAGAAGGTCAAAATATGAATTTATTTCGTCACTTGAGTTAATTAAATCTTTATCAAGTAAGAAAAAAAAAGCTAATGGGGAATATGTTTTATCTTTAGTGTTTATGATTTCTATTAAGTTGATATTTATATTTTCTTTTTTTCCTGTCTCGAAATTTATAATAATTGAATTAAATTTATTCGCTAATTTTTCTTTACTACTAGACTTGAACTCTTGATAGCCAAAAAAGGTGATTAATATAAAAATTATTAATATTAATGAAGTTATTAATTGTTTTTTTTTTGCTATTAAAAAATTTTTAAATTTTTCAATTCTTGTATTTGTATTAATAATTTCTATTTCTTCATCCATTTATCATATTCCTTAGAACATATTGTAGAATACCACCGTTCTTATAGTATTCTAATTCATTTTTAGTGTCTATTCTGCACAACAATTTAATTTTTTTAATGTCACCAGTCGCGTATTTGATCTCAACCTCTAAATGATCGCCTGGATTAATTCCTTTCTCAAGTCCTAATACTGATATTAATTCTGAACCTTTTAAGTTTAAATTCTGTCTATTCATATTTTCTACAAACTGCAAAGGTAAAACACCCATTCCTATAAGATTTGATCTATGTATTCTCTCAAAACTTTCAGCAATTACAACTTTTACACCTAATAATTTTGTTCCTTTTGCTGCCCAATCTCTTGAAGAACCAGTTCCATATTCTTTTCCACCAAATACTACTAAATCAGTTCCTCTTTTTTTATATTCAACAACAGCATCATAAATAGGCATTACTTTTTCTTCAGGATATAATTTAGTGAACCCTCCCTCCGTACCTGGAGCCATTTCATTTTTAATTCTGATATTAGCAAATGTTCCTCTCATCATGACCTCATGATTTCCTCTTCTTGCACCATAGGAGTTATAATCCTTTGGTAAAATTTGATGCTTCATAAAATAATTCCCTGTTGGGCTTTCTTTTTGAATGCTGCCTGCTGGCGAAATGTGATCAGTTGTTACCATGTCTCCTAAAATTAATAACGGTCTAGCATCTTTTATTTCCTTAAAACCCTCTGGTTCATCTGGTAAATTTTCAAAGAACGGTGGTTTTTTTACATATGTAGAATTTTCTTCCCAATTATAAATACTTCCTTTTTCCACTTTAATTTTTTGCCATTGCTCTGGTCCCTCTGAGACATTTGAATATCTGTTCACGAACATTTCTGGGTTTAAAGATTGTTTGAGAGTGTCTTCTATCTCTTTATTTGAAGGCCAAATGTCTTTTAGATAAACATCTTGTCCTTTGCTATCTTTTCCTAATGGTTCTTTGTATAAGTCCATCCTCATAGATCCAGCAATTGCGTAAGCTACAACAAGAGGAGGTGAAGCTAAATAATTTGCTTTTACTAATGGAGAAATTCTTCCTTCAAAGTTTCTATTTCCCGACAAAACTGAAACTGCATATAAATTATTCTCTCTAACAGCATCAGAAATATTATCTGGCAAAGGTCCAGAGTTACCAATACAAGTAGTGCAACCATAACCGACTAAATTAAAACCTAATTCATCTAAATATTTGCTTAAACCCGCTTTATCTAAGTAGTCAGTAACAACTTGTGATCCAGGTGCTAATGAAGTTTTAACCCAAGGTCTAACATTTAAGCCTTTTTCAATTGCATTTTTGGCTAATAGTCCTGCACCAATTAATACATTTGGATTGGAGGTATTCGTACATGATGTAATTGCTGCTATTAGTATATATCCATCTTTTATCTCAAAATCTGTGTTTTTAACTTTTGCTGCTGTTGGATCAGTTTTTTTACATACATCTTCAAAAACTTTTATAAAATTTTTTGATGCCTCTGTTAAAAGAACTTTGTCTTGTGGTCTTTTTGGCCCAGAAATTGTTGGAACCACTGTAGACATATCTAGAGATAAAGTATCAGTGAAAACAATGTCTTCGCTTGCCCACAAATTTTGTTCTTTTGCGTATTTTTCTACGATTTGAATGTTCTCTTTTGACCTTCCTGAAAATTCTAAGTATTTTAATGTTTCTTCATCAATTGGAAAAAAACCACATGTGGCACCATACTCAGGCGCCATGTTTGCAATAGTTGCTCTATCAGCAAGTGTTAGATTTTTTAGACCTTCTCCATAAAATTCTACAAATTTACCAACTACACCTTTGTCTCTTAACATTTTGACTACTGTTAAAACTAAGTCTGTAGCGGTTGTGCCTTCTGGAAGCTTATTTTTCATTTCAAAACCAACCACTTCCGGTATCAACATTGATATAGGTTGTCCCAGCATACCCGCTTCTGCTTCAATTCCTCCTACTCCCCAACCTAGTACTGATAAACCGTTGACCATTGTAGTATGACTATCAGTTCCAACTAGAGTATCTGGAAATAAATACTCCTTATCTTCAAATTTTTCATTCCAAACTACTTTTGATAAATATTCTAAGTTTACTTGGTGACAGATTCCTGTGCCTGGAGGAACAATTCTAAAATTATTAAAAGCCTGCTGACCCCATTTTAAAAAAGAATATCTTTCAAAATTTCTATCAAACTCAATATCGACATTTTCTTTTAATGAATTCTTAGTTGCAAACTTATCAACTTGAACAGAATGATCTATTACAAGATCAACTGAAGAAAGAGGATTGATGGTATCTGGATCTTTATTCTTTTCCTTAACTGTATCTCTCATTGCAGCCAAATCAGCCACAGCAGGAATTCCTGTATAGTCCTGCAGAAGCACTCTTGCTGGCCTATATGCAATTTCGGTTTTGGATTTTTTTGAATTTAACCATTCTTTAATTGCTAGAATTTGTTCTTTGTTGACCGTTACATTGTCTTCATATCTAAGAAGATTTTCAAGCAAGACTTTTATTGATTTTGGTAATTTATTTATCCCACCTAAACCATTTTTCTCTGCTTCTTTTAGTGAATAAAAAGAATAATTTTTTCCATTTATTGACAATTCCTTTAGACAATTAAATGAATTTTGGTTTCCTGGTTTCATAATTTAGTAATAAAAAGTTGCAATACAGCTTAATAAGAGTGCCGACATAACATAATTAAACCATTTAATAAATTTCTCATTTGTCGCGAATTTCCTCATAAATTTTCCAATTATAGTCCAAAAAATAATACTAATAACTGCAAACAAAAAGGCAATGCTTAATAGCCAAATTGAATATGAAATAAAGTTACCACCAGATTCTACATAGGTAGAGACTGCAATTATAGCAACAATTACTCCTTTGGGATTTAGAAATTGATATAGAAATGTTTCAACAAAATTCACAGGTTTTAGATTATCATTTTCACTTGATGATTTTGAAAATGATATTTTATATGACAAATATATTAAAAAAATTGTGCCTGTTAAAATTAAACCTTTTTGAAGTATTGGATAAAGCTTAAATATATTTATTAAACCAAAATTAATTACTGCTAGCATAAATGTAAATCCAAAAATTACTCCTAACATTAAAGGAATAGTTTTTTTAAATCCGTGATTAAACCCAGAGTGAGAAGCAACAATATTATTTGGTCCTGGAGAACAGCTAGTAACAAACATAAACAAACATAGAGACAGTAATTCGGGGTGCATGTTTAAGCTACAGGCAAACCATTTTCTACTTTTTGGGATGGATGAACAAGAACAACTTTGCCTTCCTCGTCTATAGAACCAAGTATTAAAACCTGAGATACAATACCTGCTATATTTTTTTCGGGGAAGTTACATATTCCAACTACTTGTTTTCCAACTAAATTTTCCTCATTATAATAATGAGTTATCTGTGCTGATGATTGCTTAATTCCTATTTCTTTGCCAAAGTCAACCTCAACAACAAGAGATGGTTTCCTTGCTTTTTCATTTTTTTTTACCGATATTACAGTTCCTACTCTGATATCTACTTTGTCATAAATGTCGTAGGTTATTTGTTCTTTCATAGATTTAATATATAATTAAAAACAAATGAGTACAGGAAATAATTTAGAAGAGATATATAGTAATTCTATTAAGATACTGAAAGATTTAATTGCATTTAAAACTGTATCTGGTGAAAACAATACTCAACTAATTGACTATTGTGATAACATTTTAAATTCATTGGGTGCGGTATCCTTTAGAACATACGATGAAGAGGAAAAAAGAGTAAATCTATTTTCAACTATTAAAGCTAAAAAAGAGAGTAAAAAAAAACCAATAATTTTATCTGGTCATACTGATGTAGTGCCAGTTTCTAAAGGATGGACAACAGATCCTTTTGATGCAACAATTAAAGAAGATAAACTATTTGGTAGAGGCTCTTGTGATATGAAAGGATTTATAGCATGTACATTGGCATATGCTCCTATATTCTCCTCATCAAATTTGGATAGAGATATTCACTTCTCATTTACTTTCGATGAGGAAACTGCTTGCAAAGGTGCACCTATTTTAATTAAAGAGTTAAAAAAAAGGGAAATACATGATTGTATTTGTATTGTAGGTGAACCAACTAATATGAAAATAATAGATGCACACAAAGGATGCTACGAATATACCACTTATTTTGAAGGTCTCGCAGGTCATAGTTCTCAACCAGATAAAGGTGTAAGTGCAGTTGAATTTGCAGCAAGATATGTAAATAAACTTTTAGAATTAAAAGAGAAACTTAAAGAAAGACAGCTTAAAGACTCTATCTTTGATCCTCCATACTCAACTTTACAAGTTGGTGGAATTTTTGGGGGCATAGCGCATAATGTAATTGCAGATAAATGTCATGTTAACTGGGAAACAAGGCCAGTTGTTAAAGAAGATGGAATTTTTTTAAATGATGAAATAGATAAATTTACTAAAGAAATTCTTTTACCCGAAATGAAAAAAATTTATCCAGAGTCCTCAATTAAAAAAGATATTATTGGTGAAATAACTGGTTTTGATAGAATTTCTAATTCAGAGGCATGCGAATTTGTTTCAAGTATAACAGGTGACAATTCTAGAGAAGTAGTTTCATTTGGAACTGAAGCAGGACTATTTCAAGAAATTGGAATAAGTACAGTGGTATGTGGACCTGGATCTATAAAGCAAGCTCATAAGATCGATGAGTTTATAAAACTCTCTGAAATTAAAAAATGTGTTAGTTTTTTAGAAGGTATAAAAAATAAATCTTTGAATTAATTCCAACCGCCAATAGATTTTACTTCTAAAAACTCTAATAAGCCTTCTTTTCCACCTTCTCTTCCTATTCCGGAGTGTTTAAACCCTCCAAATGGAGCGTCTACAGCAAGTGAAGCCGTATTTGCAACTATCATCCCAGATCTAAGTTTTCTTGCAACTCTTTTAACTTTTTCTTGATCTTCAGTTTGAATATAGTTTGTCAAACCATATGGAGTATCATTTGCAATTTCTATTGCTTCTTGCTCTGTTTCAAACGGAATTACAGATAATACTGGACCAAAAATCTCAGTTCTGGCAATTTCCATATTATTATTTACATCAGCAAATACAGTTGGCTTTACGTAATAACCATCTTCTAAACCATCAGGTTTTCCAGGTCCCCCTGCTATTAAATTAGCACCTTCATCTATACCCTTTTTAATTAAACCTTGAATTTTATTATATTGTGTTTCTGATATTACTGGACCAATGTGATCTCCTTCTTTTTGGGGAATATCAACTTTATATTCATTAGCAAATTTTTTTAATCTATTAACTGCATCATCATAAATTGATTTTTCTACCAGCATTCTTGTAGGTGCATTACATGATTGGCCTGAATTTCTAAAACATCTTGCAGCTCCTCTTTCAATTGCTTCAGAATCTGCATCTTTAAAAATAATATTTGCTCCCTTTCCACCTAATTCAAGACTTACCCTCTTAAAGTCTTTTGCTGCATTTTGAGAAATTAGAGCTCCTGCTCTTGTTGAACCTGTAAAAGATATCATATTCACATCTTTGTGACTGGTCAGTGCATTACCGGTAGTTTCTCCATCACCATTAACTAAATTAAATACACCCTTTGGAAAACCTGCCTCATCAATAAGTTCTGCAAGTATTATTGATGATAAAGGTGCTAACTCAGAAGGTTTTAAAATCATAGTACACCCTGCTGCTAAAGCTGGGATTACTTTTAAACAAACTTGATTCATTGGCCAATTCCAAGGTGTTATTAATACACAAACTCCTTTGGGTTCATAAATTATTCTCTGATCTTGTGCATGATCTCCTAAAGGTTTTTCAAAATCAAAAGCCTTAAGATACTTTATAAATGATTTCGTATGACTAGCTCCTGTACCAGTTTGTAGTTTGGATGCAAAATCTTTTGGAGCACCCATTTCCATCATTATTGCCTCTGTAGTATCATTCCATCTTTTTTTATATAACTCATAAAACTTTTCTAGTAGTTTAATCCTCTCCTCTTTTTTTGTGAAACCCCAAGTTTGAAAAGCAGTTTTTGCAGCTGATACTGCATCATCTACGTCTTCTTTTCCACCCAATGAAATAATTGCACAACTTTTCTCTGTAGCAGGATTTATTACTTGAATATCTTTAGAATTTTTTGGTTCTACCCAATTACCATTTATATAAAAATTTCTTTTTTCTAACATATATTAAGCTATCTGTTCTCTAGGCTTTTGCAAACAAATTTGTCAATTCATAAACAATTGTTGCGGCTGCTAAAGAAGTTACTTCTGCATGATCGTATGCTGGTGCTACTTCAACTACATCTGCTGAAACTAAGTTTAAGCCTGACAATCCTCTTATTACATTTACTATTTCTCTAGTTGTCATACCTGCTATCTCAGGTGTACCAGTTCCAGGAGCAAAAGCTGGATCTAAGACATCAATGTCTATCGACAAATATAAGGCATTGTCTCCTACTCTGTTTCTAATTCTCTCTACTATTTTATCTATACCTTCTGTTTGAAATTCATCACAATGAATTATTTTAAAACCAAAACTTTCATCATTCTTAATATCTTCCCTGCTATAGAGTGGACCTCTTATTCCAACATGCATTGATGCATCATCTAAAAATAAATTTTCCTCTCTAGCTCTCCTAAATGGTGTACCATGTGTATAAGGTGCTCCAAAATAAGTATCCCAGGTATCAAGGTGAGCATCAAAATGGACTAATGAAACTGGACCTTTATTCTTTTTATTAACTGCTCTAAGCAATGGAACAGCTATTGTATGATCACCACCAAGACTAATAATCCCTCCTACTTTATTTAAAAGATCTGTAGCACCAACTTCTATTTGTTTTATAGCTTCATCAATATTAAATGGATTACAGGCAATATCTCCTGCATCAGCAACTTGTTGCACTTTAAACGGTTCAACATCGTAACTTGGGTGATAATTTGTTCTCAAATGCCTTGAAGCTTGCCTTATACTTTGAGGTCCAAATCGTGCTCCGGGTCTGTAACTAGTTCCAGAGTCAAAAGGAACTCCTACAATTGCTACATCACAACTTTCAACATCTCTTAATTCTGGCAATCTAGCAAAAGTTGATGGTCCCGCATATCTTGGTACTTTTGTTCCACTTACTGGTTGGATTGGTTTTTTATTTTTATCTTTCAATTTTTAGAGCTATTTTTATGAATAAATTCAGCTGCTTTTTTAAAATCATTGATATTTTTCTGATACATAGAAAGCTCTTTATTTGAATTTGAAGAAACTAGAATTATTATTAAAGCAATTATAATAGCTGCAGCATAATAAAATGGCATTTTTTTCTTCCAAGATATTAGAATTTTTGTTGCGTTGTCTGCTTGTTTTTTTGTTGGTCTATTTGGCATAATGTTAGTTTACCAGAGGTTTACCAGTTTTCAATGTATGTTTAATTCTTTCTTGAGTTTTTTCTGTCTCAATTAGCTTCATAAATGCATCTAACTCTAATTTATATAAATCATCCTCTGATAAAGTTTTTTCTAAAGTAGTATCTCCACCACTTAAAACTTTTGCTAGCTCTTTTCCAACTTCCATACCATGATCAAGAATAATTTTTTCATTGTATAATTTTTCTAACATTTTTACCATTTTGTCATAAACACTTTTTCCGGAAAGTTTAAATGTACATTCATCTGGTGGAGAAAAATCTTGATTATTTTGAATTATCTCTTTAGAAACCTGTAATAAACTATTTCTACTCATTATTTTTTTATCCTCTTGTCTTAAATATTTTAATGGTTCAGCTTCAATTGGTGATGTTGCAGTTTTAGCATATCCAATAATATCAAAAACTTTTAAAGGAGCATAATCAGGATCTTTTTTTGCTTCTTCAGTTTGAGACCATCTCCAAAGCATTTCTTTACATCCTCCGCCTGCTGGAATTAATCCAACCATAGTCTCAACTAAGCCAACTACAATATTGGTATGGGATGCTACAAAATTACTTTGACATAAAACCTCAAAACCACCACCCAATGCCAATCCTGATGGTGCTGATACAACTGGATATTTAGAATATTTTAAATGTTTGCAGGTTTCCTGAAAATATTTAACAAACTTTTCGATAGATTTAAAATCTCCTTTGTCTGCAAAATTCATTGTGTAAGACAAGTTTACACCTGCTGAAAATTGCATAGCTTCATTTATTATTATTAAAGGTTTGTCTGTAGCATTTTTTAAGCTATCCATTGAATCATAATCTAAAGCATTAGCCTTAGTTGTGAATTCAACAATATTAAAATCATCAAATCTATAGGTCTCAGCAGAGTTATTTTTATCTAATTTAGTTGCTCTAGGTTTTATTTTTCCTAAAGTTTCTAAATTAGTATATTGTTGTCTTTCACCATAAAAGTTTTCGTCTTTACTTTGAGATAAGTTTTCAAGAAACTTGTTATTTTCAAATGTATCTATTCTTTCGAAAAAATTCTTAACACCAATTTCTTTTAACATTTCAAAAGGTCCTTTAGACCAGTTAAACCCTAGTCTCATTGCTTCGTCGATATCATTAAATTTATCTGTAATACCTGGAACTAAAGATGATGCATATTTAATAATCTTTGAAATTACAGACCAAGCATATTCACCATATTTATCTTTTCTGTTTATAAGACCAACAATATCCATTTTTTCTGATCCTAAATTGAACTTTTTAGACAGCGAATATTCACCTGTTTCTAAGCTTATACCCTCTAGTATTTTTTTATTATCAGACTTATTCATTCTATAGAAACCACCCTTTCCTTTTCTCCCAGTGTATCCAGTTTCTATAAGTTTTTTAACTAATGGTATTTCTTTCGCTACAACTTGAAAATCATCAGTTTCTGGAAGTTCTTTTATAAAACTTTTTAAAACATCAGCCATCAAATCAATTCCAATTAAATCATAGAGTCCAAAAACACCTGTTTTGGGTATTCCCATTGGTCTTCCAAAAACAGCATCAGCTTCTTCAATTGTTAATTTCATTTTAAAAGCTTCAGTCATAGCCACTTGCATAGCGTAGACACCAATTCTATTTCCTAAAAATCCTGGAGTATCATTACAAATTAATGCTCCTTTTCCTAAATCTTTTTCACAAAAACTTTTAAGTGAGTTTATTTGATCTAAATCATTATTTTCATTTTTTACAATTTCTAACAAATCCATATATCTAACTGGATTAAAGAAGTGAGTTATACAAAAATCTTTTTTTTCATCATCTGCAAGTTTCTCTGAAAGAACTTTAATTGGAATAGAAGATGTATTTGAAGAAACTATTGATCCTTTTTTTCTTTCTTTAAATATTTTTTCATAAATATTATGTTTAATATCTATTCTCTCAACGACAGCTTCAACTATCCAGTCTGCTTCACCAACTTCATAGAAATTATCATTTATATTTCCAATATTGATATTATTTATTTTTGACTTATCTATTAATAAAGGAGGTCTAGATTTTAAAATTCTATCCCTAGCTTTTTCAGAAATTTCAGTAGTTAAGTCTAACAATGTTACTGGAACATTTGCATTGCATAATTGAGCAGCAATTCCACTGCCCATTGTTCCTGAACCTATAACTACTACTTTGTTAATTTTCATAATGAGAATAAAAACTTATAATGAAAAACTTATTCAAGAGCAACTTAAAGCCATTAAATATTTTAATATTATTATTTAATTATTTTTGTAATTGATGGAATTATTGCCACTGCTAGAGCAATTTTGAATAATTCACTTGGTAAAAAAGGATATAGACCACCAGCTAAAGCTTTATCATAACCAATAACTGAGCCCAAATAACCCACCCCAACAATAAAAATTATGGAGGTTGCTAGCAAAAGAGAAAATAAACTTTTGATATATGAATCGTTAAAATTTCTTTCTGCTAAATAACCAACAACACCAGCTGCAATAGTCATTCCATAAAGATAGCCAGCTGTTGGACCTGTTAAATAAAATAACCCTCCACCTTTTGCAAAAACTGGAAACCCAATAGCTCCTTCAAAGAGATATAATAAAAGTGTAAAAAACGCTAACTTTGAACCAAATGTCATTCCAATTATAAAAACTGCAAAAGTTTGCATTGTCATTGGAACTGGCCAAAATGGAACTTGAACTTTTGATGAAAACGCTAGGATAAGTGTACCTATTAACATCAAAGAAATATTCTGAAAATAAATATTTATTCTAAAATCAGATAATAAATTTTTAATCAAAGTAGAATTATTTTTCATCCTAAAAGGTATTTAAACATACTTGAATACAAATTTAAAATAATAAATATAAAACTTTAATTAATTTGGTCTTTTTGTAATTCTTTTAATGGTATGTGGCATCTGATAGAGTTCCCGCTTTCAGTAATTTGCCAAGGTGGTATCTCACTCTTACAAATATCACCTAATATTCTTGAACATCTCCCTTGAAAACTACACCCTTTTTGAGGTGGCTTTTCTTCTACAATATCCTCAGCAACTAATTTTGGTTTGATATCTGGATCTGGTTCCAGCACTGCTCCTAACAAAACCTCTGTATAAGGATGTGATGGAAATTGATAAACATCTTTTGATGGTCCCACTTCACACAACCTTCCTTGATAAAGTACAGCAACTCTATCACTTATAGCTCTTACGACAGCTAAGTCATGTGAAACAAATATATATGTAGTTCCAAAGTCTTCTTTAAGTTGTTGTAGCAAATTTAATACAGCTGCTTGAACTGATACATCTAATGCAGATGTTACCTCATCACATAATATAATATCTGGTTTAGCTGCAAAAGCTCTTGCCACTGCAACTCTCTGTTTTTCACCACCAGATAATTGTCTGGGGTACCTGGACATATAAAATTCTCCAAGTCTTACTTTTTGTAATAGATCTATAATATTTTTTTTTAATTCTTCACTCTTTAAACCAAAATATAACTTTAATGGTTGCGCTATTATTTCTTCAACAGTATGGTTTGGGTTTAAAGACTCATCTGGATTTTGAAAAATTAATTGAATAATTCTTAAATCATTAGGATCTCTCTCTTTGAGGTCAGACGATAAATTTCTATTTTGATCAAATTTTATTATTCCACCTTTGGTTCTGAGTAACCCAGCAATAGATTTAAGAATTGTTGACTTTCCACTACCTGACTCTCCAACAAGAGCTATAGTTTCACCCTTCTTAATATTAATATTAATATCTTTTACAGTTGGATTGTCGTCAGAAATTCTATTTAACACTTGATCTAAAAGTTTTTGCTTAGCGTAACTTATTGAAACTTCTGAAAGGTTTAATATTTCTTTATCCTCCAAACTCGTCTTAATTTTATTAACAGTTTGATTAACCTGACTATGATTCATTAAACTCTTATAATTAAAACATCTAACACTTGTGTTTAATTCTTCTAAGTACTCAAGTTGAGGAGAGTTATTTTTACATTTTTCCTCTGAAAAATCGCACCTATCAAAGAAACTGCAGCCTCTATACATTGTTCCAGGTTGAGGTTGGCTACCAGGCATTGATTGTGGAAGCCCTGCTAGTGATAATTTTGGTATAGATTTAAGCAAACCATATGTATACGGATGAATTGGTTTTTTAAGAATATCTCTAGAGGGTCCCTCTAAAACTATTTCACCAGAGTACATTACAATAATACGGTCACTTACTTGAGCTATTGCTCCTAGGTCATGGCTCACATAAACCATTGATGTTCCAGTGTCTTTGGCAATGAAATTAAGCAGTTCTAAGACGTGAGCTTGTGTTGTTACATCTAAGCCAGTAGTAGGTTCATCCAATAGTAAAAGGTCAGGAGTTCCAGCTAATGCCATTGCAACTGCAACTCTTTGTTGTTGTCCCCCTGAAAGTTCATGAGGATATCGAAGAGCAATTGTTTCCGGTGAAGGAAGTCTCACTTTATTTAACAATTCAGAAATTTTTTGTTCTCTTTCCTCTTCGTTTAAATCAGAATGCAACTGTAACGCTTCATCAATTTGATAACCTATTTTTAAATTTGGTGTCAATGCCTGTCCTGCATTTTGAGGTATCATTGCGATTTTTCTACCTCTGATTTTTTCCAAATCTCTATTTTTCATTTTTAAAAGATTTGATGAATTAAATTCACATTCTCCACCAATAGTATAGAGACCATGCTTAACATACCCCATCATTGCTAGTGCAAGAGTACTTTTTCCAGATCCAGACTCTCCAACAATACCAACGGTTTCACCTTTTTTAATATTTGTGCTTATGTTTCTTAATATTAAAATCTCTTCACCTTTTTTACTTTTAAATCCAATAGATAAATTTTTTACTTTTTGAATTATTTCAGTCATTTTTAAACAGGCGCTTTTGTTGATCTATCTATACCTAATGCTTTAGCGAAAGCATCAGCTGTCAAATTGATGCCGATTATTAAGCTGCTTAAACCAACAATTGGAGCTATCACTGACCAATAAGCAAAAGACATTAAACCTCTTGCGTTTGATATCATCAATCCCCAATCTGGAGTTGGAGGACTAACACCAAAACCTAGGAATGACAAAGAACTAAAGCCAAGTAGCATCCATGACCATCTCATTGCACCTTCCACTAAAATTGCATCTCTTACGTTTGGAATTATCTCATTCCATATTATAGAAAAATTACTATGCCCTCTTGCTCTAGCGGATACAATAAAGTCTTTTGCAATAACATCATGGGTAGCAGCTCTTGCTACTCTTACAATTCCTTTACCATAAAAAAAACCTAAAGCAGGTATCAGTACCTCAGTTGATGTACCCAACAAAGATACAATTAACAACATTGCTAATATCCACGGTATAGATAAAAATGCATCAACAATTCTCATCACTATATCGTCAGTTTTTCCACCAACCAGTCCACAAAAAATTCCTAACAGACCACCCCAAAGTAGTGCTATCAAAGATCCAAAGAAAGTAATTGTTAAAGCTGTTCTTCCACCTAAAATTGTTCTAGTAAAAACATCTCTTCCAAGATCATCAGTTCCAAACCAATACTCAGCCGAAGGAGCCTGTAGCATTAAAGTTGGGTTAATTGCTTTAAAATCATATGGCGCAATATAAGGGCTAATAAATGCAAGAATTACATGGAAAATTAATATACTTAAGCCAATAAATCCTGATGGTCTTGAGGCCATTGTAATTATTATTTCAGATAATTTTGCCAAATTACTTTTCTTTTCTTCCTGATAAATATTATCTAATTTCATATTATTTTCTTATCTGTAACGTCTTTAATCTTGGATTAAGCATAAGTGTCATTAGGTCTGCCAATAAATTTATACTAACATATATAGATGCAAGAATTATTGCTAATGCTTGAACTGTAGGTAAGTCTCTATTTGAAATAGACTCTATAACCAATCTTCCAAGACCAGGATAATTAAATACTACCTCAGTTACAACAACACCACCTAAAAGCCATGCAATTGTTAGAGCCACAACATTTATAGCTGGTAACAATGCATTTGGTAAAACATGTTTAAAAACCATTTTCCAATACGGGACACCTTTTAAAATTGCCATTTGAACATATTCACTTGCCATAACTTGAATGACACTTGATCTCACCATTCGTGCCATGTGAGCCGTCATAATCATTGCAATAGCGATTACTGGTAAAATAATATTTGGTAATAGTTCTAAGAATGAAACATCAGTTGGAACAATTACAATTCCTGGCAACCACTCTAACCATATTGCGATTATTAAGATTAATAAAGTAGCACTAATAAACTCTGGAATAGTCATAGCAAATATAGTTACTGTTGAAATTGCTACGTCAGGCAATTTATCTCTCCAAAGGGCAGTTACTATTCCAAGTATTAGAGCGATTGGTATACCAATGAAAATAGCAGCTGATGCTAGAACTAATGAATTTTTAATACGTGGCCCTAGAACCTCTTTAATTGGCATTTCTCCACTCAATGAATAACCAAAGTCTCCTTGAATAGCATTTACTGCCCAGGATACATATCTCTCATATGCAGGAACATTCAAACCTAATCTTCTATAACAAGCTTCTAATTGCTCTCCAAATGCTTGTCTTTCAAGATACGTTGTACATGCATCACCAGGTAAAATTTCTGTTCCAACAAAAGTGATTAATGATACGATAAATAAAGTTATTAAACCTAATAGAATTCTCTTTATAATTAAAAAAAGCATAAGAATACTTAAATTTTAAATTATTTATTTAGAAATGGAAGAGGTTTTACAGGCCTACTTAAAGGCCTGTAAAACAAAATTATTATTGAACGCTAACTGTGTGCCATCTTATTGAAAAATACTCAACTTCGTCGAGGTTTTTCACTTTAGAAGATGTGACAACCAGTCTAGATACGTGGTACGGAATCATAGTTCCAGATTCTTCCCATAGTGTTTTCTGTGCATTGATGTATGCTTTTTTTCTTTTGTTAAAATTTAACTCTCCTCTAGCTTCAGCTAAATTCTTGTCAAAAGAAGCACTTTTATAGAAAGACTCGTTCCATTTTGCTTCACTATGATAAGCTTCATGCAAAATACTGTCAGCAGGTCTTTCATTCCAACGTGTCATTGCTACTGCCTTTTTCATCCAAGTTTCATTCCAATAACTTTTTGAAGGTGTCATTTGGATATCTGCTCTTATGTTAGCTTTAGCGAATTGTTGTTGCAAAACCTCAGCAATAGTTGGCCATGTTGGTTCTTTTGTCGAAACGTGAATTGTCATATCAATACCATCAGGATAGCCAGCTTCTTTAAGAAGTTTTTTTGCAGTTGCTGGTTGAGGTGGACAATTCTTCTCCATTCTGTATTGGTCAGAAGGTGCAACAGGAGTATCACATGATACTGTTGCTGCTCCAGCCATAACTAAATCAACTAACTCTTGTCTATCTACAGCTATTCTCACAGCTTTTCTTACTCTAGGATCATCAAATGGTGCAACGTCGGTTCTCATTACCATACCTCTCCAGTTTCCAGTAGGTATAACTGAAACGTTAAACTTTGAATTACCATCAAATATTTTTTTCTGATTGAATGGAACATATCTATTCATATCAATTTGACCTGTAAGTAGAGCTTGAATTCTAGCTTGACCATCTGGGATAGCTATTACATGCACTTCAGCAAGTTTAGGTGCTCCTTCCCAATAATCTGGGTTTGCCTTAAGAATTGTTGTTCCCTCTGCATCAAATTTTTCTACTATAAAAGGTCCAGTTCCAATACCTGTTTTTCCAATAGTATCTCCTGATCCATTAGGTATCATTCTTAGTCTATAATCAGTTAGTAAAAGCGGAAAATCTGCAAAAGATGTGTTCAACTTCATTTTAACTGTGTGTGAGTCTACAATCTCAATATCTGTTACCGCACTCATGCTTTTCTTTGCAGGCGAACCAATTTCAGGATCTTTAACTCTCATTAAAGAATATTTTACATCCTCTGCATCAAAATCAGATCCATCATGGAATTTAACACCTTTTCTTAAGTTAAAAGTCCATTCTGTTGCATCTGCATTTCCTGACCAGTCTGTTGCTAGCTCAGGCGATGTAACCCCTTTAAGATCTTTTCTAACAAGACGGTTCTGTGTCATTATTACTACCTGAAACAGTCGTCCCTTAGTAATTGCGTCTAAATTTGTATCTTTTCCAAAACCAACATCATGAGATAATTTAAAAACTCCACTTGATGCATTAGCAAAAGAAAACGTTACAAATAGTGATACCAATGAAACTGATATCAATTTAAAAATGTTTTTCATAATTTCCTCTCTTTAAAAAAGTAAAAGGTAACAATTAGCAACTTATATAGCAACAGTGAAAATGGTTCTTTTTTATTTGTTTTATTGATGTATTTTGATTATTTAAAAAAAAGTAATGAAAGATTTAATCAATAAATACAGGTTTACAGTTAAGCCTATTAGCCTTGAAAAATCTAACTCTGTGGAGCTTGCAAGGTCAATTCAAGTTCATCCACTAACTTATCAAGAGCTTCCATATGACCCTGAATATTCTAATTATGCTGGAAGATTAACACTTGAGAAATTATCAAATGTTAGTTCTGAGGAAATGTATTGGAAAGGAAGGCAAGAAATAATATTTAGACATACTGGTGAACATCCATTTGAAATATCTGGTCCAGATGCATTAAAATTATTACAAAAAATATTTCCAAGAGATGTATCAAAAATATCAAAAGGAAGATGTTCTTACCAGTTTGCTTGTTATCACGATGGGGGAATGATTACAGACGGAGTTTTGTTAAAAATTGACGAAGATAAATATTGGTTTGCTCAAGCAGATGGAGATCTTTTTTCTTGGTATAAAGCTCACTCAAAAAATATGGATGTTGAAATAAAAGATCCTAACGTATGGGTAAGTCAAATACAGGGTCCTTTATCAATGAAACTGTTAGAAAATATAGCAGATGGATTTTCTGAAAATGACTGGAAATATTTTGATTGGAAAGAATTACAAATCTTAGGTCAAAAAGTAATTGTAAGCCGAAGTGGTTTTACAAATGAGTTAGGTTGGGAAATTTATTTTCGACCTGAAAATGAAACTGAAAAAATAGGAGATTACATTCTTGAGGAAGGAAAAAAATTAGGTATGATTTTAGTTGCCACTCCAGGTTTTAGATGTAGAAGAATTGAGGCAGGTCTACTATCTGCAGGACAAGATTTTACAAAAAAAACAAATCCATTTTCGGTTGGTCTTGGGCGTTTTATAAATTTTGATAAAGAGGATTTTATTGGAAAAGAAGCTCTGATGAAATCAGATAAAAAATGTAAAACATGGGGGATTAGAGTTGCAGAGGGAACTGCTATTAAAGGTGAAGATATTAAAATAAATAAAAAAAATATTGGTAAAATAACTTCTAGTACTTGGTCGCCATATCAAATTTGTGGAGTTGGCATTGTGCACCTCGATAATAATGAAAATGGACCAGGCGATGTTGTCGATGTTAAATGCACTGATGGAAAAGTACATAAAGGAGAAATCTGTAAATTGCCAATGTATGACTCAAAAGGAGAAATAGTTAGAGGTCTAAATAGAAATATTCCTAAAGTGCCTAATCCTTGGGCTGGTATTAAAACCACGAATTAAAAAATTTATTTAGTGAAGGCTAAAAAACAAATAATAGCAGTTGGAGGTGGTGGATTCACTCATAATGAAGATAGCGATTTAGATCAGTTTTTTTTAGATCAAATAAGTAAAGAAAAATGCTCTATAGGATTTTTACCAACCGCTAGTAATGATGATTCCAGAAAAACCGAGCTATTCTACAAAAGATTTAAAAATACTAACTTTAAAGTTTCTCATTTCAATCTTGTTTCCAAAATTAAGGGTTTTGAAAACTGGATTTCAAATTTAGATGCTATTTATGTTAGTGGAGGAAATACTAAATTCATGCTCGATTTATGGAGAAAAAATAATTTATTTGAAATTTTTAAAGAAATTTATAGCTCAGGAATAATTCTTTCTGGTGTAAGTGCTGGGGCTGCATGTTGGTTTGATTATTTTCTGACAGACTCAGATGGGCCTGGCTTCAAACCATTACGTGGCATAGGGCTTATATCTGGAAGTTTTACTCCACATTATTCAGATGCAAAAAGAGCAGATAAATACAGAGAAAATATAAAAAATAAAACTTTACCTAGTGGTGTAGCTGTAGATGATGGAGTTGCAGTACTTTTTATTGACGGAAAACCAACTGAGGTTTATTCTTCCAGAGAAAGTCATAATGCTTATTTTGTTGATCAAAATAAACAACTTAATTTAAAAGAATATATTAAAATTAATAATGAGTGATAATATTTTACCAAGTCAAAAAATTTTTAGCATTAAAGATGCAAGGGAACTGTCACGAAAACGTCTGCCTAAATTAGTTTTTGATTTTATTGATGGTGCATCAGGAGATGAAAAATTAGCAGAAATAAATAGCAGAGCTTTAGATCAAATTAGACTTGAACCTAAAGTTTTAAGAAATGTTGAAAAAAGATCTCTTAAAAAAAAAGTATTAGGTTATGAATTTGATTTTCCATTTGGTTTTGCTCCAATGGGAATGACTAATTTATCATGGCCTGGAGCAGATTCTATGTTAGCAGCTGAAAGTGCGAGAAACAATATACCTACTTGTGTTTCTATGGCTTCTACAACAACTTTAGAAAAAATGTATGAACTTTCTGAAGGTCACTCATGGATGCAGCTGTACATATTTCAGGACGAAAATTTTGTTATGGAACTTTTAGATAGAGCTAAGAATACAGGATACGAAGTTGCAATATTAACTGTGGATGTCCCAGTACTATCCAGACGAACTAGAGATGATAAAAATGGTTTCTCCTACCCCTTCAAGATTGGTCCAAAACAATTTTTTGATTTTGCAACTCATCCTACTTGGTCTTTATCGACTTTATTAAGTGGCATTCCTAAACCAATGAATTATGTAACATCTAAAAGTGGAGATGGTATTTTTAAAAGAAAAGAAAGTAGAGGTTCTACTGATTGGGATACGCTTAAGAGAGTAAGAGATAAATGGAAAGGTAAACTTATAATTAAAGGAGTAATGTCTCCTGACGATGCAACACAAATTAAGGAGGCTGGTGCTGATGCAATACAAGTTTCAAATCATGGAGGCAGACAATTAGATAGCGCTACAGCAGCAATAAATATGCTTCCACTAATCAGAAAATCAGTAGGAAACGATTTTCCTTTAATCTTTGATAGTGGAATAAGAAGTGGAAGTGATATCGTGAGAGCTCTTGCATTTGGCGCAGATTATGCAATGATTGGAAGGCCCGTAATGTATGCAATGGGTGCTGATGGAAGAAAAGGATTAAGGAGAATTGTGGAAATAATCAAAGAAGAAGCCAGCACGACACTCGGGTTAGTGGGATTAAACGATATTAATGATGTAACTTCTAATATAGTAATAGATAGTTCTATAAATAAGGTAAATTACTAAATGAGCGAAAACAAAATTAGAGGTGGGGCTTTACTTGCAAGGGCTCTAAAAGACAAAGGAATTAGTAAAGTTTTTACTCTTTCAGGGGGTTTTTGTAATCCAGCAATTGAAGGTTTTGCTGAATGCCAAATTGAAGTAATAAACACTCCTCATGAGCAGATTGCAGGTCATTTAGCAGACGGCAATACAAGAATTACTCGTAAACCATCAGTATGTTTAGTTGGACCCGAAGGATTTACAAATGCGGTCCCTTCAATGATGGAAGCTTGGGGTGAGAGAAGTCCAATTATTTACGTTACAGGGTCTAGCAGTCTTAAAAGACAAGGCTCAGGTGGTTTTAAAGAAATTGACGATGTTTCAATTGCAGCCCCCTTAACCAAATATAGTGCAAGCATTACTGATGGAGCTAGAATAAGAGAATTTGTAGACAAAGCATATCATATTGCAACTAACGGATATCCAGGTGCTGTACATCTTAGTCTTCCTGTTGATATTATGTTTTCATCTTTTGCAGAGGAAGTTGGTTTAGAAGAAAGACCATATTCTCAAAAAGCAAAACCTATAGCCAAAGCGTGGCCAGATCCAAATTCACTCTCTAAAGTCTTAGAACTTGCTTGTAATTCAAAAAAACCAGTTATTATTGGTGGACACGGTGTTTGGTGGTCACATTCAGAAAAAAATCTTGAGGCAGCGGGTAATAATTTAAATATACCAATTTTTAATGTCCCATATCATCAAAAATTATTAGGAGAAGAAGCTAACGCTTATATGGGCTTGGCTGATATACATCAATACCCTCCTTCAGAATTTGCATTACAAAATTCAGATCTAGTTCTTGTAGTTGGAGCACGATTAGATAATCAACTAAATTTCGGAAATCCACCTTTTATACCAGAAACAACTAAATTAGTTTGTGTGAATGGTTCACATGAAGAATTAGAACTTAATAGAGCTGCAGATTTTAGTTTACTAAGTGATCCTGGTGTTTTTTTAGATACATTATCCAACTTAAAAAAAAATAATAAATGGTCTTTAAATACAAATTGGTTTGAAGAGAATAAAAAAAAGAAGAAAGAATGGGTAGATAAATCATTAAAAGATTTAGAAATTGAAGCTGAAGCATCTAAAAAAAATGGAGGAAAAATTCACCCTCTACAACTTTCATTGGATGTTCAAGATGCAATGAGTGAAAATGATTGGCTTGTTATCGACGGAGGAAATACTCATTTTTGGTCTGAAATTGCAATTAACATCGCAGGTGCCAAAGGGAAAAAATTAAAAGGTATATTGCATCCAGGAACTTTTAGCATGTTAGGTGTTGGGGTTTCATTTGCTCTATCTGCAAAAAATCATAATCCGGACTCAAATGTAGTTCTAATTAGTGGTGATGGTGCATTTTTATCTGGGGGAATGTCTATTGAAAGTGTATTTTATGAGAAAAAACCTATTACTGTTGTAATTGATAATAACGGAGGTCTTGCCTCAATTGGTCAGCAACAAGAAAGATTATTTAAAAGTGGAAAAAGCGTGGGAACTAATTTTCGTGATATACCATTTCACAAGATATTTGAGGGTTTTGGAGGACATGGAGAATTAGTTAATAAAAGAGAAGAATTAGGTCCTGCACTTAAAAGAGCTATGGAAAGTGGAAAACCCGCATGTGTAAATGTTAAAGCAAAACCTGTATTAAGCCCAATAGTCTCTGCAGTTGCAAGTAAAAGAGAGAAATCATCAATAGAATAATTGTGGCAACTTTCTCTTCTCACTTATTAGATGCAACAAATGGCTCGCACGCTGCAAATGTTGAAGTAATTATTTATCAAATTAATGAAAATGGAGAAAAGAAAATTTTCTGCGAAACTAAATCTGATGAAGGTGGAAGAATACTGCAAGAATTTGAATTAAGTAAAGACGACTGCAAGTGTGAGTATGAAATGGTTTGTAAAACTGGAAATTATTTTTCAGAAAAAAAAATAGTTTCTGAAATTAACATTAAATTTAAGATGGAAGATCAAAATAAAAAATATCATATTCCAATTATAATTTCTAAAAATAGCTACACAGTTTGGTGGTCTAAATAAAATGAGTAAAGAAAATTTAATTCCACAAAAAAATATAAAATTAAATATGTCTAGGCGTATAAGACGAACTCCATTTACTAATAAAGTAGAGGAATGTGGAGTATCTGATTTTACTGTTGTCAATCACATGCTACTACCTAAAGGTTTTAAAAATACTGTAGAAGAAGACTACTGGCATTTAAGAGAGCAGGTTCAAGTATGGGATGTGTCTTGTCAAAGACAAGTACAAATCACAGGCCCAGATGCTGAAAAACTTGTACAAAAAATGACACCCCGATCCATAAAAAAAATGGAAACAGGTAAATGTTTTTATATTCCAATAATTGACGAAACAGCTGGTATGATTAACGATCCAGTTTTATTAAAACTAGATGACGATATGTTTTGGATTTCTATTGCAGATTCAGATATTTTACTTTGGGCAAAAGGTATTGCTTTAGGATCAAAGTTAAATGTGGAAATTATCGAACCAGATGTTTATCCACTGGCTATTCAGGGTCCCAAATCTGAAGATCTTCTAATTTCAATATTTGGGGAGGATATAAAGAAGTTAAAATTTTTTAATTTTAAAGTTTTTGATTTTTTAGGAACTAAACAAATTATTGCCAGATCAGGATATAGTAAACAAGACGGTTTTGAAATATATTTTAAGGGATTTGAAACTCATTTTAATGAGATAGAACTCGGAGAAAAACTTTGGGACACTGTTTGGGAGAATGGACAAAAATTTAATATTTCCCCAGGATGTCCAAATTTAATTGATAGAATTGAGGCAGGGTTAATGTCTTACGGAAATGATTTTACAAAAGAAAATAATCCTTTGGAGTGCAATCTTGAAAAATACTGCAAACAAGAAGATGATCACGATTTTATAGGTAAAGAAGCTTTAAGAAAGATCCAATATGATGGAATAGCTCAGAAAATGAGAGGAATTTTGTTTGATGGAGATCCATGTAAGCCAACCGGTGTGCCTCTACCAGTATATTCAAAGGATAATGTAAAAATTGGCCAAATTGCTTCCGGAATATATTCTCCAAGATTTAAAAAAAATATTGGTCTTTCTATGATTTTAAAAGATTACTGGGAAATTGGAAATGAGGTTTTTGTAAATACTTTCAATGGAAAAAATAGAAAAGGCATTATAACTTCTTTACCATTTCCAGATTAACCTTATATTTATAATTATGTTTAAACCTGTTATTGCCGGCTTCTCTAGATCACCTTTTACAATGGCGAGAAAAGGTGCTCTCATAGATACAAAACCTGTTAATTTATTAGCAGCGGTGATTAAAAATTTAGTTTCCAAAACCAATGTTAAAAAAGATGATATTGAAGATATTGTTGTTGGTTGTGCATTCCAAACTGGAGAACAGTCATTTAATATTGGAAAGCTAACAACATTTTTGACTAATATGGATGTCAAAACTTCAGGAATGACAGTTGATAGATGGTGTGGTTCTTCAATGGAAGCTATTCATATCGCTGCAGGTAAAATTTCATTAGGTGCAGGAAAAGTATTTATATGTGGAGGAGTTGAAAGTATGACCAGAGTTAATACAGGATTTGACCCGATACCTTATCCTGAAAATAAAAATGATAATCCTCATGTATATTTTTCAATGGGAACTACCGCTGAAAATGTTGCTAAAAAATATAATATCTCAAGACACGAACAGCAGGAATTTGCGATCTCAAGTCATCAAAAAGCGCATGAGGCTCAAACAAAAGGAAAATTTAAAAACGAAATAGTATCTATTGGAGATTGTGATACCGATGGAAATATTAGACCAGGTAGCACAATGGAAAAGTTAGATGGATTAAAACTTGCATTTGATGAAAATGGTACTGTTACAGCAGCAACTTCTTCACCTTTAACAGATGGAGCAGCCGCAACATTAATTTGCGAAGAAAATTATGCAAAAGAAAATAATTTAAATATTTTGGGAAGAATTGTGTCTACAGCAGTGCAAGGTTGTGACCCTGACTATATGGGATTAGGTCCAATTGGAGCATCACGAAAAGCTTTGGAGAGAGCTAATTTGTCAGCGAATAAAATTGATATTGTTGAATTAAATGAGGCTTTCGCTTCACAATCTTTAGCATGCATTAAAGATTTAGGTATAGACAAAGATAAAGTTAATTTAGATGGTGGAGCACTTGCCCTTGGACATCCTCTTGGAGCAACAGGTGCAAGAATTACAGGCAAAGCTGCTGAATTACTTCAGAGAGAAAATAAAAAGTATGCTTTATCTACTCAATGTATTGGTTTGGGTATGGGAATTGCTACAGTAATTGAATCTGTAAACTAAACTATCTATTTATTCCTCTTAATCTTTCAGATCTTCTTCTTAAAAGCTCAGCTGTTAGTAAAATTAATATTGATAAAACAATTAAACATGTTGCTACAGCTAAAATTGTAGGACTAAGTTGCTCTCTAAGACCAGTCCACATTTGAACTGGTATTGTGGTATTATCTAAGCCAGCCAAGAATAATACCACCACCACCTCATCGAAAGATGTAACAAATGCAAATAAACCACCAGAAATAACTCCAGGTAGTATTAATGGTAAGGTAATTTTCATAAATGTATTAAAAGGATTACTGCCCAGACTAGATGCAGCTCGAGTTATGCTATGGTCAAAACCTGATAGTGTTGCGGTAACTGTAATTACTACAAATGGAGTTCCTAAAATAATATGTGCTAAAATTATGCCTAAGTGTGTTGCAGCCAATCCTACTTTTGCCATAAAAAAGAAAATTGCAACACCTGAAATAATTAAAGGAACTATCATTGGAGATATTAAAGTTGCCATTATCAAACCTTTGTAAGGCATATGCCTACTACTCAAACCAAGAGCAGCTAAAGTTCCAAGTATAATCGATCCAATCGTAGCAAATATTGCAATTATAAAACTATTTTTTGCAGCTAAACCCCAAGGATTTTTTGTTCCATAGATCATATCTTTATACCATCTCGTAGAAAATGCATCTGGATCAAGTCTCTTCATTCCATCTGTAAATACTAAAAATTCTTCTGCATTAAATGATAATGGAAAAATTACAAACAAAGGAGCGATTAAAAAGAAAAATACACATCCACAAACAAAAAGATAAAAATAGTGCCAGACTCTGTAATGGGGTTCTGTGTATTTAGGTAAAGCCATAATTATCCTAGTTTGATATTATCAACTCCTACAAGTTTGTTATAAATCCAATAAATAACTAACACTCCAGTCAACAACATTAATCCCATAGCAGAAGCAAAACTCCAATCTAAAGTACTCTTCATGTGATAGGCAATTTGATTGCTTATAAGGGTTCCGGAAGCACCTCCTACTAAAGCTGGAGTTATGTAATAACCAATCGCAAGAATAAACACTAATAAACATCCTGCTCCAATTCCAGGTATTGTAAGTGGAAAATAAATTTTAAAAAAAGCCACTCCAGGAGTTGCGCCTAAAGATTTTCCAGCTCTCATTAAACTTGGAGAGATTGTTTTCATGACACTATACAAAGGTAGCACCATAAATGGTAAAAGTATTTGTGTCATTGCAACATAAGTCCCAGTTTTATTGTACATCATCTCTGGTCTGTTATCGTCGGCTACAAGGCCAATCCAAACAAAAAAATCATTAACCAATCCTTGTTGCTGCAAGAGTATCATCCAACTTGCAGTTCTCACAAGTAATGAGGTCCAAAATGGAAGCAGCACACAAATCATAAGCAAGTTACTATACTTCATGGGAAGAGTAGCTAATAAATGTGCAATTGGATAAGCCATTAAAAAACAAAAAAGAGTCACAAAAAAAGCTACCTCTAATGTTCGTGACCATAAAATTCTATGAATTCTTCTATCCTCAGATACTTGAACAATTTTGCCATCTTCATTTGAGTACATATCAACACCTTTTAAATATTTAGAGTAAGTGTAAGCTGGAGCTCTTCTTTTAATTGCCCTCCAATAATCTACATTTTTCCACCTTTTATGTACTTTCATTATTTGCTCTTTGTAGTTCCCCTCTTCAAATTTCTTTTGTTTTCTAGCTAATTTTTTTAACACACTCTTAAAACCATTTTTCTCGTAGTTAAGTTGGGTTTGTAATTTTCCTGCTGTCTTATTCTCTACTAAAATTTTGTAATCTAAATAAAAAGCTTCGAATACTTCTTCTGGTGGAAGTTCTTTTCCATCCCACTGCTCCATGGCTTTATATGTTTTAGGCAGCATGTTTGTAACCATTTTGTCGTCTATACTTCGAGAAAACATATCAGCAATTGGAATGATATAAGTAATAATTAAAAATAAGAGTAATGGTGTTACTAAAAGAAAAGCTTTAATTTTATTTTTTTTTTCTGCTTGTTTAAGACTTTCCTCTAATGGAATTCCATCTGTTGATAATATTTTTTGTTCTGAGCTCATAAAAAAAGGGCGGTTTCAATAACCGCCCTCAATATAATATAAAATTAAAGTGTTTAAAACTTTAATTATTTAATACTAGCTTTCATAGCTTCCCACTGTTCACCAAGCTCTGTACCGTTATCAGCCCAGTATTCAGCGTTTACTAAGAAGTATTTTTTAAGGTTAGCTGGTGCTGTTGGCATATGTGGAACCATGTTCGTCTTTCCATCTTTGTACCAAGGCTCTCCTGCTTCCATGACTGCAATTGATGATTTTCTCCATGGAGCATATGCAATATATTTTGCACTTCCTGCTAACATTTCAGTGTTTGTCATCATTGCTAACGCTTTCATAGCGTCTGCTTGGTTTGGTCCACCTTTTACTAATGCAAAATACTCATAGTCAAGACCCTGTCCGTCCCAAACTTGAACGATTGGAGCACCTTCTCCAGTTGCAGCATTAAAAAATCTTCCATTCCAACCAGTAGCCATTACAACTTCACCACTCATTAATAATTCTGGTGGCTGAGCACCTGCTGACCAAAATACACATCCACCATTTGGATCTTCACAAAGTGCTTTGATTTTGTTCATAGCTCTTGTTACGTAAGCTGGATCTTCTAATTTTTTGTAAATAAATTCTCCACCTTTACCCATTTTTACACCGTCAGCTGCTAAAGCAATTTCTAGATTTGTAAGAGCACTTTTATAAATAGCTCTTTTTCCAGGAAATCTTTGTGTGTTAAAGAAATCTTTTATAGTTGATGGAGTACTTTTTAATAGGTCACTATTGTAAGCATAATTCCAAGAATATAAAATATTTCCTACAGCACATTTACTTGGCATGTCTGTAAAGAAGTCTTCACTTGCAGGTGTACCATCTGGAGCTGGTGGAAAGTCTTTATCAAAATCAAATTCAACAAAAATACCTTCGTCACAACCATTAATAGTATCATAAGCAAATACATCTATGATATCCCATGTAATCGCTCCTGCTTCTTTTTGGGCTTTGATTTCTGATAATCCACCAGAATAATCTACCCATTCGATTGGTATACCCAATGCTTTTGCAGTTGGATCACCATATCCTAGCTTTTGACTTTCTGTGTAAGCTCCACCCCATGATGCAACAACTACTGCAAATGCTGATGAAGATACTGAGATAGCAAAAGTTAAGGCAAGTAATAATTTACTTAATTTTTTCATTTATCCTCCGTTTAAACGTTTTTTTTATAAAAAAGGAAGTACAGCAACATAGGAAAAGAGAGTCAACAGTGGATTTTGTCAAATATGATATAATTGGCCTATTTTGGGTCTAAAGCTCTTGCATCATGACTATTCCAGCCAATATTAATCTCGTTACCTAATTTAATATCTAAGTTTTGAGAACTATTTGGAACTTTTAAAATAAATTCTGAGTTTCCAAGCAAGTTAAGTCTTACTCTTGTGTGGTCACCGTGATATATGACCTCTTCTATTATACCTTTTTGATTGTTATCCATTTTATCTTTAGGATTAATTAAAGCTCTCTCAGGTCTGATTGATACAGTAGTTTTTTCTCCAACAGATTTAACTGAAATTGGATTTGCGATTATTTCACCTTTGTCTAGTTTAACTTTGCAGGATCCATTTGATATATCTGAGATTTCTCCAGCGAAAGTGTTGTTCTCTCCTATAAATTCGGCAACAAATGAATTTACTGGCTCTTCATACAACTTATCTGGACTTGAAAGTTGCTGAACTTTACCATCATTAAATACTGCAATTCTGTTTGACATTGTTAATGCCTCACCTTGATCATGTGTAACATACACAACTGTTACACCAATACTCTCATGAATATGTTTAATTTCATACTGCATACTCTCTCTTAAATTTTTATCTAAAGCACCTAGAGGCTCGTCCATTAAAACAACGGATGGATCAAATACCAATGCTCTTGCAACGGCTACCCTTTGTTGTTGGCCACCAGAAAGTTGTCCTGGCATTCTATTTCCAAATCCTGATAATGAAACCATTGATAATGCTTTTTCTACTTTTTTATCTATATCGTCTTTTGGAATTTTTCTTACCCTTAAAGGAAAAGCTAAATTTTCAAAAACCGTCATATGAGGAAAAAGAGCATAATTTTGAAAAACCATTCCAATACCTCTTTTATGTGGAGGAATATTTGAAATTGGATTTTTATCTAAATAAATTTCTCCATTAGTCGGTGTTTCAAAACCAGCAAGCATCATTAAGCACGTTGTTTTACCTGAACCAGAAGGTCCAAGCATTGTTACAAACTCACCTTCTTCAATATCTAAATTCAAATCTTTAACTACTAATACTCTTCCATCGTAGCTTTTGTCGACTTTATCAAATTTTACGAAATCTTCTTTTTTTGACATAGTTAGTTTTTAAAACACTTAGTTAAGTTGTTTGCAATAGTTAATTAGCTTTTAATATGTAACTCTTTTGAAAAATTACAAAATAATTCACATCCTTTATCTGTAACTCGTATAGCTTCAGATGCCTCAACTCCCCAATCACCAAACTGCATTACAGCTATCATATGAAAACAAGCATTCGGTACTAGTTCAGTCATTTCTCCTTTATATATATTAAGAGTATGCTCACCCCAATCTGGCGGGTAACCTATACCAATGGAATAACCAGTTCTTGATTTTTTCTCAATGCCATATTTATCTAAAATACCCCAAAAAGCCTGGGCCACATCATTTGCTGTATTTCCTGGTTTAGTGGCATCTATTCCAGCTTGAAGAGCTTCAATAGTTTTATTCATTGTGTCTATTTTTAATTGATCTGGTTTTCCAAGTAAGACTGTTCTGGCCATTGGCGCATGATATCTTTTATAAACTCCAGATAATTCAACGATTGTCGCCTCGCCTTCAACAAACTCATCTTGAGTTGCTGTTAAATGTGAAGCAGATGTTCCTTTACCTGTTGGGAGAAGTGTGGCGATACTAGAATATTCTCCGCCAAACTCAGGTGTCCCATAAAATAAAGTTTTTTGTATTTCTCCAACTGCATCGCATTGTCTTACCCCTGGTTTAATCACCTCCATTGCAGTCTTCATTCCTTTTTCTGAAATTAGTGCAGCAGTTTTCATATAGTTAATCTCTGCATCAGATTTAGCAAATCTTGCCCAATTAACCAGTCGTTCTGAGTCTTTTATTTTTGCATTTGGTAAACCTTGTTTTATCTTTTCATAGCAAAAAGCAGTGAAGTAATGAGCATCCATCTCAACTCCAATTGAAAGCTTATCCCAATTTTTATCTTTGATAATCTGTACTAAATAGTCGTAAGGATGTTTTGGCCATGTGTGAATATAGTTTTCATCATACACAATTATATTTTCATCTCTCAGATAAGTTTTAATATAAGCACCTCCTGAATCTTGAGCTCTTACAAAACATAAAGGTTCTTCAGCGTTAACATGAACAATTGTACACTGTGCATAATAAAAAGACCATGCATCATAACCAGTTAAATAATTCATGTTATTTGTGTCGTGAGAAATTAATAATTCAATACCTTTATCCTGCATCATCGACTGAACTTTTTTTAACCTTTGTTTATATTCGTCTTTAGTAAATGACATAAATTTCTATCTGAATAATTTACCAAAACCTTTTACAAGATTATTTTTATTTATTTGGACAAGAGTATCCCAAATTAAAGCCTGATTACTTGATAAAACAATGGTGTTAAGTTTTTTCTCAAGTATATCAATTATTGGCAATACAGGAAGAGCTGTACAAGATACAAATAATGCATCCGCTCCATTTAAATTTATTTTAGACAGGACATCATACAAATAATTTTGGTCTACTTTTCCAATGTCATAATCTGCTTCTATATCAAAGTATGAATTGGATGTTATCTCAAATCCTTCTGACTTAAAATATTCCATAACCTCATCATTAAGTTTTTTGCTATAAGGGGTGAATAGTGAAAGCTTTTTAATATTTAACTTTTTTAATGCTTTTATTGCGGCTGTACTTGGTGTTGTAACTTCAGCCATTGGTTTTGCTGCTTTTACCTTTTGTTTAATAGAATTATAGCCTGCTGCAATAGTTCCAGAGGTACATCCGTAGACAACACAATCAATATCTTGATCTGGTAAAATATCTTTTGTTACACTGGTTACTTTATCTGACATTTTGATCAGATTTTCTTTGGTTAAAGGATTATAACACTCTATTCTATTAACAAAAAAATCAATTTCTCTATCTTTAATTACATTTATAAAATCTCTTTCAATCATAAAATCACTTGCAAGAGCAATAAGGCCAACTCTTGGATTTGATTTACTTACGTATTTTGGTTCTATTTTTGTTGAATTCATATTTTAAAAAGGTGAATATATCATAAGTTCTTGAATAATCATTAATATTAAATTAATTGAATGAATTTTAAAGACACTCTAATTGCATCACTTGTTCCTATTTTTTTAGGTTTTGGTTTTGTAATTGCAAAGCCTGCTTTTGAATCTTTTCCTCCAATTCTTTTAATGGGGTTAAGATTTATATTTGCAGCATCAATTTTAATTTGGTGGTTTCCTATTCCCAAAGGTTTCTTAAAAAAAATTTTATTCGCTTCGTTTATAGCAAACACGTTACAATACAGTATTACCTATACTGGTTTAAATTTTATTGATGCGTCTGCAGCAGTGTTATTAGTACAAACAGAAGTTCCATTTGGTGTAATATTTGCTTTTTTCATGTTGAAAGAGAAACCAACTTTAAGAGCTTTGATTGGGATAGGAATTGCATTTGTAGGAGTTTATATTTTAACTGGCTCACCTAATTTAGATGGAAAAATATTTGGTATCGCTCTTACAATTTTAGGTTCAGCAATATGGGCACTTGGCCAAGTAATTGTTAAACCTTTGAGTAAAGAAATTAATCCATTAGCCTTAGTTGCGTGGCTTGCATTATTTTCTGGACCTACTTTAATTTTAATTTCTGCAGTAATTGAAGGTGATACCATATCATATTTATCAACTGCAAAATTAAATCACTGGTTAATAGCATTTTACATAGGATTTATTATGCAGCCAATTACTTATGGTTGTTTTTATTATGTTCTAAAAAATAACCCATTATATAAAGTATTGCCAATAGTGACTATGGGTATACCTCCCACTGGATTGCTTGCAGCAATATTTTTATTAGGCGAAAAACCAACATCAGAATTATTTATTGGAGGAATAATAATAATATTTGGTGTCATAATGATATTATATAAAAAGAAAGAGGAGGTAAATTAATGAATGTAGGATTTATTGGTTTGGGAAATGTTGGAGGAAAACTAGCTGAGAGTTTATTGAGGAATGAATTTAATTTAACAGTTAGAGATCTAGATAAAAATTTAACAAAACAGTTTAAAGATTCTGGGGCTAAAATTGCAAACTCTGCTAAAGAGCTGGCTGAGGAAGTTGATTTAATAATAACTTGTCTTCCTTCTCCTAAAATTTGTGCAGAGGTGATGGAGGGTCAAAACGGGATACTAGAAGGTCTTTCTGAAAATAAAATTTGGTTAGAAATGAGCACTACAGATGAGGCAGAAGTTAAAAGAATTGGACAGAAAGTTATTGAAAAAAAAGCTATACCACTAGATGGTCCAGTAAGCGGTGGGTGTCATAGAGCTGCAACAGGAAATATAGCAATATTTGTTGGTGGAGAGAGGGAGGCATTTGAAAAAATTTTACCTGCTTTAACTGTAATGGGACGAAAAATATTACATACAGGAGTATTGGGTACTGCTTCTGTGCTTAAAGTAATCACAAATTATTTAGCGTCTGCACACCTAGTTGCACTTGGTGAAGCATGGACAATTGCAAAAAAATCTAACCTAGATCTTGCAAAAACTTACAAAGGTATCACAGTTTCTTCAGGTAATTCATTCGTGCATGAAACAGAAAGCCAAGTTATATTAAATGGTTCTTACAATATTAACTTTACTATGGATCTTGTTTTAAAGGATACAAGCCTGTTTGATGAGCTAGCAAAAAAATTAAAAGCACCTTTAGAAATTTCTCCAAAAATTGTTGAAATATTTAAGGATGGTCAAAAAAAATATGGATCAAGAGCTTGGTCCTCGATGATAGTAAAAAGAATGGAAGACTTAAATAAAATTAATTTTAGAGCTGAGGGTTTTCCTGAGGAGTTAATTGACTATGAGCCTGAAGAAAAAGGTTATGAAATTTAAATTTTATGCTACAATAAATTTATGATTGAAAAGAAAAATTTTTATATAAATGGAAAGTGGGTTTCTCCCACTAAGCCAAATGATTTTGAAGTAATTAATCCCTCAACCGAGGAAGCTTTTGCAATAATATCTTTAGGCTCTGCTGAAGATGCAGATAAAGCAATCAATGCCGCCAAAATTGCATTCGAGACTTGGAGAGAAACTACAAAGGAAGAAAGGTTAGCTTTACTTGAAAAGTTTGATGAAATTTATAATAGAAGATGGGATGAAATGGTTGAGGCTCAATCTAAAGAAATGGGCGCTCCACTAGATTTTGCTTCCGAAACTCACACTAAAATGGGTGCTGATATTTGTAGAAATAACATTGAAATTTTAAAAGATTTTAATTTTGAACATCAATTTGATCCTAAATCTAATAACCATATAAGATATGAACCAATTGGAGTTTGTGGATTAATTACACCTTGGAATTTTCCTATGAATCAAATCGTATTAAAGGTTATTCCTGCTTTAGCTGCTGGTTGTACAATGATTTTAAAACCATCCGAAATTGCTCCAGTGTCAGCAGTATTGTTTGCAGAAATGATTGATGAGGCTGGCTTTCCTGCAGGAGTTTTTAATTTAGTTAATGGAAATGGAGAAGTTGTTGGAAATCATATTTCTGGTCATCCTGATATTGATATGGTTTCATTCACAGGATCAACAAGAGCTGGAAAATTAATTCAAAAAAATGCAGCTGATACTATAAAAAAAGTTACTCTTGAATTGGGTGGAAAAGGTGGAAATATAGTTTTTGCGGATTCATATCCTAATGCTGTTAGAGATGGTGTAAGAAATATAATGAGCAACTCAGGACAATCATGTGATGCTCCAACAAGAATGTTGGTTGAAAAACCAATTTATGAAAGAGCTGTTAAAGAAGCTGTTGATGAAGCAAATAAAATTAAAGTAGATCTTGCATCTAAAAAAGGAGACCATATTGGACCTTTAGTTTCAAAAGTACAATATGATAAAGTTGTAAATCTAATCAATGAGGGAATAAAAGAAGGCGCAACATTAGCTGCAGGTGGACCAGATTTGCCAAATGGACTTAACAAAGGTTATTTTATTAAACCAACAATTTTTTCAGATGTAAATAATGAAATGAAAATTGCAAGAACTGAAATTTTTGGACCTGTACTTTCAATTATACCATTTGAAACTGAGGATGAAGCAATAGCAATTACAAATGATACATCTTATGGACTAGGTAATTATCTACAAACTGAAGATAAAGAAAAAGCCAAAAGAGTTGCTAGAAAAGTTAGAGCTGGAACGGTTTATATCAATGGTCAAGCCACAGATACTGGAATGCCGTTTGGTGGCTATAAGCAATCTGGTAATGGTCGTGAAGGTGGTGTCTGGGGTTTCACTGAATTTTTAGAAGTAAAAGCAATTACCGGTTGGAATTAATAGTTTAAATAACTTATAATCAGAATTAGTTAATAGAGGTTTATATGATTGGTTATGTGATGGTAGGTACTAATAATTTAAATGATGCTATTACATTTTACGACAAAGTTTTAGAAGTAATTGGTTTAGACAGAAACGAGACAATAGAAGATGATTATGCTGCATATGGAGCAAAAGGTACCAAAGATATTGAGTTTTACGTCACTAAACCTTTCAACAAAAAAGATGCTACCTTTGGAAATGGAACACAAATCACATTTTTAACTTTATCGAGATCTCACGTAGATAAATTTCATGAGGTAGGTTTAAAAGCTGGAGGAACTAGTGAGGGATCTGGTGGTGAAAGACCAGAAGGCTCAGGAGTTTATTATTCTTATCTTCGTGATTTAGATGGAAATAAAATTTGCGCATTTACAAATAGTAAAGAATAAAATTTATGTCATACGACCCAATCAAGACAAAATTAGAAAAAAATAAAATCATTATTTTAGATGGAGGTATGGGCGCAGAACTAGAAAAAAATGGTGCTGAGATGGATAAGCATATGTGGTGTGGGAAGTGTTCTGTTGATCATCCCGAATTGGTTAGAAAAGTGCATGAGGATTATATAAATGCTGGAGCTGATGTAATTACAACTAATACTTATAGTACTACTCCAATATCAATGAGACAATA
>QBYG01000010.1 GCA_003282945.1 Pelagibacteraceae bacterium AG-325-E23
ACCCTTGCGCCCATAACACCTCCAGTAACAGGTGCATCAATCATTTTAATTCCTCTATTTTTTGCTTCCTTGCCTAGTAATAAAGAAGTTTCAATATCAATTGTTGAACAGTCAATTATGAGAGCATCCTTTGAAATTTTATCAATAATACCTTTGTCTCCTAAAAAAAGTGATTTTACATGTTTGCCTTCAGGCAACATTGAGATTACAAAATTTGCATCTTCAAGGACCTCATCTAATGTATCAACCACATCTAAATTCGCATCCTTAGCTTTTTTTATCATTTCGGGAGAAACATCGTATGCTTTAACTTTTTTACCAGCCTTAACTAATTGATCTGCCATTGGGTTACCCATGTTTCCAACACCAATAAAAGCTATTTGATCTGTCATATTTAAATATCTATATTTGATTTTCCTCTATTAATCAAAACCGTTTTACTTTGAGTAAAATGATTTATCATGCTATCAAAGGCGTACTCTTTTCCTAGCCCACTCATTTTTAAACCACCGTATGAAACATTTGCTCTAGGCGCCACACATTGATTTACTTGGACAAAACCTGCCTCAATTTCTTCAACAAACTGTAAAGCTCTAGATAAATTTTGTGTCCACAATACCGCTGACAATCCAAATGGTGTATCATTTGCACTGTTCATTACTTCATCAAATGTTTTAAATGGTATTGCACAAGCAACAGGACCAAATATTTCTTCTTGGCAAACTGGAGAGCTTACTGGAACACCTGACATCAATGTGGGTTCATAAAAGAAACCATTTTTATAATCACCACCTGTTAGTTGATTGCCACCATGTAGAACATTGGTTGTAGAATTTTTTTTGGCAATATCCATATAATGTAAAGTTCTTTTCAGTTGTTCTTCGGAAATAATAGCTCCTATATCAGAACTTTCATCTAGAGCATTACCCATTTTTAATTTACTTAATTTTTCAACAGCTCCATCCAAGACTTTGTCATAAATTTTTTCTTGAATATAAACTCTTGATCCAGCAGTACATGCTTGTCCTTGTCGTGTATATCTCATTCCATCAATAACTCCTTGAATTGCAATATCTAAATCTGCATCACTCATTATTATATTTGGATTTTTTCCTCCAAGCTCTAAAGTAACTGGACATAATTTAGGAGCTACTTTTTGAGCTATAATCTTTCCAACAGTAAAAGATCCAGTAAACGTTACTTTTCTTACTTTTTCATGAGTTACCAGAGGTTCTCCACACTCTTCTCCATAGCCTGAAATTACATTTAAAACTCCCGGAGGAAGTTCTTGTTGAAATATCTCCGACAGTAGAAGAGCACAAAATGGAGCTTGTTCAGCTGTTTTTAAAACAACACTATTTCCTGCCACAATAGCTGGAGCAATTTTTGCTACTGTTAAAAATAATGGCGCATTCCAAGGAACAATTGCACAAACAACCCCTATTGGATCTCTTGTGGTATAATGAATACTATTTGGAATATTAGTAGGATAATTTTCTCCTTTTAATTCCCCAGATAAACCTGCAAACATATTTGTAAGTTCAATGGAAGCACCTGTTTCTGGTATAGCCTGTGTTCTTAAAGCATTACCTGTATCTAATGACAATAAAGTTTGAATTTCGGATTTTCTTTCTTCTAATCTTCTCGCACCAGCAGCAACCATTTTTCCTCTTTCCCTTGCTGGTATTTTTTTCCATTTTTGAAAAGCCTTGTGGGCTGACTCTACTGCAATATTAACATCATTTTTATCACATTGAGGAGCTGAACCGATATTCTCGCCTGTGCTTGGATTTAATACTGGTATTTTATTATTTGTTTGAGCAGATATTAATTTGCCATCAATTAAAATTTTATTCGTTAGTTTTTTTGCATTGATAAGCGCTTGTTCAAGATTTTTTTCAAAGTTACTCATTATCTAACTCACCTCTTCTTACTTTTGAAGAGAGCCACCCGCCATCAATTTTAATTTCAGATCCATTTATAAAATCAGACTCATCACTTGATAAAAATACTGCTGCTCCAACTATATCTTTTGGTTCTCCCCATCTACCTACCACAGTTTCTTTTCCCCAGGCTTCGCCATGTGTTGGATCTTCAGCATATTTTTGATTAAATGAGGTATAAATTAAACCTGGACAAATAGTGTTTACATTAATATTTTTTCCAGTTAGATCGACAGATAATGCTCTTGTTAAGCCTAAGACACCGCTCTTAGCAGCTACATATCCTACCCTATCTGGCCTTCCCATAAAACTTGCTATAGACCCAAAGTTAATAATTTTACCTTTTCCATTTTTAATCATATGAGGAATTACAGCCTGACTAGCAAGGAAAGGTGCTGTAAGATTTACAGAAATCATATCATCCCAATCTTGTTTTGTATGATCTAAAAGTTTCTTAACATGTCTAATTCCTGCATTGTTTATTAGAATATCAATTTTACCGTAATGTTTGATAGTTTGATCTACCATCTCGTTAATGCTCTTTTGATTTGAAACGTCAGTTTTTATAATTATTGCTTCACTGCCTGCCTCTATAATTTTTTTTTTTGCTTTTTCGGAATTTTCAATATCTATTTCTGCGATAACAATCTTTGCACCTTCTTTTACAAGACCAAGACAAATTTCTTGTCCTATTCCTTTTCCTCCGCCTGTAACTATTGCTACCCTATTTTTAAGTTTCATTTTTTAAATGATTTGACGTTATTTTAAGAAGGAAACTAATGCTTTTTTCTCACTAATCCAAGCTTTAATTCCTCCATCTAGAACGTAAACATTTTTAAAACCAAGGTCTTCTGCAAAAGCATTGCCTAAAATTGATGCTGTTTCACCATCATGACTAACAAAAATAATTTCAATATTTTGAGACTCTGCTCCAGCTAAAGCTCTTACTCTATCCATTAGATAAACATTAAATTTTCCATTTTTATCGAAAGCTGTTTCTTGAAACGACTCTTTAATTACACCAGTTTTAATCCATTGATCTTCTGTTCTGATATCTAAAACTACTGCATTGTTTTTTAATAAATCATTTAATTCATTAGATGTGATTAAATTATAATTTGGATCTAGAACATCAATAATCTTGAACTCAAAAATAAGATCAGAATTTGGTGGTATTATATTTCCAGCGCCTGTTACTCCATATGCTAGTTCAGCAGGTATTTTAATTTTTCTGACAGTTCCTTTATTGGTTCCAACTATACCCATCTCAAAACCAGGTATTACTTCTTTCATGCCTATTTGAACAACTAGAGGTCTATCTTTTCCAACGTTGGTATCAAAAACATTTCCATCAACAAAAGAACCTGTGTATTCGATTTGAACCCATGAGTGATTAATAATTTTCTTTCCTTCACCAGGCTTATCAACAATAATTTCTATTTCTGCTGCAAAAACATTACAAATCAAAAAAAAATATATTAATATGAAATTGATTTTATTCATTTAGGTTATTTTCAATTCTTTATAATTTGTCTTCTCAACTTTTAAACAAGCTTTTCTATATTTTGGCATTCCACCAGGATAGGGTAAAAAAGACTTCGACTTGCCAGGTATATTGTCGCCTTTATACCATGAGCTTTTAGCTTTCATAAATAATGTTTTTTTAACTGAGTTCATAATTTCTTTTTGCCATTTATTTGCTGCTACATTTGTACTTTCTATACTTTGTCTTTTATTGTTTTCTAAAAATTTAATACATTTGGTAATCCATTCAACATGCTGTTCTATTTGCACTGGTACATTTGTTAATACTGAGGGACTTCCTGGGCCACTAACAATAAATAAATTAGGAAAGTTAGGAACAAGAAGTCCTAAAAAACTTTTAGGTCCACTTTTCCAATATTCAGACAATTTAATTCCTTTTTTTCCAGTTATATTTAATTTTTCGATTGAACCTGTCAAAGCATCAAAACCTGTTGCAAATATAATGTTATCCAGATTGAATTCATTTTTTTTTGTCTTAATCCCTTTTTTTGTAATTTTTATTATTGGGTTTTCTTTTAGATCAACTAATTCCACATTTCTTTTATTAAACATCTCGTAATAGTTTGTATTTAAGGTTGGTCTTTTAGCAGTAAATGGGTGGTCAAAATTAGTTAGTATCTTTGCATATTCTTTATTTTTGACAGTTGAGTATATTTTATTTTCTATAAACTTAACTGCTGTTTTATTTGCTTTGATGGTTTTTACTATATCATTAAAAGTTGCTCTAAAGGATAAAGTTCCATACTGCCAAGATTTTTCGTACATCAAATTTCTCTTAGCTTCGTCAAAATCGAATGCTGATTTTTTTGGAAATTCAAAAGGATGACCACCTGGTGTTCTTTTTAAATAGCTTCTTAATTTATCAAATTCTTTTTTGTAGTTTTTGATGTTTACAGCGGACAATTTTCTATTTCTCGCTGGAATACTAAAATTTGGAGATCTTTGGAATAATATTAATTTTTTTGCTTTTTTAGAAATTTCAGGTGCAATTTGTATACCTGTTGAACCTGTTCCTACCTGTCCAACAATTTTATTTTTAAAATTAATTTTTTTTTTGGGCCATCTTGCACTATGGTATAGTTGACCTTTAAATTGATTTATACCTTTTATCGCAGGTAAATTAATTGAAGAAAGGGATCCAACTGCACAAATTAAATATTTTGCAAAATAAATTTTCTTATTATTAGTTTTTATTTTCCATAAATTTTTTTTTTCAAAATATTTTAAGGATATTACTTTTTGTTTAAAAACTATGTTTTTTTTTAGATTAAATTCTTTTGAAAAATATTTGAGATATTTTAAAATTACGTTTTGTTTTGGATATCTTTCTTTCCAAGTCCAGTTTTTATAAATTTTTTTTGAAAAAGTAAAACCGTAAGTAAAGCTTTCTGAGTCACATCTTGCGCCTGGGTATCTATTCCAATACCATGTGCCTCCTAAATCATCTCCTTCTTCTAAGACTAAAGTTTTTAATTTTAATTTATCTCTCAAGCAATGAAGTTGATATAATCCTGAAAATCCAGCACCTATAATTAATGCGTCTAAATATTTCATATAAAACTACTCAATCTTATTATTTAATTTATAAAGTATATGTTAAAAGATTTTTAAAAAAATTTAATTATAAAAATATTATGGAAAACTTTGATTATGTTATTTTAGGTGCTGGATCTGCTGGGTGTGTGCTAGCAAATAGATTAAGTGCTAATCCAAATCATAAAGTTTTATTGATTGAGGCTGGGAGTAGAGACACTAACCCTTGGATCCATATTCCAGGTGGATATTTTAAAACAATGTTGAACCCAAAAACGGATTGGTGCTTTCAGACAGAAAAAGAAGAGTTTTGTGACAATAGAGAAATGGTTTACCCAAGAGGTAAAACACTTGGGGGAAGTTCCTCAATTAATGGAATGCTCTATATAAGAGGTCAATCTAACGATTTTGATTATTGGAGACAACTTGGTAATGTAGGATGGTCATGGGAAGATGTGCTACCCTACTTTAAAAAATCTGAAGATTTTCAATTTGGTGAAAATGAGTTTCATGGATCTGGTGGACCTTTGGCTGTTCAGCAAATAAGAGGAACTTTTAAGGTATGTGATTTATTTATGGATGCAGCAGAAGAGTTTGGTCATAAAAGAACTGATGATTTTAATAATGGTGACAATGAAGGAATGGGTTATTTTCCTTTTACAGTAAGAAACGGGCTTAGATGTAGTACTGCTGTGGGCTATCTCAATCCTGTGAAAAAAAGAAAAAATTTAAAAGTTGTTACAAATGCTCACGTTAAAAATATTGAGTTTGATAATAAAAAAGCAAACAAAGTTAATTATTGGGTTGGTGAGAATGTAATTACTGTAAAAGCAAATAAAGAAGTAATTTTAAGCTCTGGTACCATAGGTTCACCTCATATACTTCAAGCTTCCGGTATTGGTCCAGGCGACCTTTTAAAAAAAAATAATGTAAATGTAATCAAAGATCATCCTGGTGTGGGCATGAATTTAACAGATCATTTAATGTTAAGACCAGTTTACAAAGTTAAAAATTTAGAAAGCTTAAATGACATTTATTATAGTATGACTAAAAAGCTTATGACTGGACTAAAATATTTCTTATTTAGAAAAGGACCACTAACAGTTGGGGCTAGTTATTTATGTGGATTTGTAAAAAGCGATGATCATTTAGCAACTCCTAATTTGCAATTCCATGTATCTCCAGCTAGCACGGACGTATTAGGTAAAGGCTCCCTTCATAAATTCACAGCTTTTACTCCAAGTATCACAAATGTAAGACCAACTAGCAGAGGTTCAATTAAATTAAAATCATCTGATACAAGAGTATCTCCAGAAATTAAGATGAATTACTTATCTACAGACGAAGATAGAGAAATTGCAGGTAAAGCACTAAAAATCACAAGAAATATTGTTATGAATTCAAAAGCTTATAAAGAGTATGAGCCTGAAGAATATAGACCTGGTATTCATATTACTGATAACAAGGAATTAGCTAAAGAGGCTGGGAAATTTTGTAGTACTATTTTTCATCCTGTGAGCACATGTAGAATGGGAACTGACGAAAATGCAGTTGTATCTGATCGATTAGTCGCTCATGGCTTAGAAAATTTAAGAATTGTTGATGCATCTGTCATGCCATCAATAACCTCGGGAAATACTAATGCACCTACTATTATGATTGCTGAAAAAGCAGCAGATATGATAATAGAAGATGCTAGATGACCGAAGAAATAACAATTTTTTTTCAAATAATATTTATAGATTTAATTTTAGCTGGAGATAATGCCATTATTATAGGAATGGTTGCTTCAAAGTTTCCTCCTGAACAAAGAAAAAAAATTATTTTTTGGGGAATTGGTGGAGCAGTAATATTAAGAATTTTATTAACACTTATAACGGCTTATCTATTACAAATTACAGGTTTAAGACTTATCGGTGGTCTGCTACTTCTCTATATAGTTTATAAACTATATGTAGATGTAATTAAGAGCTCAGGAGATAGTGATGAAAATATTAAAGTTGATAACTCATCAATGTTTAAAGCTGTTTGGACTGTTCTACTAGCTGACTTTACGATGAGTTTAGATAATGTGCTAGGTGTTGCTGGTGCTGCTAAAGATCATTATTTTCTTTTAATATTTGGTCTTGTTTTGTCTATTATTTTAATGGCCACTGCTGCAGCATTAATTTCTAAATGGATAAAAGAATATAAATGGATAGCATGGGTTGGTTTATTTGCTATATTGTTTGTGGCTGTTGATTTAATTTACACAGACTTAAAACTTTTTATTTAAATGTATTTAAAAAAAATTAATCTTAAAAATAAGTATGCTCTTGTCACTGGAGCTGGAAAAGGATTAGGAAGAGCTTGTTCTATTGCAATGGCTGAGGCTGGTGCAACGATAATAGGACTAAGCAGAACTTCCTCGGATTTAGATAAACTAGAAAAAGATATAAAAAAAGTAAAAAGTAAATTGATAAAATTAAACTGTGATGTAATGGATTACCAAGATTTAAGTAAAAAATTAAAAAAAATAAAAATAATAGATATTTTAGTAAACAATGCTGGGACTAATATTCCAGAACCATTTGATAAAGTAAAACAAGAAAGCTTAAATTATTTGATAGATTTAAATTTAAGAGCCGCATTTAATGTTGCTCAAATAGTTGTAAAAAAGATGATAAAAAATAAGAAAAGAGGTGGATCTATCATAAACATGTCATCGCAACTAGGACATGTGGGAATGTCTGGTAGAAATGTTTATAATATGACCAAATTTGGTATTGAAGGACTAACTAAAGGTATGGGTGTAGAACTCGCCACAAAAAATATAAGAGTAAATACCGTAGCACCAACCTTTGTTGAAACACCAATGGTGAAAAAATTTTTTAAAAATAAAGATTTTAAAAAATTAGCACTAGGGAATATTCCTATGGGTAAAGCTGCAAAAGAGAGTGACGTTGCAACTGCAGTTTGTTTTTTAGCCTCAGATGCTGCAGCAATGATAACAGGAACGTCTATAAAAATAGACGGTGGGTGGACCGCAAAATAATGAAAAAAATATTGCTTATAATAGCAATTTTATTTCCTACAAATATTCTAGCAATTGAATTTACTGGAAAGTTTATTCAAGGACATTATATTTTAGGTAAAACTGATCCTAGTTCACAAATTTTAATTGATAAAAAAAATATAAAAGTATCCAAAAATGGTTTCTTTGTATTCGGTATAGATAGAGATAGAAAATATGATGTATTAATTACTAAAATTTCAAATGGTAAAACTAAAAAAATTACTAAACGTGTATTTAAAAGAAAATACAATATTCAAAGAATAGATGGATTACCTGAAAATAAAGTAACACCCCCAGAGTCTGTTTACAAAAGAATAAAAAAAGAGAATGGAAAAATAGGTGAAGCAAGGGCCATAAATTCAGATTTAAATTATTTTAGCAATAAATTCATTATGCCAGTTAAAGGAATAATAAGTGGAGTTTATGGAAGTCAAAGAATTCTAAATGGTAAACCAAGATGGCCACACTATGGGATAGATATTGCTGCAAAAAAAGGAACACCTATAAAATCATCTGGAACTGGAGTTGTTACAATGGCTGAAAAAGATCTTTATTATACTGGTGGAACAATCATAATGGACCACGGCCACGGTATTTCAACAATCTATTCACATTTAGAAAATGTAATGGTTGATGTTGGAGACTTAATAAAACAAGGTGATATAATTGGTACAGTAGGTTCTACTGGTAGATCAACAGGTCCTCATTTAGATTTTAGAGTCAATTGGTTCCAAACAAGACTGGATCCGATGACTGTTTTAAATAATGGTTAAGAATATTATTTTTAGTTTATCAGTCCTAATAATATCATTCATTATTACTGATTTCGTTTATTCTAAGTATAAAAACTCTAAATTAATTGATGTAATCGAATTTAATAAAGATTTTGAATATAATTTTAAACAAAATATTTCATCAAAAACAAAATTTGGTCCATTCTTGGTAGACATATGTACAAACGAAGCGGGAATGAGAGTATCTTGTAAAAATGAGAATAATCTTAAAAAATACGACATAGCTATAATTGGTGATAGTTTTATTGAGGGCGTTGGACTAAATTACGAGAATACTATTGGTGGTCTAATTGAAAATAAAGCTAAAATTGAGGTTGCCAACCTAGGTGTTAGATCATATTCACCCGCAAACTATTTAAAAAAAATTAGTAGTTTTATAGAAAGTGGTTATGAATTCGACCATATCATAATATTTATTGATATTAGTGATATTCCTGATGAATATATGAGATCTGGAAAGGTGAGAAATTCTTTTAGCAATTTTAATATATCAGAAAAAGTAGATCTATATATTTATCTAACTTCAAATCTACAAATGACATATTTTTTATATTTTAATATTAAATCATATTTTAGAAATAATTTTGGGTTACAAAAAAAAGAACAATTATTTTCAAAATTTGATGTTTATGATAAAAATTTTGTTAAAGGTTCATGGACTTACGACGATAAAAATGAGTATAAACTTAAAGGCTTAAATTATAGCACACAAAATATGAAATTTCTTGCAAACTTTCTTAATTCAAAAAATATAAGCTACTCATTAGCTGTCTATCCCTGGCCACAGCAATTACTTTATGATAATGAAAATTCTATTCAAGTTTTTCACTGGAAAAACTTTTGTCAAAACTCAAAATGTAAAAATTTTTATAACTTTTTTCATGATTTTTTCAAATTAAGTAAAGAAAAAGGTGTTAATAAAGTAATCTTAGATTATTATTTTTTCACTGACATTCATTTTAATAAAAATGGTAATAATGTTATTGCTGAAAGGATAATTAAAGATATAAAATAATGTTATGAAAAATGACATAAATACAGTTTCAAAAAAACTAGTTAATGCCTACAATAAAAACAAATTAATCAACCCAATACCAGAGAAGTTTTGCAAAAATATTAAACTTGCACATAAATTAAGATTGTTATGTGAAAGTAAAATTAATGATGGCAAAATAGGATTTAAAGCAGGTGGAACTATTTTTGCTCTGTTAAAAAAGTTAAAAGAAAAAGAACCTTTTCATTCAACAGTATTTAAAAAAAATCTTATTAAATCAGGAGGTAAAGTTAAGGTAAATAAATATGCTCTTGGTGTTGAAGTAGAAGTTTATTACATAATCAAAAAATCCTTTTTTGATTTCAAAGGTCGGCTAAATCCAAAAAATGTTACCAAATTTATAACCCATATGGGTCCTTGTATTGAGGTAGTAGGTTTTAGACAGAAAAAAAAAGGTATTAAGTATTTGGGTGATTTATGCAGTGATTTTGGAGTAAATATTAAATTTATTACAGGACCAAAAAAGAGATTTAAAAAATTAAATTTAAATAATTTAAAAACAAATTTAAAAAATAATAAGGGGTTAAATGTCAAAGGTAATACAAATACTGTTTATGTAAACCCTCTTAATTCTCTAAAATTTGTCTTAAATAAAATAAGGAAAGAAAAAGTAAAATTAGAGAAAGATTTCTACGTGTTCACAGGCTCAACCGTAGGAGTTGTTCCAATAAAAAATAAGGGCGAATATATAGGCAAAGTTGAAAAAATCGGATCAGTTAGAACCACTATCAATTAATGGGCCTTCATTTTTCTACAGAAGAATTCAAAAGTAGAAAAAATAAAGTTATAAATAAATTAAAAGAGGAAAAAATAGATGCCTTGGTCATGTTTAGACAAGAGTCTATGTATTGGTTAACTGGTTACGATACTTTTGGTTATGTTTTTTTTCAGTCGTTAATATTAGACCAAAAAGGTAATTTAGCATTATTGACTAGAGCTCCCGATTTAAGACAAGCACAAAATACATCAAATATAGAAGATATAAGAATTTGGGTTGATAAAGAAGATTCTAAGCCCACAGAAGATCTAAAACAAATTTTAAACGAACTTAACTTAAAAGATAAAAAGATTGGTATTGAGTATGAAGCTTATGGACTTACTGGACGTAATGCAATTAATTTAAATAAATCATTAAAAAATTTTTGCTCTTTAGATGATAAATCTGAATTAATAACAAAACTCAGGGTAATTAAATCTCCTGAAGAAATAGTTTATGTTAAGAAAGCAGCAACTCTTGCCGACAAGGCTTTAGATGAAGTTTGGAAATTTGCTAAAAAGGGAGTGAGTGAAAGTAAAATTCTTGCTGAAATGAATAGAGTAATTTTTGAAGGAGGTGGGGACTATCCTGCAAATGAATTTATAATAGGTTCTGGCAAAAACGCGCTACTATGTCGATATCAATCAGAAAAACAAATACTTAATGACGTAGATCAACTAACTATTGAATGGGCAGGTACGTATAGACATTATCATTCTGCAATGTTCAGAACTATACCGATTGGAAAAGCAAATCCCAAACATTATGAAATGCACGAGGCTTGTGAAGAAGCACTAAAAAACTGTGAAAATACATTAAAACCTGGCAATAAAATTGGAGAGGTTTTTGATATGCATGCAAAAATATTTGACAATTTAGGTTATAAAGATTGTCGGATGAATGCATGTGGATATTCATTAGGTGCAACATTTTCCCCTAATTGGATGGATTGGCCAATGCTTTACTCAAACAATCCTTATGTCATCCAACCAGGAAATGTTTTCTTTATTCACATGATTCTAATGGATAGTAAAAATGAGTTAGCTATGAATCTAGGTGAGACTTACATTGTTACTGAAAAAGGAAATGAAAGACTAGGTAATCAAAAGACAGACTTAGTTGTTCTCTAAGTATTAAACAATTTTAAAACCCAGTTTGGTCATAATAATAAGTTATCTAATTGAAAATATTATTTATAAAAGATACTTTATTAATACCATATCTCATGGTGAAAAAGAGGCCGATATCGCATCGGTTAAAAGCGAGTTTTGGAAAAACAAACAAGGAGAGTGTATGAAAAGAATGCACAGAGTTTTAAGTTCGTTTAGCCGAGGCTCAAAGAACGCTAGGCTAAATCAATTAATGTTTCGAAATTTGAAAACTGTAGAAACTAATGCCAACGGTACAAGTGGATACGTTATCAAATCAGGAAAAAATTCTGGGGAAACATTAGGACACTTGAAAAAAGAGAGTAAAAAAATATAGCTTAAAGAATGAGATATGGGGCATGTAAAAATAACTGCCCCATATTTTTTCTTTCTATTTTACTGGGGTCATGATTTTTTGACCTTCAACCCCCATAGCAACAACAATTGCTTTAACAGGAACATCTCCAATATTTTTAGATTCATGAGCCACACCTACATCTTCAATAAATGCATCTCCGGCTTTATAAACATAGCTTTTACCACCTTGAGTAAGTTCAATTTCTCCTTGTTGTATCATTATTAAAACAGGGAACGAGTGAGTATGCGGAACTACAGGGCCTCCTACGGGTACAGTAAATTCAAAAGCTGTGATCTTTGCTTTTCCTGATGGATAAACAATATCGTTACCCATACCAGTCTGACTAGTTGATAAAATTCTTTTTACATGACCATCAGCAAAAACAGAGCTGTTTAAACCAAATAATACAAATAAAATTAGAAATAATTTTTTCATAAAATACCTTTCTGATTAATAAAGTTAAACTATCAAGCGATGGAATTTAATATATATGGCAAAATGTAATCTATTTACTCCACTCAACTTTAAACATAGCTTCGTTGCGTCTCATCATAGGAAGCGTAAAAGGCCCATTATAAGTTGCTCTTATTGGGGGTCCTTTAATGATTACTTTATCCTCTAAGAGTTTTTTATTAAGAATTTCCTTATGTTTGAAGAAATTATTATCTGAGGCTCTTCCGGAATATTCTATAACAGCAAAAAAACCTTCTTCTATTGTTGAGATTTTAATATCTGAATTTGTAGGTATAGGCGCATTCTCTTTTGTAAATTTTGATGGAAGATAAAATTGCATATAGTATCCATTATCCTTCTCACCCTGAGTTACTGGGACAGTCATTTTAATTTCTTGGGATTTATTATTCTGACCTGAGATATATTTAAAAAGTTTTCTAAAACTACTGTCATCATTTCTACTTACAACTTCGACAACTAGACGGTCTTTATAATGTCTCACTTCGTATATTTCAGATTTATATACTACATCATATTGAGATTCCTCATAAGCCATTGAAGTAGAGTAAGGTAAAATACAGAATATATAAATCAATAAAGATATTGATATTATTGATTTTCTCATTTAGTTAGATCCTAACTCTTGCAACCTATCAGATAAATAAGTTTGCTCACTATTATTTCCTGAGGCAAGTTTGATCATTGCATTCACAACTATCTCAACTTTTATTGGAGTATATTTTTTAAATCCACCAAAAAAGAATAAGGATAGAAATTTCATCACTGGAATTCCTAAAACCTCAACAATTCTAAAGTCTTTTCTTTTTCCAACTAAAAATGAGGGTTGAATAATGCTTAGGTTAGAAAACCCAATCTTTTTTAGCTCCTCCTCTACTTGACCTTTATTTTTTAAATATGTGCTTGAGGCTTTTGGGTTTGCTCCAATTGAGGAGACATAAATAAAATTACTAATTGAATTAAATTTTGCAATTTTTGCTAATTGTACGGGCAAGTCATATTCTATTCTTCTATATTCATTTTTATCGGGTGTGTCTTTGTGAGTTGTACCAATACAAAAAAAACAATCATCACCTGTTAATTTTTCTTTTAAAGTGTCTAAATCTAAAAAATCTGTATTGATCACTTCAACTTTTGAATTATCAATAGAAGGTAATTTTCTAACAAATATTTTTATTTTGTTGTAAGTATTATTGTTGATTAAATTATCTAGTAAATTAGATCCAATTAACCCAGATGAGCCAAATAAAACAGCGGTTTTCATTATTATTTTAAATACTCTTCTTTCATAAATTTTTTTATTCTATTTGCTCCTTCAATTATATCCTCAGTGCTTCTAGCGTATGAAAACCTTATTGTAGAATTTCCTCTTTTTTGATCGAAATCAAGTCCAGGAGTTATTGCTACTCCTGCTTTATCAAGCACTTCTTTACAAAAGTTAAGGCTATCTTTCGAATACTCTGAAATATCAATGTAGATATAAAAAGCACCATCTGGAGGGGAAAATTTATTTAAACCAGCCTTAGGTAACTCTTCTAACAAAATTGATCTATTTTTTTTATAAACCTCTACATTTGTATTTAATTCCTCTTTTGCATCCATTGCTGATAGAGCAGTTAACTGACTAACATGAGGAGGACAAATAAAAAGATTTTGAGATAATCTTTCTACTTGTCTCACATGATCTTCAGGAACAATCATCCAGCCTACTCTCCAACCTGTCATAGAAAAATATTTAGAAAATGAATTTATAACATAACATTCATTTGAAATTTCTAATGCAGATGTAGGATTATTTTCATATTGAATTCCATGATAAATCTCATCGCTAATAAAACTCACTTTATTTTCATGCGCAGTATTAATAAGTTCTTCTAGTTTTTTTTTATCAAGCATTGAACCGGTAGGATTTGCAGGAGAAGCAACTAATAAACCATTTAAATTATTTTCTTTAATATCTTTTGGTATAGGCTGAAATTTATTTTGCAACTCTGTAAAAATATCAATTGGAATTAAATCTTGAGACTTTAAAATTTGTCTATAGCTAGGATAGCCTGGAGCGGCAATGCCTACTCTATCTCCAGCATCAAATAATGCTGCAAAAGAAAGTATAAATGCTCCTGAAGATCCAGTTGTTATAATTATTCTGTCTGGGTTTAAATCAATATTGTACCAATCTCCATACAATTTAGAAATTCTATTTCGTAATTCTGGCAAACCTAAAGTAACTGTATAGCCAAGATCATTATTAGAAATTTCATCTGAAATAAATTGTTTGGCACGCTTTGGTGCTGGTGTTCCTGGTTGACCTACTTCCATATGAATTACATGCTTGCCATTAGCTTCTGCTTTTCTAGCGGACTCCATTACATCCATTACAATAAATGGGTCTACATTACTTCTTTTAGATTTCTTCATTTAGTTTCTATTTCTGGATTAAATATTATAAACTGATCTTAAATACTCTTGCTGTTTTTTCGTCTGAAATATTTAGAATTTTAAACTTTGATGTTTTTTCTAACTTTTGACCTTTATTAGTTACAAAAGATTTCATTTTTTTTACTTCGCCTTCAGGCATTTTTCTTGTGTATTTTAAAGTATGCTTTTTTGATCCTATAATAAATATTGTTTTCATAAATCTAAAGTTAATATATTACAAAGTATCAATTGATCCAATAATATTTAAATTCTTATCGGTTATTACTATTTCTCCTGAAGAAGTCCCTATATTTAGCATTGAAGATATAACAACAAAATGAGTAACAAAAATTATATTTTCTTTACCATTCCATTGATTAATAAACTCTTTTAGTTGAGTTATTTGCCTCTCTTCGTTTGCTTCAAATCTAATATCATAAAAAGAATTTAGTGCACTAAATGTTTGATAATTTTTAAAAGCAAATTTAGCTGTATCTATACATCTGCACCATTCACTTGAATAGACATTTTCAATTTTAATCTGGTTTTTATTAAATATACTTCCAATAAATTTTGACTGTTCAATTCCTCTTTGATTTAAATTTCTTTGGGTAGAACAATCATTTAAATCAAAATTTTCTGGATCTCCATTCCCTGGTGCAAGTGCATGTCTAATAAAAATTATTTTTCCTCCCTCTTTTAAAGAAGTAAGAACTTCTTCTACAGAATAAGCAGAATTAACTGCAAAAATATTGATAAAAAAAATTATTAGCAGTTTTTTCATTTACACAGATTGATTTTTAATCAACTCTTTAATCTGTGGTATCATTACTTGTGGTGACCTCATGGATGGATAAATCTCTTTTACTTTTTCATAACTCTTTAAAGCCTTTTCGTAATTTTTTAACTTTATTTGAACGAGACCCTGTCCTGATAATGCTCCAAAATGTCTTTTCTCTAGTTTTAATACCTTGTCTATATCCTTTTGAGAATCTTGATATTTGCCCATTAAATAAAAGACAGTTGCTCTTTTATTCCACGCTTCTGCCCAAGCAGGATCTTTTTTAATTACTGCTGTGAATATATCTACAGCAACTGAATATTGCTCTTGGTTCATAAATTTTGTTCCTCTTGATAGCAAAGAAGTTAAATTTTGATTAGTGGGATGTTTAGTCCAAATATCCCAAATTTTCATCTCTGTATCAATTGCGATTGAGTGGTTTTGAATTTTTAACTTTTCAAATAAGTTATTTAATCTTATTTCATTTTCATTAGAGTTTGATGAGGTACTAATAAAAAAAATAGCAAGAAAAATGGTAATTATTTTTTTCATTTAGAAATTATTTTCCACCAACAACCATGCCATCAACCATCATTGTCGGTGAATTCGTTGCATAATTAAATTCCAAATCGTCGGCTAAAGTTATATTTTTAAAAATATTATTTAAGTTTCCTGCAATTGTAATTTCACTTACTGGATATGAAAACTCTCCATTCTCAATCATCATGCCAGATGCTCCTACAGAATAATCACCGTTAATAATATTTGTACCATGTCCAATAGTTTCTTTAATATACAAGATTTTATTTTCTGATTTTGCTAGATCTTCAAATGTTTTTGATCCATTTTGAAAATACAAATTTGTTGTACCACTTGCCCTACCATTAGACTTTCTATTTATTTTTTTCCCATTATAAGTATCAATTAAATAGTCTTGAAGAATGCCGTTCTTAATCAAATCAAGGTTAACTACTGCTATACCTTCGCTATCAAAGTAACGAGATCCATTGGCTTTTCTTATATTACCGTGATCTAATATATTTATTTCAGAGTTAAAAACTTGTTGATTTAATTTATCTTTTAAAAATGTAGTACCTTTTGCAATTGCACTTGATGATATTGCACTTGCAAAAATAGATAGAAAGTTTTTTGATATTCTTTTATCAAATATTAGACTAATTTTTTCACTTTTTATTTTTTTTGGATTTAATTTCTTTACCGCATGTTCCGCTGCAATAGATCCAAGTTGTTTAGGTTTTAAAATATCACTATAAAACCTTTTACTTGTATACTCATAATCTCTCTCCATGCTTCCATTGCTTTTTGAAACAACTTCACAGTATGCAGTAAATTGTGAAGTTTTATATCCATCAGCGAATCCATTTGAATTGGCTAATAAAAAATTTGATTTGTTCTCACCAAATCCAGATCCATTAGTATTTATTATTTTATCATTTGAAAAAGCTTCCTCTTCTGCCTCTTTTATATAATTAATCTTGTCTTCATTGCTTAAATGAGTTTCATCATACAAGTCTAAGTCTTTTAATCCTTTAAAATGAAGGTCTTTATCTGGTAATGAATTATATTCATCCTCAGGTGTAATCTTCATTGTTTCAATGCATCTATCTACTAGCTCATCTAAATTTTTTTCTTTAAGATTTGATGAGGCTATTGAGGACTTTTTTTTACCTAAATAAGTTGTAAGGACTACTCCAAGATTTTCAGACCTTTCAGATCCATCAAGTTTTTTATTCCTTACATTTACATTTTCAGAAACAGAACTTTGCACTAATATATTTGCATCAGATGAACCTAATTTTTTTGATTTACTGAGGCATATATCTGCAATTTTTTTTAGATACTCTTGATCTTTAATCATTTTATTAGAGTTGAGTTCCACCAACAGTCATATTATTGATAAGTAGAGACGGTTGTCCAACACCCACTGGCACACCCTGTCCAGCTTTACCGCATGTTCCAATGCCAGGGTCTAACATCATATCATTTCCAACCATTAAAATTTCTTTTAAAGAAGATGGTCCATCACCAATTAAAGTAGCTCCTTTAATTGGAGATCCAATTTTTCCATTTATAATCTCATAAGCTTCTGTACAGTTAAAAACGAATTTTCCAGAGGTAATGTCAACTTGACCACCGCCAAAACTTACAGCGAAAATACCTTTGTCTACTGACTTAATCATTTCTTCTTGGGTGTTTGATCCACCTAACATTATAGTATTTCTCATTCTAGGCATCACGACATGTTTATAGCTCTCTCTCCTTCCATTTCCTGTTGATTTTGTATTCATAAGTCTTGCATTAAGCCTATCTTGCATGAAATTTTTTAAGATACCATTTTCAATTAAAACTGTTCTTTCTGTTGGCGTTCCTTCATCGTCAATATTTAAACTACCTCTTCTATTATCTAATGTTCCATCATCGATTATTGTAACTCCATCGCTCGCAACCTTTTTACCAACTAAATCATGAAAAGCTGAAGTTTTTTTTCTATTAAAATCACCTTCTAGTCCATGACCTACAGCTTCATGAATTAAAATTGCAGGCCAACCAGGTCCTAGAACAACTTTCATTTCTCCCGCAAGAGAAGGTTTGCTTTCTATATTTGTACTTGCAATTCTAAAAGCTTCATCGCAAACTTTTTTCCAATTATCATTTTTAAGATATTCATCATAATCCTGTCTTCCACCAATACCAAAAACACCAGTTTCTTTTCTACCATTCTTTTCAACCATTACTGACATATTTATTCTAACTAAAGGTCTATTATCTGATAATAATTCTCCTCCAGATCTAATGATCTCAACATTTTTCTTTTCTGCTAGAAGGCTAGCTGTTACTTGTTTAACTGTACTATCTTTTGATCTGGCATATTCATTCATATTGTTCAGCAATTCAATTTTTGATTTCATTGATTTGCTCTCAATTGGATTAACGTCTTTATAAAGCTTCTGATTAGTTTTTTTAATTTCTGAATTATATGTTCCGTTATTATTTTTTAAAGTTGACTTAAGATTTTCACTTGAATTTTTTAATGATTTTTCAGAAATTTCGTTTGAATGAGAATAAGCAACTGTATCACCTGTTACAGCTCTAAAACCATAACCTAAGTCAGATGTATAATTTGAACTTTTAATTTTGTTATCATCTAATACAATTGTCTCAGATTTTGTATCCTCTATATAAAGCTCACCATCATCACAATTATTTAGAGTTTCAGAAACAATACTATCTGCTTTTTCTGAGGTTAATTCTGAATTTTTAAGTAAAGAAGACATTAGCTATATTTAAAGGTGAATTTAATATTATCAAGAATGATATGCGCGATTATTGATCACATCAAGTAAGGCTAATTACTTAATTTTCTTCAAAAAAAAATCAGTTAAATGTTTAATAGTTGCCTTTGGATTTTGCTCTGGAATGAAGTGACCTGAGTTTATAGGATAACCTATAACTTTTTTTTCAGTGTATCTTTGCCAAATTTTTAATGGTTTGAACTGCTTTCCAATTACTCCCTTGCTTCCCCATAACACTTGGACTGGAATATTTAGTTTTTTCTTTCTATCTTTTTTGTCATGATCCAAATCAATAGTCGCGGACGCCCTATAATCTTCACAAGATCCATGAATTCTTTTTGGTTGTTTGAAACATTTTAAATAATTTTCTTCAACTTTTCCAAATTTGTGATTACCTGACCATTTATCTAAACAACTTTTCATCCATTTACGTGGATCACTCATTATCATTTTCTCAGGTAACCATTTTGGTTGAATTAAAAAAAACCAATGAAAGTAGGCTTTTGCGAAATCTCTCGTCGTTAGTTCGTACATATCTAATGTTGGACAAATATCTAAAACACTAAGAGCTATTATATTTTTTCTATGGTCTCTTGCTAACCTATGAGCAACTCTTCCACCTCTATCATGTCCAGCAACAAAAAATTTGTTAAACCCTAATTTTATCATCATCTGTTTCATGTCACTTGCCATTTCTCTTTTTGAATAGTTGTAATGTTTGCTATCTGATGCTGGAGCAAGACTATTTCCATATCCTCTTAAATCTGCAGCAACCACTGTAAATCTTTTAGATAACTCAGGGGCTGTTTTGTGCCACATTAAATGTGTTTGTGGATATCCGTGTAGTAAAAGTAATGGTGGACCCTCACCACTAACTCTACAAAAAACTTTGCCCTTTTTTACCTTTATGTACTTTGACTTAAAACCATTAAACATACCTAATAATATGTATTTTTTAAATTAAAGCCAATTAAAACGCTGCATAAATATTAATAATTAATTTGAATTTGCTTTGAGCCCCTGTATAAATTCGGACTCGTGAGAATTGAAGAAGAACTAAAATTAGACTACTCAGATGTACTTTTTAGACCTAAAAGAAGTACTCTTCAAAGTCGTAAAGATGTAAATCTAAAAAGAACTTATAGATTTAAGTATAGTAATAATGAATGGTCTGGAATTCCTATCATGGCCTCAAATATGGATGGTGTTGGTGAACTTGGTGTAGCTGAAAAGCTTTCTGAATACGGAATGATCACTTGTTTAACTAAACAGCATAACATCCAAAGAATAAAAAAATTCAAAAAAATAAAATCTATTCATCCAAATATTGCTTTAAGTATAGGAATAAAAAAAGAAGATTTTGAAAATTTAGATAAAATTTTAAAAGAATATAGTTTCATAAAATTTATCTGCATTGATGTTGCTAATGGTTATTCTGAACACTTTAGTAAATTTTTAAAATCTGTAAGAGATAAATATCCTACTAAAACTATTATTGCTGGTAACGTGGTAACAGCTGATATGGCACAAGAATTAGTATTATCAGGAGCAGATATTGTAAAAGTTGGAATTGGACCAGGTAGTGTTTGTACTACAAGAATTCAAACAGGTGTTGGTTATCCTCAGTTAAGTGCTGTCATTGAATGTGCTGATGCTGCTCATGGTTTAGGGGCACATATAATTGCTGATGGAGGTTGTACTTGTCCGGGTGATGTCGCAAAAGCTTTCGGTGGTGGTGCAGATTTTGTGATGCTTGGAGGAATGTTTGCTGGTCACGATGAGGGTGAAGGTAAGCTAATAAAATCAAATGGTCATAAATTTATAGAATTTTATGGATCAAGTTCTGACATAGCAAATAAGAAACATTACGGGGGTTTGTCCGACTATAGAAGTAGTGAGGGTAGAACTGTAAGAATTAAATATCGAGGAAAAATTAAAGATACAATAAATAATATTCTTGGTGGTGTTAGAAGTAGCTGTACTTATGTAGGAGCCCCTTCTCTTAAACAACTTAGTAAATGTACTACTTTTGTAAGAGTAGCTAAACAATTTAACGATACTTTTACTAAGTAAGTATGAAAGAGTACAAAATCGCCTCAATTGCTGGAGATGGCATTGGAAAGGAAGTTGTTCCAGAAGCTTTAAAAATACTTAAAGAAGTAGCAAATCAACATCAATTTAAATTAAAGATAGATGAATTTGATTTTTCATCATGCGATTATTATGAAAAGCATGGAAAAATGCTACCTGATGATTGGAAACAACAAATTGGTAATCATGATGCAATATTTTTTGGTGCAGTAGGTATGCCAGATAAATACCCAGATCATATTACTTTATGGGGTTCCCTACTCCAGTTTAGAAGAGAATTTGATCAATTTATTAATTTAAGGCCAGTAAAATTATTTGAGGGAGTAAATGCACCGTTAGCAAATAAAAAACCTGGTGATATAGATATGATGATAGTACGTGAAAATACTGAAGGCGAATATTCTTCGGTAGGTGGAAAAATGTATCAAAATACTGAAAGAGAAATTGTTATACAAGAAACTATAATGTCTAAACATGGAATTGATAGAGTTCAAAAATTTGCATTTGAATTAGCAAAAACAAGAGATAGAAAAAAATTAACTAATGCCACAAAATCAAATGGTATCTCTATAACCATGCCATACTGGGACCAAAGATTTTATGAAAATAAAAAAGATTTTCCTGAGATAAAAACAGATCAATTTCATATCGATATTTTAGCTGCAAGATTTGTTTTAACACCTGAGTGGTTTGATGTTGTCGTTGCATCAAATTTATTTGGAGATATTTTATCCGATTTAGGTCCAGCATGTACGGGAACAATTGGTATAGCTCCATCAGGAAATATTAACCCAACAAATAAACATCCTTCCTTATTCGAGCCTGTTCATGGATCAGCACCTGATATTGCTGGAAAAGGTATTGCAAATCCAATAGGTCAAATTTGGTCTGGCGCTATGATGTTAGATTATTTAGGCGAAAAAGAAGCTGCCACGCGAATAGTAAGTTCAATTGAAAAAACTTTGCTAAAAAAACAAAATAGAACTAAAGATCTAGATGGTGATAGCAATACAAAAGAGTGTGCTAATAAAATCTTAGATAATATTAATTAACTTAAGTTGTTAAATATTGAATAGCAAAAAATATGGTAGCAAATGATGCAAAAGTTGAGATAAATAAAGCTTTTATTATATTTTCAGGACTTACATTATAGGCAGAACATAATACTACAGCTGTATGACCACATGGTGCAACACTAACAAAAAAAGCACCAGGAATTTTTTCAGGTTGTCCAGCATCAAATATAATAAAGCCGATTATCAAGAGGATGATTGGAGAAACTACTAATTTCAATATAGATACAGAAGCAGTTAGTTTATTAATAACTTTATGTGTGTAAAAAGATAATGTGATACCAATTGCGAAAAGTCCTATAGGAGAAACACAAGCTGCTAAAACAGAAAGAACGTAGTCTATTGGCGTATCATCGATATTTATCTTAAACACAAATAGTAAAAGACCAATTAAGATTGAAAATATCATTGGATTAAGAACTATGTTCTTTATAAATGCAGTTAATCGAATATTTTTTTTAGTAGTAAGTTCTAAAAAAAAAGCTATTACAGACAATAAAATAACCCCATCCATTAATATTATACTTGTTACTTGAGTAATTACTTCAGTTCCAAAATAGATTTTTGTAATTGGTAATAATAATGTTACATGATTTGATAGTGCTACCATTAATGCCCATATAATAGATTCTGGAATAGGTCTTTTAAAAAACTTTGACGTTAATAAAAATGTTAAAAACCCAAGACTTCCTTGCATTAAAAAATATGAAACTATCTGTTTTATATCGACTTGGCCGATTTCACTTTGAGCAACAAATTTAATTATTAAGGCAGGGACCGCTACATAGAATAAGAACAAATTTAAAACTTTTGCATGGCCTAAATCAAAAATTTTAAGTTTTCCAAAAACAAAACCAAATAGTGTGATAAAGATAAAAGGCGTTAACCCAAGAAATATTGAATACATTTTATTAAAGTATTGTTATTCTATGAAGTATTCTATTACCTTTAAAAGGTGTAGCCTGATGGAGCATGGCTCTATTATCCCAAATAGCGAGCTGATCTTTTTCCCATTCTAATGAATATTGAAAAGTTTTTTTTGTCTGATGATTGAATAAGAACTTCTTTAAGTCTTTTTTTTGTTTAGTCATATATGTATTAAATTTTAAAAAGTGTCCTGGGCTACAGTATATAGTTTTTTTATTTTTAATAGTTCTTATTATTTTATGTCTGGAAATCAGTTCTTTAGATATTTTTCCTTTTTCTTTTTCTCTCTCCACAGTTGTGATTGATATTGGTCCATGTGAAGAGTAGATGCCTTTTAATTTTTTAAGCTTATTTTTATAATTTTTTGATAATTTTTCATAAGCTAAGTACTGCGAAGAAAAGTCAGTATTAGCAACACCTTTTTTAGGTACTAGTTTGGAAAGTAACATCGTGTATCTAGGAGGTTTTTTTGTATAAGAGGAGTCTGTGTGAAATTGTTCACCAAAGCTAGGTCCTTTGTCAGTAGATTTACGTTGTACAACAGTTATTTGAGGATATTTTTTATTTAAACCTTTCAATCTTGGATAATTAGCTGGTTTACCAAATTTTTTTGCAAAATTAAGATAATTCTTGGAACTAAGTTTTTGTTTTGGAAAATAAATCATTCCATACTTATCAAGTGTAGACTTAATTTCTTTTAATTGCTTATTATCAATTTTATTAAGATTACAAATAATTTCTGCAGCCCTATTTTTTTTTGAAATTATTTTTAACATTAAATATCTTTTATATTTTTTTGATTTAAGGGTTTTTTAATTATTGTTACAGGGTATTTTTTCTTTTCAACTTCAATAGATAAATTTTTATTGACCAAATTTTCTATAGTATTTCCAGAGTTGACATAACCAAATGAGATATTTTTTTTAAAATTAAATGAATAGTTTCCTGATGTAGTTCTTCCAATTATTTTATCATCCAAGTAAATTGGCTCTTCATGAAGTAACAAAGGTTCTCCAGGTCTGTTATTTTTCAATACCATCATAGCTAATGATTTTGTGGGGTTCTGATCTTTAATTTTTAATAATGCTTCTTTTCCAACAAAATTTATATTTTTTTTATAACTGATTGCAAATTTAAGTCCTGCTTGATATTGATTTTCTTCAGGCGATATATCATGTCCCCAATGTAAAAAACCACTTTCCATTCTCATAATATCCATTGCATGAGCTCCACAAAGTGATAAGCCATGATTTTTACCTTCTTTAATAATAGCTAAAAATAGTTTTTTGCTTTCATCTATGTTTGTATATAATTCAAAACCTACTTCTCCTACATAAGACAATCTTTGAGCCCAGACTTTAACTCCGTCAATAGTAACAAATTTTCCATGACTAAACTTTATGCCTTCATTTGTAAAATCATCGTTACTGATATTAGATAGTAAATTCCTTGATTTTGGTCCGTATAATCCTATGCATGTTAAATCTTCTGTTAAATCTTTAAAATTGACCTCTTCTGAAATATGTTTTTTTATATGAAATTTATCATGCTCTCTTGTTGCTGCTGGACCTATCACTCTAAAATGGTTTTTTTCAAGACAAGTAACAGTAACATCTGTTTCTATTCCTCCATCTTCATTTAACATCTGGGTATAGGTTGCTCTACCCTCAACATCTTTTATGTTTGCAGTACATATTTTTTGTAATTCTTCATGAACATTTTGCCCTTCAAGGTCAAATTTTGAAAAAGGAGATAACTCAAATAATCCTACGTTTTCTCTGGTATTTTTAGTCTCATATTCAGCTGATGGATACCAATTTTGATAACCAAAACTATAAATGTAATCAGCCTTTTCACCTTTTAACGCATACCACATTGGTCTTTCAAAACCACCTGAGGTTCCAAAACAAGCTCCTAATTTTTTTAGCTCTTCTTGGTAGGGTAATATAATTTGGTTTCTTGATGTTTTATGTTGTTTATATGGCCAATGCATTCCATATAAATCACCGAGTGTTTCTGTGACTCTCTCCATAATAAATTTTTTTGATGAATGAAATTTTTGAAATCTTTTAATATCTAATGAAAATAAATCTTCATTAATGTGTCCATTAATCATCCATTCTGCAGTAACTCGTCCAGCGCCTCCTGAACTTGCAATCCCAATACTATTAAAACCACAACATGTAAAAAGTTTTTTAATCTCAGGAGTTTCACCTAAAAGATATTGAGTATCAGGAGTAAATGACTCAGGACCAGAGAAGAATTTTCTAATTCCTGCATTTTCTAACATAGGCAACCTATGGAATGATTTTTGCAAATAAGGTTCGAAATGATCAAAATCATCTGGTAATTCACCAAATGAAAAATCATCTGGAACAACACCAGTATTTTTAAAGGCTGGTTTTGCATTTGGTTCAAAAATTCCAACTAAAATTTTCCCTGCGTCTTCTTTAAGATAGAGACAATTATTATAATCTCGTAAAACTGGTAAGTTTTTTGGTAAATCTTTCATTGGTTCTGTGATCACATAAAAATGTTCATTTGGATACAATGGAATACTAACATTCATTTTTTCCCCTATTTGTCTAGACCACATACCTGTTGCTAAAACAACATATTCACAATCAATTTTTCCTTTATCAGTCTCAACTCCAACTATAGAATTATTTTTAACAAGAATTTTTGTTACAGGCGTTTTTTCAAAAATTTGTGCTCCTTCCATTCTAGCAGCTTTTGCTAAAACATTAGTTACACCTACCGGATCAGCTTGACCATCTTTTGGCATAAAAACACTTCCAATAATGTCCTCATTATTTACAACAGGATATAAATCTTTTGTTTGTTTTTTATCTAAAACATGTACTTCAACATCCGATAGTTGGGCGGTAGTTGCTTGTCTCAACAACTCTTGCATTCTCTCTTTTGTGGTAGCTACTGTAATTGCTCCATTCTGTTTTAATCCTATTGATAATTCAGTTTTCTTTTCTAATTCTTGATAAAGATCCAAAGTATATTTTCTTAACTTTGTAATAGTAGATGAGGCTCCTAATTGACCCATTAGACCAGCCGCATGCCATGTAGTTCCAGATGTTAATTGGTCTCTTTCCAATAGAACGACATCTTTCCAACCAAATTTAGCTAGATGATATGCACACGATGTTCCTGCCACGCCGCCTCCAATGACTACAACTTTAGTGCTTCTTGGTAAATCTTTATCCATGAGTATATTATTAGCGTATTATAATACTTAAAAACAGACAATGTGGTCAATATGGATTGGCCTTTTAATGCCAAACTTTTCATCTACCTCATGTTGGTGAATGTGATGAGAATGAACAAATACTGGGATTTGTAAATTACTCTGAGTTTTAAGAGTGTATATAAAATTTGTTCCTCTAAATTTACGATCAACAACTTCTAATTTTAGATTACTTTTATCATCATGCTCTAAATCTTCCGGTTGTAATAAAAGTTTTACTTCTGATCCGTTTGGATAATGTTTAACAAAATTACCTTCGATTGTGCCAAGATCTTTATTTTCTAAACTATTTTCACTTGTAACCCTTGCAGGAATTAAAATTCCTCTATTTAAAAAATTTACCACTTCTACTGAATTAGGAAAATGATAAACATTATAAGGATCATCAAATTGCTTTAATTGTTTATTTAAAATTATTCCACATTTACTTCCTAAATAAAAAGCTTCATATGAGTCGTGAGTGACAATTATAGTTGTTATTTTAGATTTACTTAACAATTGTTTTAATTCTACTTGTATTTCCTCTTTAAAGCTTTGATCAACGTTTGAAAGAGGCTCATCTAAAAGTAACAAGTCTGGATTTGAAACTAATGACCTAGCTAATGATGCTCTTTGAGCCTCTCCTGCACTAATTTCATGTGGATATTTATTTAATATTTTCTTTAAATTTAAGAAATTAATCATTTCTTTTGGATTAATTTTTTTTTTCTTTTTACTTTTTTTTTCAGTGCCAATTAAAATGTTTTTTTTAACATTGTAATGTGGGAATAAACTATTTTCTTGAAAGGCAAGCGATATATTTCTGTCCTCTGGTTCAATATGAATTTTTTTTGAGGAAATCGTTTTATTATTGATTGTTATGGTTCCATTATTTATTTTTTCTAAACCAGCTATAGTTCTTAAAATTGTAGTTTTTCCTATTCCTGATGGACCCAGTAAACAAATAATATCTCCTTCATTTTGAATTGAAAAAGAAACATTTTTTACTTTTGTTGCACCACCAACATTAAAATCAACATTATTAATTTCTAAAAAATTTTTAGTCATTACGTTCTTTTAAAATATAATTAGAAGATATTGTAATAAAAAAAGCTGCAATTAAAATCAAAAATAATGAAGGCACAGCTGCTGCTTCAAGCATGTCCTCTGAAGCTGAAATGTAAGCGGTAGTTGCGAAAGTTTCAAAATTAAAAGGTCTTAAAACTAATGTGATTGGTAATTCTCGAATTATTTCTAGTGAGACCAATATTACTACAAAAAGAAGAGAATTTCTCAAATAAGGAATATGAATATTGGTAAATGTCTTTCTTTTTGAGTAACCAAGAAGATATGCACTTTCATCAACTGAAATATTTATTTTTTCATAGCCTGATTTTATTCCGTTGAACGCTAGTGAGTAAAAACGAATGAAATAGACAATGACTAATCCTAATATTGATCCAATAAATACTTTTTTAATTGATAGAAATCCAAGCGATTTAATTATGTTATTATCAAACCAAGCAATAAAAGTTATAAAAGCAACAGCTAATATTACTCCAGGTATTGCATATCCTGAGATTGATAATGTTGAAAGAAAATTAAGAGTTTTATTTTTTGAAACTCTGTTACCATAGTTTGATATCAATGCGAATGTAATTAAAACAAGGCTAGATAAAGTCACTAAATATAAAGTATTTAATAAAAGATTAATTACATTAACATCAAAGAAGTTCTCTGGAAATTTTATTGTCCAATACAACATTTGTCCTAGAGGAAATAAAAAACTTAAAAAGAATAATAAAAAACAAAATGAAAAAGCAAAAAAGGAATTTATGCCAGATAGTTTTATTTTTTTTTTTTGTTTGAATCCACCTCTAGAGTCCAAATGATATTTTGCTTTTTTTCTGGATAAGTTCTCTGTCAAAAATAAAATAAATATAAATAATAATAAGAAAAAAGATATTCTATTCGCAAAAGCTAAATCATCGAATGTTATCCAAGCGTTATAAATTCCGGTTGTTAATGTATTCACAGAAAAAAAATCTACTGCTCCAAATTCAGCTAGTGTTTCCATTGCTACTAATGATAACCCAGCAACTATTGCTGGTCGCGCTGCAGGTAAAATTATAGAGAAGAATGATTTAATTTTTGAAAACCCTAAATTTTTACCAAGTTCTATTAAGTTTTGTGATTGATATAAGAATGAAGATCTAGCAAGTATATAAACATATGCATAGAGAGAGAAAGAAATTGATAATATCAAACCAAACATACCATCAAATTTTGGTATGTATTGATTATACTCCCCATCACCAAATATACTCTTCAATATAGTAAATGCTGTTCCGTAATTATCAAAAAAAGCAAATAATGAGTATGCGTAAATATAGGGAGGAATTGCAAAGGATAGAATTAATGCCCATTTAAAGAAATTTACTCCTGGAAATTTATAAAATGAAACTATGTATGCTGATCCAACCCCTAAAATAAATGTTAAAATTAAAACACCGACTAATAGTGATAATGAATTTAAGATGTATTCGTATAAAAAAGTATTTTTAAGTATTTCAAAATACCGGGATGTATCCTCAAAAAAACTTAAAGAAACTGTTAAAATAGGAATAATGACTAAGAATGAAATTAATACAGAGCTTAAAAACCATAAATTTAATTTATTTGAAAACATTTTAAAAACTAATATTTTTTTTATTTTTTTTCTGAGAGGTATTTAATACAATTATCTGGAGTTGTCTCGATGTAAGGATCATCATCTGAACCATCATTATTTATACCAGGTTCTTGCCACCATTTTTCAACAATTCCATTATTAATTACGGCCATATATCTCCAACTTCTTTGAGCAAATCCATTATGATCTTTGGAAACTAGCATACCCATAAATTTAGTAAAAAGTCCTGAACCATCTGGTATAAGTTTGATATTTTTAATTTGTAATTTTTCTGCCCATGCGTTCATTGTGTAAGAGTCGTTAACTGAACAGCAGTATATTTCATCAATTCCAAGCTCTTTTAACTTCAAATAATTAGTCTCAAAACCTGGTAGCTGTTGAGAGGAACATGTAGGCGTAAATGCACCAGGGAGGCTAAAAATTATAACTCTTTTTCCATTAAAATAATCATCAGTAGACTTATCGACCCATATTCCACCTATAGAACATTCATTGAGGGATGATGAACTATCTCCTTCTCTTGTTTTAAAAATTACTTTAGGTATTTGAAGTCCAATCATGTGATTAATTTTTTTGTTTTTTTAAAAGTGCCTACGAAGGATACATAGGCACTTTTATCAAGAAAAATCAGATGTTGAATACTTTTAGAATGTGCGGAAAATCTTTAGTATCTATCTCTGAGAATTTTCTTTTATTTATTCTTTTGTTAATTTTTTTACACTCCTCAGCACATGGGTTACATGGCTTGGCTGATTTATTATAATTAACATAAGACATAAATTCTTTTTTACTGTTCAATGTTACTTCCATCCAGCTGCTGTCATTACTTCTAATGCATCAGCTTGTTTTTTACCATAGCTAGCAACACTTGTTGTAAGATCTTGTTTAAAATCTAAACCTAAGTTATTGACTACTAATGGGCTTGGAGAAACACCACTTATCATTGGAAACTCAAATGTATTATTTGTAAAGTGTTCTTGAGACTCTGCTGATAATAAGAAATCAACAAGTGCAATTGCGTTAGCTTTATTTGGTGCACCTTTAACTAAAGCAGCACAACTGATATTCATGTGAGCTCCTCTATCATTTTGATTTGGAAAGAATGCTTTAACTTTTTTTGCAGCTTCTTGTTGTTCTGGACCTTTATTGCCTGAAAGCATCAATGCTAAATAATATGTATTAGCAACCGCAATGTCAGCTTCACCAGCTGCTACTGCCATAATTTGTGCTCTATCATTTCCTTTTGGATCTCTTGCCATATTAGCAACAACACCTTTTGCCCATTCAGCTGTAGCTTTTTTTCCGTTATTCTTTACTAATGATGCTACAAGTGATTTGTTATAAATGTTACTTGATGCTCTGATTACTAATCTACCTTTCCATTTTGGATCAGCTAGACCTTCGTATGTCATGCCAGATAGTTCAGCACCTGTAACTCTTTCAGGTGAGTAGTAAATAATTCTTGCTCTTTTAGCTACACCAACCCAATGAGTTGTTCTAAAGCTCTTTGGAACAGATGATTTAATTGTTGATGAAGTTAAACCACTCTCAGTCATACCTTTTGCTTGAAAAGCACCACATCTTCCAGCATCAGCTGTAATGTAAAGGTCAGCAGCAGAGTCAGCTCCTTCTTCAATCATTCTTTTTTCTAATGCACCTGATTTACCGTTAATTAAATTAACTTTAATTCCAGTTGCAGCCGTAAACTTTCCATAAAGGTCAGCATCAGCTTTGTAATGTCTTGCATTAAAAATATTTACTTCATTTGCTATCGCAAAAGATGAAACAAATATTGATAAAATTAATGCAGAAATTGATATTTTTTTCATTAATTGCTCTCTTTGTTAGTTAATTGTTATTTTTATATATAATTGAAAATGAGAATTATTCTCAATGATAATGATTATCAATCTCAATATTGACGCACCAATTGCTATGATTTTATTAGGATTTTAAGACTTAAATTCTGAAATTTTACTATAAAGAAAGTTCCTAAATATTGTGACTCTTGCAACATTTTTAAGAGATTCAGGAAATACAAAATGTGCCTCTGTTATAGGTCCTTCAATCTTGGGGAGTGCTTTTATTACATTGCCAGATAATGATACTATGTAGTCTGGTAGTGCTGCAAGTCCTACTCCACTTTCAACAGCCAAAAGTAATCCCATCACACTATTAACTTTCATCACTGATTTTCTTTTTTTATTATCCTTCATTCCAAGTTTTAAAGCCCAGTCGGGATTAAAAACTGGAGATGGAGCACCTCTGCCAAAAGATATAAATTTATGTTTATTTAAATCATTAATAGTTTTAGGAATCCCATACTTTTCAAAATATTTAGTAGATCCATAAATATGGTAATTAATATCCATAAGTTTCCTTTGGATATAGTTAAGCTGTTTAGGTCTTCTCATAAATATTCCAATATCAGCTTGTCTTGTGCTTAAATCTAACTCTTTATCATCAAAAATTAATTCTACTTCAATTTCTGGATTTAACTCCATAAATTCTTGAATTCTTGGTGTTAACCAATGCGTTCCAAAACTTCTAACGGTTGTGATGGTTAATTTTCCACTTGGTTTATGTTTTTGGTCTCCTAAAGTTGTTTCAACTTCTTTAAGTTTGCTGATAACCTCATGTGCAGTTTTATAAAGGTATTCACCATTTTCTGTTAAAGTAAGACCTCTTGCATGCCTTTCAAATAGCTTTACTTTTAAGTCTTCTTCTAAAGATTGAATTTGTCTGCTTATTGCTGATTGGCTAAGATTTAAAATTACTGTGGCACTTGTAAAACTTCCAGCCTCAGCAACGGCGTGAAAAATTTTTAATTTATCCCAATCCATTATTTGTTTACATCCACTAGAATTTTATTTTTTAATTTACCTTCTAGCATTTCAGGAAATATATTAAGAACTTCCTCAAGACCAACAGTTTTAATTGATTTTTCTATTATACTAAAATCTACTAAATTCGGTACCTCGCCCCAGACAAATTCTTTTCGTTTGTTGCTAACATTAACAGAGTCTACGCCCCATAATTTAATTGCTCTAATATAAAATGGAACTACGGATGTATTTAATTTATTAGTTCCACTTGCGTTACCGCACACAGCAACAATTCCTTTTGGTCTTGTTTGAGAAATAGCATTTGCTAAAATATTTCCACCAACAGTATCAACAACACCATCCCATGTGCCTTTGCCAATTAATCTTGGCTCACCTTCAAATTCTTTACGATCTAGAACAGTTTTAGCCCCTAATTCTTTTAAATAATCAGCTTTTTCCGGTTTTCCTGTAATAGCGGTTACATTGCATCCCATTTTTGCAAGAATATTTACAGCAACCATACCAACTCCTCCTGTTGAACCTGTTACAAGAACATCGTTTACTTTACTTTGTAGTAATAATTCTTCCTTAGCTTTAACAGCAAAAGCACACAGCATAGCCGTAAAGCCTGCTGTACCCATCATCATGGCCTGTTTTAAATTGATACCATCTGGTTTTTTAATCAAAAATTCTTTTTTAACTCTCGCATATTGTGAAAATCCACCATGAAATAATTCACCAACTCTACATCCGGTTAAAATAACTTCATCACCTTCTTTAAATTCTTCTGAATTACTTTCTGCCACTGTTCCAGAAAAATCTATTCCTGGTATTCTTGGAAATTCTTTAACTAATTTAGCTCCATCCTTTAAAACAAGTGCGTCTTTATAATTTAGGTCTGTATAATTAATCTTGACTAGTACTTCACCATCATTGATAAAATCAAAACCTATGTTTTTAACTTCCCTTGAGAAATTTTCACCTTCTTGGTTTATTACCAAGGCTTTGAAAGTTTCTGACATTTTAATATAAAATTATTTTGCTATAAATCTTAAGTATCTATTTTGATAGCTTAGGTCATCTTTAAATTGACCTAAATAGAAATTAGTTACAGTTGTTGCTTGTTCTTTTTTAATTCCTCTCATAGTCATACACTGGTGGGTCGAGTCTATCGTTACAGCAACTCCTTTTGCATCTAGAGACTCCATTAAAGTGTTAGCGATTTGAACTGTCAATCTTTCTTGTGTTTGTAGTCTTTTAGAAAAAACTTCTACTACTCTTGCAATTTTACTTAGTCCAACAACTCGCTCATTTGGAATATACGCAACGTGTGCGATACCAATAATAGGTGCCATATGATGCTCACAATGACTTTGTACTGATATATTCTTCTGTACGACCATATCACTATAACCCTCAACATCACCGAACGTCTTACTTAAAATTGCTTTTGGATCCTCTTGGTATCCTTTGAAATATTCTTTGAATGCTTTAGTTACTCTCTTAGGTGTTTCTAATAAACCTTCTCTTTCAGGGTCTTCACCTATCCATCTTAAGATTTTTACAAATGCTTCTCTTGCTTCTTCATCAGAGACAGTTTCTGGATTTTTGTTATTTTCGTTTTTTACTAATTTCATGATGAGTTTTTATATATATAAATCCTTAAATTTAAAATATTTAATATATTCAGTAATATGTTAGATAATGCGTTTTATATATGTTTAAAAAAAGAGAAAATGTCGCTGATATTGAGGAAGGTAACCTATTATCTCCAAAATTCGATAATGATGGTTTAATTCCTGTAATTACAACATGTGCTAAAACTAAAGAAATACTCATGCACGGTTATATGAATGTTGAGGCTTTAAAATTAACGATAGAAACAAAAGAAGCTCACTACTGGAGCAGGTCTAGAAAAGAAATCTGGCATAAAGGAAAAACTAGTGGCTTTACTCAAAAAGTAAAAGAAATAAGAATTGATGATGATCAAGATGCTGTTTGGATTACTGTAGATATTGGTGATGGTGCAAGTTGTCATGTTGGTTACAGATCATGTTTTTATCGATCAGTACCAATGGGTGAAATTGAAAATGGACGTAAAGTAGAAATGAAATTTGAAGAAGAAAAGAAAAAATTCGATCCAGAAGTTGTTTATAAAGGGCAACCTAATCCTACTAAAATTTAATGAGTGAGGCTCAAAAAAATGTTCTTGGAGAAGACCTTGAAGAATGTTCTAAAAATCCTTTGACTGGTTGGTTCAGAGACGGTTGTTGTAACACAGATGAAAACGATCGAGGTTTACACACAGTTTGTGTAAAAGTTAATGATGAATTTTTAGAATGGTGTAAAGAGGCTGGTAACGATTTAATAACGCCTCATCCTGAATTTGGTTTTCCTGGATTGGTTGATGGAGATAACTGGTGTGTATGTGCCAGTTGGGTTGCAAGAGCTTTGGAAGCAGGAATTGGATGCTCTATATATTTGAAAAAAACTCACGTTAACACATTGAAGTTAGTGCCAATTGAAACCTTAAAAAAATTTGCAATAGATCTTTCTTAGCTACATATTTCCGTACTTAGGTCCACCCCCACCTTCTGGTGTAACCCATGTAATATTTTGTGACGGCTCTTTTATATCGCAAGTTTTACAATGAATACAATTTTGAGAATTAATCACAAATTTTTCAACATCATTTTCTTTTTGAATTTCATAAACTCCAACTGGACAGTATCTTTGCGCAGGCTCATCGTATTTACCTAAAGTATATTTTATTGGTAAATCTTTATCTTTAAGTTGAAGATGAACTGGTTGATTTTCAGTATGATTTGTTCCTGTTAAATAAACTGAACTTGTTTTATCAAATGTAATTACATTATCTGGTTTTGGATAATCTATTTTTGGCATTTCACTTGCTGGTTTTAAAGTTTCGTGATCAGCATGTTTGTGTTTAAGTGTAAATGGCAATCTTCCTTTAAATAAAATTTGATCAATCCCTGTAAATATTATTCCAAGAATTAAACCCCAACTAAAGCTAGGTTTAACATTTCTAGCCTCATATAACTCTTTATAAACCCAACTTTTTTTAAATTTTTCCTCAAAATTAGATAATTCTTTGCTTGATTTTATGTGATCAATAATAGTTTCCGCTGCAATCATTCCACTCTTCATTGCAGTATGTGATCCTTTAATTTTCGGCATATTTAATGTACCAGCATCACAACCAACTAATAATGCACCTGGCATAAACATCCTAGGTAGACTTTGAAAACCTCCCTCTATAAGTGCTCTTGCTCCATATGATATTCTTTTACCGCCCTCCAATATTGATCTTATCGCAGGATGAGTTTTAAATTTTTGAAATTCATCAAATGGCGAGAGATGAGGATTTTTATAATCAAGACCTATCACATATCCTAAAAATATTTGTTTATTTTCAGCATGATAAACAAAGCTCCCCCCATAGGTGCTATTATCTAATGGCCAGCCTGCTGTGTGCATCACCAAACCTTCGTCGTGATTTTCTTCTTTTAATTCCCATATTTCCTTAAATCCTATTCCATACTGTTGTGGGTCTTTTCCTTTATCTAAATCGAATTTTTTGATTAATTCTTTTCCTAAATGTCCTCTACACCCTTCAGCAAAAACTGTAACTTTTGCATGAAGTTCCATACCTGGTTCATAACCATCTTTTTTATTACCTTCTTTATCTAAACCCATATCTTGAGTTGCAACACCCTTAACAGAACCATTATCATTATATAAAACTTCACTTGCAGGAAAACCAGGGAAAATTTCAACTCCAAGACTTTCAGCTTGTTCTGCTAACCACCTACATAGATTAGCTAGACTAATAATATAATTATTATGATTTTGTTGTACTTTAGGCAATAACCAAGTTGGCCAACTAATTTTTTTTGTCTTACCTAGAAATAAAAACTTTTCTTTATTAACTTTTGTTTTAATTGGTGGATTAAGATCTTTCCAATTTGGCAATAGTTCGTCTAAGGCTCGTGTTTCAAACACGTTCCCGGATAAAATATGTGCACCTATTTCAGATGCTTTTTCTAAAAGGCAGACATTAATATCTGGATTTAACTGCTTTAATTTTATTGCAGTTGAAAGTCCCGATGGTCCGCCACCTACGATTACAACATCGTATTCCATCACTTCTCTGGACATACTAATTTCTTACAGTATTTGTTATTTTTGTATAGTGTTTAATTTGTTCAGTTCCTCTAAGAATTGAGGAAGTGCTTCGAATAAATCAGCTTCCAGGCCGTAATCTGCGACACTAAAAATAGGTGCTTCACCATCTTTATTTATAGCAACAATAACTTTACTTTCTTTCATTCCTGCTAAATGTTGAATGGCTCCAGAAATTCCAACTGCTATATATAGATCAGGAACAACAACTTTTCCTGTTTGTCCCACTTGATGTTCGTTTGTAATATATCCAGCATCAACCGCAGCTCTTGAAGCTCCTATTGCAGCGTTTAACTTGTCCGCCACATCAGTTATTAACTTGAAATTTTCACCACTTTGTAAACCTCTACCACCTGAAATTACTATTCTAGCTGTGCCTAGTTCAGGTCTATCTGATTTAATTTCTTCTCTGTTTATAAATTTCGTATTTTCACTTTGATCTGCTGCATCGAGTTTTTCTATTTCTGCAGAACCTCCCGTTGTCTCTGCCGCTTCAAATGATGTTGGTCTAATAGTAACACATTTTTTTTCATCATTACTTTTAACTGTAGCAAATGCATTTCCAGCGTAAATTGGTCTTAAAAAAGTATCAGGAGAAATTACTTTTATAATATCGCTTACTTGTGAAATATCTAACAACGCTGCAACTCGTGGCATAAGATTTTTTCCAAATGTATTTGCTGAGCAAATAATATGTGAATATTTATCAGCGTGTTTTAAAATTGCTGCAGTATAATTTTCAGCAATATAATTTTCATAAATTTCATGATCTATATGCAGAACTTTTTTTACTAAAGGAACTTCAGATAAAGATTTTGCAACATCATCTGCCTTACTTCCAATTAACAATACATGAAGATCTTGATCTATTTGTGATGCAGCTGTAATTGCATTCAATGTAAATGGTTTTACTTCTTTGTTATTATGCTCTGCTATTAATAAAACTGACATTAAATTACCTTTGCCTCATTTTTTAATTTTTGTACTAATTCCTCAACACTCGCAACTTTAATACCCGCTTTTCTTTTTGGCGGTTCTTCAATTTTAATATGTTCTATTCTAGGGTTTGTATCAACTCCTAGATCTGACGCATTAATCTGTTCAATAGGTTTTTTCTTAGCCTTCATAATATTTGGCAGTGACGCATATCTTGGCTCATTTAATCTTAAATCACATGTAATAATAGCTGGTGTATTGACTTCAATAGTTTCTAAACCTTCATCAACTTCTCTAGTAACTTGTAATGATTTATCATTTACTTCTATTTTTGAAGCAAAAGTTGCTTGTGGCCAATTTAAATGTGCTGCTAACATTTGGCCCGTTTGATTACAATCATCATCAATCGCTTGTTTACCCATAAAAACTAAGTCTGGATTTTCTTTTTCAACAATTTTTTTTAAAATTTTAGAAACAGCAAGAGGCTCAATGGTACCATCAACTTTTACATGAATTCCTCTATCCGCTCCTACCGCTAAAGCTTTTCTGACTGTTTCTTGAGCTTTCTCCTCACCAACAGTTACAGCTATTATTTCTGTTGCTTTACCTGACTCTTTAATTTTTACAGCTTCTTCAATAGCATTGTCATCTGGTGGGTTTGTTGACATTTTAACGTTATCGGTAACTACTCCACTACCGTCCTCTTTAACTCTAATTTGTACGTTATAATCAATAACTCTTTTTACAGCGACTAAAATTTTCATTAAGCTCTCAATAATTTATTTTCTGCATCGTAAGGACTTTCTTCTAAAATTGTTGCCTCATGCATTTTACCCAGTATATCAATCCTTAGTTTTTGTCCAACATTTGCTAACTCAGGTTTAACCATTCCTAGTGCGATAGATTTTCCTAGTCTAAATCCAAAGTCACCACCAGTTGCACGTCCTACAACACTACCATTTTCATAAATTGGGTTATTTCCTAATACATCTGCATCATTAGTTTCGTGAACCTCTAGAGTAACAAGCTTATTATCGAAGCCTTTTTCTCTCCATTTGTTTAAGGCATCAAGTCCAATAAAACTTCCTTTGTTTGGATGAATAAATCTATCTAATCCACTTTCATAAGGTGAATATTCAATTGATAATTCAGTTCCAACTAATTTATAAGATTTTTCAACTCTTAAACTGTTCATAGCTCTAATACCATAGGGTTTTAAACCTAAGTCTTGGCCTGCATCCATAAGTTTATCAAAAATATGATTTTGATATTCAATAGGATGATGAAGTTCCCATCCAAGCTCTCCTACAAAATTAACTCTCATTGCATTAACGGGTGCAAAGCCAACGTCAACTTGTTTTGCACTTAACCATTTAAAATTTTCATTTGAAAAATCATCATTTGATACCCTTTGCATTAATTCTCTTGCTTTCGGTCCTGATACCACAAGAACACCTTTGCTATTTGTTAAGTTCTCAAATTGAACTGACCCATCTTTCGGCATCCAGCCAAATATCCAATCGTGATCCAATCTTTGATAAGCTCCAGCAGAAACAAGATAAAAACTATTTTCCGACTCTCTCATTATTGTAAATTCTGAGTGAACGCCTCCTTTTGTATTCAATGCATGACATAAATTAATTCTACCCACTTTTTTTGGTAATTTATTAGCTACCAACTTATCTAAAAATTCTTCAGCTCCAGGTCCTTTAATTCTGCATTTAGCAAATGCAGTCATATCTAATAGACCAACATTTTCTTTTACATTTTTGCACTCTTTTTCAACTGCCTTGAACCAATTAGATCTTCTAAATGACCAATCATCCTTTTGCTCCATGCCATCTGTTGCAAAAAAGTTTGGTCTTTCCCATCCAAACTTTTGACCAAAAACTGCACCAAGATTTTTCATTCTGTCATAACACGGTGCTGTTCTTAAAGGTCTTGCGGCTGGTCTTTCTTCGTCTGGAAAGTGAGTTATAAATACATGACTGTAAGCTTCTTCATTCTTTTCTTTAAGATATGATTTTGAGCAATAATCTCCATATCTTCTTGGTTCTACGCCAAGCATGTCTATTGTAGGCTCTCCATCAACAATCCATTCTGCTAGTTGCCATCCAGCTCCACCAGCTGCAGTAATACCAAAACTATGACCTTCATTAATCCAAAAGTTTTTTAATCCCCATGCTGGACCAACTATCGGATTTCCGTCTGGAGTATAGCAAATAGCGCCGTTATAAACTTTTTTAACACCTACTTCTCCAAATGCTGGAACTCTATGAATAGCTCCTTCAATATGAGGAGCAAGTCTATCTAGATCTTCTTGAAAAAGTTCATACTCAGATTCCTTTGAAGGACCATTAACGTAACAGGCAGGAGCACCATCTTCATATGGTCCTAAAATCAAACCACCTGCTTCCTCCCTCATGTACCATCTACTGTCGCTATCTCTTAAAACTCCCATTTCAGGAAGACCTTCTTTTTTTCTTTTTTGAATTTCTGGGTGTGGTTCTGTTACAATATATTGATGTTCAACTGGTATTACTGGAATATCTAAGCCAACCATCTTACCAGTTTGTCTAGCAAAATTTCCTGAACATGAAATTACGTGTTCACATTCTATAGATCCTTTATCTGTTTCAACAACCCATCCATCCTTATTTTGTTTCATTGAAAGAACTGTTGTATTTCTGTAAATCTCAGCTCCTCTATTTCTTGCACCCGTAGCTAATGCTTGAGTTAAATCAGCTGGTTGAATATACCCATCTTCAGGGTGTTGAATTGCTCCTATTAAATCATCAGTATGGCACAAAGGCCAAATTTCTTTTACTTGGTCTGGCGTTAAAAATTTAACATCTACGCCAATAGTTTGTGCAACACCAGCGTACTGATGGTACTCATCCATTCTATCTTTATTGTTTGCTAATCTAATATTTGACACAACGCTAAACCCTACATTCTTGCCTGTTTCTTCCTCTAAACTTTTATAAAGGTTAACAGCATATTTATGTAATTGGCCGACTGAGTAGCTCATATTAAATAATGGAAGTAATCCAGCTGCATGCCAAGTAGAGCCTGAAGTTAATTCTTTTCTTTCAATCAAGACAACATCAGACCAGCCTTTTTTAGCTAAATGATACAGAGCACTAACACCAACAACTCCACCACCTACTACTACAACTTTTGCTTTTGTTTTCATCATGCGATTTTTACTAAATTTTTCTTATAAACTAAACATAATTCTAATAGTCATAATCATCATCATCGTCATCTCTCCAACCCATTTGGTACATTAAATATGCGGCAGTTATTACACTCACCACGCCAGCGGCCATACCAAAATTTACTCCCATGGTTTGCCCAAAATAATACCATCCTATCTGAGTGGCACCAATTGGTGGGATGCAAAGTATTGCCATTAGTATTGCAATTCGTACTGGAAAACTTGGTTTTTTCATTAAATAGATGAGCCCATTGGCATTGGTTGAGATACAGCGGTGGTTAGCCAACAATTTTTTAAAAATCCATCAATTTCATATTTTTCAACTTGCCATTTGAATTTGTAATACTTTTTATCTTTGTCCATAATGGTCACTTCAAATGTTGAAACACCTTTTGATTTATAAACTTCTACAATTTCATAATTTTCATGATTTAAAAGCATCGAATAAGAATCGGTTTTAATCATGTTTTTAAATCTCTCAATAGGTCCTGTAACTCTTTGATTGTTTGGGTGAGCAAAAAACCAGGTTTGGATTATACCGCTGTCTTTTTCAGGACTATCATTCTTCATTAGAGCATTGAGCTGTATCTCAATAACTTCTTTTGGCTTTATTTCCGGATTTGGTTTCCTTATCTCGGCATATAATTCATTAAATGAAAAAATAAATAGAAAGAAGATACTATAAATCGCTGGCTGTATTCTTAACATCTTCCAAAAATTCAATTCTTTTTTCATTTGAGACAAATGGTACAGCAAAATATCGTTTATAGGTAATGTCATAAATACCACACTTATTAAAAATACCTTTTTTAATTCTTCTAAGGGGTAAATTTAAAAAAAAATCTGAAATTGAAAATCTTGGAGAGCCATATGTGCAGAAAATAATAGCTTTTTTACTTTTAAGTTTTCCTACAGCATAACCATGATTACCAATAAGTTTCTTAAAAGAAAAAGCCCAAGGTGGGGCTAATACTTTATCTATCCACCCCTCTAATATTGCTGGCATTCTATAGTTCCAAATAGGTGCTACAAGAACAATTAAATCAGTTTCATCTATTTTTTTTCTGTGATCTAAAACTACTTCGTCAGCTTTTTCGCCAGCATATACTGGGTTAAACTTTTCTTTGTACAAATCTATACATTCTACTGAATGACCTTTTTCTTCTGCTGATTTTATAAAAGCATCCTTGATTGCTGAATTGAAAGATTTTTCATTATAATGACCATAAACCAAAAAGACTTTTTTCATTAATCTTTTAGAACTGGAAAAACTGGATTAGATTTTTGAAAAAGTTTTTGATATTCCTGCTTTATGCATCTGTTAGAAATGAATTCAATTTTTTCATTGTCTGCGATTGCCTGAGCCTCATCACTATGAATTCCATATTGTAACCATAATACTTTTGTTCCTTTTTTAATTGCTTCTTTTGCAATGCCCTCTGCCTCATTTGAGGGTCTAAAAACATCAACTATATCGATCTCTTCTTTGACTTTATCTAAACTTTCAACCATTGGCTCGCCATTTACTACTTCACCAACTGCAAAAGGGTTTATTGGTATAACTTTATAACCAAAGTTTTGCATATACTTCATGACTACATTTGCTGGTTTTCTTTTAAGATTTTTTTTATCTTCACCTTTTTTCTCAGAGCTAACACCAATCATTGCAATGACTTTTGATTTTCTTAAAAGAGATTTAATTTGATCGTCATTCATAATTTAATTTAAATTAATTATTATTTATTTTTCCAGTTAGGTTTTCTTTTTTGTAAGAAAGCTGATATTCCTTCTTTTGCATCTTGTGAAGCCATATTTAAAGTCATCATTTTACTAGTAAATTTGTATGCATCTCCTAGCGGCATTTCTAATTGTTTGTAGAAAGCTTGCTTACCTATTTTAATCGTTAAATTTGATTTTGAAGAAATAGTTTTTGCAATTTTTAAAACTTCTGAATTAAGTTTTTTACTTGGATAACAATCATTTATTAAACCTATATCTTTTGCATATTTAGCATTTATTGGTTCTCCAGTTAAAAGCATCTTCATCATAATTTTTCTGGTTACTTTTCTACTAACTGCAACCATTGGTGTACTACAAAACAAACCGATATTTACACCAGGTGTTGCAAATGTTGCTGTTGTTGTGCTGTAAGCCAAATCGCAACTAGCAGCTAATTGGCATCCTGCTGCATAAGCTGCACCGTGAACTTTTGCTATGACTGGTTTTTTTCCCTCTACAATTTTCATCATTAATTTTGAGCACAAGTTAAATAATTTTAAATGATTTGATCTATTTTTTATTCCACTAACTTCTTTTAGATTATGTCCTGCACTGAAACCTTTGCCTGATCCTTCCAAAATTACTACTCTGGTATTTTTGTCTTTGTCTAGTTTAATAAAAGTTTTTAAAAGATCTCTTAAAGTTTTAAATGATAATGAATTATACGTTTTTGGATCATTAATTATTACATTGGTTATACCATTGCCTAATTTTTTGATCTTAACGTTCATAATGAATTAATATTTCCTATTTTAACTTGCCATCTTCTCTCATTTTAGCTCTAATTTTTGTAGCTGAAATTTTTTGAATTTCTTCAGATAAGACTATTTCCTCAATCTTATACCCTACGCCTCTTCCATAGCATATATTTGTTATATTTGGGACCATCATGACCTTAAATCTACCTTCAAATTCTGGATTTAATTTATCTTCTATATTTTTTTTTACTGTTTCAAAATCAAAAGGGTTATCATCAACTCCTTGAACATCTCTAATTTGAATACAAACTTGACCCGTTTTTTTTATAATTTCTTTAAATAAAGTGTAGTGACCCTCATGGAAAGGTTGCCATCTTCCAAGCATCTGTGCGGTTGGTTTTTTATTGTCCCATTCATATGTCATTAATTTAATTCCTGGTAAATCTTTTCTGCCCAAACTTTAGCATCCATTGAAGTAACTTTAAAATCAAATTTTTCAGGTTTAACAAACATTTTATTTGTATCATCAAACCTTCCTTTTTTAATTGTATCCATCCAAATAGTATAGTCGGCTGGAAAAAGTTCTCGAGCAGCTGGTGTTGGACATACAAAATCTGCAACAACATTAAATCCTTGTATTTTAAATTCTAATGCTTTGCTCCACATTCTATTTGCCTGTTTTGTCCTTCCCTCTGGTGAAAAATCCCAATCGTTTGCGGCCTTTCTTACTTCGTCTGCATTAAGCCATTTTGCGTTTAATAAAGGAACTAGATTTGATGCCAATGTAGTTTTTCCTGACCCAGGTAAACCCATTATTAAAATTATTTTCATTTAAGTAAACTAAAGCATTTGGATACCTACGCCAGTTTTTGGGTAAGTATAAAGATTATAATTTGCACAAAGTTCATCTCCTGGTTTAAGATCTTTTATAGATACCATAAAAAAATATTTTGCATCAGGTTTCTCTAATAAATTGTAATACATGTTTTCTAAATTATCATCATTATCATTAAATTTTTTTGCTTTAACAGTTGGATCAATTGGATCACCAAATTTTAAAGTTGGTAAAACATTTGATACTAGTCTTTGAATTGTTGGACTATCTGAGTGATTGTAAAATCCACCTAATGGAGTTCTAATATATTTGTTTTCAAATTGTTCATCTCTAATATGAGTCACCCCAATAAATGTATTTGCTTTTATTTCTTTCGTTGCAAATAAACCAAGTCCCTCAATCGGAGAATGTTTAATTGTAAGTTCATCTGGTAAAGGTCTATACATAGTTTTCGCACTTTCTATACAATATTTTTAGCTACCCACTTGTGAAATTGATGAGTGGGATTATCCATATCAGGAGAAAAATTTCCACCATTATATGCATTGGAATTGCGGCCTATTTGCATTCGTTGAATGATATCTACATCTTCTTTTTGAATATCTTCCCATAGTTTATGATTTTGTTTTCTTAGGTGGTAAAATTTGTCAGATTTTGCTGCTATTTCTCCAACATAATATATCTCCATGTGCTCTAAAGTATTTTCATGATCTACTGGTTCTAACCAATATGCATAATAATGATCTTTATGAATACCTAACATTACATTAGGAAAGAGAGCAACATACTCTGCAATATTTTCTTTATTTTTTGGCCAATTAGGAAAACTTGGAAATTTTTTCTTCCCTTTAAATTTAGGATTATAATTTGTTGTTCCTTGTCCAGCAAAACGATTTGGTAGTCCTTGAATATGATAATGATCATCTATTTTCGAATATTCATTTAAGCTAGGGTGTACCCATGGCAGATGATAGCTTTCACAATAATTCTCAATTGCAAATTTCCAATTACATTTTGCTTTTAATTTAAAGTATCCAAAATCATTGGCATGATTTATTAATTTCCTATCTTTAATATTCCAAAATTTAGACCATCTTTTATCTAGAGGTTTGATGTATTCTTCAAAAGGGATTTCATTATCACTAATATTAACAATTATTAAATCAAGCCAGACATAAGATTTTACCTCCTTAAGTTTGCTGTTTGATTTATCAAACTTTGGTGTTTGATGTTTGTTCATTCCACCAATATGTGGTGTTGCAACTAATTCTCCATCTGATGTGTAAGACCAAGAATGGTAAGGGCATCTAATTACATTTCTTATATTGCCAGCTTCAGTTACAAGTTTCACACCTCTATGACTACATACATTATGAAAAACTTTTATTTTATTTTTTTTATTTCTGATTATGAGTAATGGAAGACCAAGAAGGTCAAAAGGTTTTATATCGCCAGCTTTTGGTAAAGAACTGGATGTGCCAATAACAGTCCACTTGTCCTCAAATAGTTTTTTTCTTTCAATTAAAGTATATTCTTTGCTTGTATAGCATTCGTTTGGTAGACCATGCGCTTGGTCAATGGGTTTATTAACTATATCTAGTTTTTTCTTTTTAATAATCTTATATATCTCTGACATTATTTAGTCACTTCATATAGACCCAACCAAGCATTTACATCTTTGCTTGCTATATATTCTGACTTAAAAAATTCTAATTCTCTCCACTTTTTTTCTTCAGTTAATTTTTGAATTTTTTTATCAAAACCATACTCTTCATGAATACCCTCATTTATTGTAAAGCAAATAAGACCTTTATTTTTTGTGATCCGTATAAATTCATCAAGAGCTGGTGGTTTCACATGACTGAAGGTAAATGTTCCAACACACATTAATGCGTCGTAATCATTATCTTTTTCATTTATTGGTTTATTTAAATCAACTTTGTCTAATTTTTTATAAAGATTATTTGGAACTAAATCTAAAAGTTTTTGTGATAAATCAGCACCATAAAAGTTTGAAAAACCATACTTTTTAAGCTCTAAACCTACTAAGCCTGTGCCACATCCAGCATCATAAATTTTTATATTTTTATCTTTTTGATATTTTTCAAATACCACTGAAGTTTCTTTTGGACCTGTGTAGTTCCAATCAACCATGTCTTTGTCATATTTATTATTTAGTCCCCACTCATCGTAGAATTCCATAACCTCTTTTGTTTCTTTAAGTTTATAAATGGGTACTTTGTTGCCAACGTCTTTCTGAGCCATAGAATTTAATATTTTTTTAACAATTTATTTATAAATAAGAGGGGTATAAAGACAATTTTCACACAACTATGAGTTGAAACCAGTTTGCAATTTAACTCCCTATATGTTCTGATGAACTATAATTAATTAATTAGGAGATAATAATGAAATTAAAAAGAATATTACTTTCTGCATTATTTGTTTTAGGAGTTACATCGTACGGTAACGTTGCTAATGCAAAGTGTGGAGACATTAGTATAGCTAATATGAACTGGGCTTCTGCAAACTTTATGGCTGAAGTTGATAAAATTATATTAGAAGAAGGATATGGATGTACTGTTGAATTGGTGCCAGGTGCAACTCAGCCAACTTTTGCATCTATGCAAGAAAAAGGTGAGCCAGATGTTGCTCCTGAGTTTTGGGCAAATGCAGCAAAAGTGCAGTTAGAAGCTGCTGTAGCTGAAGGAAAGCTTCACTCAATAAACAAAGCGCCAATTACTGGTTTAGGTGAAGGTTGGTGGGTATTGCCAGCAACTTTAGAGAAGCATCCAGAACTTACAACTGCCGATGCAATATTAGAAAGACCTGATCTATTTCCGCACCCAGAAGATCCATCAAAAGGTGGATTTCATATTTGCCCTCCAGGATGGAACTGTGAACTAAGTAACAGAAATCATTTTAGAGCTTGGGGAATGGAAGCAAAAGGTTGGGCTATAGTAGAGACTGGATCAGCCGCAGGTCTTGATGGTTCAATTGCTAAAGCTGCAGAAAGAGGAGAAAATTGGTTTGGCTACTACTGGTCACCAACTGCTATAATTGGAAAATATGGAATGATAGCTGTAGATATGGGTGAGTACGCTGGTAAAGATAACTGGGATAACTGTTTATCAAAACCAGAACAAGAGTGTGCTAATCCTTTAAAATCTTCATGGGTTAAATCTGAAGTTTATAGTGTTGCAACTGATAATTACAAAAAAACTGCTGGAAAAGAAGGTATGGATTATCTTAAGAAAAGAACCTACCCTGGTCCAGTTATGAATGGAATGTTAGTTTGGATGGGAGAAAACCAAGCTGAAGGTGCAGATGCAGCAATTGAATTTTTGAAAACACAAGAAGATGTTTGGACTAAGTGGGTTTCAAGTTCAGCTGCAAAAAAAATCAAAAAAGCACTATAATTAGTGTAAATATTACTGAACCCGTTTATAACGGGTTCAGTTAAAAAAATGGATTTCTTAAATTCGATACCTGTAATGGATAGAACAGCTCTTAGAGAGCTGAAAAAGGGAATTGATTTAAGTTTTAAAGAGTTTTCAAGAGCTTATGGAGATGGAATAGAGAGTTTTTTTGATCCACTACTATATTTTTTAATTTGGTTAGAAAAGTTATTAGTTAATAGTCCTTGGCCTTTAGTCATAGGAGCATTTGCTCTGTTGGCTTGGATTGGTTCTAGAAGTATTAAATTAGTAATAGGAACAATAGTTTGCTTCATTGTAATTGGTTACTTTGGAATGTGGAAAAATTGTATGGCAACGGTTGCTATAATTTCAGTTTCTACACTCGTTTGTATTGTTGTTGGAATACCAATTGGAGTATTAATGTCAAAATCAAGAAGAGCAGAAAAAACTATTCTACCTATATTGGACATGATGCAAACAATACCAAGTTTTGTTTATCTTATTCCAATAATTATGCTTTTAGGTATAGGAAAAGTGCCTGGACTATTAGCAGTATGTATATATGCCTTACCGCCAGTTGTTAGACTAACTAACCTTGGAATAAGGGAAGTGGATAAAGAAACACTAGAAGCAAGCGAGGCATTTGGTGCAACTCCAATGCAAAAACTAAAATCTGTACAAATTCCATTGTCGTTACCAACAATATTTGCTGGAATAAACCAAACAATTATGATGGCTTTGGCTATGGTGGTAATAGCATCGATGATCGGAGTAAAAGGTCTTGGAGTACCTATTTTACAAGCTATTTCAAATCAGTATTTAGCGCTTGGAATGATGAATGGTCTAGCAATTGTAGCTTTAGCAATTATCTTTGACAGGGTTACTCAGAAGTATGGTGAGAGAATTCAAAAGCACAGAGGTCAGAAAAAATAGCCCTGACATTTTAGCTTACGATTTTTCTAGACAGACATTTTAAAATAAATAATTATCCAATAATGAATTTTTCATTAGAAATTGGACCTCACACAGATCTTGATACTTTACCTGAAGTTAAAGATGTTTACGTGACTATGCTACCTGGAGGAGATTATAAAGAGACTGCAGATAAGTCTGGTGATTTGGTTAAAAAAGGTTTTAATCCAGTACCTCACTTCCCAGCTAGATCAATAAATAATGAAGAAGAACTTAAAGACTACATCTTGAGATGTAAAGATTTAGGCGTAAAACAGATATTGGCTATAGGTGGAAGTAGAGACCCAGTTGGAAAATTTGACAGCTCGTATCAAATATTAGAGACAGGATTATTTGATGGAATTAAGATTGGAATTGCTGGACATCCAGAGGGTAGTCCTGATATATCCGATTCAGAATTAGAAAAAGCAATGATAGATAAAAAGCCTTATGCTGATTATATAGTAACCCAATGGTTATTAGACTCTCAGCCTATCGTTGATTTCATTTCTAAGCAAACGATACCAGTTCATGTTGGAATAACTGGGCCCATGAAAATTTCAAGCTTGATAAAGTTTGCAAATATTGTTGGTGCAAAAAATTCCATTAATTTTCTTAAATCTAATTTTAGTAAGGCATTAGATTTATTGAAACCTAAAGACCCTAATGATCTAATTGGGAAAGTTAAATCGCATACTGATTATTTTCACATTTATACATTCGGCGGCTTGAAGGAAACAAACAAGTGGTTGAAGGAGAATAACTATGTCTAATGAATTTGACTATAGTAAACTAAGACACGTAACATCAGTAGATCAATCTGATAGAAAAGTGCCTTATAATTTAAGACAAAGCGGACCAACAAAAGTTGAAATGTTAATTTCAACACGTGTAAGAAAATCACCCTACTGGCATTTATCAATGAAAGCAGGTTGTTGGAGAGCAACTGTATATAATCGTATTTATCATCCAAGAGGATATGTAAAACCAGAAGATGGTGGTGCAATGGTTGAGTATGATGCAATCGTTAATCATGTAACAATGTGGAACGTAGCTGTTGAAAGACAAATTAGAGTAAAGGGTCCAGATGCAGAAAAATTTGTTGACTATGTAATTACAAGAGATGCTACAAAAATTTCTCCAATGAGAGCAAGATATGTAATTCTTTGTAACGCATATGGTGGAGTATTAAATGATCCTATTCTTCTTAGAATATCTAAAGATGAGTTTTGGTTTAGTTTATCTGATAGTGATATAGGTCTTTATTTACAAGGCGTAAATGCTGACGAGAGATTTAATGTAGAAATTGATGAAATAGATGTAAGTCCGGTTCAAATACAAGGGCCAAAATCTAAAGCATTAATGAAGGATTTATGTGGAGATCAAGTAGATTTTGACAATATGCCATTCTACGGTTTAGCAGAAGCTAAAATCGGTGGTAGAAGTTGTGTGATATCTCAATCAGGATTTTCAGGTGAAGCTGGATACGAAATTTATTTAAGAGAATGTACTTTATATGCTGAGGATATGTGGAATGCTGTTCTTGAAGCAGGAAAAAAACATAGTCTTATGGTTATTGCGCCCGCGCACCATAGAAGAATTCAAGCTGGAATTCTTTCTTGGGGTCAAGATATGGACAATCAACATAATCCTTTTCAATGTAACTTAGGTTATCAAGTTTCGTTATCTGGAAAAGGAGAATGGGATAAGAAGTCAGACTATGTAGGTAAAAAAGCTCTTGAAAAAATGAAAGATGATTTAAAAGCAGGTCATAAACCATACAAACTTCAATTAGTTGGTCTAGAATTAGGTGGAAAACCAATTGAAGAGTATGCGCCTGATTTTTGGTTGATTTCTGATGAAGGTGGCGGAGAACCTATAGGTTTTGTTACTTCCCCCTGGTATCACCCTGAAAAAAAACAAAATATAGCCATGGGTTATGTTCCTTTTGATGGAACATTAAACGCTAATGGGTTTCCAAAAGGAAAAGTAGGAACTAAGTTTAAGGTACACTTACCTGAAAAATATTCTGAAACTGCAGGCAAACCTGTTGATGCTGTAGTGGTAGATATACCATTTAAAGAATCTTACAACGCCAATACAAGAGAAGTTGTAAAAGGTTAAACAATTGAAGGGAGGAGTTTAGCTCCTCCCTAATTATAATGTTCGCACAATTTCTAGAAATTTTTTTTAAATCATTAAAATTAGATAAAAGCTTATACAGAGATAATAAATACTTTGGTGAGGCTGCAATCTATTTTGCTGGTCTTATCATGATACTTGATGGTGTTGCAGGAGCAGTAGCAGCAAATTCAATTGTAAGAACCTCTATTGGTATCTCAGGCTTGACAGCTCTATTGACATGGCTTGTTTGGGCTATTTTTATTTTTGTAATTGGAGTAAAAATCTTTCCAGATAAAGGGAGTAAAGTTCCTTTTAAAAAGATTTTAATAGCTGTGGGATATGCTCATGCACCAGGTTTAATTAGGTTTTTTGCAGTAACGCCTGACTTAGTGCTACCAATAATTTTTCTTACTCAATTTTGGATATTTGCATCTCTAATAATATCAACTAAACAAATTTTGAATTTAAAATCTAATTTGAAATCATTTGGAATTGTATTTTTATCTTTTCTAATAATAGCTTTTCTATCTATTACATTCATCATTAATAGAATGAATTCAATTCCAATTAGTAATATTAGCTAAAAAGGAAAAACAGTTTTAGATGTTCTGCAAGATTTGCATATTTTAAAGCCGGTAAGAAATAAATTTTGAGTTACACTTTCATCTTCTTTTTTACATTCTTCACAAATATCATTTAAATCTGTATCAAAATTCTTATTTAATTCTGTATCATATTCTTTAGTCATTATCTGTTAGTCCAGCTCCTG
>QBYG01000011.1 GCA_003282945.1 Pelagibacteraceae bacterium AG-325-E23
ATAATGATAAAAGGAAATATAAGCAATGGAAAAACACTTTTAAATCCTAAAATTTTTTTAAATCTTATAGATTTAGATCCAAGATTTCTATCAGATAAAAAAATTAATGTTGTTTCAGATAGTAACTTTAAATTTGAAGTTAATAATAGCAAAATTGAAAATTACTTAGTCAATTCAGAAATTTATTTAGATAAATTAGAACTTAATAAAGAAATTCAAGACTTACTGTACTTAAAGAATATTAAAACTAAAATAATTTTTGGAAACCAATTATTAAAAGTAGATTTAAAAAGTAATTACTCATTTCTAGACAAAAATTTTGATAATGAGTCTGAAAATAATATTATAAATCTCAAATTAGATAAAAATGATTATAAAATCTCTGATATAGAAATATTTGTAAGGTCAGATAATAATATCATAAATACTAAAGAGTTTAAAAAATATTTAAATATTCAAGAACAAGATAACTTAATAGAAGATCAAATAATAAACCTAAATTCAAATTTTAAAATAAATGCATCAATTGATGACACATTTAATATTAAAAAATTTGCCATAAAATCAGATTTAAATTTTGATAATTTAAAAATTAATCACAGATCTAATTTCATTAAAAAATATTTAACAAGCCTTGATAACAAGATAACCATCAAAAATCCTCAAATCTTATTCGAATATTCAAATGATTTAATAAACTTAGAACTGGATGGAAAATATTTATTAAAAGATAAAGAGGATAATTTTTTTATAAAATACAAAGGTAATGAACATAACTTTGAACTTTATACATTGTTACATTTAGACGATAGTGATTTAAAAATTGATGAAATTGAATATTATAAGAAAAAAAATATTCCATCAAAATTAGAAATTTTATTAAATAAATCTACAGAAGGATTTAACTTAAAGAAAATCAGTTACACAGAAAACAAAAATTATATTTCAGTAAATAATCTCTATATTTCCGATGAGTTAAAAATACAAAGTGTAGATAAAATTGATATAAATTTTTTTAATAGTAAAGGAGTTCAAAATAATTTTAAAATTAAAAAAAATTTAAATAATTATCAATTTATTGGAAACCAAATCGATGGAGAAAAAATAATTAAAAAAATATTGAATAGTGGTAACGAAACCCAGATTTCAAATTTCTTTGATAATTTAAATACATCTGTAATATTGAATTTAGAAAATGTATATTTAGAAAAAGATGAATATCTTAAAAAATTTGTTGGCGAATTTAATATAGAAAATAATAAATTAATTTTAGCTAAAGCTAATGGAATTTTGAATAAAGAAGATCAATTCTCTTATTCTTTCAGAACAACGGCTAAGCATGAAAAAATTACAAATATAATCATTAAAGAGCCAAAACCTTTTATAAATAACTATAAATTTATAAAAGGTTTTGATGAAGGTGAATTGAAATTAACTTCAATCAAAATTGATAATACATCTAGGTCAAATCTCAAAATTACTAATTTCAAAGTTAAAGAAGTGCCAGTTTTAGCAAAAATTCTTACACTTGCATCTTTACAAGGGATTGCTGATCTTCTGACAGGCGAAGGAATAAGATTTAATGAATTCGAAATGGATTTTAAGAGAAAAAATAATCTACTAGAAATAGACGAGATGTATGCACTTGGACCAGCTATTTCATTTATGATGGAGGGCTATATAGAAAGAGATAGACTGACAAGTTTAAGAGGAACCTTGGTTCCTGCAACAACTATTAACAAGACAATAGCCAAAATTCCTTTACTTGGTAACATTTTAGTGGGTAGCAAAACTGGTGAAGGTATATTCGGTGTCAGTTTTAAAATAAAAGGACCACCAAATGATTTAAAAAGTACAGTTAATCCAATAAAAACCTTAACTCCGAGATTTATTACCAGGACTCTCGAAAATCTTAAAGGTAATTAATTTATAATCTTAAAGTGCTTTTTTTTTCCTATAGACAGCTTAATAAAGCCCTTGTCTGAGAATAAACTAGGATCAATAACATATTTTTCATTTAGTACATTTTCATTATTTAATTTGACCCCGTTTGACTTAATTAATCTTCTTATTTCTGATTTAGAAATATCTTTATTTATAAAAGAAATTAGCTCAACTATGTTTTTTGATAAAATTTCATTTTTGACTTTTATTCCAGGAAGATTTTCTCCTGTAGAATTTTCTTTAAAAGTATTTCTTGCAAGTTTTTCAGACTTTTCAGCTTCTTTTACTCCATGTAGCATTTCTGTTGCATTATTAGCTAGTAAAATTTTTAATTCGTTTATATCCTTATCTTTTTCTTTTTCTATTTTATCTAAAGACAGATCAGTGAACATTTTTAAAAACTTTAATACATCTCTATCATCAGTATTTCTCCAAAACTGCCAATAATCATATGGAGATAACATTTCTTTACTTAACCATACTGCACCTTTTTCAGTTTTGCCCATTTTAGTACCTGACGCTAATGTTATAAGTGGTGTAGTTAAGCCAAATGCTTGATTTCCAGACTCTCTTTTAATTAGTTCAACACCATTCACTATATTTCCCCATTGATCAGATCCACCAATTTGTAAATTACATTTGCTTGATCTATTAAGCTCATAAAAATCATATGCTTGTAAAATCATATAATTAAATTCCATGTAACTTAGTGATTGCTCTCTTTCTAATCTTAATTTTACACTATCAAATGTTAACATTTTATTGATTGTAAAGTGTCTACCTATATCTCTTAAAAATTTTATATAATTAAGTTTACTTAACCATTTGTAATTATTAACAAATAAAGGTTTTAATTTTGGATTATTTGTTTTAAGAAAAATTTTAAAAACTTTTTTAATATTACTAATGTTACTCTCTATCTGTTTTTCAGATAATATTTTTCTAGTTTCTTCTTTTCCAGATGGATCTCCTATTCTTGTTGTTCCTCCACCTAAAAGAACAATTGGTCTATGACCATATTTTTGTAAAAGCCTTAGACACATTATTTGCAGTAAACTACCTACATGAAGACTGGGAGCGGTACTATCAAATCCAATATAAGCGTTAGTACTTTCTTTATTTAATAAATTTGATAATTCCAATCCATTAGTACATTGATAATAGTATCCTCTGTTTTTAAATTCTTTTAAAAAATTATTCATAGGTTTATAATCTTACAATATACATATTTTAATAAAAAAAAATAAGAATGGAAAAAAATTTATCAGCACTTGGGTTTATGAGTGGTACATCTGGTGATGGTGTAGATACTTCTGTTATAAGTTCTAATGGCAAAGACAGTATTATTATCAAATATAATAGATTTGATCCTTATCCATCCAAGCTTTCAAATAAAATTCATAGGATAAAAGAAAATATTTCAGAAATGCAAGATTTGCTAAAATACTCCTCTAATATTGAGGAATTAGAGAGAGAAATTACAGACTTTCATGTCGATATAGCAATAAAAATATCCAAAAAAATTAATTATAATCTTATAGGTTTCCACGGTCATACAATTTATCATAATACAGACGAAAAAATTTCTAAGCAAATTGGTTTAGGTAATAGTTTATCAAAAAAAACAAATAAAACTGTAATTTATGATTTCAGACAAAATGATATCAAAAATGGAGGGGAGGGAGCACCTTTAACTCCAATTTACCACCTTGCACTTATAAAAGCTTTACTTAAAAAAGGTAAAGTAAAAATTCCAATTTCAATATTAAATATTGGGGGAATTGCAAACATTACTGAAATTGATAAAAATTTTAAAATTGCAAGCAGGGATATAGGACCAGGAAATTGCTTGATTGACAAGTGGATAAGAAAAAACTCTAATAAATCTTTTGATAAGGATGGAAATTTTGCCAAGAAAGGTAAAACTGACAAATTTATTTTTAATCAATATATGGATAACTATTCTTATAGTAAAATTAATTCCAAGAGATCTCTAGATACAAATGATTTTGATATTTCTTTTGCTAAAGGTCTTTCACTAGACAATGGAACAACTACAATTACTGATTTAACATCTGAAATATTGTCAAAAAAAATTGGAAATAATAATATTTATGTTTGTGGTGGTGGTAGAAAAAATAAATACTTAATTAATTTGTTAAAATATAAAATTAAAAATAAAGTTTTCTTAATTGATGATTTAAATATCGATGGTGACTTTATAGAGTCTCAAGCATTTGCTTTTCTTGCGATTAGATCTTATTTAGGACTACCTATTTCATTTCCAACAACTACTAATTGTAAAACTCCTACAGTCTGTGGAACTATTGTAAAAAATTCTTAAATTAATATAAAGCAGTTTCTTTTTTTATATATTTATTTAAAGATTTTATTAAAGCTATATTGCTATTAGAAAAAAAATGGTTTGCATCCTGAATGGCCTCGAATTCAACTTTAATACCTTTTTGTTCACTTAGTCTATTATTTAAATCATTTATATGTTCTACAGGAACTAGTTCATCTTTTTTTCCATAAATCATTGTACCGGATGTAGGACATGGTGATAAAAAAGAAAAATCATAAACATTAGGCTGAGGCGAGACAACAACAAACCTATTTATTTCTGGTCTTCTCATTAATAATTGCATTGCTATCAAAGACCCAAAAGAAAAACCTGATATCCAACATTGGGAGTTATCAAAGTTTTCTCTTTCTAACCAATCTAAGGCTGCTGCCGCGTCTGCAAGTTCTCCCTGTCCATTATCAAACTCTCCATCGCTTTTGCCAACTCCTCTAAAATTTACTCTACAAACTGAAAAATCATTATCTACAAATGTTTGAAATAAATCGACAACAATTTTGTTGTTCATTGTTCCCCCATATTGTGGATGTGGATGTAAAACTAATGCTATTGGTGACGTATTTTTGGTACTTTTAAAATATTTAGCTTCTAATCTTCCAGCTGGACCTGGTATAAATATTTCTAAAATTTTATTATCTGTTGATGCCATTGATTATTAGTCTCAAAAAAAATTAAGGTTTTTCTATCAAAATTGAGTGACAAAATGCAAGTTTTTTAAATAGCAATTAATCTTGACTAAAATAGTCGGGTATATATAAGTCCCGTAAATTGCGGAAAATATGAAATTATCAAGTAAAGGTAGATACGCTGTAATGGCTCTAGCGGATCTAGCAAAATTTAACTTAAACGAGCCTGTATCATTAAGAGACATATCTCTTAGGCAGGGAATATCTCTTGTTTATTTGGAACAATTATTTTCAAAGTTAAAAAAAAATAAAATAGTTACAAGTGTTAGAGGAAATAAAGGTGGCTATGTCTTATCAAAGCAAGCTTCAGAGATAAAAATTTCAGATGTATTTATTGCTGTCGATGAAAAAGTAAAAACAGTTGGATGTGAAAAATACTCGGATAGCGGGTGTAATGGTAAGTCATCGAAATGCATCACTCATGATTTATGGGATGAGCTAGAAGATTATATTAACAATTTTTTCCAGCAAAAAACATTAAGTGATTTAATTAATAAGAGAACATTAAATGGATAACAGACAAAAAGAAATTGATAATCTAAAAGATTATAAGTACGGTTTTACAACTGATATTGAAAACATAAAAGCCCCTAAGGGATTAAATGAAGAAGTGATAAAATTTATCTCCAGTATTAAAAAAGAACCACAATGGATGCTTGATTTTAGATTAAAAGCGTATGAAAGATTTAAACATTTAAAAGAACCTGAATGGCAAAAACCAAAATATCCAAAAATAGATTACCAAGATTTATATTATTATTCGGCTCCTAAAAGCATGAAAGATAAACCAAAAAATTTAGATGATTTAGATCCTAAGCTTTTAGAAACTTATAAAAAATTGGGTATTCCACTCCAAGAGCAAAAAAGACTTAATGGTATAGCAGTTGATGCTGTATTTGACTCTGTCTCTGTTGCAACGACATTTAGAGAAGAACTTACAAAGCAGGGAATTATTTTTTGTCCAATCTCAGAAGCTATACAAAATCATCCTGAATTAGTTAAAAAATATTTAGGTTCAGTTATACCAGTTACTGACCATTTCTTTGCAACACTAAACTCTGCAGTTTTTACTGATGGATCATTTGCGTATATACCCGAAGGTGTGCGATGCCCAATGGAGCTTTCAACATACTTTAGAATTAATGCATCTAATACAGGACAATTTGAAAGAACACTAATTGTTGCTGATAAGGGAAGCTACGTAAGTTATTTAGAAGGTTGTACTGCTCCTATGAGAGATGAAAATCAGTTACATGCTGCAAATGTTGAATTAGTTGCATTAGATGATGCGGAAATAAAATATTCTACAGTTCAGAATTGGTACCCTGGTGATAAAGATGGAAAAGGTGGAATTTATAATTTTGTTACGAAACGTGGTTTGTGTAAAGGAAAGAATTCAAAAATTTCTTGGACGCAAGTTGAAACTGGTTCTGCCATTACCTGGAAATATCCAAGTTGTATTTTAAAAGGTGATAATTCTGTAGGAGAATTTTACTCTATAGCTATTACAAACAATCATCAAAAAGCAGATACTGGAACTAAAATGATACATTTAGGAAAAAACACTAAAAGCAAAATAATATCAAAAGGTATTAGTGCTGGTTTTTCTGATATGACTTATAGAGGTTTAGTGGATATCTCATCAAAAGCCACAAATTCCAATAATTATACTCAATGTGACTCTTTATTAATGGGTAACAAATGTGGGGCCCATACAGTTCCATATATTAAAAATAAAAATTCTGAGTCCAATATTGCTCATGAAGCAACAACATCAAAAATTAGCGAGGAGCAATTACATTACTGTCAACAGAGAGGCTTAAGCGCTGAAGAGGCAGTAGGATTAATTGTTAATGGATTTTGTAAAGAGGTATTGCAACAGTTACCAATGGAATTTGCTGTTGAGGCTCAAAAATTAGTTGGTATCAGCTTAGAAGGAAGTATTGGCTAATGCTTAAAATAAATAAGTTAAACGCAAAAATTGATAGCAAAGAAATTCTAAAGGAGTTTTCTCTAAATATAAATCCAGGAGAGGTACATGCTATTATGGGTCCAAATGGATCTGGTAAAAGCACATTATCAAATATCTTGTCAGGCAAAAAAGGATACGATATTTCAGGAGAAATACTTTTTGAGGAAAAAGATTTGTTTGAACTTGAAACGGAAGAAAGAGCTCATAAAGGCATTTTTCTAGCCTTCCAATATCCATTAGAAATTCCAGGTGTTAATACAAATATATTTCTGAAGACTTCATTAAATGCTGTCAGAAAAGCAAGAGGTGAGAAAGAGCTTGATGCTATAGAATTTTTAAAACTAGTTAAGGAAAAATCAAAAGAACTAAAATTTGATGAAGAAAAATTAAATAGACAACTAAATGTTGGTTTTTCAGGTGGGGAGAAAAAGAAAAATGAAATTTTGCAAATGTCGTTATTAGCTCCAAAACTATCAATTTTAGATGAAACAGATTCAGGTCTAGATATTGATGCATTAAGAGTTGTAGCTGATGGAGTTAATACATTAAGGGATAATAAAAACTCATTTTTAATAATCACGCATTACCAAAGATTACTTGATTATATTAAACCAGATTTTGTTCATGTTTTAATCGATGGAAAAATTGTTAAATCAGGCGGGGCAGAATTAGCTTTGGAATTAGAAAAAAAGGGGTATGAAAATTTTCATTAGATGAAAGAGCAATTACAAAAAGATTTTGATAATACAATTAGAAATTTGACTTTATCTCAAAAAGATATTGAAATTAAAAAATTTTATTTAGATAATTTTATAAATAAAGGTTTTCCAAACAGACGAGAAGAAGATTGGAAATTTTCTGATCTTAATCAAATAATAAAAAGAAATATTGGAGATTTAAGTTTTTATAGCGACTATACATCCACTAATAAAGTTGATACTTCTGTATTCGTAGATGGTCTAGAGCATAACAAAATAGTATTTATAAATGGAAGAATAGAAAAAATTGATTTTGATTATGAAAAAAAAGACCAAATAGAAATAATTGATCAGTCGGAAACTATTAATAAATTTAATAGTAATAGTTCTTTATCTGACTTAAATAGTGCCTTTACTAACAAATCTTTTAAAATAGTGGTTAAAAAGGGTTATCGTTTAGTAAAACCTCTAATTATCTATCATACAACCAACTCAAAAATTTGGTCAAAAAATATTAATTTAAGATTAAATTTTGAATTATATGAAAATAGTTCATTAAGATTAATTGATTTATTTAAAGATACTTCAGAAAAAAATTTTTTAAATATTTTTTACAACTTTGATTTAAAAGAAAATTCTGTTTTAAAAAATTACAAAGTAGATAAATTAGAAAATAAAAATATTAAGTATTCCTTCAATAATATTGAACAAGATAAAAATAGTATTTCTGAAACTTTTATTTTATCTTCAGGATCAAATTTTTGTAAGAATGAAATTAATTGTAATTTAAATGGTGAATATTCAGCAGCTTTTGTAAATGGTATTTTCTCTATAAATAATGATAAGCATCATGAAATTAGAACAATAATAAATCACTTAACTGAGAATACGAAAAGCTATCAACTTATAAAAAGTGTTTTAGAAGATAGTTCTAAGGCAGTATATCAAGGAAAAATATTTGTTAACTCTAAAGCTCAAAAAACAGATGGATATCAACTGAGTAAAGCAATATTGTTGAATAAGGAATCTGAATTTAATTCTAAGCCAGAGTTAGAAATTTATGCAGATGACGTAAAATGTTCACACGGTTCTGCATCTGGTAGTCTAAATGAGGACTCAATATTTTATTTGATGTCAAGAGGATTAAATTACCAACAGTCGAGAGAACTCTTGATAAACGGTTTTTTGTTAGATGTTGTTGAAAAAATTACTGACCCTGAAGTAAAAAATTTAATTAAAAATATGATTGGAATTAAGGAATGAAAATTGAGAATATTAAAGATGAGTTTCCCATTTTTGATGAAAAAATTCAAAATAATGATTTAGTCTATTTAGATAGTGCTAACTCATCACAAAAGCCAAAAGTTGTAGCCGATAAAATAAATGAATTTTATACTAAACAATTTTCAAATGTTGGAAGGAGTGTACATTATTTAGCAGTTGCAGCCACAAACTTATATGAAAATACAAGGTCTTCTGTTCAAAAATACATTAATGCTAAAGATAAAAATGAAATAGTTTTTACAAAAGGAGCAACAGAAGCATTAAATTTAGTAGCTAATACTCTAGGGCAAAAATATCTGAATGAAGGTGATGAAATTTTAATCACAGAGCTAGAACATCATTCAAATTATGTACCTTGGCATTTCTTAAGAAAATCAAAGAATATAAAAATTAATTTTGCAGAGGTAAATGATGATGGAGACATTTCCCTGGAGGAGATTGATAAAAAAATAACCTCTAAGACTAAAGTAATAGCGATTACTCATTTATCTAACGTTACTGGAGCAATATTGCCTGTCAAAGAAATAACAGATCTTGCCCACTCAAAGGGAATAATAGTCGTCATTGATGGCTGTCAGGGAGCTCCTCATCTTAAATTAGATATGCAAGACTTAGATTGTGATTTTTATGCAATATCATGCCACAAAATGTACGGACCCACTGGACTAGGTATTTTATATGGTAAAAAAAAGTGGTTAGAGGAACTGCCACCGTACCAAGGTGGAGGCGGAATGATTAGAGAAGTTAAAAAAGATAAAATATCTTATGGAGATTTACCAAATAAATATGAGGCCGGGACTATGGCCACAGCCCAAGTTATTGCATTTGATCAGTCAATTAAGTTTATGGAGAGTGTTGGTATAGAGAATATCATGAAACATGAAGCTGATTTAGTTGGATATGGTCAAGAATTGTTACAAAAAAACAATTCAGTTAAATTGATTGGTAGTCCAAAAAATAAAGGTGGAGTTTTATCGTTCACATTAGAGGGTGTTCACCCACACGACATTGCAACAATACTTGATGAAGATGGTGTTGCAATAAGAGCAGGCCACCATTGCTGTCAAATATTACATGATAAATTAAATATACCTGCAAGTGCAAGAGCGTCAGTTGGAATTTATAATACTAAAGATGATTTAGATAAGTTAAATGACTCAATTAATAACTGTAAAAAAATATTTAATTTAAAATGAACTTAAAAGAACTTTATCAAGAAATTATTTTAGAACATGGAAAAAATCCAAGGAATCTTGGTAAAACACATGAATTTAATAAAGATGCTAAAGGTCACAATCCATTATGTGGAGACAATGTTCATGTTTATCTAAAATTAAATGGACAAAAAATAGTCGAGGATATTTCATTTGAAGGAAGTGGATGTGCTATTTCGATGGCATCAGCTTCGATCATGACTGATTTAATTAAAGGTAAAAATGAACACGAGGCTAAAGAGATAGTTGAAGATTTTTTAGGAATGATAAAAGAAAATCCAGAATTAAAATCTGAATACTTAAAAGAAGACGAAAAAACTAAATTAATGTGTCTATCTGGTGTTAAACAATATCCAATGAGAGTTAAGTGTGCAACATTATCATGGCATACCTTTGTATCTGCAATAGACAACTCAGAGGAAATCACTAAAACCGAGTCGTAACTTTATGGAATTAAAAGAAAAAGTAATTGAAGAAATTAAAAAAATTTACGATCCTGAGATACCAGTAAATATTTACGAACTTGGATTAATATATGACATTGCCGTAAATAATAAAAATATTAGTGTAAAAATGACACTTACTACTCCAAATTGTCCAGTTGCTGAAAGTTTGCCTAAAGAAGTTAAAGATAGTATTATGCAATTAGAAGAAGTTGATAAAGTAGATTTAGATTTAGTTTGGGAACCACCATGGGATAAATCTATGATGTCAGAAGCAGCTAAATTAGAATTAAATTTATGACGAAACAAGTTATATCATTAAGCGATCAAGCGGCTAATAGGATAAGAGAAATTATGTCTTCTGCTGAAAATGAATCTATTGGTGTTAGAGTTGGAGTAAAATCAGGCGGATGTGCAGGAATGTCTTATATTATGGAATACACAAAGGTAATAAATCCAAATGACGAGGTTATTGAAGATAAGGGAGTAAAAGTATTCATTGATCCAGCGGCAGTAATGTATCTTCTTGGAACTGAAATGGATTATAAAAAAGAGGAATTTTCTTCTCAATTTGTATTCAATAATCCAAATGAAACTGAAAGATGTGGCTGTGGAGAGTCTTTTAAAATTTAATTATTGGTAATAAGAAATAAACCAATATTGGCCTCTTTTATTCATAGAATAAGTTTTATTTTTTCTACTTTTAGACTTTTTGGTTTCTAGTTTTTTGTAACCAATAATATTTTTTAATGTTGATATGATCTTAGTCATATCTTTTCATAACAAAAATAAATGAAATTAGAATTCTAATATGGGAATACCTGCTATTACCGCAGGTAATCCCATAAAATTAAGCCTTTTAACAGCTATAATACATGTCAAATTCAATAGGGTGTGGCGTATGTTCAAAATTATGAATTTCTTCATATTTAAGTTCAATATATGCATCTATTTGATCATCAGTAAATACATTACCTTGAGTTAAGAAACTTCGATCTTTATCCAAAGCTTCCATTGCTTCTCTCAGAGAACCACAAACAGTTGGTACTTTCTTAACTTGCTTTTCTGATAAAGCGTAAAGGTCTTTGTCGAACGATTTACCTGGATCAATTTTGTTTTTTATTCCATCAATTCCAGCCATAAGCATAGAAGCAAATGTTAAATATGGATTTCCAGATGCATCTGGAAATCTGATTTCGCATCTTGCGCCTTTTTTACTTAATGTGATTGGAATTCTGCATGAAGCCGATCTATTTCTTGCAGAGTATGCAAGTAAAACAGGAGCCTCAAATCCTGGTATTAATCTTTTGTAACTATTTGTAGTAGCATTAGCAAATGCATTAATTGCTTTTGCGTGCTTTAATACTCCACCAATATAATAAAGAGCGGTTTGAGATAATCCTGCATATTTGTTTCCAGAAAAAACTGGAGTTTTCCCTTTCCAAATTGATTGGTGAGTATGCATTCCTGAACCATTGTCTCCTTTAACTGGCTTAGGCATAAAAGTTGCAGTTTTTCCAAAAGAGTGAGAAACCATTTGAACTACATATTTATATAGTTGGACGTTGTCTGCTTGATCAACCAAAGTTCCAAATAACATACCAAGTTCATGTTGACTTGGAGCAACTTCATGGTGGTGTTTTTCTACTGTAATTCCAACATCTCTTAGTCCTTTAAGATATTCACCTCTCATATCTTGTGCACTATCTACTGGTGGTACAGGAAAATATCCTCCTTTTACTCCAGGTCTATGACCCATGTTCCCATTATCATAAGATTTTCCAGAGTTATAAGGACCTTCTGAGCTATCAATTGAAAAACTTGTTTCATTCATGTCGTTTTTAATTCTGACGTCATCAAAAACAAAAAATTCAGGCTCTGGACCAAAATAAGCTGTATCTCCAATTCCTGTTTTCTTTAGATAAGCTTCAGCTTTTTTTGCAATCCCTCTTGGATCTCTTTCATATGGATCTCTTTTAACAGCATCCAAAATATCACAAAACAAAATTAATGTATTATGAGATGTGTAAGGATCTATTACTTTTCGACTTAAATCAGGTTTTAATATCATGTCAGACTCATTAATTGCTTTCCATCCTGCAATTGATGATCCATCAAAAAATACACCATCGTTTAACATTTCTTCATCAACAATCGTTGTATCCATTGTTAAATGCTGAAGTTTACCTCTTGGATCTGTAAATCTAAGATCTACAAATTCAATATTCTTAGATTTCATTAATTTTAGTACGTCCTTAGCGCTCATATTATCTCCTATAATTTTTTAATTTTCTTATCAGTTAAGAAAAGATAAATAATGCCTATTAAATAGATATCACTTATGCTTTTTTTACATGTATATTAACCTTAAAAAATTAGAATTTTCAATCAATCCTAAGTTGCAATAATGAGTTTATTAAATAAAGAACCGGTTAAAAGAGCTGAAAAAGCATTAAAAGAATTTAATGAGACTTTATCAGTCACAGAATTAGAAAATACAGCAAGAACAGCTGTAGATGCAGCAAAATCATTAAACTGTGAAGTAGGAGCGATCGTAAAAAGTCTACTTTTTAAAAATGGTGATAATTATTTTTTATGTTTAGTCTCTGGTGACAAAAGATGTTCATTAAATAAATTAAAAAAGTTTTTTAATAGTAAAGATTTAAGCATGGCATCTCCAAATGATGTTAAAGAACAAACCGGATATACAATTGGAGGAGTCTCTCCGATAGGACACACAAATAGCTTGCAGATATTAGTTGATAGTTCTTTGAATAGATTTGAAGATTTGTTTGCTGCTGCTGGACATCCAAACTGTATTTTTAAAATAAATTTTGAAGATCTAAAAAAAATTACTAATGGAATAATAGAGGATATAATTGAATGAAATCTCCAAATGCTACTGATTATTTTATTCTTACTTTTTTAGCCTTACTTTGGGCTTCAGCTTTTTTTAATATTAAAATTGCAACACATTCTTATGGACCAATAACTATAGCTTTTTTAAGAATTTTTTTTGGAATGATACCTCTAATATTACTTTGTTATTTCAAAAAAATTAAAATTGAAGCGTTTTCTAAAGATTGGAAATGGTTTGCAGCAATTGGTATCATTAATTTAGTTATACCTTTTTTCCTAATAGCTTACGGAGTACAAAAGGTTCAAAGTAACCTAGCAGCAATTTTAATGTCGACTACTCCTATAAGTGCAACGATACTTGCACATTTTTTTGCTAAGGGAGAGAGGATCAATTTAATAAAAATATTTGGAATAGTTTTAGGTTTTTCAGGAATTGTTTATATGTTCTCAGAAAATTTACTCATAAATAACGAAAATCTATTCTCTGCACTTATGATACTTTTAGGATCTACTTTTTATGTTATTGGAGGAATTTTAACATTAAAAATTAGTAATAAAAAAAATGAAAATGTAACTGCATCAATTCTTATTTGGGGTGCTATAATTGCTTGTCCAATATCACTAATATTTGAGCAACCTTGGAATTTAAATCCGTCATTAGAGTCCACATTATCTTTGATTTATCTAGGTATTTTTCCAACTGGAATAGCATGGCTATTAAGATTTATGATTTTAAAGAAAAATGGCTTAGTTTTTCAAAGTCAGGTCGCTTATTTAATACCGATATTTGGTGTAATTTTAGGATATATTTTCTTAAACGAATTAGTGACACCTAAAATTTTAATTGCTCTATGTGCTGTCGTCTTAGGAATTTACTTTGTAAAAAAAGCAGGAGATAAAAAAATACAAAGTATATAAAAAATTTCTAATTTATTTTTAATTTCTCAAATTTTTTTGACTTAACTGATTTTTGTGCAGCTTCTGCTAACATTATAGACTTTCTTCCATCTTCAAAAACAGCTCTAGGTTTAATATTTTTTTTGCAAAAGTTTGCAAGGTCAGATAGTTGCAACCTAAAAGCTTCCGCATATCTCTCTATAAAAAAATGGAGGAGAGGGGATTTATTATTTGTAGAATTTTTTAAAAAGAGATTGGTTTCTGTATCTCTTTTATTATCAGATATCATCATTCCTTTTGTTCCGAAAAGCTCAACTCTCTGGTCATAACCAAAACTACAATGTCTCGAATTAGTTATAATGCATTGCACTCCTTTTTTCGACTTAAGCACTGTAGTTGCAAGTTCATAGTCTTTTATCTTATTAAATCTTTGATCTGATATATTACTGCCAGTAGCAAATACCGATGTAAATTCATCTAAACCCAAGTAGTATCTTGCTAAATCAAAATCATGAATCATCATATCTTTAAAAATTCCTCCAGAACCTTTTAAATAAGATAATGTAGGAGGAGCAGGGTCCCGACTAGTTATAATAATTTTTTCGAGTTTACCTATTTTATTTTTTAACAAATTCTTTTTAAGTAAATTATGCCCAGGATCGTATCTTCTATTAAATCCTATTTGCACTTTAGGATTAAGTTTTTTAATTTTCTTTAGAGATGAATTAATTTTTTTTAAATTTAAATCTAGTGGTTTTTCACAAAAGACTACTTTTTTATACTTAGTACCCTTTTCAATAAATTTTAAATGCGTAGAAGTAGAGGAAGCTATAAAAATACATTTAATTTCGTTATCTTTAAAAGCAATATCTGGATTATTTATTGAAATAGCATTTAATCTTTTTGAAATTTTGTTTGATAAATTTTTATTTAAATCAAAAACATACTTTAATTCAAATTCACTATTTTTTCTCAAATTATTAGCATGCATCTGGCCAATTCTACCAAGGCCAAACAGAGCAGTTTTTATTTTATTTTTACCCATCTCTTTTTTCTGTTTGAAACTTTGCATGCCTCGATAAATTTTGCAGTTTCAAGCCCCTCATCCTCATTTGGATAAAAATACCTTTTTTTTGAATTATTTTTCAAAGAATCTGCAAATTCACGATAAATATTTGCAAATGCATCCAAATATCCTTCAGGATGTCCAAATTTTAATCTAGAAAATTTTTTAGACAATTCAGCATTAAAAAAACCTCTTTCAATAAATTTTACCGCACCATTAGATGGATTAAGTTTTAAATAGTTTGGATCGTTTTGAACCCACTCCAAACTTCCTTTTGTTCCAAATATTCTTATTCGTAATCCATAAACTCCACCTCTAGCCATCACACTTGTCCAAAACATTCCTTTAGCACCATTATTAAAATTAATCATTACTTGAGCATTGTTGTCCATTTTAATTTTATTTGAAACTTGTTTAATATCTGCAAAAATAGTTTCACCTTTTAAACCTGATATGTAAGTTACCATATGATATGCATGGGAGCCAATTTCGTTTAATACTGCTGAAGCTCCAACAATATTTTTATCTATTTTCCATTTAAACTTTTTCTTTGCATTTTTTTGTGAAATATTTTCTCCACCTGACCAATCTTGAACATATTCAACGTTTATGTATTCAACTTTTCCAATTTTACCTTTTTCAACTAATACTTTTGCCTCTCTAACCATAGGATAGGCAGAATAATTATGTGTCAAAGCATACTTAATTTTTTTATTAGATTTTATTTTTTTAAATAATTTCTTAGCTTGAGCAAGATTCCCAGCAAATGGTTTATCAGAAATTACATGTATATTTTTATCAATAAATTTTTCTGCAATAATTTGGTGACTTGAAGGAGGTGTCATTATTGCCACGACATTAATACCATCTTTTCTTACTGCTTCTCTTTCAGCCATTTCTCTAAAATTTGAATAGCATCTCTCTTTTAAAATACCTAGGCTTTGACCAAAGCTTTTAGATAGTTTTGAATTTCTCGAAAAAATACCAGCAACTATCTCATATTGATTATCAAATCTTGATGAAATTCTATGAACATGACCAATCCAAGATTTTGGACCACCTCCAACTACGCCAAGCTGAATTTTTTTTCCTTTAATTAATCTCATGATTAAATATATCTTAACAAATAAAAAATTTATGTCAGTAAAATTAGGTATAGCACCAATTGCTTGGAGTAATGATGACATGCCTGAGCTAGGCGGAGATACTCCTCTAGAACAATGTTTGTCAGAGGCAAGTCAGGCTGGATTTGTTGGGATTGAATCAGGTGGTAAATTCCCAAAAACATCCAAAGAATTATTACCAAAATTAGATAAGTATAACTTAAAATTATGTTCTGGTTGGTATAGCGGAAATCTTAGAAAAAATTCTGTTGAACAAGAAAAAAATTTAATTCAAGACCAACTTAAATTATTTAAAGATTGTGAAGCTCCATGTATCGTTTTTGCTGAAGTTTTTGGATCAATACAGGGTGATCCAACAAAAAAACTTTCCAGTAGACCTAAGATGATGGATCAAGAATGGAAAGATTATTGCGAAAAAATATCTGAACTTGCAAAATATCTTGAAGATGAGGGTATGCCTTTAGCTTATCACCATCATATGGGAACAGTTGTTGAAACAGAAGAAGAAACAATTAGATTGCTAGAAAATACAGATGATAGTGTAAAATTAACTTTAGATACTGGTCATATGTTATTTGCTCAGGGAAATTCAATTAATTTAATTAATAAATTCAAGGAAAGAGTAATCCATATTCACTGCAAAGATATTAGAGAAGAAGTATTAAAAAAAGCTCTTTCTGAAGATTTAAGTTTTAGGGATGCCTTTTTAGAAGGTGCCTTTACCGTACCTGGTGATGGGTGTATCGACTATAAACCTTTGTTTGATATTTTAAAAAAAAATAATTATCAGGGTTGGATTGTTGTGGAGGCTGAACAAGATCCTAAAAAAGCTAATCCACTTGAATATGCTATTAAGGGTTACAAATATATTACAGATACTTTAAAGAAATCAAATTTAGAGATTAATAATCTATAATTTTACTTTTTTACTATCTTTAAGTTTACCATCGAAAAAATCAAAAATATTTTGAATAGTTTCTTTTGCCATTCTTGTCATGCATTCCTCAGTGAATGCAGCAGCATGAGGGCTTAGGAAAACTTTGTCATTTTTTAATAGAGGATTATCAGCTTCTGGAGGTTCTACCTCAAATACATCAATTCCTGCTCCAAAAATCAAATTCTCATTTAAGGCTTTATCTAAGTCTTTCTCATTAATAATACCGCCTCTTGCAGCGTTAATGATTATACAGTTCTTTTTCATCGTTTTAAGAAGTTCATAATTTATAATATTTTTAGTTTGATCAGTTAAAGGTATATGGAGTGAGACAGCATCCATATCTTTAATAGCCTCTGCTAAATCTTCAACTTTTTTCCCACCCATTTTGCTTATTGTTTCTGCATCTACAAACGGATCATAAACAAAAACGTTCATTTCAAATCCTAAACATCTTTTAATCAATGCTTTACCTATTCTTCCAAATCCAGCTATAAGAATGTTTTTGTCCCAAATCTCTATAGTTTTTGGTAATTTGTTTCTTTCATTAAATTTTCCACTTTTGACCGAATGGTCATACATACTTTTTCTTTTTGAGATACTTAAAAGCATAAAAAGAACATGTTCTGCAACTGCTACAGCATTTGCTGTTGCAGTTATTGCTACATCGATATTTCCTTTTTTACAGCTGTTTAAATCAATATTATCGTAACCAACTCCATGTCTTGAAATTATTTTAAGGTTTTTTGCATTTTCAATTGCCTCTGCAGGCAATATTGATGTTCTTAAAGAAACTGCATCTGCATCTACAATTTTTTTTTTCACATTTTCAACGCTTAAATCTTCAACCACTTCATAATTATAGTTACTATTACTTTTTAATAATTCCATACCTTTTTCATGAATAGGTTGGACAATGAGAATTTTTTTCATAATTTTAAAAAAGAAATTATATTAGTCTAGCAAGATCTCTTTTGCTATTTTTAAATGTCGGAAGTGGATATTTAAATGCATACTTTCTTGGAATACATTTATTCTTTGCTTTTTCCCACAAAGCAATCCATTGCTTATAGTTGTGGATGGTAATATTTTTTTTGTTTCTACTTCTTACATAAAAATTTGGCAAAGGTTTTCTACCAGACGGGGTTCCAGCTCTATTATATCTTAAATCGGCACTAATTCTAAAATCATTAGTTCTGTTAGGCAATGAGCAATGAATTGAATGTTTGTGCAAAATTATAATATCACCAACATTAGCCTCCAAAAAAGCTGGTTTGTAATTATCAAGTAATTTACTATCTTTTATTTCAACCTGACCTCTATAGCCAGATATATGGTTTAATAATCCCAACTTATTTATTTCTTTTACCGTTATCATACATCCATTTTTTTTAGTAGTTTTAGTAAATGGAATCCAAACAGTGACCATATCAGTTAGTCTTTGGCCCAAAGTTGATAATACAGCTGCATCTTGATGCCATGGAGTTCTACCTGATAGACCATCATGGATAGAATGTTTTGGTAATTTTCTCTCTGGTTGTTTAATTCTTGTATTTTGGACTGGATTTGACAAAATTTCCGGCCCTAATAATTTTTCAACCACATCCAAGATTTTTTTGTGATTTATTAAATTCCACAAAGATTGAGATGCAAAATAATCACTATCTTTCTTCACATGATCTCTAGGAAGTCTAGTATTAAAATACTGATCAAGATCATAAATATTTAGCTTTGAAATGTATGTGTATTTTTTCTTAAAGTTATATTTAAAAACCTTTTCTTTCATGTGGTCTGGAGCAAATTTATGAACTAAATTGTCCATTACATATTCCATGTCATTTAAAATTGGTTTTAAGTCTTTATTGAAATTAAGAACATTCTTTACCCTTAAGTAACCATCTCTATCTAAAATGCTCCTTAATTTAGTCATAGTTTGCTAATTATCAGAATTTAACTGTACATCCCTTCTTTTACTTTAATCATTTTGTACATTAGGTCATTCAAGGGTGTAGCTATTCCATGTTTTTTTCCTATTTTTGATACAGCGCCACTTATGAAATCAATTTCAGTTTTTCTTTTATAAATCACATCAAAAGCCATTGATGATTTATTTGTTTGTTTTGAATCAACAATCTTATTAAACATGAATAAACACTCATCCTCTGAAACATCAACACCATCTGCTAAAGCAACATCTCTTGTTTCTAAAATTATCTCTTTGCCTAAACTTCTCGAGACGTCGTTGGCATTATTATTTATGTAAAGATCAGTGTGATGCAGATCAAAAATAGCCGAAAGTGGACCTATTGCGGTTAATGCAAAAAGTTTCATCCATTTTCTTTTTTTTACATCCTCAGCTGCAATCATTTCTAAATTATGAGCAGTAAATGTGTCTGCAATTTCAGTTATTCTATCTGTTATCCCACCATCATATTCTCCAATCCAAGAGGGTAGAGCTGCATGATTCATAATATGACCAGGGCCTAAGATATTTGATGCTTGAGTTGTTGTTCCACCAATTACTTTTTCGTCACCAACTATACTTTTAATTATTGCCTCATGTCCAATTCCATTTTGAAAAGACATAAAAACTGTCTTATCGTTAATAATGTTTTTTATACTTTTTAATGCAGGCTCTAAAGCTGTTGCTTTACACATGACTATCACAGCATCAACTTTTCCTAATGTAGATGGATCTGATGTTGCTGGTACTTTTATAAATCTATCACCACCATGACCATCCATTTTTAGACCATTTTTATTTATTTCATCAACGTGCTCTTTCCAAACATCAATGAGCATTACATTTAGACCTTTTTCAGCAAGAAGGCCTCCAAATAGACATCCCATTGCTCCCGCTCCAAGAACTGCAATTTTTAAATCTTTATTATTCATTTTTAAGAGACAAATATATTAATGTATAGAAATTATGCAATATATTATGTAACTAATTTATATATGGAATTAAAAATAGAAAAAGGAATTTTTAAAAAATTCGAGTTTGAAGAAATAACAAGTGCATTGCAAGTTGGATTGTCAAAAAATTTTGAAAGTGTCACAGCAAAGATAGTTGATTGTCCAAATTTAAGAGATTGGAATTGTCCATCAGAAGGAATGAGTGGCAACCAAAGAATAATTGATGTTGGAGGAGAACCGTATATGCACGATCCTAAATATATTGGTGCTGAATTCGATTACGCAGAAATATCAAAATTGATTGGGTCAGAGAAATCATATGCGCTTGGCGCAGGCTCTGGAGCAATGTCTTGTCTTGATGGTCACTGCGGTGAATTGGTTATAAACGAAAACTTAATAACGAAGGAGTATAGATCTTTAATAGCAAGGGTAGGTACAGATAAAAAATGTATTGTAGAGGACTATAATGACAGTAAACATGGTGGACTTGGTAATGTTTATTATTCAGACGGTGTTAAGGGTAAAGTTATTTATTTAAAGATAAAGAAAAGAATTGGAAAACAAGGCTCATTGCCTCAAGCAATCAGAGCAGCACTTTCAGAAAATTTAAAAATATTTAACAACGATCATATCGCTTTAGCTGGTGTATTTAGAGTTTTAAATGGAAAAATAAGATCACATGTTCAACCAGATTATAAGGATATAAAACATGAATACTACGATCCAAAATTAATGAAATGTACAAAAGATTTTCTTCAATTTTATGAGCCAGTAGGGCCAAAATTACAATGTTATACCGTTTTATGGACAGGAGATCCAATGGGTGGAGAATTAAATCTAAGAGAGTCTGGAGAGCATACACATTTTCATTCATACGAACATAAAAATGATGCAGGACATTATCATTTTGATGTGACACCAGACGAGATAGAATACGAAGGATATTTTAATACCGCACAAGAAGTTCACAGAGTAAATAATATTTACAAAGAATTAGCTGCGAAAAATTAATTTAGTAAGTTTCAGACTCTTTTTTGCTTATTGAGCCTTTCATTTTTTCTACAATTGCCTTAGCACCAGCGCTCATTGCCCTTTGATCTGCTCCAATAGTTACAAAGTTAAATCCTTTATCGATCATTTTTTGTGCATACTCAGGTGTTCCATTATGAATTCCTGCAAAAATATTATTTTTTTTGGCATGCTCTAAAATTCTAAGAATTTCAGAATATGCCTTTGTATCTTCTGGTCTATCAAATCCAGGCTTTTCTCCAATTGCTAAACTTAAGTCAGCTGGGCCAATATATATTCCATCTACACCATCTGTAGACATAATCTCATCTAATTTATCTAATGACTCTTTTGTTTCAATCATAGCTAATTTTAAAATTGCATCATTTGCATGGTCGGCATAATCAGCTCCACCATAAATCAATCCTCTAACAGGACCAAAACTTCTATATCCTCTCGGAGGATACATGCATGCTTGTACAAATTTTTCTGCCTCTTCTTTATTACTAACCATAGGACATATAATTCCATAACAACCAGCGTCTAAAATTTTCATGATTTGGCCTGGTTCATTCCAATTTACTCTTGCAAGAGGAGTTACATCAGTTGATGAAATAGTTTGAAGCATTGGGAGTGCATTTGTGTAATCAACAAGTCCATGCTGCATATCTACAGTTAGAGAATCCCAACCTTGATGTGCCATAACTTCTGCTGATACAGTACTTGGTATTTGTAACCAACCATTTACAACAGGCTTACCTTCATTCATCATTTGTTTGACTTTATTTTTTCTCATTAATAATTGAGACCGAAGTGAGTATACTTAACGTTCAAGTAATCTTTGATAGCCATAGAACCACCTTCTCTTCCATAGCCTGTTTGTTTTATTCCTCCAAAAGGAACTTCAGCAAAAGCAATTGTTGGATGGTTTACAGCGCATGTTCCAGTTTCCATTTTTTCTGAGACTTTATGCGCTTTTTCTAAGGAATTTGTGTAGATATAGCTTGCTAAACCGAGGTCATTATCATTAGCTCGCTTAACAACTTCATCTGTGTCTTTAAAAGTAAGCAATGGAACTAAAGGTCCAAATGGCTCTTCTTTAGCAATTGTAAAATTATCTTTAACATTATCAAATATTGTTGGTTCGTAAAAATACCCTTTATTAAAACCAGCCGGTCTTTTTCCACCACATAAAACTGTTGCGCCCTCATTTTTAGTTTTTTCTACTAACGCCTCTATTTCATTTAATCTTTTTTCTGTTGTTAAAGGTCCTAGAATTGTATCTTCATCCATTCCGTTACCAACTTTAAGTTTAGTGACTTTTTCAACTAAAGTTTTAGCAAATTCATCTTTTTTACTTTCATGAATATAAAATCTCGCAGGCGATATACAAACTTGACCATTATTTCTAAATTTAGCAGTGATTGCCATATCAGTTACTTTGTTTATATCTACATCGTCAAAAACAATAAAAGGTGAATGACCACTTAACTCCATTGTAACTCTTTGCACTTTTTCAGCAGCTTGTTTTAAAATTAGTTTTCCAACTCTTGTTGAACCAGTTATAGAAACTTTTTTCACTATGTCAGATGATATTAATTGAGATGAGATTTTAGCTGGATCACCAGATAATAAATTTACTACTCCTGGAGGAACGCCCGCATCATTTATAATATTCATAAGCTCCATTACACTACCTGGAGTAATCACATCAGGCTTACAAATTACCGAACATCCTGCAGCTAAAGCAGTAGAAATTTTTCTTGAGGATAAAACTATTGGAAAGTTCCATGGTATTAATCCAGCAACAACCCCAACAGGTTCATATTTAACATACATCCTCGTATGTTCAAATCTACTTTCGACTATTTGACCATAAATTCTTTTTGTTTCTTCAGAGTTCCATTCAAAAATATCTGCAGCTCCTCCAACCTCTCCTTTTGCTTCTGATAGTGGCTTTCCAACTTCTAATGTGAGCCACTTAGCTAAGACATCTGTTCTCTCTCTCATTAGATCGGCAATTTTTCTTATTATTTTTGATCTTTGCCAAGGTGGAGTATTTCTCCAAACTTCTAGACCTTTTTCTGCAGACTTAAGTGCTTTGTTTACATCTTCTTCACCTGCTTTAGACGCCTTACCTAAAACTTCTTCTGTTGCAGGATTTAAAACATCATAAGTTTCATTATTTTGTGATGCTTGCCATTTGCCATCAATGAATTGTCCAAATTTGCTATACATAATTTTTATTTTGTGGTTTATTAGTTGAATATTTGAGGAGAATATAACTAGAAAAATGAGAAAAATAAAGCTTACTTGCGCGCATGCATTGGTTAAACATTTAATCGCTCAGAAAGTCTATATTGATGGTCAAGTTAAGCCTTTGTTTCCTGGTGTATTCGGTATATTTGGGCATGGAAATGTCGCCTGTCTAGGACAAGCACTAGAGGAAAATAAAGATCAACTTCCAACATACAGGGGTCATCACGAACAAAATATGGCTTTAACAGGTGTTGCTTATGCAAGGGCTAAAAGAAGAAAGCAAATTTTTATTGCAACAAGTTCGGTTGGACCAGGATCTACAAACCTAGTTACAGCATCAGCTGTAGCAATGAGTAATAGATTGCCAATCTTATTTTTACCTGGAGACACTTACGCAAATAGAATGCCAGATCCAGTTTTGCAACAGGTTGAACACTTTTCAAATCCGGGAATGACAGCTAACGACTCATTTAAACCAGTTACAAAATATTTTGATAGAATTACAAGACCAGAGCAAATATTACAGTCACTCCCTCAAGCAATTCAAACTATGTTAGATCCAGCAGAGTGCGGACCTGCATGTTTATCTTTGTGCCAAGATGTACAAGGTGAAACTTTTGATTATCCTGAGGAATTTTTTAAAGAAAGAATTCATAATATTAGAAGACCTAGACCTGACGATTTTCAAATCAAACAAGCAGTTGAAAAAATTAAAAATTCGAAAAAACCTATTATAATTTCTGGAGGTGGAGTATTTTATTCTGATGCCATGGATGAGTTAGGCAATTTTGCAATTAAACATAATATACCAGTAACCCAAACAGTTATGGGATACTCAACAATGAAAAAAGATCATTCTCATTTTGTAGGACCAATAGGTGGCCTTGGTGGCAAGGCAGCAAATAACTTGGCAAAAGAAACTGATTTAGCAATTTGCATAGGAACTAAGCTTGCAGATTTTACAACCGGCTCGTGGGCTAATTTTGAAAATCCTGAATTTAAATTAGTTTCAATTAATATAGCAAGACATGATGCCAACAAACATTTAGCAGAAGCAGTTATAGGTGACGCAAAAGTTTCCTTAACAGAATTATCTAACGCTATTGGGGATTGGAAATCATCTGATAGCTGGCATAAAAAATCACAAATCGAGTTAAAATCTTGGAATGAATATGTGGATAAAGAGAGTGGTCCAACAAATCAAGAATTACCAAGTTATGCTCATGCTGTTGGAGCAATTTATAGAAATTCAGATCCAACTGATATAGCTGTTACAGCAGCTGGAGGTTTGGTCGGAGAAGTTGTTCAAGTTTGGCGTCCAAAAGAGTTAAATACTCATGAAACGGAGTGGGGATTTAGTTGCATGAGTTATGAAATTTCTGGTGCTCTTGGTATAAAAATGGCCAATCCTGATAAAGACGTAATTGCTTTTGTTGGAGATGGATCATACCTACTTAACAATTCAGATATATATTCTTCAGTAATTACTAATAATAAATTAATAATCATTGTATGTGATAATGGAGGTCATGCTGTTATAAATAGACTTCAATTGTTCAAGGGTGGAAAAGAATTTAATTGTTTGTTTAATTCCTCAAATATTCAAAACTCCAAAGAAGTAAATTTCGCTCAACATGCAGCAAGCATGGGAGCAAAATCAGAACATGTTTCTAGTATTTCAGAATTAGAAGAAGCATTTAAAAGAGCTAAACAATCAGATGTAACTTATGTTATATCAATTAAAACACATAGTTATGAATGGCTTGAAGGATCTGCTTATTGGGAAAGCCCTACGCTTGAAATACCAACATCAAAAGAAAATGAGGAAGCATTAAAACTCCACAAAGAAGGAAAATCAAAACAGAGACAAGGTGTTTAAAAACTTTATATGAATAAAGTTTTTAAAATTGGATTAATAGGTTGTGGACATATTGCTGAAACATATTTTAGAGCTGAAAAATATTTTAATAATATAAAAATTATTAAATGTGCTGATATTAATGAGAAAGCTTCTAAGCGTTGTGCTTTAAATTTTGGAATAAAATCTGTAACTGTTAATGAGCTTCTTAAAGATGATGAAATAGAAATTATTTTAAACCTTACAATTCCAAAAGCACATTATCAAATATCTAAAAAAGCTTTAATAAATGGAAAACATATTTATTCAGAAAAACCATTAGCAATACATTTAAATGATGGAAAAAAATTATTAAAAATTTCAAAAAAGAAAAAATTATATTTAGGAAACGCTCCTGATACCTTTTTGGGAGGTGGAATTCAAAAATCTAAAGAATTAGTTGAAAAAAATATTATAGGAAATGTAAAATTAGGAAATGCAGTTTTTGCATTTCCTGGTATTCAATCCTACCATCCTAATCCTGAACCTTGGTTTACAAAAAAAGAGGGAGGTCCTGTTATCGATATGGGACCATATTATATTACTGCTTTAGTAAATCTTTTAGGACCAGCAAAAAAAGTTACAGGCACCATCATTCAAGGCCAAAAATATAGAACTATTGGGATAGGACCAAAAAAAGGCAAAAAATTTAAGGTAGAATGTCCAACTACTTATTTATCTACAATTACTTTTAAAAATAACTCCGTTATAAGATTAACATTATCATTTGATGTTATAGCTCATCAAAGAAATCATATTGAGTTATATGGAGAAAAAGGGTCAATGATAGTTCCAGATCCAAATATGTTCGGTGGATCAGTATTAACTTGCAATAAATTAGGCGATAACTGGAAAGAGTTTAAGACTTCAAAAATGCCATTAGGGAGGATTAATATAAGAACACAAAGTTCAAGAGCTAATGAAACACCAACTAATGCAAACTATCGAGGTGTGGGGTTATCAGAGATGGCATATTCGATTGAAAATAAAAGAAAACATTTGTGTAGTGGTGAAATTTCTCTTCATGTATTAGACATTATAACTTCTATTATGAAAGCGGCCAGGTCTGGCAAAATTCAATACATTAATACCTTTTGCGCAAAACCAAAAAAGTTTTCAAAATTAGATATTAAGAAATTACTAAAGTAAATATAAAATGAAAAAACATATCGTAATTTCAGATCCATTTCCAAGAACATTAGATTTAATTTTTTCAAAAAAAAAACTTAAGGAATTAAAATCAAAATATAAGTTAATAACAGCTCCTAAGTTTAATAAAAAAGATTTTTACGAAAAAAATATTCACAAAGCCACTTTTATAATGGGCCAACCAGATCTTGACAAAAATCTTTTATCAAAAGCCACACAATTGAAATGTATTATAAATGTTGAAAGTAATTTTATGGATAATATTGACTATGAATATTGTTTTAAAAAAAAAATTGATGTCATAGCTACATCACCTGTATTTTCAAAACCAGTTGCTGAAATAGCTTTAGGTATGACTTTATCCATATTAAGAAACATCCATAGTGCTCATTTCGATTTTGTAAGAGGAAAAGAAAAATATGGTTTAGAAAGTAATTTAAGTGCTTCTCTTTTAACAAATAAAAAAATTGGATTATTGGGGTTTGGAGATTTAGCAAAGGCGCTTTATCCTCTTTTACTACCCTTTACAAAAAATATAAATGTATACGATCCCTGGGTACCTAACAAAATTATTAAAAAAGCTGGTTTTAAATCAATTAATCTAAGTAAAATGTTTAGCGATTGTGAGATTATTTATGTACTAGCAACAATCACAACTAAAAATAAAAATTTAATAGACAAAAAATTATTAAATAGAATGAGGTCAAAATCAGTTTTTGTTTTAATGAGTAGAGCAGCAATTGTTAATTTTGGGGATCTTAAAAAAAGAATTAAAAAAGGAGACATCTTTGTAGCAACTGATGTATTTCCTGAAGAGCCGGTTAAAAAAAATGATCCAATTAGAAAACTTAAAAATGTATTGTTTTCAGCTCATAGGGCGGGAGCTTTAGAACAGGCTTTTTTTGAAATGGGTGAAATTGTTCTAAAAGATATGAGCTTAATTTTAAAAAAAAAGGCTCCAAAATTCTGTAAAAGAGCTCGAAGCAAAACAGTAAATCTTTTAGCCTCAAAACCTGTTGCAATTAACTGATTTTTTTATATTTTCATGATTTATGTCATCAATTAACCAACTACTTCTCGAAGCAAAAAGTGTAACAAAGTACTTTGGAACCATAACGGCTCTTGAGAATGTAAATTTAAAGATACATGCAGGAGAGTGCCTCGGTGTTGTGGGTGATAATGGGGCTGGAAAAACGACATTAATGAAGGTTTTATCTGGACTTTATAAACCAAGTTCTGGCTCACTATATTTTGATGGTAAAAAAGAGATATTAGAAAGCCCAAAAGACTCTCAGGAGTTAGGTTTAGAAATGGTTTACCAGGATTTGGCTTTAGCGGGAAATCTTCCTATTGGTGAAAATATTTTTTTGGGACGTGAGCCTACTAAAAATCTTGGTTTTATCAAGCTGCTAGATTTTAAGAAAATAAAAGAACTCACTGATGCTCATTTAGGTAAGTTAAAAATTAATGTAAAAAGTGCAGATCAAAAAGTCGAGGAACTTTCAGGGGGTCAAAGACAAGCGGTAGCCATAGCAAGATCTACTGCGTTCAATGCAAAGGTAGTTATTATGGATGAACCCACAGCCGCTCTTGCTATTAAGGAAGTTGGAAAAGTTTTAGATTTAATTAATAGCTTAAAAAAAACTGGAGTAGGTGTAATTGTAATCAGTCATAGAATGGATGATATATTTGCTGTATGTGATCGTGTGATGGCATTATTTCAAGGAACTAATTTTGCTGAGTCAGAATTATCAAAAACTTCTAGAGACGAAGTAATTGGTTGGATCATGGGAAAAAAATAATTATGGATAATAAAGATCAAGAAAAAGATTCACTATATTTAAAATTAATTCCTTACTTTGATAGATATGGAATTTTATTATTATTACTAATAATGATAGTGGTAATGCATTTCTTGCAGCCAGATGTTTTTTTGTCGTGGAGAAATGTAACCAATGTGTTTAAACAAATATCTTGGCAATCTATGCTTGCTCTAGGAGTTTTCATGGTTATTGTAACCGCAGGTATTGACCTTTCAGTTGGTTCTATAATGATGTTGTCATTGATGATATTGGCAATTGTAGCAAAAGCAGGAGCCCCATGGTTTGTTGTTGCTATGACACCACTTATAGCTGGATTAATATGTGGACTAATAAATGGTCTTGGAATTACTATTTTGCGGATGCCTCATCCTTTCATAATGACACTAGGTACATTATATATATTTAGAGGCACTGGAAATTTAATTTCAGGTGGAACACCAATAAGTGGCTTTACCGATGAAGTAAGATATCTTGGACATGGACGGATAGATTTAACTTGGTTAGGTCTCGAAAAATCTCAGTACCTTCCAGTGAGCTTAGTTCTTATTGCAATTGTATATATAATTTTCTGGGTTTTCATGAATCATACTAGAACTGGTAAATGGATTTATGCTATTGGAGGTAACCCGAGTGCAGCGAGGGCATCGGGCGTAAATGTAAATAAAATATTAGTAATCGTTTACTCTTTATGCGGATTTTTATCAGGTATTGGAGCATTAATTTTAGCAGGAAGAACAGACTCTGGTTATCCGAATGCTGGATTACAATCAGAATTAGATGCTATTGCAGCCTGCATAATTGGTGGAGCAAGTTTTTTTGGTGGAAGGGGTACAGTGCTTGGAGTGTTTGCTGGCGTAATGATTATGGGTATTTTAAGAAATGGCCTAAACCTTATGGATGTGAGCTCGTTTTGGCAACAAGTCTTAATTGGTTCTATAATAGTATTAGCTGTATATATCGACGTGCTAAGAAGAGATCTTGGAACAAGAAAATAATACACGTATTAGTTGAGCTAAAAAATAGTGTCTTTGTATAAACAGTTGAATTTTTATTAAAAATTTAATTAAATTAATCTTTAATAATTATTAAAGGGGAAATTTATGAGAGAACTAATGAGAAAAGTTGTTGTATTTTTTTCAACAATTTTTTTATTAACAACTATGGCTTCAGTATCTTTTGCTGATGGTCACGGTAAAAAAATCCTATTTAGCATCAAAGGTCCTGGTTCAGGAAACCCATTTTGGGCTTCTGTAACTAAAGGTGCTGAAGAAGAGGCAAAAAAACTAGGTGTTAAATTAATTTTAATTGCACCTCCACAAGAAGGTGATGTTCAGGCACAAATTAACCAAGTAGAAGACCAACTTGCAAAAGGTGTTGATGCTTTAGCACTTGCTCCAGGAGATCCAAATGCTTTTGCTCCAATCGTAGATGATGCGATTAAAAGCGGAGTTCCAGTTGTGTTTGTTGATACTAAAGGAATTAACGAAGGCGTAACTTTTATTGGAACAAATAATATGAATGGTGCAGAATTAGCTGCTAAATTTATATGTGATAAAACTCCAAAAGGTTCAGATGTTGCAATTCTTACAGGAATTGAATCTCAATCAACTGCATTATTAAGAAGAGATGGTGCAATTAAAGGATTTAAAAATTGTGGTTTAAATCTTGTTGCTACACAAACTGCAGAGTGGGATACAGCAAAAGGAAGATCTGTAACAGAGTCAATCATTCTAAAAAATCCAAACATCAAAGCAATATTTGCTTCTAATGACAATATGGGATTAGGTGCTATGCAAGCTTTAAAAGATGCTGACATGAATGATGTAATTGTTGTTGGTTTTGATGCAACTCCTGATGCAGCTACGAGTATTTTGAAAGGCGAAATGACTGCAACGATTGCACAATTCTCATACAACATGGGTGCTTATGGTGTTAAGTATGCTCTTGAGTTAGCTAATGGTGGAAGCATCGATATAAACATCGATACTGGAACACAATTAGTAACAACTGCAAACGCTAACGATTTTAAATAATCTTTAGTTTTAAAGAACAATTTAAAGGGTGGAATTTTATTCCACCCTTTTTTTTTATGTATTATAATCTGTAAATGTTAATTAATATTAATCCCGTATTAAGCCCTGAATTACTCTTTCACCTGCGATCAATGGGCCATGGAGAAAAATTAATTTTAGCAGATGCAAATTTTCCATCAAACTCTACAAATAATAAAGTAATTCGATTAGATGGAGTAAATATTAAAGATGCTGCGACTGCCATATTATCTGTATTTCCATTAGATAGTTTTGTTGTGTCTCAAGGTGGATCTCCAGCTCTTAGAATGGAGGTCGATAACAAACCAGACGAATTAACTGAGACACATAAAGAATTTATTGAAGCAGTAAAATTGGTCTCAGGAGAACATTGGAAAGTTGGATCAATTTCAAGACAAGATTTTTATGAGGAAGCAAAGAAAGCTTATTGCATAGTAACTACTACAGATGCTAGGCCATTTGGATGTTTTGTAATTACTAAGGGTGTTATTTTACCAGATGGAAAAGTCTGGACCTAAAAAATGAAATCCATTTGTGTTTTTGGTGTTTTTGTAGCTGACCTTTGTTTTGTCGCTGATGCAATTCCTGAAAAAGGGCAAACTATTTTAGGTAGTAAACATATTGTTGGTCCAGGTGGGAAAGGATCAAACCAAGCAATAACTGCAGCTAGACTTGGAGGTAAGGTAAATTTTATAACAAAGATTGGGAACGACCAAAATGCAAATATGGCCCTAAACCTCTACAAGGAAGTAGGTATAAATACAGACTCAATAATTCAAGATGAAAATCAGTTAACAGGTGTAGCAGGTATAATGATAAACGAAAAAACTGGAGACAACGCTATAAACATTGTACCAGGTGCAGCTGGTTCTTTAACTAATAAAGATATTGATAAAAATATAAGTTTTATTGAAAATTCAGAAATTTTCTTAACTCAGTTAGAGACACCTTATGAAGTAACTAGTTATGCACTTCAAAAAGCTAAAGAAACAGGTTCAATCACTATTTTCAATCCAGCACCTGCATCAAATATCAATGAGAGTGATTTTAAATTTATGGATTATTTTACACCTAATGAAACAGAAGCAAGTTTTTATCTAAAAAAAAATGTTGAAAGCAAAACAGAAATTGAAGAAGCTGCAAAAAATTTTCTAAATAAAGGAGTTAAAAATATTATTATAACTCTAGGCTCAAAAGGAGTTTATTTTGCAAGCTCATCTGAAAGTTATTTTCTAGATGCCTTTAATTTGAAAGATAAAGTTATTGACACAACAGGAGCAGGGGATGCATTTAATGGAGCTTTTGCATATGCCTTGTCTAAAAATCATAAAGATAAAGATGCTTTAGAATTTGCAAATAAGGTTGCGGGTATTTCAACCACAAGGGTTGGGGCAGCCAATGCAATGCCCAAACTTGACGAGGTTGAAACTTATTAACTTTTCCTTTATCAACATGAAAAAAAAGCAATATGATTAATTTTGATTTAAAAGATAGAGTTGCAGTAGTGACAGGAGGTGCCCAAGGTTTTGGACTAGCTATTACTGAGAGATTTATTGCTTCAGGAGCAAGCGTTATAATTTGGGATATAGACGAAGAAGCAATCAAAACTGCAACAAAAAAAATTAATTCAGATAAGGTTTCATACCAAATTGTTAATGTTGGGAATTATGAGAATATAGAAAAAAATTTAGCTGAGATTGAAAAAATTCACAAAAAAATTGATATTTTTATCAATAATGCAGGAGTTGCAGGAAAAAATACCACAGTAGCTGATTATCCACTTGATGAATGGAAAAAAGTTATAGACCTAAATTTAAATGCAGTATTTTATTGCTGTAAGGCTGTAACGCCTTACATGATCAAAAACAATTATGGAAGAATTGTTAATATTGCCTCTATAGCTGGAAAAGAGGGCAATCCTAATGCCAGCGCATATAGCACATCTAAAGCTGGAGTTATAGGTTTAACCAAATCACTTGGAAAAGAACTGGCATTAAAAAATATTGCAGTTAATTGTGTAACTCCTGCTGCTGCAAAAACAAGAATATTCGATCAAATGACCGAAGAACATATAAATTATATGTTATCTAAAATTCCTAGAAATAAGTTTGCAAAAGTAGATGAATTAGCCTCTCTTGTTACATGGTTATCGAGTGAGGAAAATTCTTTTTCAACAGCAGCGGTTTTTGATTTGAGTGGTGGAAGAGCAACTTATTGATTTATGCAAATAGGAGTCGATGTTGGAGCTACAAAAATTGAAAGTGTAGTATTAGATGAAAAAGGGAACGAAAGTCATCGTGAAAGGACTGATTGTCCAAAAGACTATTTTCAAATTATAAAAACAATTAAAGAAATTAATAAAAAGTTAGAAAAAGAATTTAATAAAGAGTTACCAATTGGTGTTTGTCACCCTGGTATTCATTCACCTCAAACCGGATTAGTTAAGAACGCTCCAAATTGTTATTGGTTAGAAAAAAAACCATTTCAAAATGATCTAAGAAAAGAATTAGGCAAAGAGGTATTTTGTGAAAATGATGCAAATTGTTTTGCTTTGTCAGAAGCTCTAGATGGTGCAGGAAAACATTATAAAATCGTTTATGGAATTATTATTGGTTCTGGAGTAGGTGGTGGTTTAGTGATAGACAAAAAAATTGTTAGCGGACCAAATGGAGTAGCAGGGGAGTGGGGACATAATCAAATTAACCATTTAATTTCCAAAAAAGAAAATCTCGAATCTACCAATCTAAGAGAAGGCGAGATTGAGAGTTTTATGTCAGGATTAAGTTTAGCTAAAAAATTTAATAAGCAATATAAAAAAAATTTAAAAACTAATGAGATCTTTGAACTGTATAGAAAACATGATTTAGATGCAGAAAATTTAATAGATAATTTTAAAGTAAATTTAGCAATGTCCTTAGCAAATATAATTAATATTCTTGATCCCGATTGTTTTGTTTTTGGTGGGGGTGTTTCAAATGAAATTGATTTTTTAAGTGAAATAGAAACTATCGTAAGAAAATTTGTGACTGGCAGAGAGTATGAAGGTGTGTTTCTAAAACCAAAGTACGGAGATGCTAGTGGCGTTAGAGGTGCAGCAAGATTGGGAAGAAAATCAATCTATTAATATTATAAATCAATTAATAGTTGTATTTTTTTTTCTTGTAGTCTTTTAATAAATCAATCTATAATTGTCTTTTTTTAAGTTAACTTAATTTAACAAATAAGAGGGAAATATATGAAAAAAATGTTAATTGCTTTAATTGCGTTTGCATTCACTTCTACATCTTCTTTTGCAGGACCAAAAATTGAGGTTTTGCACTGGTGGACATCAGGTGGTGAAGCAGCTGCACTAAAAGTATTAAAAGATGATTTCGCTGCAAATGGTGGTGAATGGTTAGATATGCCTGTAACTGGTGGTGGTGGAGACGCTGCTAACGTTGCATTAAAAGCAAGAATAGTTGCGGGAGATCCTCCATCAGCTTCTCAAATTAAAGGTCCAACAATTCAAGAATACGACCAAGAGGGTGTTGTTGCTCCTTATAATATCGATCCAATTGCTCAGTCAGAAGGTTGGGACAGTTTATTAGATCCAATGATTGCTGCAGTTCATAAATGTCAAGACAACAGCGGTCCATATTGTGCTGCTCCAGTAAACATTCATAGAATTGATTGGATGTGGGCAAACAAAGCAGTATTCGATGCTAATGGAATTTCAGTTCCTACATCTTGGGATGAATTAAATGCAGCAGCAGAAAAACTTCAAGCTGCAGGAATTATTCCTTTTGCGCATGGTGGTCAAGCTTGGCAAGACGCAACAGTCTTCGAAGCAGTAGCTATGGGTATTGGTGGAAATAACTATTATAAAAACTGTTATGTAGATCTTAAAGAAACTTGTTTAAGAAGCGAGACAACTGTAAAAGTTTTTGATCAAATGAGAAAACTTCAAGGTTTTACTGATGAAGGTAGCCCAGGAAGAGACTGGAACGTTGCTACTGGAATGGTTATTGAAGGAAAAGCTGGTTTCCAAATTATGGGTGACTGGGCAAAAGGTGAATTTACTGCTGCTGGAAAAGTACCAGGCGTAGATTACTATTGTGCTGCAACTCCGTCTAATAATGGATACCTATACAATGTAGATAGCTTTATATTCTACAAAACAAGTGACCCAGACAAACAAGAAGGTCAAAAATTATTAGCTAAATTAATGATGGGTAAGAACTTCCAAAAAGTTTTCAACCTATACAAAGGATCAATCCCAGCACGTTTAGACGTACCTATGGATGAATTTGATAAATGTGCAAAAACATCAAATTCTGACATCAAAACTGCAGGAGCAAGTGGTGGATTAGTACCAAGTTTTGCTCACGGAATGGCACAAGGTAATACTATGAAAGCTGCTTTACAAGATGTGATCACAGAACATTTTAATTCTGATATGTCTTCTGTTGATGCAGCAAATGCTTTGGCTGATTCAGTTTTAGATAATATGTAAAAATATAAAAATTAAGGCCACCTAAAGTTTAGGTGGCCTTTTTTTTTAATCAAAATTAGAAAATATTTATAATGCTCAAGTGGTTAGAAAAAAACCTACCTAAAATCGTAATGGCTCCAGCTGTTGGATTAATTGGTTGGTTTGTCTATGGTTTTGTGCTTTGGACTTTATATATATCTTTTACAAATTCTAAAATTTTACCCAAATACGAGCTTTGGGGAGTAGGTCAATATGTTAAGCTTTGGGGTTCTAGAAAATGGCTTATTGCAGTAGACAATTTACTTATTTTCACAGCTTTGTTCTTAATTTTTTGTGTTGTGATCGGAATTATTCTTGCAATATTTTTAGATCAAAAAATTAGGGCTGAAGGTGTCTTAAGAACTATTTACCTATACCCTATGGCTTTATCTTTCATAGTTACTGGAACTGCTTGGAAATGGATTTTAAATCCAACACTTGGTATCCAAAAAATGTTTATCGACTGGGGTTTTGAAAACTTTACATTTGATTGGCTGGTCAATCGAGAAATGGCAATCTACACCATTGTGATTGCAGGTGTTTGGCAATCAGCTGGATTTGTAATGGCATTATTTCTGGCTGGATTGAGATCCGTTGAAGATGAAATTGTTAAAGCAGCTAAAATAGATGGTGCAAATTTATTCACAGTTTATTGGAAAATTTTACTTCCTATGATGAGGCCAGTCTTTTTTACGAGTTTTGTCATTTTAGTTCACATTTCTATAAAAAGTTATGATCTTATAGTTGCACTAACTCAAGGTGGACCAGGTATATCCACAACTATGCCTGCTTTATATATGACTCAAACTGCATTCCACAAAAGCCAAGTTGGTTTATCAGCTGCAAGTGCAATTATGATGTTTATGGCTGTAGCGGCAGTAATTATCCCATATTTATATTCTGAGTTAAGGAGAGAAAATGCAAGATAAGTTACAGGCTTCATACAAACAACTTGAAATGAAGTCAAAATATACAAACATGTTTTTGAGATGGTTTTTGTATTTTGCTTTAATACTTTTCGCACTATATTTTATTTTTCCATTATACGTAATGGTAGTAACTTCATTAAAAACTATGGAGGAAATTCGTCAAGGAACACTTTTAACATGGCCAAGCGGATTAAATTTTGACTCCTGGGCAGTTGCATGGGGAGGTAGAGGATATGGAGCAGGTGATACATTTTTAAGACCATATTTTTGGAATTCATTCAAGATGGTTATACCAGCTGTATTTTTTTCCACATTTATAGGAGCCATGACTGGATATGTTTTAACAAAATGGAGATTTAAAGGAGATCAATGGGTTTTTCTTTTTTTATTATTTGGATGTTTTATTCCATTTCAGGCAATTTTGTTACCAATGGCAAGAACTCTTGGAGTTTTAGGAATATCAAATTCTATAATAGGACTAGTATTAGTCCATACTGTTTATGGAATTCCATTCACAACTTTGTTTTTTAGAAATTACTATATTTCTGTTCCTACAGAATTAGTAAAAGCTGCACGAATTGATGGAGCTGGTTTCTTTAAAATATTTTTTAAAATTTTACTTCCAATTTCAGCACCCATTATTGTTGTGACTGTTATTTGGCAATTTACTCAAATTTGGAACGACTTTTTGTTTGGATCAACTTTTTCATTTGGAAAGGCAGCACCAATTCAAGTTGCTTTAAATAACATGGTTTTATCAAGCACAAGTGTTAAAGAATATAACGTAGACATGGCATCTGCTATAATTGCAGGTATACCAACACTTATTGTTTATGTTTTAGCTGGTAAATATTTTATTAGAGGATTAACTTCAGGAGCAGTGAAAGGATAATAATGAAAACATTAAGAATTGAGGAATTATCAAAAAACTTTGGATCTACTGAAGTTTTAAGAAAAATTAATCTAGAGATAGATGAAGGGAATTTCTTAGTTCTTTTAGGCCCTTCAGGCTGTGGTAAATCAACTTTGCTAAACATTATTGCAGGATTAGAAACTATTAATGAAGGTAATGTTCATATTGATGATTATAATGTAAGTAAAGTAGAGCCAAAAGACAGAAATATTGCAATGGTATTTCAGTCGTATGCTTTGTACCCGTCAATGAACGTGCGTGAGAACATGATTTTTGGACTTAAACAAGCAAAAGTTTCAAAAGAGAAAATAGAAGAACAGCTAGAAAAAGTATCAAGATTTTTACAGGTAGATGCATTGTTAGAGAGAAAACCTTCACAGTTATCAGGGGGGCAAAGACAACGTGTAGCAATTGGTAGAGCGCTTGTGAGAGAACCAAGAATATTTTTATTTGATGAACCTTTATCTAATTTAGATGCAAAATTAAGAGTTGAGATGAGACGAGAAATAAAAAAACTTCATCAACAACTTAAAACAACAGTAGTTTATGTAACGCACGATCAAACTGAGGCAATGAGTTTAGGTACAAATATTGCAATCATGAATCACGGTGTAATTCAACAAAATGATACTCCAGAAAATATTTACAATAAACCTAGCAATACCTTTGTTGCAGATTTTATTGGATCTCCTTCAATGAATTTAATTAAAGGAAATCTTAAAGAAAGTTCTAATAAAATTTCATTTATTGCTAATGGTTCCAATGTTGAAATTCCAATTAATGGATATAACTTCAATGAAAAATCTAATTTAAATAATAAAGAAGTTTTTTTTGGAATTAGACCAGAACATATATTCTTTAAAAAATCTAATGAAAGTGATTTTGAGATTACTTTAAAAGCTGATTTAAGTGAGTATATAGGTCATGAGCAGATAATGACATTTGATTATGAAAACCAAGAAGTATTAGCTAAATTTCCCTCAACAATAAAAATTGAGCTAGCAAAAAATACAAATTTATTTTTTGATTTAACGCAAATTTCATTATTTGATGCTAAAACTGAAGAGAGGATATAAATGAAAGTAAAATATTTTGACTTAAAAAACAAAAACGTTTTTATTACAGGTGGTGGTTCAGGAATAGGTGCTTCAATAGTTGAACATTTTTGTGAACAGGAATGCGATGTATATTTTGTTGATATAAATAGAAATGAGTCAAATAAATTAATTAAAAATCTTAAAAAAAGAGGTCTTAAAGCACCTCATTTTATTGAATGTAATCTTATTAAAATCAAAAAATTACAAACTATCATTCAAAAAATAATTAAATCAAAAGGTCCTATCGATATTTTAATCAATAATGCAGCTAATGATGACCGACACTCCACAGATCAAGTAGATGAAAAATATTGGAATAATAGAATGGATGTGAATTTAAAACATTTTTTCTTTACAATTAAAGCGGTTTTAAAAGGAATGATTAAAAATAAGGGTGGTGCTATTGTAAATTTAAGTTCAGTTTCATGGATGTTGGGTGAGGGTGATAAAGTAGCTTACGAGACAGCAAAGTCAGCTGTTATTGGATTGACTAGATCTTTTGCTAGAGAGTTTGGCAAATATAATATTAGATGTAACTCAGTTACACCAGGATCAATTGCTACCGAGAGACAAATAAAGCATTGGTTAACTCCAAAGTATAAAAAATTTATTCTTGATAAACAATGTTTGAAGAGACAACTAACGCCTGATGATGTAGCAAGTTTAGTTGTTCATCTTTCCTCAGATGTATCTTCAGGATGTACAAAACAAAACTTTATCATAGACGCTGGTATCACTTAAAATTTATATAAGTGCCTAAAAAAATTCAAATATCAGTTGTTGGAATAGGTTTAATGGGACTACAACATATTAAAGCTATTCAAAAATCAAAATTTGCGTCTTTACATTCTATTGTTGAAATAAAAAAAACTGGGGTAGAGTTATCAAATAAATTTAAAGTACCACTATATAAAGATATCAAAATTTTATTAGAAAAGAACAAGCCCGATGCGGTGATAGTTGCTACTCCCAATATTTTGCACGAAACTGATACAATAAAATTTTTAAAATCAAAAATACCTGTTTTATTAGAGAAACCAATTTCAGATAATATTAAATCTGCAAAAAAAATCATTAGTAGTGCAAGGTCAAATAGAACCTCATTATTAATAGGATATCACAGACGGCATAATTCAATTGTTAATAATGTAAAAAAAATAATAGAAAATAAAAAACTTGGAAAAATAGTATCTGTAAATATTTTATGTTGGCTATATAAACATAAAAAATATTTTAATGAAAAATGGAGAGTAACCGAGGGTGGCGGCCCATTAGGTATTAACTTAGTTCATGATATCGATATGATTTGTTATTTACTTGGTCCTGTTAATTATGTTCAGGCATTTAAATCAAATAGTATTAGAAAACATAAGGTTGAGGATACTGCTTCAGTAAATTTATTTTTTAAATCTGGAACCTTATGTACTCTAAACGTATCTGATACCATAGTCTCACCATGGAGCTACGAATTAACAGCAGGTGAAAATCCTACCTATCCAATAACTGACCAATCTTCTTATTTTATTGGAGGAACCAAAGGTTCTCTTCAATTCCCGAATTTAAAGTTATGGCACTACAAAAAAGAAAGAAGTTGGTGGAACAATATTTATAATAATAAAATTAAAGTTCAAAAAAGTAATAAAACTCTAATTAATCAGATTGATCACTTTTCAAAAGTAGTTATGAAAAAAGAAAAACCCAAAGTGACTGGTAAAGATGGTTTAAATTCTTTAGTAATTTTTGACGCAATAAATAAAAGTTCTAAATCAGGTAAAAAAATAAGAATTAGTTAATTTTTTTTACCTTCTTTGTACCCTCAACTCTAATAAACAAAACTCCAAAAATTATAATTCCTATAAGACCTATTATTTTACTTATATCGGCTGGAATCCCAAAAATTAAAAAGTTAATTATTGTTGACCATAATAATTGAGAATATTGAAAATTAGTTACAAATGATAAATTAGATAATTGAATTGCATAAATAATTATAAAATGACTTATGAAACCAAAAAATCCCATAGCAACTAAACCAACCCAATAAATATCATTTTCTATTGGCATCCAATTAAATGAAATATAAATTGTAAATATCAGAGCACCAGTAACGGCGGTGTAGAAAACTGCTGAGAAAGGCTCATTATTTCCTGAAATAAGTTTTGTAAAAAATTGATAAAGCGCCCAACATAATGGTGGCACAATAGGAAAGATTAGTTCTGGTGATAATACTTTCATGCTAGGTCCGAGAGCATAAATAATTGATCCAAAACTTAGCAACATTAATATTATACCTTTAGGTGATAATATATCTTTTAAAAAATATGCTGATAAAAGCGAAACAATTAATGGAGCGCTAAAAAAAACTACATATATGTCAACTAAATCAAATCTTTGTAATGAGTTGAACATAAAAAATGTTGCTGTCACCATTAATAATGATCTAATAATTTGAATTTTAAAATTTCTAGTTAAATTTAGCTTTGGTTTAAAAATTACAAAATAAACACAAAGTGCAATAAAGTGAAAAAAAAATCTTCCCCAAACTGCCTGTGTAACTGGCATAACACTTCCTAGATATTTTGCCGTTGTATCCATACAAACAAACAAAAAAAAACCTGAAACTGATAAGAAAACAACCTTAATTAAAGAAACTTTTTTATTATCTGACATGATAATTTATGAAAAATTTTTCAAAAAACTACATTACTACGCCTACTTGCCAAGGATTAAATTCCTCGTCACCGTAGCCATTAATTTCACTTTTTGATTTATTTCCTGAAGCAGTATTTACAACTAGATCAAATATTCTATTTCCAACTTTTTCAATGTCTTCTTTACCTTCTGCGATAGTCCCACAATTTATATCCATATCTTCTTCCATTTTTTCATACATTGCAGTATTTGTTGATAATTTTAAACTTGGAACAGGTTTACATCCAAAACATGAACCTCTACCTGTTGTAAAACATATTACATTTGCACCTGAAGCAACTTGACCTGTTACAGACACTGGGTCATACCCTGGAGAGTCCATAAAATTAAATCCTTTATTTTTTAATGGTTCTGCATATTTAAGTACATCTTCTAATATTGATTTGCCACCTTTAGCAACTGCTCCAAGTGATTTTTCTAATATTGTAGTTAAACCACCTCGTTTATTTCCTGGACCAGGATTGTTATCCATGGTGCTATTATTTATTGAAGTATAATTTTTCCACCACTTTAATCTTTCTAATAATTTATCTGCTGTTTCTTGACTGTTAGCTCTATTTATCAGTAGATGCTCAGCTCCATAAATTTCAGGTGTTTCAGATAGTATTGAGCTACCTCCTTTTTGTACTAACAAATCAGCTGCAACACCTAAAGCTGGATT
>QBYG01000012.1 GCA_003282945.1 Pelagibacteraceae bacterium AG-325-E23
TCTTGTTCCAAATGATTATTAATTTCTGTATTTATTAACTCTTCTCTTTCGATAGTTCCATTAACGATATCTTTGATAAACTTTTTAAATCTATGTTTAGGAAAAGTTATATTTTCCTCGTTATTAAAAAGTTTCCCATAAAGTTTTTGTATAATTATTACCCTAGGATTTCTTTGTGGTGAAAATTGAACTGTCATAATTTATTGAGATAGAACAGACAAAACTGCCTTCGAAGCTTCTGAACCTTTCTTACCACGTGCAAATGCTTGTTTTTTGTTTAAGCAGGTAATAACACCGTTTCCTACAGGTTTTTTAGATGTAATTGATAATGTCATTAATGCATCAGTAGTTGCTTTTGATATAAAATCAAAATGAGGTGTTTCACCTTTAATCACGCATCCTAAAGCAATAAACCCATTAAATTTATTTAAATTTTTTGATATAGTTACAGGTATCTCAAATGCACCAGGTACATTAATTACCTTTATAGTACATTTATTTTTTATTTTATTTTTTGCACTATTCAATAAAGATCTAGCAATAGTTTCGTAATAATCTGCAACAACAATTAAAATTTTTTTTTTCACTTTATAATTTCCTGTTTTTTAATTTTAATGCCATATCCTTCTAAACCTATCACTTTTTTTTTAGATCTAGTAACAAGTATCATATTTTTAATATTTAAAGATTTAATAATTTGAGCTCCTATACCATAGTTTCTAATCAATTTGTCATGACCTTTTTCATAAAAAGTTTTACTTTTGTACTGTTTAAGTGTTTGAGTTACAGACTTTAAATTAGGGTCTCTTATAAACACAAGAACACAATTATTATATTTTTTGAAATATGAGATTGTTTTATCAAATGAATTTGGCAGTTTTTGATTAATTAAATAATTTTGAACTACGTTAGATGATATTACTCTTAATCTGGGGACAACTCCTTTTTTTAATGATCCTTTTATCAATGCAAAGTTTTCCGATCCATCAAGTAAATTTTCAAATACTTTTATTTTAAATTTCTGTTTTTGAACAGTTATTGAAGAAGTTTTTTTTAATTTAACAAGTTTCTCTCTCTTTAACCTATAAGCAATTAAATCTTCGATTTTGCCTATTTTAAGTTTATGTTTTTTAGCAAAATTAAATAATGTTTTGCCTGTGGCCATTTTTCCATCATCTGCCATAATTTCACAAATAACAGCTGAATTATTTTTTTTAGCAAGTTTTGATATATCAACTGAAGCCTCTGTATGTCCTGCTCTAACAAGTACACCGCCATCCCTTGCTATAACTGGAAAAACATGTCCTGGAGATACAATATCATTTTTTTTTGCGTTTTTATTTGATGCAGCTTTAATTGTTTTAGCACGATCATAAGCTGATATACCCGTTGTAACACCTTTTTTAGCTTCTATAGAGTAAGTAAAAGCAGTTTTGCTTCTGGATTGATTTATTGGTGAAGCCAAAGTTAATCCAATTTTTTTTGATTGTGTATTATCCATTGCTAAACAAATTAATCCTCTCGCATGTGTAGCCATGAAATTAATATGATTAGGATTAACAGCTGATGTGGAAATTACTAAATCACCCTCATTCTCCATTTCTTCATGTTTGCTCTCATCGTCAACAAGAATAAACATACCATTTTTTTTAACCGTCTTAATGATACTTTCTATTGAGCTAAAATTACTTTTTTTCATTGATAAATTTCTTTACATATTTTGACATAATATCAATCTCAACATTGACCAAATCATTTTTTTTAAGAGTGATTAAGTTAGTTAATTTTAATGTGTGAGGTATAATCCATATTTCAAAAGAATTCTTTTTTATTTTTGATATTGTTAGTGATACTCCATTTATTAATATAGAAGCTTTTTCTACTAATTGCTTTTTAAGTGATTTTGTTATTTTAAATTCAAAAATATTTGATTTATCAACTTTCTTAATACTTTTTACAGAACAAACGGTATCAACATGACCTTGGCAGATATGTCCAGAAATATTATCACCAAATTTTAAGGGTTTTTCTAAATTAATTTCATCACCAATTTTAATATTTCTAAATTTCGATTTAGCCAATGTTTCATTTGATAGATAGAATTCTAAAGTCTTATTCTTGTAAGAAATTAAAGTAAGACAAACTCCATCACAAGAAATTGAAATCCCAAGATTTTTATTTGAAACTTTCAATGAAGATTTTATAAATAAATTAACTCCTTTTGCCCTTTTTTTAATTCTATTAATTATTCCTTTATTAAATATAATTCCATTAAACATTTTAATAGTAGTGAGTAAGTATATCTTTATCTAAATATGTGTTTATTTTTTTTTTATTTCTATAGTTTCTATTAATCATTTTTACTAATGAAGATATATTAATTTTATCTCTATTAGAGATTATTTTGTCGCTTTTAAAAAAATAGAATTCATTTAATAAATTTGCATTAAGAAAATTAGTCATTAAATCCTTACCAGCCTCTACTAAAATTCTGTGTAGACCAAGTGTATAAAGTGTTTGTGTTATCTTTTTAAGGTTAAAATTAGTCTTATTATCTAGTTTTTGATAAATAAGTTTAACACCTCTATTTTTTAAAAATTTAATCTTTGAGTTATTTTTAGAACAGTGAAATATAATTAATTTACTATTTTTTGAATTTTTAATTACGTATGAGTTATTTTTTATTTTTAAATTTTTATCTATTATAACTACAGTAGGTGAAAATTTTTCTAATCCGTTTAATCTACAATTAAGCCTAGGGTTGTCTGTATTGATTGTTTTATAAGAAGTTAATATTGCGTGATTTTGATATCTTAAAATATGTGAAACTCTTCTTGAATGTTCATTTGTTATAAAAGAATTGTTTCTTAAAATATTCAAATTTGATGAACTTGCAATTTTTCCAATTACATAAGCGGCTTTGTTAGATTTTATATAATTATATTCTTTATAAAGGTTCTTAACCTTTCGTTTTTGAAGTCCTGATATCGCAACTATTTTTTTAGACTTTAAAATCTTTTTAGTTTTATTAAATGTACGTAAATCTTTATCTTCAATTGAGTAATACACTCTCTTAACTTTATTTTTTATTATTGCATTTGTGCAAGGAGGTGTTAACCCGTGATGAGAACAAGGCTCTAGTGTCGAGTAAAGCGATGTTCCTCTATTATATCTATTTTTATTTAATGCAATGCTTTCTGCATGTGGTCTACCACCATTATTAGTAGTTCCAAAAGACAAGATTTCATTATTTTTTACAATTACACATCCAACAGATGGATTTGTGCCAGTTAAATACTTATTATTCTCTGCTAAGTTTATAGCAAAGTTCATAATTTTTTTATCTAATGATTTATAATTATCTTTTTTTAAAGACATCAATTCTATCCACAAATTGAACAAAGTCTTTTTCTTCTCTGAAGTTTCTATAGACTGATGCAAATCGGACATATGCAACAGGGTCAAGCTCTTTTAGACCTTCCATAACCATTGTACCAATTGTATTTGATAATATCTCACTTTGACCTAATTCTTCTAGGGCTCGACTTATTTTTGAAATAAATTTTTCGGTTGTTTCAGTATCAATTGGTCTTTTCTTTAAAGCAACATAAATAGATTTTGAAAGTTTTTCTCTATCAAAAGATGATTTTCTACCATTTTTTTTAATTACTATAAGTTCTCTAAATTGAACTCTTTCAAAAGTAGTAAATCTTTGTCCACATGTACAAAGTCTTCTTCGTCTAATTGTTGTACCATCTTCTGTGGGTCTTGAGTCGACAACAGATGTGTCGCCTTTTTTACATATAGGACATATCATAAGCTTAAGCTAACCTAAGTGCTTATATATAGGAAAATTAGAACATAGGCTAACAACTTCTTTTCTTACTTCATCTTCAGTTTTAGAGTTATCTTCAGGGTTTTCAGCTAACCCTTTTATAGTTTTTGTTATTAAATCACCTACTATTTGAAATTCTTTTAATCCAAATCCTCTTGTTGTGGCTGCTTGCGATCCAAGTCTTATTCCAGAAGTTATCATTGGGCTTTCACTGTCAAACGGAATACCATTTTTATTACATGTAATGTTGGCTCTAGAAAGGCTTTCTGCAGCGACGTTACCTTTTACATTAAAGGGTCTTAAGTCAACTAACATCAAATGTGTATCTGTCCCACCTGAATAAATTTTAAAACCATTATTCTTTAACGTTTCGGCTAAAATTTTTGCATTTGCTAAAACAGTTTTTATATAATCTTTAAATTCAGGTTTTAACGCTTCTTTAAATCCAACAGCTTTTGCAGCTATAATGTGCATAAGTGGTCCACCTTGGTATCCAGGGAAAACTGCTGTATTAAATTTTTTAGATAAGTCCTCGTGATTAGTTAATATTATTCCACCTCTTGCACTTCTAAAAACTTTATGAGTAGTAGATGTAACTACATGAGCATAGTCACATGGATTAGGATATCCCTTACCAGCAACCAAACCAGAAAAATGAGCCATGTCAACCATTAGATATGCTCCAACTTTATCAGCTATTTCTCTAAATCTTTTAAAGTCAATCACCCTTGAATAAGCACTACCACCTGCAATTATAAGTTTAGGTTTGTGTTCAAGCGCAAGTTTTTCAACATTATCATAATCAATAAGTTCAGATTCTTTATCAACTTCATATCCAATTGCATTAAACCATTTTCCTGACATTGAAATTTTCAGACCATGAGTTATATGTCCCCCTGAATTCAAACTCATTCCCATAAAAGTATCGCCAGGTTTTAACAAAGCTAAAAATACAGCACCGTTTGCCTGTGCACCAGAGTGAGGTTGTGCGTTAGCAAATTTACAATTAAATAATTCTTTAAGCCTGTCTATAGCTAATTGTTCAGCTACATCGACATGTTCACAACCATTATAGTATCTTTTGCCTGGATAGCCCTCAGCATACTTATTTGTTAAGACTGATCCTTGAGCTTCTAGAACAGCTTGAGATACAATATTTTCAGATGCAATTAGTTCGATATGATTTTGTTGTCTAACCAACTCATCATTAATAGCTTTATAAATTTCAGGATCACTATCTAATAAACTTTTTTCAAAGAAGTCTTTGTACTCACTATTTAAATATTTTGTTTCACTTGACATAATTTTTATATTTTTTTAACTCTTTTTAAATGTCTTCCACCCTCAAACTTAGTATTTAAGAATGTATTTATACATTTAAAGGCTAAATTTTTACTAATCAACCTTTCTCCTAATGTAATAACATTTGCATCATTATGCAATCTAGATAATTTAGCGTTTTTTACCGAATAACATAATGCCGCTCTTATATTTTTATGTTTATTAGCTGTCATTGCCATGCCCATACCCGAACCACATACTAAAATACCAACATTCTCTTTTTTTATCTTTTTTGATAGTTTATGGGCATAATCTGGATAGTTTACAGATTTTTTTGAATGCTCTGGACCTAAATCTAAAACTTCAAATTTTGAAGAAAATTTCTTTTTAATACTCTCTTTTAAATTAAATCCAGCGTGATCAGATGCGATATAAATTTTTTTCAAATTAATTAAATTTATAATCTAAAACACATGCAACAAGGTGTATTCTATTTTCTTCCCCACCATTAAATGCATTATGATATTTTATGTTGTTAGTAACCCAAACTGATCCATCAGCAGGCATATGCTTAGCTACATTATCAATAACCATCAAGCATCCTGGATTTGTTATAATTGGTATATGCAATCTAGGTTCTGGATCTCTATGCCAGCTTAATGTTGATCTTGGTTCTTTTAATAAAATTCTTACTCTGCCTAATTTATATTTTGATGAAAGAACATCATAAACTTCTTTAAAATAAGTATTTTCATAATCTCTTACAAATTCACTATATTTAGACTCATCTATATCAACATCTCTTGAAACTTCTTTCCCAGATTTATCTGGTTTAGTCCAATAAACACCTCGAGCTTTACTACCTTTTATTGAGTCTGGGTCTCCTGGTATTTGTGTTAAAGAAATTGCACCAAAGTTAGTTACACCACCACCATCATCAAATTTTTTAATTTTTGTGATTTGGTTGTAAGCATCTTGAAGCTTATCAATATCAAATTGTATAGTTTGTTTTTGAAAGTCACTAAAGTCTAGAACTCTATCAATTTGATTATGTAAGTTAAGGTTTACGATCTTATTTTTATTGTCCATCATGAGATTGTTTTCTACTCATTTATATATATATTTGTATAATAGATTTTGTCGCATAATAAAATACAATATGATTACAGGTAAATATCCAAATTTAAGGCTTAGAAGATCAAGAAAATATGCTTGGTCTAGGAAACTAGTCCAAGAAAGTTCTTTATCTTTTAGTGATTTGATCCTGCCAATTTTCTTGATTGAAGGAAAAAATAAAAAAGAATCAATAAAATCTATGCCAAATGTATTTAGGTATAGCGTAGACAAACTGAATATAGCTGTAGGTAAAGCAATTAAAAAAGGAATACCTATGGTTGCTTTATTTCCATACACAAGCAAAACAAAAAAAGATGAAAATGGTTCTGAAGCATTAAATCCAGATAATTTAGTTTGTAGAGGGATAAAATTCATTAAAAAAAAATATAAGAATAAAATTGGTATAATGTGTGATGTGGCCCTAGATCCTTATACTTCTCATGGTCATGATGGATTATTAAAGAAAAATAATATTCTAAATGATAAGACTATAGAAATACTCACCAAACAAGCTGTTCTGCAAGCCAAAATGGGATGTGATGTTATTGCACCCTCAGATATGATGGATGGCAGAATTGGTAAAATTAGATCAGCATTAGATAAAAATGATTTAAATGACGTGCAAATATTATCTTATGCAGTTAAATTTTCATCTAGCTTTTATGGACCATTTAGAGACGCTGTTGGATCAAAAAAATTACTAAAAGGTGATAAAAAGACATACCAAATGGATTTTAGAAATTCAGATGAAGCTTTGAGAGAAGTTTCATTAGATATAAAAGAAGGTGCTGATATGGTCATGGTTAAACCTGGAATGCCCTATCTTGATATAATAAAAAAAGTAAAAGATAATTTCAAAATACCAGTATTTGCGTATCAAGTTTCTGGTGAATACAGTTTGATAATGAATGGAATTAATAAAAAATTAATAGACAAAACTTCAATAAAAGAGTCTCTTATTTCGTTCAAAAGAGCTGGAGCAAACAGTATTGTAACATATTTTGCTGATCAAATTGATCTTTGATTATTTCAACAAATTAACAAAATCATTCCTTGAGGAAGGATAGTTCTTGTTATTAGGTTTTATAATTGTTTTATCCAAAAAATCTCCCACTATTGAAAAACCTTTATAAATATCTTTTAAATTTTCAGGACTAATTTTTTTATCAATTAAAAAATTAGGTATAATTTTTTGACTTGAATCAACAATATATTTTGTTTGTCCATTAATATTTTTATTAACTACGTAATCTTTAAAGTTAATATCATATCCAATAGACTTTAGTATATTTAGCTCTAAATATAAAAATTCAACAAGCCAATTATCAAGTTCAATTATTTTAAATAATTTTTCTAAAAGATTATATATTTCAACATTATTCTCATTTTCAGCAGTAAGAATTTTTATTAAATTCATACAATAGATAATACAAAATAATTTTTTTTTATTTTCTAAATAAACTGGGGTTTTAATTTCATCAATCTCAACTTTTAGATATCCAAGCCTACCATCCTCTCTTAGTTTTGAATTTATATGAAATTTATTACCTATTAGTAAATAGCTCTTAATCTTTTTTGATGTAGATCCAAAAATGATGCCAACTATTTTTCCATTATTTTCCGTGTAGAATTCAGCTATTGACGAATTCTCGTTATATTTGTTCAAAGATATTAAATATCCTTTATCTTGCCAATTCATTTATGCTTAATTTTTTTGAGAAGTTCTGAAGCTGCAGATTGCTCTGCATTTTTTTTTGAAGATCCAATTGCGTAAACATATGTACTATTTTTAAGTTTAACACCAACTTTAAAATTTGGTTTATGTCTTGGACCTGTATTAGAGATTAGTTTATAGATAGGTAATATTTTATAATTTTTCAAAGAGTATTCTTGAAGTTGTGTTTTAGCATCAATAAAGGTAGTTTCTGCATCGTTTATTAAATTTTTCCATAGTTTAAGGATAAAAATTTTAGAAACTTCAAAACCTTTATCTAAATAAATAGCTCCAATCAATGCTTCACAACAATCAGAGATAATCTTATTTTCAACTATATTATTTCTCGTTTTTGAATTACCTGTAATTATAAATTCTTTAAGGTTTAATGAATTTCCAATTTCTAGACATTTATTTTTATTAACTAAAGAGGCTAATTTTTTATCTAATGACCCAACTTTTTCGTTAGGATATAGCTCATACAATTTTTTTGAAACAACAAGTCCTAGTACTCTATCACCTAAAAATTCAAGGTTTTCATAATTATTATTTGGATCATAACTTTTGTGAGTGATGGCTTGCAAAAGGATTTGCTCATTTTTAAAATTTATTTTAATCTTTTTTTGAAGGTATTTGAGAGTGCTCATAATTAATCAATTAATTTGAAAAATCTATTTAACCTTAATATTTCATTCCATTTCCAAAATTTAACAATACTTCCTATAAATGGATCTGATGAAAAAAATAATATTTGAGCTTTACCTACAAGATTATTTTTATGAACATATCCAACTTCAGATAAAAATCTACTATCTTTTGAACAATCCCTATTATCTCCTAAGAAAAATAAATGATCTTTTGGAACAAGGTATTTATCTGTCTCAGCGAAAGTAATATCAGTTCTGTATGATGCCAAATAAACTTTTCCGTTTGGTAGCCTTTCCTCAAATGTGTTAACTTTTATTTTTGATTTTCCACAATAATTAGTGATATTTTTTGATTTAATTGTTTTTAAAATTTGATTTCCATTAAGGTAAAGATCGCCATTAATAAACTGAATTGTATCTCCTGGTAAACCAATAACACGCTTTATATAATCGGTTCTATTATCGGCCGGAGTTTTAAATACAGCAATGTCACCTCTTTTAGGATTATCGTTAAAAATACGATTTTCAAAAATAGGTGGACTAAATGGGAAGGAATGCTTGCTATAACCATATGTGAATTTTGTTACAAAAAGTCTATCCCCAACTAATAAATTTGGTTCCATTGACGATGAAGGAATATAAAAAGGTTGCAACAAAATTGATCTAATTAAAACCGCAATGATAAGTGCATAAATTATAGTTTTAAGATTTTCAATAATTATTTTTTTCATATTATTTTATCTATAACAACAAACGCTATTGAATAATCTTTTTCATCAGAAAGTGATAAAAAGACTTTAAATTTTTGTATTTTGAATTTTTTTTGCAAAAAATTGTTTAATTTTTTTGATAGTGAAATATATGGCTTTCCATTCTTGTAATTCTTAATTTCAATATCTATAAAATTTATATTTGACCTAAAGCCAGTTCCAATCGCTTTAACAAATGCCTCTTTTGCTGCAAATCTTTTTGCATAAAAATTAATTTTGTTTTTTAATTTTTTTCCTTGTTGAATTTCTTTTTCTGTAAAAATTCTATTTAAAAAACCTTTAATTTTTAATGAATTATTTATTCTACTGTTTTTAATAATATCAACACCATTACCTATTATATGCATTATTTTAATATTTTAATAAATTGTTTAACTACTTTTGAAATACTATGTGAGACAGACTCTCCAATTATAAAATGGCCTATATTAAATTCCTCAATATGTTTTATCTTATTTAGTATTTTTGTTGTCTTATAATCCATACCATGTCCAGCATGAACCTCTAAACCTATTTTATTTCCATAAAAGGCACATTTTTTAATTTTATTTAGCTCTTTAGTATAATTTTTCTTTTGTTTTATTTGGTTAGAAACCTTACCTGTATGTATTTCTATACATTTGCTTCCTAAGATTTTTGATAATTTTATATCTTGCAGAGATGGATTTATAAATAAGCTTGTTCTAATATTATTTCTATTAAAAATTTCTAATATTTTTTTGATTTTATTTTTATTCTTTTTCAAATTTAATCCTCCTTCAGTAGTAACTTCATTTCTTTTTTCAGGAACAAGACAAATAAAAGAAGGTTTATTTTTTAATGCAATATTAATCATTTTTGGATCTGAGGCTATTTCCAAATTAATAGGGATTGATTTATCTGATGAGAGAATTTTTAAATCCATATCATTAATGTGTCGCCTATCCTCTCTTAAATGAACAGTAATTGAGTCTGCGCCAGCCTTTAAAACATCTAAAGCTACAGTATAGGGATCAGGATGTTTTTCACCTCTAGCATTTCTCAACGTTGCAACATGGTCTATGTTAACCCCAAGTCTCTTTTTCATTTTAAAAATCTGCTTCCAGGTTTGGTAATTGGAATTTTTTTAAGACTTTTAGGAATATTATTTTCTTTAAAAGTGGGAATTTTTAATTTTACTTGTGAGATAATATTTTTTTTCTTAATTTTTAAAGTTTTCTTATTAGATCTGTCAATTAAACATGCAAATCCTAATAAAATTGCTCCAGACTTTTTTATTAGTTTAGCACACTCTAAACTTGATTTTCCTGTAGTTATGACATCTTCGATAATTAAAACTCTTGATTTTTTTTTAATATGAAAACCTCTTCTTAGCTTAAATTTTCCCTCAACACGCTCACAAAAAATTGTTTCTTTTTTTAAAACTCTACCGATCTCATAACCAATAATAATTCCACCCATAGCCGGTGAAAGAATTAAGTCAATATTTTTAAATGTTTTTTTTATTTTACTTGCTAAAGATTTAGTAAATTTTTCAGATTTATTTGGAAAGCTTAGTAATTTTGCACACTGCACATAAGAAGGTGAATGTAATCCAGATGACAATACAAAATGTCCATCTAACAAAGCGTTAGTTTTTCTTAAAACTGCTAAAGAGTTTTTTAAAGAAAGCATATTTTTTATTTTTGTGTCTAATAATTTTAAATTTGTATTCTTTTTGTTTTAGTTCACTTATCAATTTTGTAAAGTTCTTAAGATCATGTATGATTAGATTAAATTTAAAATTAATCCTTCCATTAAGTTTTTCCACCATTTCCACACTTGAAATATTAACAAAATTTTCACCAATCATAGTTGTTACATCACCCATCTTTCCAGGTTCGTCTGGTAGCGAAATCCAAAGTGTAGTATTATATCTTTTTTCCTTAATCGGTTTACTATTTTCTCGGTATTGCCAATAACGTCTAATTGCAGCACGAGCTTTACCTGTTTTTGTGCTGGTTAACCAATGTAACGAAGGGGAGGCTTTTTTAGAGGTGATTATCTTAACTACATCTCCATTTCTTAATATTGATTGCAAAGCACTTTCATTTCCATTTATTTCACAACCCACCGCAGCGTCTCCGATTTGAGTATGTACCGCATAGGCAAAATCTATTGGTGTCGCATTTTTAGGTAGTTTTATAATTGATCCTTTTGGGGTGAAACAAAAGGCATTTTCTTGGAACATTTGAAGTTTTGTATATTCATAAGAGTCATCTGGATTTTCGTTTTTGTCAATAATTTCAACTAAATCTGCTAACCAATCATACTCCTTCCATGTCAAAGAATTAAATTTTTCTGATGATTTATATTTCCAGTGAGAAGCAATACCTCTTTCCGCGAAATCATGCATTTGTTTTGTTCTTAATTGAATTTCAATTGGTCTTTTATTTGGTCCTATAATAGCTGTGTGTAATGATTGATATTTATTGATTTTAGGTGATGAAATATAATCTTTAAATTTACCTGGTATACAATTCCATTTGCTATGAAAAATTCCTAAAGCTTTATAACAATCCTCAATATTATCTAAAATAATTCTAAACCCAATAATGTCTGTTATTTGTTCAAGAGAAGTTCTTTTTTTTTGGATTTTTCTCCAAATTGAAAAGGGAGTTTTCTCTCTTCCAACAATTTTCGGTTCTATATTTTTGTTTTTAAGTATTTCAAAGAACTCATCAGAAATATTATTGAAGTTTATTAGATTATTTTCTTTAATTTTATCTAATCTGTCTTTTATCAATTTTCTTGCATCTTCATTTAAAACTTCAAAAGAAAGGTCTTCTAATTCATCTCTTATACGATGCATGCCCATCCTATCTGCAAGTGGCGCATAAATTTCCATTGTTTCTTTTGCTTTTCTAATTTGCTTTTCTTTATCAACAACTTTAATGGTACGCATATTGTGTAGTCTATCAGCGAGTTTCACCAGTAAAACTCGGATGTCTTTTGATGTTGCTAATATTAATTTTCTAAAATTTTCTGCTTTTGAGTTTGATATTGCTTGATTTTCAAACTCAGAAATTTTTGTAACACCGTCAACTAAATCAGCAACCTCTTTTCCAAATTCTGCTTCTATTGTATTATAAGTTGCATGAGTATCTTCTATTGTATCATGGAGTAAACCAGTAGCTATAGTTGCACTGTCTAGCTTTAACTCAGTTAAAATATTTGCAACTGCTATCGGATGAATAATATAAGGTGAGCCCTCATCTCTTTTTTGTTTTTCATGGGCTTTTAAAGCAAAATCATAGGCTTTTGATAAAGTTTCTGGATTAAGAAATTTGTTATAATTTTTTACCTTATTAATTAATTCTTCAGATTTAAGCATTAGTATTTATATCATTTTATTGAGCAATTTTAATACCCAATAACTGATCTGAGGTTAAATTTGACATTAAAATGACTATATTTTTATTAAGTTTGGGGTGAACCCAATCTTTATCTAATTCATATAAAGGAAATAGAACAAAATTTCTATTATGCATTCTTTTATGGGGAGTATTGAGTTTATGATTTCCAAGTTTTCTATGGATTATTTCACCATTATAATCAATTATATCAATATCACATATTCTTGGATGATTTCTTTTTGACTTTATTCTTCCCAATTTTTTTTCAATTTTTTTAATTTTTAAAAATAATTTGGTTATATTTAATTTTGTCTCAATCAATATGACAGAATTAATAAAGTTTGGAAAATTTTCATTTGGCCAAGATTTTGTGCTATAAAATTTCGATCTTTTCTTTATAAAAATTCCCTCTTTTTGGATTAAATCAATACTTTTATTTAGATTATTTTTCTTGTCACCAAGATTAGAACCTAATGCCAGGTATACAAAATTAACTTGATTTTCTAATATATCTTGCTTTTTCACGGTTCCAGTCTCTTGTTTTCTTTGTCAGTCTTTTATCAAATTGTTTTTTACCTTTGGCTACTGCAATCTCTAATTTTGCCTTCCCTTTTTTGAAATACATTTTTGTTGGTACAATAGTCAAACCATCTTCATGAATTCTACCGATAATTTTATTAATTTCTTTTTTATTTAATAAAAGTTTTCTTTCAGAGTAAGGGTTATGATTTGAATAACTAGCTTGTTTATAAATAGGTATATGAGAATTAATCAAAAAAATTTCTCCATCTTTATCGACAGCATATGAATCTGCTATATTTATTTTACCTGATCTTACTGATTTTATTTCAGAACCTTTTAAAACTATACCTGCTTCAAATATCTCTTTAAAAAAATAATTAAAAGATGCTTTTCTATTAATTGTAATGATTTTTAAACCAGGAGTGGTTTTTTTATTCATTAATTAATTCGGCAGATATAAGAGCTTTTTTAACCTCAGCTTTTGTTTTATCTAAAACTGTTACCAAAGGCAATCTCACATTATCATCACATAGACCTATCAATTTAGCTGCGTATTTAACTGGTGATGGATTGCTCTCAATAAACAAAGATTTATGAACTGGCTGAAGTTTTTTATCTATCTCCTCAGCCATTTTTTGCTCACCTTTATCCTCTGATTTTGAAAATTTTTGCATATCAGAACACATTTTAGGAGCTATGTTGGCTGTAACAGAAATGCACCCTACGCCACCTCTTTTATTATATTCATAAGCAAGACCATCCTCACCTGTTAGTTGGATAAATTCATTGCCAATTTTTTTGAAAGTCTCATCTACTCTGTTCAAATCACCAGTTGCATCTTTAACGCCAACAATGTTCTTAAGCTCAAATAATCTTGCCATAGTATCTACTGTCATATCAATAACTGATCTGCCAGGAATATTATAAATTATGATTGGTATGCCACATTTGTCGTTTATAGCCTTGTAATGCTGATATAAGCCCTCCTGAGTGGGTTTGTTATAATAAGGTGTCACTATCAAGGCCCCGTCTGCTCCAGCTTTTTCAGCGTGCTCTGTGAGTGATATAGCTTCTGTAGTAGAATTTGATCCGGTGCCTGCAATTACAGGAATTTTTCCTTTAGCTTCTTTTATACAGAGCTCTATGACTTTCTCATGTTCTTTATGTGAAAGAGTTGGAGACTCACCAGTTGTGCCTGCTGGCACAAGTCCGTTTGTTCCATTTTCTAAATGAAAATTAATAATTTTTATATAAGTTTCCTCATCAAGGCTATCGCCTTTAAATGGTGTTACTAATGCTACATTTGAACCTTTAAACATAAATATTTATATCATAAGTTATTAAAAATGATTTTTAGAAAATCTAAATTACTATTAACAACTATATTTTTTTTAAGCTTTTTTCAATCATCATATTCGAATGAAATAATAATACCTAAGAAAAAACCTGCGTTTAAAAGTCAGGTAGTAGTACCTCCCCTTAAACCTGGAACATTTAATGAAAAACAAAGTTTAAAGGGTGATAAAGATTTACCTAAAGAGATCTTTGGAATTCTGCTACCCCCCAAAAAACCACTTATAGTAAAAAAACAAACTTTAAGGACTGTTAAAAAAACCAGATATTATAGTGAAAGAGATTTTGAATTCGCAAAACAAGCAATTAGATTTATGGAAAAATCTAATTGGAAAGATGCAAAAAATACTGCAAAAAAAGCAAGGGCTCAATCAATATATGATTTTATAGAGTGGAGGCATCTTCTTACATCAGGAAATAAAGCAACTTTTTCTGAATACAAAAGGTTTATCGAAAGAGTTAAAGATTATCCAAGATTTAATAGAATTAAATATCTCGCTGAACACAAAATAAATTTACAAAACCATTCTCCTACTGAAATAATTAATTGGTTTCAAAGCAAAGAACCATTAAGTGGATATGGTAAAATGATGCTAGGTGAGAGTTTTATTAAAACTGGAAAGTCTAGCGATGGGATAAAATTGATAAAAGAGGGGTTTATAAATGCAGATCTAAATACAAATAATTTAAAATATTTTAGAAAAAAATTTAAAAATATTCTAGATACCTCTGATTATATAAATAGAGCTGATTATTATGCTTGGGAGGGTAAACATTGGGATCTTAAAAGGGTTATTAGATACCTTCCTAGTGAGTATCAATTACTTTATACAGCAAGACAAATATTAATAAGCAGAGGATATGGGGTTGATGAAGCGATAAAAAAAGTACCAAAAAACTTTAAGAATGATGCTGGTTTAAATTATGATAGATTAAAATGGAGAAGAAAAAAAGGACGCGTCGATAGCTCACTAGAAATTCTTAATAAAATAAATAGTACCGAAAAATATTTAGTAAGACCAGATAAATGGTGGAAAGAAAGGTCAATAATTGGAAGATCCTTAATTTATAAAAAAAAATATAAAACTGCTTATAAAATTGTTTCAAATCACGCAATGACAGAAGGTGCAGACTATGCCGAAGCTGAGTGGATGAGTGGCTGGATAGCACTTAGTTTTTTAAAAGATGCACAACAAGCAGAAAATCATTTTTTAAATTTTTATAGGAATGTTAGCTATCCAATCAGCTTAACTAGAGGTGCTTATTGGTTGGGAAAAACATATGAAAAAATTGGGGATACAGAAAGCTCAAATAAATGGTTCTTGGAGGGGTCAAAATATTTAACAACCTACTATGGTCAACTCTCACATATGAAAGTAAAACCTCAAGAGAAATTTGAATTAGATAAATTAATGTTTGTAGATGATGATTATGAACAAGAGTTTTACTCAAAAAAACTTGTCGCAATTGTAGATTTGCTTGATTATTTAAATAAAGATAAATACACAAAACATATATTAAGATTTCTCGCAAATGATAATGTAGAAAAAGGCAGTGAGGCTTTAGCTGCTAAATTAGCTTCAGATATATCACGTTTTGATTTTGCTATACAAGTTTCTAAAATTGCCTCATATCAAAAAAGATTTCATAACCAATTTAATTATCCAATAATGAGTGTGCCAAAATTTGTAGGTGGAAGAAAAATTCCTGATCCAGCATTAATATTATCTATTATCAGACAAGAAAGTGAATTTGATACCTCTGCTAGAAGTAGAGTTGGTGCTCAAGGATTAATGCAACTTATGCCTTATACAGCTAAGACTGTATCAAAACAAGCAAAGTTAGGATACTCGAAATCTAAATTAACAACTGACCCAGAATATAATATTAATTTAGGATCTCATTATATTGCAGGATTAATTAATCAATATAAAGGTTCCTACCCTTTTGCTACAGCCGCATACAATGCTGGGCCTAAGAGAGTAAAGTATTGGAAAAAAATTAATAAGGATCCTCAAAAAAAACAGATTGACTATGTTGATTGGATTGAACTTATTAAGTTTAAAGAAACAAGAAATTACGTGCAAAGAGTTTTAGAAAATTACAATGTTTACAGGTACATTTTGTCTCAAAAGCCAATTTACCTGAGAGATTTCTTTAAAAATCAGAACTTGTATTAAATGGCGGAAGAGAAGGGATTCGAACCCTTGGAAGGATTGCTCCTTCGGCAATTTAGCAAACTGCTGGTTTAAGCCAACTCACCCACTCTTCCGTTGATACATGTGTAACTTGAAATCATTGAATATTCAATATTAATCAAGTAATTTCTTGCAAATATGAAAAACAAATATTCGATTTTTTCACTTATAAAAAATGCTTTTTCGCAGCATGAAAACTGGAAACAAGCCTGGGGCAATCCTGAGCCTAAAAAAGAATACGAAGCAGTAATTGTTGGAGGTGGTGGGCATGGACTAGCTACGGCATACTATCTTGCAAAAAAACATAACATGAAAAATATTGCGGTTTTAGAAAAAGGTTGGATTGGTGGAGGTAATACCGGGAGAAATACAACAATCATAAGATCAAATTATTTATGGGATGCTAGCGCTGGATTGTATGATCATGCTTTAAAAATTTGGGAAAATTTATCTCAAGAGTTAAATTATAATATAATGTTTAGTCAACGTGGAGTTATGAACTTAGCTCATAACCTTCAAGACGTTAGAGATTTAAAAAGAAGAACTCATGCAAATAGGTTAAATGGAATTGATGCTATTTGGTTAGACACAAAACAAGTTAAGGAATTTTGTCCAATAATAAATATTTCTCAAGATATAAGATATCCTGTACTTGGTGGAACTTTACAAAAAAGAGCTGGAACTGCAAGACATGATGCTGTTGCATGGGGTTATGCAAGAGGTGCAGATGCTATGGGTGTAGATATAATTCAAAATTGTGAAGTTAAAGGAATAAAAAGAAATGGAGATCAAGTTGAAGGTCTTGAAACCACAAAAGGATATATCAAAACAAAAAAAATTGGTGTTGTAGCAGCAGGTCACTCAAGTGTAATTGCAAATATGGCAGGCTTAAAATTACCACTTGAAAGTAAACCATTACAAGCACTAGTATCAGAACCAGTTAAACCAATAATAGATACAGTTGTAATGTCTAATGCTGTCCATGCTTATGTTAGTCAATCTGATAAAGGTGAATTAGTAATTGGAGCTGGAACAGATGCTTACATATCTTATACACAAAGAGGAAGTCATGATGTAGTAGAAGGTACCTTAAAAGCTATATTAGAGCTGTACCCTATTTTTAGTAGAATGAAGATGCTAAGACAATGGGGTGGTATTGTTGATATTTGCCCGGATGCAAGTCCGATCATTAGCAAAACAAATATAAAAGGTCTTTATTTTAACTGTGGATGGGGAACAGGAGGTTTTAAAGCAACACCTGGATCTGGTGATTTATTTGCTCACACAATTGCTAATGATGAGCCACATAAATTAAATGCAGCATTTAATCTAAATAGATTTGTAAGTGGAGATCTAGTTGATGAACATGGTGCAGCTGCTGTGGCACACTAATGTTTATAATAAATTGCCCATATTGTGGAGAAAGAGACCAAAGTGAGTTTTCATGTGGTGGCGAAGCACACATTGTAAGACCAAAACAACCTACTGAACTAAGTGATGATGAATGGGCAGAATATTTATTTATGAGAAAGAATATTAAAGGTGTTCAATTTGAAAGATGGAACCATGCTCATGGATGTAGAAAATGGTTTAATATGGCTAGGGACACATCAAATGACAAAATACATGCAGTTTATAAAATGGGTGAAAAACCTCCTGTAATTTAAATGACCAAATATAGAATTAATAAGACAAGATTTGTTGATCAAACAAAAACTGTTTCATTTAATTTTGACGGTAAAAAATATCATGGTTTTGAGGGTGATACCCTAGCCTCAGCACTTCTTTCAAATGGTATTCATTTAGTTGGCAGAAGTTTTAAGTATCATCGTCCAAGAGGTATAATGTCATGTGGGTCTGAAGAGCCAAACGCAATATGCCAAATAAATGCTGATACAAATTTAACAGAACCAAATGTAAGAGCTACAGAAATAGAACTTTACGAAGGGTTGAGAGCATCTAGTCAAAATTGTTGGCCAAGTCTTAACTTTGACATAGGTGGTATTAATAACTTAATATCACCATTTATACCGGCAGGTTTTTATTATAAGACTTTTATGTGGCCTAAAAGTTTTTGGAAAAAAATTTATGAACCATTAATAAGATTGTCTGCAGGCCTTGGCAAATCACCTTCAGAACCAGATCCAGACATATATGACCATAAACATGAGCATTGTGATGTATTAGTTATTGGAGGTGGGATTTCAGGTATTATATCAGCTAAAATAGCAGCAAAAAATAATTTAAAGACAATTTTAATTGAGGATAAAAATATACTTGGTGGATCCACAATCTATCAAAATAATAAGAATTTTATAATAGATAATAAAAAATCAAATGAATGGTTAATGAATGAAATATCAGAATTAGAAAAATTAGATAATTTAATAATAAAAACTAGAACAAGTTTGGCCGCTTTTCATAGTTATAACTACCTTTTGGCCAAAGAAAATATATCAGATCATTTGCCATTAGATAAAAAAAATAGCGATATAAGACAGAGATTATGGAAAATAAGAGCAGATAAAGTAATTGTTGCTGCAGGTGCAATAGAAAGACCTCTTATATTCAACAACAATGATAGACCAGGAATTATACTTGCTAACTCTGTTAAAAAATATTTAGATTTTTATGGTGTCTCCACTGGATTAAATAATATTATTTTTACTAATAATGATAGTGCTTACGAAACTGCAGTGTCATTATTTGAAAAAGGAATATCAGTAAAGATTATTGATATTAGAAAAAAATCTTTATCAAATATTGTTAAAAATGCTGAAGACCTAGGAATTAAAATATATTGGAACTCTACAGTAGTAAATACTTTTGGCTACAAAAAGATAAAATCAATAGAAATTATGAATTTATCAGAAGATGGATCAAATGTTACTGGAAATAAATATAAAATTCAGTGTGATTGTTTATCAATAAGTGGGGGTTGGACACCAATGGTGCATATGCATACACAATCAGGAGGAAAATTAGATTTTAGAGAAATAGATCAAGTATTTGTTCCAAGTGAAAAAAGTGAAAATCATATAAATGTTGGATCATGTAACGGTGATTTTGAATTAGAAGAAATAGTTAAAAATACAAATAATAAAATTAAAAAATTTTTAAACATTAATGCAAGTGGTTTTGATAAAATTTCAGTTTTATGTTCAAAAGAGTTAGAGAAGAAAAACATATGGCTGTTACCAAATACTATATCAGAGGGTAAAACTAAATCTTTTATAGATTTTCAAAATGATTCGACAGCGAAAGATATAAAGTTAGCACTTAGAGAAGGTTTTAAATCAATAGAGCATGTAAAGAGATATACAACAACTGGAATGGCTACAGATCAAGGTAAATTATCAAATATGCATGCTCTGGGAATTATTGCTGACACAGCTGGAGTAAAAATGGGTACTTTAGGTACAACTACTTTTAGACCACCATTTACACCATTAACTTTTGGAGCAATTGTAGGAAGAGGTGTTGGAAAATTTTTTGATGTTGTGCGAAAAACCTCAATTCATGAATGGCACGCTCAAAATAATGCAAAGTTTGAAAATGTTGGGCAGTGGAAAAGACCATGGTACTACCCTATTAATAATGAAAATCTTCATGAAGCAGTTCAAAGAGAAAGTAAAGCTGCAAGAGATAGTGCTGGAATTTTAGATGCTTCTACATTAGGAAAAATAGATATTCAGGGATCTGATGCTTCTGAATTTTTAAATAGAGTTTATACAAATGCTTGGTCAAAATTAGGAATTGGGAAATGCCGATATGGTTTAATGCTAAATGAAGATGGTATGGTTTATGATGATGGTGTAACCACAAGATTGGGTGAAAATCATTATTTAATGACCACAACTACTGGTGGCGCAGCAAATGTGCTTTCTAAACTTGAAGACTATTTACAAACAGAATGGCCAGAATTAGATGTTTACTTAACGTCTGTTACTGATCACTATTCTACAGCAAGTATTTGTGGTCCAAATTCAAAAAAAATATTGAAAAAATTATTTCCTAATAAAGATTTTAGTGATGAAGCCTTTCCTCACATGTCTTATCAAGACGCAATAATTGACAAAATTGAATGTAGAATAATGAGAATAAGTTTCACAGGAGAGCTTAGTTATGAAATTAATATAGAGTCAAAATATGGTAAATCATTATGGGAAAACTGTATCAAGGCAGGAGAAGAATACAAAATTACTCCTTATGGAACAGAAACAATGCATTTATTAAGGGCTGAAAAGGGATTTATTATTGTTGGTCAAGACACAGATGGGACTATGACTCCAATTGATCTTCAGATGGATTGGATAGTTAGTAAAAAAAAATATGACTTTATAGGTAAAAGATCACTTTATAGAAGTGATACAATAAGAGAGGATAGAAAACAGCTTGTTGGATTGCTTACAGATGACCCCAATGAAATATTAGAAGAAGGTGCTCAGATAGTTTCTGAATTAGATAAGAAACCTGTTGAAATGATTGGACATGTAACGTCAAGCTATTTTAGCCCTAATTTAAATAAATCGATTGCACTAGCAGTTGTTAAAGGTGGAAAAAAGATGAAAGGTCAAAAACTTTTTGTTCCTATGGAAAACAAAAATATCAATGTAACTGTTTCAGATTTTATTTTTTTAGATAAAGAAAACAAGAGGATCAATGCTTAATCCAGAATATCCTAACTTTGAAAAAAAATCATTAGATGATCTTGATTTAGCATTATATGAGCCAATTAAAAAAATAAATATTAGAGGAAAAAAAAAGGAATTTTTTACAAAAGTTGGAAAGATTTTATCAATTATCTTACCAATTGAACCAAATACTAGTTCATCAAATCAGCAATTTAATGCTCTTTGGCTAAGTCCAGATGAATGGTTAGTATATGTTAATGAAGAGAATAACAATGTTTACAATAATCTTTTTAACGAAATTTCTAGATTAAATTTTGGCTCAATAGTTGATGTTTCTAATCAATGGATATGTATTAATATAAAGGGCAAAAAGACTTTTGATTTACTTTCATCAGGGTCTCCTTTTAACTTTAATAATTTTAAAAATACTAAAAACTCTGTAACACAAACATTGCTAAATCATACAGATGTAATTATTCATCATACTGAAATAAATGAAATAAATCTTTTTGTGAGAAGATCATTCTCAGAAGATTTATGGTTGTGGATTAAGGATAGCGCTAGGTTTATCTAATTTTTTTTTTATATAATAACTTACATAACTAAATAATAGTATCGAAAGCGTCCATTGAAAAATAAACCACAACCAAAAGAAACTATCAAAATCTGCAGATAGATATTTGGCTAAATAAAAAACACATATTGGAACAAGAACATTTCGTAACATATTATTTATCATTGCATAATTAGATTTTTTTAATCCCATAAAAAAACCATTTGATAAAAAGAAAATTGGATATGCGGGTAAAATGAATGCTGCAATTTTTAAGTATCTACGTCCATATTCTAAAACAGTTTCATCATTAGAGAAAAGCCTTGGTATTATATCTGCTGTGAAATAAACCAATATTCCAGAAAAAATCATTAATAAAAGGCCATATTTAACAGATACAAAATAAGTCTCTTTCACTCTCTCGAAGTGATTAGCACCATAATTTTGAGCTATAATTGAGATAATTGCTGTATTAATTCCTAATATAGGAAGCAAAACAACTTGCTCTATTCTCGTAGCGGCACCATAACCTGCTACTGCCAATTCACTAGTTTGACCAACATAAGTAAATATAAATGTAGCAGCAACTGCATATCCACATATAGCAATTGATATTGGCATTGATTGAAAAAATATATTTTTTAAGAATGTTAATTTAATTATAAAAAATTCCTTGGTAATTTTTTTTACTCTTGGATTTTCTAAGACTTTATATAAAATAATCACGAATGCTATAAATTGGGCTATAATTGTTGATAGACCTATCCCCATCATACCAAAAGCAGGAATGAAGAGAAAACCAAATATTAGTAATGGATTTAAAATTATATTTAGAAGAAAACTTAAAACCAAAACATTTCTGTATGTTTTAGTATCTCCTTCTGCATGTAATAAAGAGTTAAGTGATACAACAAGGAAAAAAAGAAATGATCCATAAAACATAATATTTGTATATTGTAGACCTAAATTTGTAATTTCTTCAGTCGAACCCATTATGTTAAAAACTCTTTCAGCAAAATATAAACCTATACCAGTAATAAAAACTGATATGATCAGTCCATAAATAATAATGTGGGTAAAATAATAAGAGACATTTTTTTCATTTTTTTCTCCAATACTATTACCTATTAATGAGGTTCCCCCAACTGTTACTCCAATAGATGTTGCTACAATTATAAAATAGATTGGAAATGATTTACTGAGAGCCGAAAGTGCTTCTGGCGAGATTAATCCTGAATAAAAAGTATCAACAATATTGTATAAGGTTTGAAAAAGTGTACCTACACTTGCTGGTATTGCGAGTTTTCTAACAATTAAAGGTATATTTTCTTTTAGCAAATCCATAAAGTTATAATTTAATTAATATTCTTTTTTAAAGATATGTCTCTTGCTAGTTTTTTTTGCAAGTATTATTTGTTTTTGTCTCATTGCAAATCTTGATTTTTGATCATCTGTTAAGTGATCGTGACATTTTGGACAATGAATACCTTCCAAATATTTAGAAGATTTTTTTTCTTTAACAGAAAGAGGTTTTCTGCATCCACTACAAACTGAATAACTGCCCTGCTTTAAACCATGTTTTATTGAAACTCTATTGTCAAAAACAAAACATTCACCACTCCATTGACTATTTTTTTTATCAATATTATTCAGATAATTAATAATTCCACCTTTTAAAACATATACATTTTTAAAACCTTTTTTTTTCAAATAAATATTTGCTTTTTCGCATCTGATACCACCAGTGCAAAACATTGCTATATTTTCACTTTTTTTAAATTGATTTAAATATTTAGGAAATTGACGAAAGTTTTCTACATTTGGATTTAAAGATTTTTTAAAAGTTCCCACATCATACTCAAAAGATTTCCGTGCATCTATCAAAACCGTATCATTTTTTTTAATTATTTTATTCCATTCTCTTGGATTAAGGTTGTTCTTGGGAAATTTGTAGTTTCTAACTTTAAAACCCATTGGAACAACTTCCTTTTTAATTTTAACTTTTGGTTTATGAAATGGATTAAATTTACTATTAGAATTATTTTCTGAATTATATTCTTTAATAGATAATATTTTTTTTAAAAGTTTATTAAATTTTAAAAGGTTATTATTTTTGGCTGAAATTGTTCCATTTACACCCTCTGATGAAATAATTATTGTTCCACTAATTCCATAATCTTTTAGATTATTCTCTAACTTTCTTTTTAATTTTTTTAGATTATTAATTTTTTTAAATTTATAAAAACCAAAAATATTAAACATTATAAAACTCTACAAACAGTCATTCCATCTCCCAGTGGGATAATTATTTGTTCTACCCTTTCATCACTTGAAATATACTCATTTAATTCTCTTATATTTAATGTAAATTTATCCATTTTATCTTCATCTACGACTTCACCATGCCATAAAACATTATCAATGATGATTAAACCACCTTTATTAATCATCTTAATTGATTTTTCATAATATTCTTTATAGTTGAGCTTATCTGCATCAATAAAAACCATATCATATTTTAGGTTTTTTAATTCATCTAAACTATCTAGTGCAGGTTTTACAATCGTTTGAATTTTTTTATCTTGTTTAGATTTCTTAAAAAAACTTAATGCAATCTTGCTTGTCTCTTTGTCTTTATCAAGTGCAGTAAGTTTTCCATCCTCTGGAAGTGCAAGAGCAATAGAAAGTGCACTTAAACCAGTAAAAGTTCCAATCTCAAGTACATTTTTTATATTAGATATTTTTATTATTAAATGGAGAAAATGACATTGAGATATCGCTACTTGCATTCTCTTTTCATTTCCAAGTGTATTATTATAATCTATGATTTCTTTTTGAACTGGGCTTAGTTTAAAACTAAAATTATTAATATATTTTTCAATTTTTTTAGAAATTTCAATGTTCTTACCCATCTATTTTAATTATATAATGACTATAGGTTTCGTTAAAATTAAAGTTTCTTCTTTAATATTTGATTAATTAATTGAGGGTTAGCTTTTCCACCCGAAGCTTTCATTGCTTGCCCCACAAAAAAACCGAATAGCTTTTCTTTTCCTTGTTTATATTCAATGGCTTTTTCTCTGTTATCGTTGATTATTTTATCAATTAATGCCTCCAGTGCTTTTGGATCACTTTGTTGCTTTAATCCTTTTTCCTCAACAATTATTTGAGGGTCTATGTCACCATCCAGCATTAATTCAAATATTGTCTTAGCAATTTTACCTGAAATAGTTCCGTTTTTTATTAAATTAATTAATTTTGCTAAATTTTTTGCACTTATTGGACTTTGAGCAATTTCAATATTTTTATTATTTAAAACAGCAAATAATTCTCCTGTAATCCAATTTACAGCTAGTTTCATATCTCGGTTTTTGCCCATTTTAGCAACAACTTCTTCAAAATATTTAGCTGTATCAATATCAGAGACCAATATAGTTGCTTCATATGGAGAAATTTTAAACTCATCAATAAACCTTTTCTTTTTGTCATCTGGTAATTCAGGTATTTCGGATTTTAGTTGATCAATAAAATCATCCGTAATTTCTAGTGGAAGTAAATCTGGATCTGGAAAGTATCTATAATCATGAGCATCTTCTTTTGACCTCATTGACCTTGTTTCATTTTTTTTTGTATCAAAAAGTCTTGTTTCTTGATCTATTTCCTCACCTTCTTCTAGTAAATCAACTTGTCTACTTGCTTCATAAATAATTGCCATTTGCATGAACTTTATAGAATTAACATTTTTTATTTCACATCTTGTCCCTAAATCTGTTGAGCCTTTTATTCTTACAGACACATTAACATCTGCTCTCAATGATCCCTCTTGCATATTCCCATCGCAAGTTCCTAAATATCTCATAATAGATCTAAGTTTTTTTATATAAGCATTCACTTCATCTGGCGATCTGAGATCAGGCTTACTAACAATCTCCATTAAAGCTACACCCGATCTATTTAGATCAACTAGTGTGTTACTCGGATCAACATCATGAATACTTTTTCCTGCATCCTGCTCTAAATGTAATCTTTCTATTCCAACTTGTTTTTGACCTTCAGGCATATCCAAAATAATATTACCCTCACCCACAATTGGGTATTTATATTGTGAAATTTGATACCCCTGAGGTAAATCAGCATAAAAATAATTCTTTCTATCGAAAACAGACTTATTATTGATCTTAGCTTTTAAACCAATACCAGTTTTTATAGCTTGTTTAACACAATATTCATTAATTACTGGAAGCATTCCTGGAAACGCTGCATCAACTAAACTTACTTGAGTGTTAGGTTCTGCACCAAATTTTGTAGAAGAAGATGAAAAAAGTTTTGAATTTGATGTTACTTGAGCATGAACTTCAAGTCCTATAACAACTTCATAAATATTATCATTTCGCTCAATTAAATATTCCGGATTATTTTTAGACATTATTCCATCCACCAATCTGTTATATTATTTTTATAATTGATTTTTTCCTCCATTGAATAAGCAATATTTAAAACTGTTTGTTCATCAAACGGTTTACCTATTATTTGTAAACCTAATGGATAATTATTTTTATCCGTACCTGCTGGTATTGAAATTCCAGGCAAACCTGCTAAGTTTACTGGAACAGTAAATATATCATTTAAATACATTGAAACTGGATCATTAGATTTTTCTCCTATTTTAAATGCAGAACTAGGCGTTGAAGGTGTTAAAATAGCATCAACTTTATTATAAGCTTCATCAAAATCTTTTTTAATTAACTGCCTTACTTTTTGGGCTTTGAGATAGTAAGCATCATAATATCCAGAAGACAAAACATATGTGCCTATCATTATTCTTCTCTTTACTTCTTCTCCAAAACCCTCTGATCTAGTTTTTTCATACATATCAATTAAACTTTCCCCAGAAGATCTTAAACCATATTTAACACCATCATATCTTGCCAAATTAGATGATGCTTCTGCTGGTGCTACAATATAATAAGTAGGCAAAGCATAACTTGTGTGAGGTAATGAAATATCAATTATTTCAGCTCCACAATCTTTTGCATATTCAATACCTTTTTTCCAAAGAATCTCAATTTCACCTGGCATCCCATCAACTCTGTATTCCTTTGGGATTCCAATTTTTATACCTTTGATATTTCTAGTTAGTTCTGATGAATAATTATTTCTCTGAAAATCTATTGAAGTTGAATCTTTCTTATCAAATGATGAGATCACTTCTAAAAGAATGGAGCTATCTTTGACATCTTTGCTCATCGGACCTGCTTGATCTAGAGATGAGGCAAAGGCAACAATTCCATATCTAGAACAGCTTCCATAAGTAGGTTTTAGACCTACAGTTCCAGTAAAGGAGGCTGGTTGTCTAATAGATCCACCAGTATCAGTTCCTATTGTTACAGGTGTTAAATTGGCTGCTAAAGCCGATGAAGAACCACCTGATGATCCACCTGGAACTAAATCTTTTGCAATTGGGTTTTGAACATTGCCAAAAAAACTTGTTTCATTAGATGAGCCCATTGCAAATTCATCACAATTAAGTTTGCCGAGCAAAATACCACCTTCATTCCATATATTTTGTGTTACAGTAGATTCATAGCTAGGAACAAAATTATTTAAAATATTGCTTCCAGCTGTTGTTCTTACTTCATTTGTACAAAATAAATCTTTTACAGCAATTGGAATGCCTGGAAGTTTTAAATCAAAATTTGGTTTGTTATCAAACTCCTTTGAAAGTTTAAGACAATTTTCAAAATTTTCAGTTACATATGCATTTAGTTTTTTTGACTTTTCAGATCTATCAATAAAAGATTTTGCAACTTCATTTGATGATATTTTCTTTTCTTTAATATTTTTAATTAATTCAAAAAGGCTCAAAGATGTTATTTCATTCATTATTCAACTACTTTCGGAACAACAAAAAAATCATCATTTTTTTCAGGAGAATTTTTAAGAATCTTTTCTCTTATATTGTCGCTTGTTATTTTATCTTCTCTGAATCTTAAAGTTGTTTCAGCTATAGAGGTTAATGGTTCAACATTATCAGTTTTTAGCTCGTTTAACTTTTCAATAAATTCAAATATAGAATTCATATCATCTGCCAATTTTTCAGCTTTTTTCACTTCAAGCGATATCCTTGCTAATTTTGATATGTGTTTTACAGTTTTAAGATCTATTGTCATATGGTAAAAAATAATGTCGCAAAGTACCACTTAAGTTAAAAATATACAATATGATCACAATTAATGAATTCAAAAACAAATTATCAAGTGGTTCAAGATTATTGGGTATAGATTTAGGCACAAAAAGGATTGGGATTGCAATAAGTGATTATAATCAAAAAATTGCAACTCCCCTTCAAACCTTAGATAAATCTAAACAAGGTAAATTAATTGATGAACTAGAAAGTATTATTACAGAAAATGACATCAAAGGAATTATTATAGGTAATCCAATAAATATGGATGGCACCTACGGAAAATCTTCACAATCAGCAAAAGATATAGCAATCAATATTTCAAATAAAATTGATATTCCTGTGTCTTTGTGGGATGAAAGATTATCTACTGTTGGTGCTTTCAATTTATCAAGTGAATTAGATATAAATGTCAGTAAAAGAGAGAAAGATATTGATAAGTTTGCAGCAGCTTTTATTTTACAAGGCGCTTTAGACTTTATTCAAAATTAATGGTTGCATAGTTAACACTATATAGTTATAGAGTTAATTTTAATGGCAACTAAATCAAAAAAAGCTATTAAAATATCTCAAAAACATTTATTAGGTATCCAAGATTTATCTGTTAGCGATGTTACAACAATCCTAAATGAAGCTTCTAGATTCATAGAATTAAATAAAAGCAAAAATAAAAAAATTGATATTTTAAAAGGAAAAACCCAAATAAACTTATTTTTCGAACCCTCAACGAGAACACAGAGCTCGTTCGAATTAGCTGGAAAAAGATTGGGTGCAGATGTAATGACAATGAATATTACAAATTCTGCTATCAAAAAAGGTGAAACGTTAATAGATACTGCTATGACGTTAAATGCAATGCACCCAGACATTATTGTAATACGACACCAGGACTCAGGAGCTTGTAACCTTCTATCTCAAAAAGTTAATTGTGCAGTACTAAACGCAGGTGATGGTAGAAGAGAGCATCCAACTCAGGCATTATTGGATGCTTTAACAATTATAAATAGAAGAAAAAAAATAGAAGGTCTTAAAATTGCAATATGTGGAGATATACTACATTCAAGAGTAGCAAGATCAAATATTTATCTTCTAAACATGTTGGGTGCAGAAGTAAATATAGTGGCCCCTACAAATTTGATGCCAAATGAAATTGAAAAATTTGGTGTAAATATTTTTTCTGACATGAAAAAAGGTGTTAAAGATTGCGACATAGTAATGATGTTAAGATTACAAAATGAAAGAATGACAAGCTCATTTCTATCATCCAACAGAGAATACTATGAGTATTATGGCTTAACACCTGACAAAATTCAATATGCTAAAGAGGATGCTTTAATAATGCATCCAGGTCCAATGAATAGAGGAATTGAAATTGATACAAACTTAGCAGACGATATAAATAAAAGTGTAATTAAAGAACAAGTTGAATTAGGTGTAGCAGTAAGGATGGCCTGCTTAAAGATTTTTTGTGAATAAATGAAAAAAAAATACTTTATTAATGCAAATATAATTGATCCTCATAACTCTTTGAATGAAATTGGAGGAATAATAATTGGAGAAAATGGAAAAATTGAAGCTGTTGGAAAAAAAGTAAATACCAATAACATTCCATCTAGAGAAAAAGTAACAGATTTAAGTGGAAAATACATATTTCCAGGCATTGTAGATATGCGAGTTTTTGTTGGTGAACCAGGATATGAATATAAAGAGAATTTTAGAACCCTTAGTGAAGCTGCATTATCAGGTGGTGTAACATCAGTTGTTACAATGCCTAATACAAACCCAGTAATTGATAATGTATCAATAGTTGATTTTCTTAAAAGAAGAGGAAGAGATAAGTCAAAAATTAATATTTATCCAACGGCTGCATTAACAGTAAAAGCAGAAGGAGAAAATATGACTGAATTTGGTTTATTGCAGAGTAAAGGAATAATTGGTTTCACGGATGGAGTAAAAACAATTCAAAATCCTAGAATTATGAATAGGATTATGAATTCAGCATCAGATTTAAAGTCCTTAATAATACAACATGCTGAAGATGCAGAATTATCAAAAGATGGAATGATTAATGATGGCATCATAGCAACAAAACTCGGTCTCCAAGGAATTCCAATAAGCGCTGAATTGTTAATTATAGAAAGAGACTTAACATTATTAGAATTTAATAGCTGTAGGTATCATATTTCTCAGATTTCATCTGCAAACTCTGTAGAGATAATCAGAGAAAGAAAAAATAAAGTAAATTTCAGCTGTGGTGTTTCGATAAACAATTTATCATTAAATGAAAATGACATTGGAGATTTTAAAACTTTTTTAAAATTATCACCTCCTTTAAGAACAGAAACTGATAGAAACGCTTTAGTTCAGGGATTAAATGATGAAACAATTGATGTTATTGTTTCTGATCATAAACCAGAAGATGAAGAAAATAAAAGATTAACTTTTGCTCAAGCAGAAACTGGCGCATCTGGAATTGAAACTTTATTGCCCTTGAGCTTAGAATTATATCATAATGGATCGGTTGATTTGGAAACTATAATAAAAGCTTTAACATCAAAACCTGCAGAAATACTCAAAATAAATAAAGGTAACTTGTCGACAGGAAATGATGCTGATTTTTGTATTGTAGATATAAATAAACCTTGGGTTGTTAGAAAAGAGAAATTGATATCAAAATCAAAAAATACCCCTATTGAAGACAAAAAACTTCAGGGTAAAGTTATAAGTACATTTGTTAAGGGTGAAGAATTATTTAAATCTGAATAATGGATTATATTATAACAGCTTTGGTATCTTATCTATTTGGTTCTATACCATTTGGATATCTATTCACAAAAATTTTACTTAAAATGGATATTAGAAATGTAGGATCAGGAAATATTGGCGCCACAAATGTTTTAAGAACTGGCAATAAGTCATTGGGTTATTTAACACTTGTTTTAGATATAGCAAAAGCTTTTGTGCCTGTTATCTATATAAAGTTCAATTATCCTGATTTAGTTTATATATCTGCACTTTGTGCATTTTTAGGACATTTATTCCCTGTTTGGCTAAAATTCAAAGGTGGCAAAGGTGTTGCAACATTTGTTGGAATTTTGATTTCATTAAATATTTATTACGCATTAGTTTTTGGCATTTTTTGGATTTTAACTTTTTTAATATCAAAATATTCGTCTCTATCCTCATTGTTGGCTTCAATTTCAATACCAATCTACCTACTAATCATTGATCAAGGTAACGTAATTTTTTTCACCATTATGTTTGTTTTGATTTTTTATACACATAGAGAAAATATAAAAAGATTAATAAATAAAGAAGAAACCAAGAGTAAAATTTATTAATTTGACAGATTAATAGTTATAAGTAGTTTGACTAATTATGAATCTTGTAATTGTTGAAAGTCCTGCAAAAGCTAAAACTATAAATAAATATCTAGGTTCAGATTATACTGTTTTAGCAAGTTATGGTCATATTAGAGACCTTCCTTCAAAAAATGGTTCTGTTGATCCAGAAAATTCTTTTAAAATGATTTGGGAAGTAGATAGTTTCTCAAAAAAATATTTAAAAGAAATTACCGATACGGCTAAAAATTCAGAAAAGATTATTTTAGCTACTGACCCAGATCGTGAAGGTGAAGCAATTGCTTGGCATGTAAAAGAGTTTTTGAATGAAAAAAAACTACTTAAAGATAAAAAAGTTGAACGTGTAGTTTTTAACGAAATAACAAAAAAAGCTGTAACAAACGGAATAGAAAATCCAAGAAATATTGAAAATGAACTTGTAGATGCCTACATGGCAAGAAGAGCGCTGGACTATTTGGTAGGATTTAATATATCTCCAATTCTATGGACAAAATTACCAGGATCTAAATCAGCAGGAAGAGTGCAATCTGTTGCTCTTAGATTATTAACTGAAAGAGAACATGAAATAGAAGTTTTTAAACCAGAAGAATTTTGGACACTTAATCTAAAATTCTTAACGAAGGAAAACTCAAATATAAACACATCTATTACTCAATTAGATGGGGAAAAAATTGAAAAATTCTCATTTAAAAATAAAGAAGATATTAATAACGCATTAGATGCAATCAAAAATAAAAAATATAATATTACAGATATAACCTCTAAAATTTACACAAGAAACCCATCAGGTCCTTTTACAACTTCTACTTTACAACAAACTTCATCTAGTAAACTGGGTTTTGGAGCATCTAGGACAATGCAAATTGCCCAAAGATTATATCAAGGTATTGATATTGATGGCGAAACTATTGGATTAATTACTTATATGCGTACAGATGGAACAAATATATCAAAGGATGCTGTGGCCACTTTTAGAGATTTCATTACTCAAAACTATGGTGAAAAATATTTGCCACCTTCCCCCTTAAATTATTCAGGTAAAAAAGCAAAAAATGCGCAAGAAGCACATGAGGCTATTAGGCCGACAGAAATTAGTAGAGTTCCTGAAGATATGAAAAAATATTTAAGTACTGATCAATACAAACTTTACAACTTGATTTGGTCAAGATCATTATCTTCACAAATGGAAACTGCAAAATTTGACAGAAAAACTATAACTATCACATCTGAAGATTATAAAAATATTTGTAAAGCTAGTGGCTCAACTTTAAAATTTGATGGTTTTTTAAAGATTTCAAGGTTAGAAGAAAATAAAGATGACGAAAACATTTTACCAGATGTCGGCAAAGGTGAGGTGGAGTTTAAAGACTTTACAGATGAACAACATTTCACACAACCACCACCAAGATTTTCAGAAGCAAGCCTTGTTAAAAAGTTAGAAGAATTAGGAATCGGAAGACCTTCAACATATGCTAGTATAATATCAGTTATTTCTAATAGAGGTTATGCAGATATAGAAAACAAAAGATTTTTTCCAACTGATAGAGGTAAGTTACTCTCCGCTTTCCTTGAAAAATTATTTTCAAAATATGTGGATTATGATTTTACTGCGAAATTAGAAGATCAATTAGACGACATAACATCTGGTAAAGAAAATTGGATTAAAGTCTTAGAGGAATTTTGGCGAGATTTCAATTTAAATGTAACAGATGTTAAAGAAAAACGGACAAGAGAAGTCTTGGATATGCTAAATGAGAGTTTGGGCTCATTAATATTTGAAGTCGATAAAGATGGAAAAATTAATAGAAAATGTAAATTATGTGATAGCGGTCAATTAAGTTTAAAAAATAGTTTTCGTGGTGGTGCTTTTATTGGATGTTCAAATTATCCAGATTGTAAATTTACAAGACCTCTTTCAAAGTCTAAAGCTGCTCAACAATTGACTTTAGCTGAGCCAAAATTAATTGGCCAAAATGATATGGGAAAGGACATTTATTTAAAAAATGGAAGATTTGGTCCCTATCTTCAATATGAAAAAGAAATTGATGATGCTGAAGAAAAAAAAAAGAAAAAGAGAAAATTAAAAAAAGAAGAAAATAATTTTAAAAATGTATCTATTCCAAAGGGAATTGGTATTAAAAGTATAGATTTAGATAGAGCAAAATATTTATGCTCGCTTCCAATTAGTCTAGGTAAAAATCCTGAAAATGATAAAGATATTACAGTAAATGTTGGTCGTTTTGGACCTTATTTAAAGTGTGAAAATAAATCTGCACGCTTAGACAATGTTGAAGAAATATTTAGCATTGGTCTTAATAGAGCTGTAACTCTAATAGCTGAGGCAAAACCTGGAAGAATTTCATCATCATTGATTAAAGATCTCGGTGAACACCCCGAAGATAAAAAACAAGTAAGGATTATGAAAGGTCAGTTTGGGCCTTATATAAAATACAAATCACTAAACGCTACTATACCCGAAGAAAAAGACCCAATTGAATTAACAATGGAGGAAGCTCTTATTTTAATTGAGAAAAGAAAAGAGTACGATAAGAATAAAAAGAAAAAAAAAAGTAAATAATGTCTATTATTGCAAAATTAAAAGAAATGGGTTTTGTTCTACCAAAAGCAACAGATCCCGTTGGTTCATATGTTGCTACAAAAATTTCTGGCAAATTACTATATATTTCAGGACAAATATCAATCGATGCCGATGGACAATTGATTAAAGGGAAAGTTGGTAAAGACTTTAATACAGAAGAAGCCTACGAAGCTGCACAAAGATGTGCTTTAAATATAATTGCTCAAGCTAAAAAAGCATGCTCAGATGATTTATCAAAAATTAAATCATGTATTAAATTAACAGGGTTTGTTAATTCTACTGAAGACTTTATTGAGCAACCAAAGGTAGTTAATGGAGCCTCAGATTTAATTAAAAATGTCTTTGGAGATAATGGTGCCCATACACGCGCTGCCGTAAGCACTAATAGTTTACCTTTAGGTGTTGCAGTTGAGGTTGATGCAATATTTGAGATTTATTAGTTATCTACCGATACTATAATATTCAATATTTTTATTTTTCATTTTCATGGGTGAATATAAATTTCTTAAATCATAAATCTTAAATTTCTTTTTATTATTCAACCTATTAAAGTTTAGCTGCTTAAACTCATTCCACTCTGTATGTATAATTAAAAGGTCACTATTTTTACATGCATCTTTGATATTATCAAAATAAGCTACTTTTTTCTTATTAAAATTATTTTTTATTCCAGTTGGCTCATAGTACGAAACTTTTGAACCCTTTTTAATTAAATAAGGAATTAATTTTAGAGATGCTGAGTCTCTCATATCATCAGTACCAGCCTTAAAAGTAACACCTAAAAAAGTAATTTTCTTATTTTTCATTTTATTATTTAGTATTTTTTTAATTTTGCTCAATAAATATTTGTACCTATTATCATTAGAGTAAATTGTAGATTTAACTATAGTTAAATTGGTTTTAAATTTTTTTGAAGTAGAAATTAAAGCACGTGTATCTTTTGGAAAACAAGAACCACCATAACCTGGTCCAGCTCTTAAGAATCTTCCTCCAATTCTTTCGTCAGCACCAATACCTACCGCAACATCTGTAATGTCTACTCTAAGTTTCTCACATAAATTTGAAATTTCATTAATAAATGTAATTTTTGTTGCTAGGAATGCATTAGCTGCATATTTTATAACCTCGGCAGCACGTCTTGATGTATTAAAATATCTGCCTTTCTTTTTAATAATTGGGGAATATAAATTTTTTAAAAAATTATTAGCCCTTTTACTATTAGTTCCTACTAAAATTCGATCAGGAAACATGAAATCTCTAATAGCTTCTCCTTCCCTTAGAAATTCTGGATTTGAAACAACATCAAATAATTTTTTATTTTTATTGGTTGTTAAAAATTTTTGAATTTTATCGCCAGTAGTTACTGGAACTGTAGATTTAGTAACGATTATTTTATATTTATTTAGATTATTTTTTATATCCTTTAAAACTTGATAAACATATTTTAAATCAGCTTCATTAGATTTAGGTTTAGTAGGGGTACCAACACATATAAATATAAGATCTGATTTATTAATTGATTTTGATATATTTGACGAAAATTCTAATCTTTTTTGCTTTAGATTTCTTTTAACAAATTCTTCTAAACCAGGTTCATAAATAGGAATTTCACCATTTTTAAGTTTGGAAATTTTGTTTGCATTGTTATCTACACAAATAACATTATTACCAAGTTCAGCAAAACATGCTCCACTGACTAAACCTACATAGCCAGACCCTATCATGCATATTTTCATAATTTTGCAATCTCTAATGTTGAATTAATGTAACCATTCATAGAACCACAATCTAAATATTTTCCAGAAAACTTATGACCAATAAATAATGATTTATTATCAATCATAGTCTTAATTGAGTCAGTAATATGTATTTCACCTCCCTTACCTTTTTTTTGTTTTTTTTAAAATTTTAAATATATTTTTGCTAAGTATATATCTGCCAATTACAGCATTTTTTGATGGCGCTTCTTTTATACTTGGTTTTTCAATAACGTTAGATATTACGAAGTTTTGTTTATTCAGTTTTTTTGAGATTGAATATATACCCCATCGATTC
>QBYG01000013.1 GCA_003282945.1 Pelagibacteraceae bacterium AG-325-E23
ACAAGCAATAGAAATATCATATTTTATTGTTTTATCCTGCAAACCATCATCTAAGATAGCCAAATTAAATTTTCTAGTATTTTCGGCCTTAATCAAACTCATTTTCCTATCGTTATCACTAAAAACACTTCCATTCATTTTAAGCAACTCTCTCTCATCAAGTTGGTTAATATATTTTTTTTTAATAAATAAAGTTTTGAATTTTTTTTTTAAAATATTATTTATCTCAATACTGAGGGATGTTTTTCCTGTTCCACCTATATAAATATTTCCAATACATATTGTCTTAATTTTATAATTTTTTTTTAACAAAAAATTTTTAAAAAAATTTATAATAAATGTAATTATTGAAAATGGAATTAAAGACAACGAAATTAAATTCTTAGTATTCCAAAATAGTGGTTTTCTTATCTTCATTTAGATAAATCTCTTAATCTCAAATATATTTTTATTTATTATTTTATTACCTAAATAATTCAATTTATATTTTAATTTTTTATTATCTGAATAATTAATTTTTTGAAGAATAAAATTTTTAATATTTTTTACTGAATTTATTTTATTTGCAATTTTTAAGTTACTTAACATTTGATAGACCTCCTTAAAATTATCAACATGTGGTCCATATAAAATATAATTTCCCTCGCGGGCAGGTTCCAAAGGATTTTGTCCTCCATGTGAAACCAATGAACCCCCAACAAATGTTAATTTTGATAGTGAGTAGAATTTAGAAGCATCTCCATAAGTATCTACAACATATATATCGGTATTTTTTTTTAAACTTTTCGAAGATGTGTGAAGCTCAGAATTTAATCCAATCTTTGATAACTCATTGGTTATCTCTTTCTTCCTATTGATGTGTCTAGGTATAATAATAGTTAATAAATTTTTTATTTCATTTTTTAATTCTTTATGAACTTTGCCAATAAATAATTCTTCATTTTTATGTGTACTAGCTGCACACAAAATATTTCTTTTAAGAAATTTTTTTTTTAAACTAGAAGTATTATAATTTGATAGTGCAGTTCCATAAAATTTAATATTACCTGCAATTTTTATATTTTTTGTTCCAAGAAGTTTTAAATATCTTTTCGTTTCATTATTTTGAGGTAAAGCAACGCTTATTTTTTCAAATATATTTTTTGAAAAATTAGGAAAATTTCTCCATCTATTAAATGATTTTTTTGTTATTCTTGCATTAAGAAGTATTAAGGGAATTTTTCTTTTGTGCAAATTATTATACATATTTGGCCAGATCTCTGACTCGACGAATATAGCCAGTCTTGGTTTCCAATAATGAATAAATAATTTAGTAAGAATATTTAAGTCAAATGGATAGAATTGGTGAATTGTTTTTTTAAATTTGTATTTAGATAAAATATAAGAAGAACTAGTTGTTGAAGAAGTGATCAAAATTCTTTTAATTTTACTATCTTTTTCAAATCTTTTGATGATTGGGATTATACTTAATATTTCCCCAACACTCGCTCCGTGAAACCATATTGTTCCATCCACATAATTTTTTTCTGAAAACAAACAAAACTTTTCTTTAAATCTTATTTTATCCTCTTTTCCTAAAAATATTCTGATTATTAAGATTATTGGTGAAATTAATAATATTATTAATAAAAAAATATTATAAATAAAAAACATCAGTTTTTGTTTATCTGCTTATTATAGAAGTTCTTATATGTTTCAGATTTATTTAAAAGCTCTTCATGATTTCCTGAGTCTAGAACATTACCTTTATCCATTACATAAATTTTATCTGAATTAAGAATTGTTGAAAGTCTATGAGCTATAACTATGGTCGTTTTATTCAATACCAATTTATCAAGTGCTTTTTGAATTTTTTCTTCAGTTTCAGAGTCTAGCGAGGATGTTGCCTCATCTAAAAGGATTATCTTACTATCTTTTAAAAAGGCCCTAGCGATTGACAATCTTTGTTTCTCACCTCCGGATAATCGAACTCCATTTTCCCCAATCATTGTTTGATATTTATTTTCTAGCTTATCTATAAAATCTTGACACATAGATTGTTCTGCAGCTTTATAAACCTCTTTATCAGTAGCATCCGGTTTTGCATATTTAATGTTATTAAAAATTGTATCATCAAATAGTGTTACATTTTGATCAACTATTGATATTTCTTTTCTGAGAGAAAATAAATTAACATCTCTAATATTTTGACTATCAATTTCTAAAATTCCAGATTTTGGATCATATAACCTTGGAATTAAACTCAATAATGAGGACTTACCTGATCCGCTTTGACCAACTAATGCAGTCATTTTTTTTCCATTTATTTTAATATTGATATTTTTAAGAACTTTATTTTCTAGATTAGAAGAATAATTGAAATTTACATTTTTTAATTCTATATCTCCATTTTTAAAATCAATTTCTGATTTATCTTTATTTACCTCAATCAAATTTTTAACATCAATAATTGGGAGTATTCTTTTTCCAGCCGACATACCCTGGCCAATGCCTACATTAATAGTAGCTAATGACTTTACCGGTTGATAAGCTAACATCATTGCTGCTAAAAAAGAGAAAAAGTTATTCAAGCTTAATTGATCGTTCATAATTAATTTCCCAGAGTAAAATATTAATAAAGCAATCATAATTCCCGTAAGAATTTCCATAATCGGGGTCGCTCTGATGAATATCGTGGATATTTTTATCGACTTTTCTTTCAAATCATTAACAAATTTTTCTGATCTATTTTCCTCAAATTCCTCTCTTTGAAAAATTTTAATAATTTTATGATTTTTAAATAAATCAATTAAATATTTATTTAGATCTCCAGATTTTTCTTGAGCCTCTGTTGCTACTTTACCCATTCTTTTGCCTAATCTCTTTGCAGTTATAGATGCAAGTGGGATCATAATTATCGCTATTAAAGATAACCTCCAATTTTGTGTGAACATAACTATAAGCAGACCTATTAAAGTTAGACCATCTTTGAAAAAATTCAAAAATGAAGTACTAAGCATCATTGTTATTTGATTAACATCAAAATTTAAATTTGAAATATATTTTCCAGTGTGTTTATTTTCAATGTATTCTGTATCTGCCTTAATAAAAGAAGTAAGCATATTCATTTGTATTTTTTTCTTAACTTCCTCGGCAACATTTATCATTAACACTTTAGCCATATAAAGTGAAATACCTTTAGTAGCGAATGCAATAATTATAAAAAAAGGGATAAGTAACAAAAGACTTTGATCTCTATTCAAAAAAATCTTATCTATTGCTGGATCTAACAGCCATGCTGTAGCTGATGTACTTGTTGCAACTAAAATTGAAAAAAAAACAGCAAGTAAAATTTTATTTAGGTAATTTTTAGTATAATCTCTGTAAAGTCTCTTTAGTATTTCAATATTTGTCATTTAAATTATTTTTCCTATTAAAATATTTAAAAAAACTATTAATCCTAAAAAATTATTACTTTTAAATTTTTGTAGACATTGATTTGCATTCTCTACATTAAGATTTTTTATTTGATAAATTAATAAGTGCAAAAAGGTTATTATCAAAGTAAGGAAATATAATGTTTTAAAATTCATTAAAATTCCTATTATTATTAAAGAAATAAAAAAAAATGAGTAACATAAAGAAATAAATATTTTTGGGTTCTTTTTAAATTTTATTGAGGTAGATTTAACTCCTATTATCTCATCATCTTTTATATCCTGATATCCATAAATAGTGTCGTAACCCAGTGTCCAAAATATGGCTCCCAAATAAAATATGATTGGAACCATAGATACACTGTTATTTATAGATATCCAGGCGAGAACAAGCCCATAATTAAATGTAATTCCTAGAAACAGTTGTGGCCAATATGTAAATCTCTTCATTAAAGGATAAGTAAATGCCAATGGCATAGATAATAGTGCCATCAAAATTGTGAATTTATTAAAATTAATCAAGACTAAAAATGCTAATCCACATAAAACAAAAGAGTAAATTACTGCAAGCTTTACAGAAACTTTTCCCGATGCAATTGGTCTATCTTTTGTTCTCTCAACTTTTTTGTCGAAATTTTTATCTACTATGTCATTTACAATACAGCCAGCAGATCGCATTAACATTGATCCAAGCAAAAATAGCAAAGTATAAAAATAAAATTTTTCCAATTCAGAATTAAAATTATAAGCAATAGTAAGACCCCATAGACATGGCCAAAATAAAAGCATGTATCCGATTGGTCTATTTAATCTTGTGAGTTCAATGAACAATTTGATGTTTTGCATAACAATTTACTTGTAAATAGCAAAGCAGAGTCTCATAATCAAATTGATTCGAATGAATATAGATTACACTGTTACAGCATTAATGTTTCCGGCAATACCGCTTATAATGAGTGTATATAGTAATAGATTTCACACCCTAAGTGGATTAATTAGAAAAATTCATGATGAGTATGTCTTTGAAAAACACACACCCCCAGAATGGAAAGATCAGCTAATAAACCTAAACAGCAGAATTGGAGTATTAAAGTTTGCAATTATGTCTGCAGCTTTTGGCTTTCTATTTAATATGCTTACTGTATTTGCTCTTTATTTGGAAAGTTTAATTGTAGCCAGAATAATTTTTGGAACATGCTGTTTGTCTATGATGATTTCAATTATATTTTTTATAAGAGAAATACAAATTTCTACTAAAGCTTTAAAACTCCATCTTTCTGATATGGATGTTCAGTTTAAGGAATAATTACTGCTGGACCTGTAATTTTTCTACCCTCTAAATCTTTATGTGCTTGAATAGCATCTTCTAATTTATATTTTTTGAAAATTTCTATTTTTACATTTCCTGATGAAATTTGCTTGAACAACATACTAGCTGCTTCTTGTATTTCTTCACTATTTGTAAAGTATTGATTCATTGCAGGTCTAACGAAATAAATACCTTTTGGTTGTAAAGATTTTGAAACAATAATTGGGTCAAGTGGACCTGACGCATTTCCAAATGATACCATTGTTCCTCTTAATTTTAAACATTCAATAGATTTATCATATGTTGTTTTTCCCACTCCATCATAAACAACTGAAACACCTTTATCATTTGTGAGTTCCAACACTTTTTTTGCAAAGTCTTCCTTAGAATAGTTTATAACTTCGTCACAACCATACTTTTTTGCTATTTCAATTTTTTCATCACTCCCAACTGTGCCAATAACTTTCAGTCCTAAACTTTTTGCCCACTGACAAAAGAATTGTCCCACGCCACCAGCTGCCGCATGAAACAAGACAGTTTCACCCTCTTTTGGAACATATGTTTTGTATAATAAATAAAATGTTGTCATTCCTTTAGTCATTGCACTAGAAATTTGCTCTAAGTCAATATCATCAGGAACTTTTACAATATTTTTTGATGTATAATTTCTGTGAGTTGAGTAAGCACCTAAAGGAGCTGCAGCATATGCAATTTTATCTCCAACTGAAAAATTTGAAACATTTGAACCAACTTCTTTAATTATACCTGCCGCTTCCATTCCAATCCCAGTTGGTAATTGAAGAGGGTATAAACCTGACCTATGATATGTGTCTATGTAATTTAAACCAATTGAAACATGCTCAATTTGGACTTCGTCTGCTCCAGGTTTTTCTAGAGTTATATCTTCTAGTTTAAGAACCTCTGGTCCACCTGTATTTGTTACTTTAATAGATTTCATTTTACAAATGTACCTTTATGATAATCCTCGACTGCTTGCAAGATTTCTTGTTTAGTGTTCATAACAAATGGACCACCTCTAGCAATTTGCTCACCTATTGGTTTTCCAGCAATAAGAAGAAACTTAGCATCAGTTGAGCCATAAACCTTAAGTTTATCTCCTTTTTCTAAAAGAATTAGTTTTGAATTTTCAACTTTTTGATGTTGCTGATTTCCAATTTTTATCTCTCCTTCAATTAAATAAATAAATGAATTGTGGGTTAATGGTAAATTGAAATTGAACTCTTTGTCTTTATTTAACTCTACATCAAAATAAATAGGTTCAACATTATGTTTTTTTATAGGTCCTTCAGCTTTTTCATATTTACCAGCTATAACTTTTACAATTTTTTCCTCATCTTTAAATGATTTCATCTGTTCTGCATCTATGTAGATATAATTAGGTTTGCTCATTTTAAGTTTAGCTGGCATGTTGATCCATAATTGAAATCCATGTAGCTTACCTTCTTTCATAGCTGGCATTTCAGAGTGAATTATTCCACTTCCAGTTTTCATCCATTGAACATCTCCTGCAGTCATTCTACCTTCGCCTCCTGTACTATCTTTGTGTTCAAAATCTCCTGCTAACATATATGTTACTGTTTCTATTCCTCGATGAGGATGAGGTGGAAAACCTGCTATATAATCTTCACTATTTTCTGATCCAAATTCATCTAACATTAAAAATGGATCAAAGTAATTTGGCTCTACACCAATACTTCTTTTTAATTTAACTCCAGCCCCATCAGATGCTGGCGTAGGTTCAATAATTTTTTTTACCTCTATATCAGACATATTATTTAAAATTTCTTATCTAAACTAAAATCTTTAGTTCCGTTTATGAATATAAATAGAAACCCACCTGCCAATGCTATATTTTTCAAAAAAGATCCTAATTGCATCTGGTCCGAAAAATCGTTGTGAAAAATTACTGCTGTAGCAATACAAAATACACTTAATAAACCTGCTGCAATTTTTGCTTTATAGCCCAATATAATTAAGATAGGTCCAACTATCTCCAAAATTATTGCTGGTATAATTAAAATTCCTGGTATTCCAAAACCCTCCATCCAGCCGACTGTTCCATCATAATTACTAATTTTAAATACACCATTAAGAAGAAATAAAGCTGAAATTAAAATTCTTGCAACAAGATCTAAAATATTTGTCATAATTTTAAAATAATGACTTGTTTAAATAATATCAAGTAAGTGTTTAAGATTATTAATTTGATTTTCAGGAGAGTAATCTAGATTATCAAAAATAATATTATTTCTATTCACCCAAATAGCATTAAAACCATAATTTCCACCACCAGAAACATCCCATGTATTTGCGCTTAAAAAGGCGACTTCACGTTTTTCAATCTTATATTTTTTAATTGGAATATCGTATACTTTTGAGTCTGGCTTAAAAATACCTACTTCTTCTACTGAAAAAATATCATCAAAAACTTTAAGATTATTACTGGAGACCAATTCATTCAGAAGGGAAGGAGTTCCATTTGAAAGTATTGATAGTTTGTAATTTTTTTCTTTTAATAATTGTAGAGTTTCTTTTACTTCTGGATAAGGGGAAAGAATTTTATAAAGATCAAGTAATTCACTTTTCATATTAGGATTAATATTAAAAACTTTCATTGATTTATCTAAACTATCCTCAGTAATTTTCCAAAAATCTTTATGTCTTTTCATTAGACTTCTAAGCCAAGTATATTCTAACTGAGTTGTTCGCCAATAATTTGAAAAACTTTCCCATTTGCTGCCAATTTTATCTTTACATTTTTCTGCTGCAGAATTGACATCAAATAAAGTTCCATAGGCATCGAAAATTATTGCTTTAATATTTTTCATAAATTACTTTCTTAATATGAGTAATATTAGAATATTTTTTCCTGAAAGTTTATCTCTTAATTTAAATTCTTGGCTTGAAAAATCACAATCACACTATTTAACAAAAGTAATGAGAGTTAAAATTGGTGAAAATTTTTCACTATTTAATAAAAATGGTGAGTGGTTAGCTAAAATTAATAGCATTAACAATGGAAAGGTTGAATTTAGTATTCAAGAAAAGTTAAGAAGTAAAGAAAATACAGTTGATATTTGGTTGGCATTTTCTCCAATTAAATCAAATTATTCAAATTTTATGATACAGAAGGCTACTGAATTGGGAATAACTAAATTTATTCCAATTATTTTTGATCGTACGATTGTTAGAAAAATTAATTCTGAAAGATTAGAAAAAATAATAATCGAGGCAACTGAGCAATCAAATAGGATCAATCCTCCTTTATTAGAAAAACCTCAAAACTTGAAAAGTTTCTTAAATAAAAGTGAAGATAAAATAGATTTAATTTTTACTGATCTAAATACTAAAAGTAAAAAAATTGAATTTAATAAAAATATAACTAAACCTTTATGCGTTATTATTGGACCTGAGGGAGACTTTTCAGAAGAAGAGAGAAATAATATTTTAAATTTTAAAGGCGTCAAATCATTCAAGATCAATGAAAATATTCTTAGATCAGAGACTGCAGTGATATCATCAATATCAATACTCAGTTATATTTTGAATTTATAAATATTTATTAATTAATTTGATTGATTGTTTAATATCATCTCTATGAGATATTTTGGCGATATATTTCCCATCTTTAAGAAGTATTACGGGCGAGCTGTGATCAACATTGTAATCTCCATTTTCAAAAAAAATCTTTTGACTGATTATTCCCCAGGATTGTGATAATAAAAAAATATCTCCTGGGTCTCCTGTAATTCCAACAAACTCATTATCAAAATTTCTCAGATAATCTTTTATAACCTCTGGAGTATCTCTTTTAGGATCAACACTAATAAAAAAGACTTTAAAATCTTTTTTTTTATTTTTTTTAATTCTGTTTAACGCGATATCCATTTTGTTTAAAGTCATGGGACAAATATCAGGGCAATTTGTGAAACCAAAAAAAATTGCTGTTAAAGGTCCGTTAAAAGACTCTTGGGTAATTGAATTATTATTCATATCTTTAAGCTCAAATTCTGATCCTTTAAAAGCTGCGACTGATTGGTCTTTTTGTTCTTTCATAGAAAGAAATACAGGAAGCATTAAAAAAAAGAATATTGTTAAACATCCAGTTAACACTACGATTGAGGTTTTTAATTTCATTATTGTAAAATTATATATAGGAACTATATAAACATTATGTCTCTGTTAAAGAAAATATTTGGCACATTAACCGAAAAGCCTTGGGAAGCTAGTCAAGCAGCAATAGATAGTACACATGCAGGAAAGACGTTTGAAATTTCAAATCAAATGTCAGCTGTAATCATAATTTTTGGAGTAAGTACAACTTTATTTAGTCTAATTTTCACTGGTTATCTTTATTCACTACCACCAGAGCAAGATACAACTTTTATACTTAAGACAAATTTACTTTGGATAAATACATTAGTCTTAATATTAGTAACAATATTTTTTAATAGAATAAGTAAAGATTTAAAAAATGGAGTTACAAATACTATAAAAAGAAACTTAATTTATGTTGGTGGTTTGAGTTATATATTTTTATTTCTTCAATTAGCTTTATGGTACCAACTTATGAAAAGTGGAAATTTTGTTTCTACTAACACTTACTTCTCATCTTATTATTTTTTTACAGCATTACACGGCATTCATCTTTTAGGAGGTCTTTATTTTTGGGGCAAAGTCAGTTCTAAAATTTTTAAATTAGATGAGAAGGATTATAACAAAGAGGAAAAAAGTATTAATGCTCTTTCTTTGTATTGGTTCTTTTTATTTATAGTTTGGCTGGTCTTCTTTACTATAATGTTTGCTTACAATGATACTGTTATAGAGTTCTGTAAATCTTTGATTGCTTAGTTATATAAACAAAACTAGCACAGACCCAAACACTGCAATTATTATTAAAAGAATGTTGACTGATCTAAGATATCTTTTGGTCTCAGGTTTTGTCTCCCCTTTTGAAAATCTTCCCGCTCCTAAAGAGATTACAAAATAGAATGCTAAAACCAGAGCAAGAATTGTGATTAAAATACCTAATTTACCAAGCATAAAGATATTGATTATATTAGTATAATTAATATGTTTTATGACATTTTGTCATAGGTAATTATAGGATTATTCTTCTATATAAGCACTATGCATGCAGGAATAATATTTTTATTGGTGATCGTCGGATCTATCTTATTTCATATTTTCACACCTTGGTACTGGACTGACATAGCATCAAATTGGGGCGGAATGGATAGTACAATTACTCTTACTTTCTGGGTAGGTGGAGGTGTATTTGTAGCTGTATGTTTGTTCATGGTTTATTGTGTTTTTAGATACTCTCATAAAGAAGATAGAAGAGCAGAATATAAACCTGAAGATAAAAAATTAGAAAAAATTTTAACATGGGCAACAACACTTGGAGTATGTGCTTTACTTGCTCCTGGTCTTATAATTTGGAATCAATATGTAAATGTGCCAAAGAATGCAATCGAGGTGGATGTAATGGCTTGGCAGTGGGGATGGCAATATAGATTACCTGGAGCAGATGGAAAATTAGGAACTACACAAGTTAGAAACATTGCTGATAACAATCCTTTTGGTATCAATCCAGATGATCCTTTTGGAAAAGATGATGTAATGATTGAGAGTGATGTAATAAATTTAGAAAATAATAGACCTGTAAAAATTTTATTAAGATCAGTCGATGTTCTTCATAATTGGTATGTACCTCAATTTAGATCAAAAATGGATGCAGTTCCCGGAACAGTTACTTTCTACTGGTTTGAACCAAATAAAGTTGGAGAATATGAGGTTTTATGTGCTGAATATTGTGGAGTTGGACATTATGCGATGAGAGGTGGTGTTGAGGTTCAGGATAAAGCTGACTATGAAGTGTGGTTAAGTGAGCAAGAAACCTTTGAACAACTATCAGCTAGATATGAAAAATTAAACGTAGATGGGAACAAATTAGCTAAAAAATAACAATTTATTAATTTAAAAAAAAATATATATAAAGGATAAAAATATGTCAGACGAATACGATAATAATAAATCATACCAGGCCCAATCATCAGAGGTTTTAGATGGTTCAGCTGGATCAATTAATCCCGACATGGATTATGTAAGACCAGCCGAAATACCTGAACAAGATTTATACCATGCACATAGTTTTATTGAAAAATGGATTTTCTGTCAGGATGCAAAAGTTATTGGTGTTCAATATTTTTTAACAGCAGTATTTACTGGAATAGTGGGATTAATTTTATCATGGTTAATGAGACTCCAACTTGGTTTTCCTGAGTTAGCAGGTTTTATGACAGCTGAACATTATTATCAATTTGTGACTATGCATGGAATGATAATGGTAGTGTACTTTTTAACCGCTCTATTTCTTGGAGGCTTTGGAAATTATTTAATTCCACTCATGGTGGGAGCAAGAGATATGGTTTTTCCATATGTAAATATGCTTAGCTTCTGGATGTTTTTTGTGGCCGTAATGGTTCTGATGGCAAGTTTCTTTGTTCCAGGTGGACCAACAGGAGCGGGATGGACATTATACCCTCCTCAAACAATTCTAGAGGGAACTCCCGGATCTGGCACGGGAATACTTCTAATGCTTATATCTTTATCATTATTTGTAATTGGTTTCACAATGGGTGGACTGAATTATATGATTACTATTCTTCAAGCTAGAACTAGAGGAATGACTTTAATGAGAATGCCATTAACAGTTTGGGGTATTTTTACAGCAACAGTGCTCGCGATGTTAGCATTTCCAGCACTACTAGTTAGTGCAATAATGATGACATTAGATAAAGTTCTACAAACAAGTTTCTTTATGCCAACAATTTTAAAAGCAGGAGAGGTTCTTGAATACGGTGGTGGAAGCCCAATTCTTTTCCAACACTTATTTTGGTTCTTCGGACACCCTGAGGTTTATATTGTTGCATTGCCTGCATTTGGAATAGTTTCTGACTTAATATCTGTTCATGCTAGAAAAAATATATTTGGCTACAGAATGATGGTTTGGGCAATAGTAGGTATTGGAGGATTAAGTTTCTTCGTATGGGCTCACCACATGTATGTTAGTGGAATGAACCCTTGGTTCGGATTTTTCTTTGCAACAACAACTTTAATTATTGCAGTTCCAACCGCCATGAAAGTTTATAACTGGATACTAACTTTGTGGAGAGGAAATATTAGAATTAATACAGTAATGTTATGGTGCTTAGGATTTATAGTGACATTTGTAAATGGTGGAATTACTGGAATATTTTTAGGAAATGTTTCAGTTGATGTCCCATTATCTGATACATATTTTGTAGTAGCACACTTCCATATGGTCATGGGTATTGCACCACTAATGGTTATTATGGGAGCAGTTTATCATTGGTTCCCATTAGTAGCTGGAAAAATGTTAAGTGAAACATTAGGTAAATGGCACTTCTGGATCACTTTCTTAGGAGCTTACTCAATATACTTCCCAATGCATTACTTAGGTTTTATTGGAGTTCCAAGAAGATACTTTGAAATGTATGATAGTCCATATATGACATCTACAGTAGGAATGAATGAATTTATAAGTGTTGCAGCATTTATAGTAGGTGCAGCACAATTTATTTTAGTTTTCAATATTATTAAAACATTAAAAACAGGAAAAAAAGCTGAACAGAATCCTTGGAAAGCTAATTCACTAGAATGGTATACTTCTACTGTTCCACCGGAACATGGCAACTTTGGTGAAAGACTTCCAGTTGTTCACAGATGGCCTTATGATTTTAGTGTTCCAGGAGCGAAAGATGATTTTATTCCGCAAACAACTGCTCCAAGTGAAGTAGCAAATACTGAAGTAGAGAAAACTTAAGAGAAAAATAATGTCTGAACAAAAAATAGACGGCTTTGAACTTAAACCAGGGTTTAAGGGAATGGCGTCTGACACTGGCTCAGACCAAACAATGTTTAAAGGTGTGCATTGGGGCAAGGCCATGATGTGGATCTTTTTATTGAGTGATACTTTTGTATTCAGCTGTTTTTTAATTTCATACATGAAGGGTAGAGGATCAACTATAGTTGATTGGCCAAACACTAGTGAAGTTTTTTCTTTACATGTAGGAGGTGTGCCTGTCCCGCTTTTATTGATTGCGATAATGACATTTGTGTTGATTACAAGTAGTGGAACAATGGCTTTGGCTGTTAAATATGGTTACGAAAAAAATCGTAAAATGTGTGGTTGGCTAATTCTAGCTACTGCTGTAGGTGGGCTTACATTTGTGGGAATGCAGGTATTTGAATGGTCTAAACTAATTCATGAAGGTGTGAGACCTTGGGGAAATCCTTTTGGAGCAGCTCAGTTTGGTTCCTTCTTTTTTATGATAACTGGTTTCCATGGTTTCCATGTCTCAATAGGTGTGATTTTCTTATTCATATACACTTATAAAGTTTTTGCTGGTCATTATGACAGCAAAAAAAGAGGCTGGTTTACTAAGATGAAAGGGGATTATGTTGAAATTGAAATATTAGGTCTTTATTGGCACTTCGTAGATCTTGTTTGGGTTTTTATTTTTGCATTTTTCTACTTGTGGTAAAATAATTTATGGAAGAGACTAACAAAATGCAAGAACCTAATAAACAAGAAGAGCAAACAAGCACCCAGAAGATAGGAATTTATCTTTGGATTTGGGGTCTGTTATTTGTTTTAAGTTTCTTTTCATACATGGTTGACTGGTACCAGTTTCAAGGAATGCTAAGATGGTCTCTAATATTATTCTTTATGTTTCTAAAAGCAGGACTTATTATGGCTTTTTTCATGCACTTGTTTTGGGAAAGATACGCTTTAGTTAACGTATTATTATGGCCAATGACGGCTATTGCTTGCTTTATATTTTTAATGAATGCAGAATTTCAATACACACTATTTTCAAGATTCTTTTATTTTGTAGTAGGGGGAGCTTAACATGGACGCCTACGGATATTTAGCCTTTTTTTTAATCTTGTTTGTATTTTTTATCTATATTGTTTGGTTTGGTTATTCGGTAAAAGTTGAAAACCAAAAAGAACAAGGTGATAAAGTCACAATAAATCCTTATGATCAAATACCTTTAAGAAGAAGATTAATTGATAAAAAAAATAGTAAAGTAGGTATATTTGATCTTGGAAATCATATTTTAATCGCAGGCGTTATATTACTTGTAATATTTGTTTCACTAAATGTTGAGTAATAGTGACTGCAAATACAATTAAAAAAAAATCAGTTTCCGTAAGCTTTTTATCTTATTCAAAATATTTATTATTGTTGATGAAACCAAGAGTAATGTCTTTGGTTATCTTTACTTGTGCAGTTGGATTACTTACAGCTCCAGCATCGGTTTCTATTCTAAATTCAATAATTGCAATCTTCTTTGTAACTATGGGCGCGGGTGCTGCAGGTGCATTAAATATGTGGTACGAGGCTGATCTTGATAAATTAATGACAAGAACCTGTCTTAGACCTATCCCTACTGGAAAGGTTAACAGGGAGCATGCTTTATTATTTGGAACAGTATTATCGATAGTATCTGTGGTTGGACTTTATTATTTTTCAAATTTAACATCAGCTATTTTATTATCAATAACGATCGCTTTTTATGTCTTTGTTTACACGATATGGTTAAAGAGAAAAACTCCTCAAAATATTGTTATAGGAGGTGCATCAGGTGCACTACCTCCAGTTATAGGCTGGACTATAGCTACTAACTCATTAACAATAGAACCGATAACATTTTTCTTAATCATATTCTTTTGGACCCCATCTCATTTTTGGGCTCTTAGCCTTTATAAAGCAGACGATTATCAGAAAGCTAAAATTCCAATGTTACCTATTACTAACGGTATTGAGGAAACGAAGAAAAATATATTTGTTTATTCTTTAATAATGCTCCCAGTAGTAATCTTGCCTTATTATATTGGTTTTGCAGGTGAAACATTCTTAATAGTTTCATTATTACTTACCTTTTATTATAACTACGTTTGTTATGATCTTCTTAGGTTCAAAAAAAACAAATTTGAAATAAAGAAGGCTAAAAAGGTATTCTCTTACTCAATTTTTTACTTATTTTTGCTTTTTGTCTTATTTTTGGTAGACCAGATTATAAAATAAATAATCCTATTTATTTTATAGGAAAATGGTAAAAAAAATTCATGAGATACGTAAGTACAAGAGATAATTCAAAAGAATACAGTTTTGAAGATGTTTTCATCAAAGGATTAGCTGATGATGGTGGACTTTATGTACCTACATCTTTAAAAATATTTAGTTCAAATAAATTGTCAGAACTTAAAAATCTTAATTATAATGATTTATCTACTGAAATAATAAATCTATTTTCATCAGACTTTATTTCAAAAGATGATCTTTCATCATTAATTAAAAAATCTTATTCAACTTTTAGAGAAAAAGAAGTTGTTAAAATATCAAACATTGGAGATCACAAATTATTGGAGTTATTTCATGGTCCTACATTAGCTTTTAAAGATGTAGCAATGCAGTTTATTGGTAACTTGTATGAATATTATTTAAGTAAAAATAATAAAAAAATTAATATTGTTGTGGCTACATCAGGTGATACAGGTGCTGCCGCTATAGATGCAATTAAAGGCAAATCAAACTTAAATATTTTTGTCTTACATCCTAATAATAGAATTTCACCAGTACAAAGAAAGTTAATGACAACAGTTGAAGATGAAAATGTTTTCAATATTGCAATTGACGGAAATTTTGATGATTGTCAAAATATTGTTAAACAAATGTTTTCAGATTTAGATTTTTCCAAATCAATAAATATGTCAGGGGTAAATTCTATTAATTGGGCAAGAATAATTGCACAAGCTGTATATTACTTTTATGCTTATTTTAAACTTGAAATTGATAAACCAATATCTTTTTCAGTACCAACTGGAAACTTTGGAGATGTCTTTGCAGGTTACCTTGCAAAACAAATGGGATTACCAATAGACAAACTTATTGTTGCAACTAATGAAAATGATATTTTGCATAGAGCAATCTCAAATGGTGATTATGTCTCAAAAAAAGTAAAAGAAACACTTTCTCCAAGTATGGATATCCAATTGGCAAGTAACTTTGAAAGACTAATTTATTACGTAAATAACTCTAATTCTGAAATTACATCAGATATAATGAAAAAAATTAAACAAAATGAATACAAGATTGATAAATCAAACTTAGGTATTATACAAAAAGATTTTGTTTCAGAAAGTTGCAATGAAAATGAAACTTTAGAAATTATAAAGAAAAATTTTGAGAAAAATAATATTATTTTAGATCCGCATACTGCAGTTGGAGTAGGTGCTGCAAACAAGCTATCATTTAATGATTGTGTAGTTTTGTCTACTGCTCATCCATGCAAATTTCCAGCTGCAACAGATAATGCTATAAATAAACATGAAGAGCTACCTAAGGAGCTTCAGTATGTTCATGGTAAAGAAGAAAGTTTTCAATTATTAAAAAATGATACAGATGAAGTTAAAAATTTCGTTAAAAGTAAATTATGAAGCTAAAAGTCAATGATCAAATCCCAGATACAAAAATCTTTCATTTAGTTGATGGTGAACCCAAGGAACAAAATATTTCTGAGGTATTAGGATCAAAAAAAATAATATTATTTGGATTACCAGGTGCATTTACCGCGACATGCTCTAAATTTCATTTACCAGGATATGTCAAAAACTCTCAACAAATAACAGACAAAGGTATTGATAAAATATTTTGTCTAGCCGTTAATGACCCCTATGTAATGTATGCTTGGGGTGAGGCGAATAACATAGGGGAAAATATAACTATGTTAGCTGATCCTTATTTATTATTTACAAAGCTAATTGGTGCTGAAGTTGATAGAAATTCAAAAGGTATGGGCATGAGATCAAGCCGTTATGCAATGGTTATAGAAAATCTTAAAGTGCATACTATTCAAGAGGAAAAAGAAACCAAAGATTGCGGTATATCCTCAGCAGAGGGTATTTTAGATATTATTTAGCAAGAAGAGCAGTTCTGTTGCCAGGTGCCCCGTTAGGAGTTTGCAGCTTCTCTAGCAATTAAATCTACCTCATTGTTTAAAACATCTGTAGAGTGGCCTTTGACCCAACTCCATTTTATATGAAATTCATTTGTCATTTGATCTAATTCGGTCCAGAGTTCTTTATTTTTTACAGGTTGTTTATTTGCAGTTTTCCAACCATTTTTTTTCCAATTATGTATCCACTCTGTTATTCCTGATTTTACATATTTAGAGTCTGTGAAAATCTGAACATTACTTCCTTTAGGAATTTTTTTAAGAGCTTTTATTGGAGCAAGCAACTCCATTTGATTATTTGTCGTATCTTTTTTGCTTCCTTTTATTTCAGTTTTCTTTTCATCTTCTATAATGATTGCAGCCCACCCACCATGTCCTGGATTACCTAAACATGACCCATCTGTGTAAATCTTTATCATTAATTGTAGTCTCTAAAAGAATTTAGTTTTCTATGAAAATTTAATTTATCCAGATATTCTTTAGGATCTTTAATTTTAATTAATGCTTTTTTGGGGGTATTTAAATAATCATATGATCTTGTCAGAAGATATCTTAAAGCTGAACCACGACATAAAGTATTAAAATTACTTTTTTCTTTGGAGTTCAATTTACGAATTGATTGATAGCCTCTTAATAATTGAGCAGATTTGTTTTTGTCTAAAACAAACACTTTATTTCTTTTTTTAAAACATAAAGCATTCACACATGTTGCTAACTCATATGCCAAGAAATCGTTTGCGGAAAAATAAAAATCAATAAAACCATAATATTTTTTCTTATAAAAAAAAATATTATCTATAAAAAGGTCACTATGTATTATTCCATTGGGCATACTCTTTGGCCATTTTTTTTTGATATCAGATAAATCATTCTTCATTATATTTATTAAATCATCTGAAAGTTTATTAATTCTTTTGTCTATTCTATTAAGCAACGGCCCCCAAGAATTAACCGACAAAGAATTTTTTCTGTGTATCCTTAATTTTTTAGCTGCCATATGTAATAAAGCTGCATTTTTTCCCACAAAGTAGCAATCTTTACTTGTTAAATTATTTTTATCCTTTCCTTCAAGAAAGCTGACCAAACATGCAGTTTTATTCTTAATCTTGAATAAATATTTACCTTTTTTATTTTTAATAGGCTCTGGACATTTAATTTTTTGTCTAGATAAGCCAAACATAAGATTCATGAAAAATGGTAAATCTTTTTTTTGAACTCTTTTTTCAAAAATAGTCAGTATTATTTTTCTATTTTTTGTTTTTATTAAATAATTAGTATTTTCAATTCCTTTTTTTATTCCTGAAAATGATAGAATTTTACCTATTTTAAAGGTTGTCTCTATTAAACTTAAATCACCCTTATTTATTCTAGTATAAACAGCCATTAATTCAATTTTCCTGGGATTTTAAATGTTACATCTTCTTTGACTATTTCAACTTCCTCTATTTCTACAGTAAATTTTTTTTTAATATTTTCTATGAATTCATTAACTAATACTTCAGGAGCTGAGGCGCCAGATGAAATACCTATTGTTTTGCATTTAGATATTTTTTCAAGTGGAAAGCTACTCTCTGAATGAATTAATTCAGCATTTTCACATCCATTATTTTTAGCTACTTCCACCAATCTAACTGAGTTTGAAGAATTCCTACTGCCAATTACAAAAAGATTATCACAATCTTTTGCAATTTTTTTCACCGCTGCTTGTCTATTTGTGGTTGCATAGCATATATCATCTTTTTTTGGCTCGTGAATATCAGGAAAGCGTTCTTTTAAAACATTTATAATATCTTTTGTATCATCAACCGACAATGTTGTTTGTGTTATATAAGCAAGTTTATCGTTTTTATCTCTTTGATAATTTTTTGCATCATCTATAGTTTCTATAAGATCAATTTTTCCACTAGCTACTTGGCCCATTGTGCCAATCACTTCAGGATGGTTTTTATGACCTATAAGCAAAACTTTAATGTCCTTTTTATCTAAATTTTCTGCTTCTCTGTGAACTTTAGATACCAATGGACATGTTGCATCAACAAAAATCATATTTAAACTTTCTGCCTCTTGAGGAACAGATTTTGGAACACCATGAGCTGAAAAGACAACAGGCCTCGTTTTATCCTCAATTTCATCAATTTCTTCAACAAATATTGCGCCAATTTTTTTTAAACCATCTACTACATGTTTGTTATGAACTATTTCATGTCTTACATATACAGGAGCGCCATATTTTTCTATGCTTTTCTTTACAATTTCAATTGCTCTATCAACACCTGCACAAAAACCTCTGGGAGCTGCTAAAAGTATTTTAAGATGATTATTTTTCACTTTCATCCTTTCGAAAAAATGGAATTAAAAAAACAATACATGCAATTAGAAAAAAAAGACTGCCAAACATAGCCCAAAAACTCCCCACACTTGATATAATAAAACCCAACGCAGAAATAATGAATAAAATCCACCCAATTAAATTAATATTTTTATTACTCATTTTTTTCAATTAAATATTCGAGCAATATATGTGGAAAAGTTAATGAGGCCAATCCAATAAAAATTACTCGATATATAGTTTCATTAAATTCGTTATAATTATTCAGAAATGATATTGAAACAACATATCCAAAAATTGTCAAAATTGTTAGTGGAAGCGCTTTTTTAATGAATATTGGTAAACCTTTTATCAAATTTTTATTTATTTCTCTAATTAAAGAAATCGAGTGCCTAATAGAATGCAAAAAACAAAAGTAAATCGTAAAAGCAATTATGGGACTAAGAAAATAATTTAGTATTAATATTGATAAATAATCCATCAATAATAATGACTTTGCTTCGATACTTTTCTTTAACGATAAAATAATTCCAGAAATTAAAGATAGTAAGATAAATATGAATAATATCTCGTTAGATACTATTAAATTATTTGAAATATAAAAATTTAATGTCTCGAATATTGCCAGTGTCTCTTCTTTGTGAAAAAATAAGGGTGAGGTAATTATTAATGATCCTTTTAAAAAATAAATTAATTCAAAGTTTTTCTTTTGGTTAATAAATTCGGAGTCCTCTTTCCCAAAATGAAAAGCAGCGATAACTAAAAATAAGAAAAGTAATGATTTTGGAAATATTAACCAAATCAATATTATAACTGCACCAATAAGTAAATAACTCAAATAAAAAATACCCATTGATTTATATCCAAAATATTTAATCAGTTTTTTTCCTTTAATGTGATCCAGAGAGCCATGAGATATTCCAATTGTTAAAATTAAAAACAACGAAATTAGTAAGAAACTGCCTTCTCTAAGATATTTTATTCCAGATAAAAGTATACATAAATTAAAAAAAATTAAAGAGTGGTAAAAATTAATTCTAATCATTTAATTTAAAAAAGTGCTTTAATAAAAATCCATTTAGGCATTTTTAATATTATAGATAAATCTTCAAAAAAATTACTTTTATTCGACAAAAATTTTATAACAGTATTAGATTTATTATTAAACATCCTAAAAAAAATATTTGGCATTTTGTTTGGATTATTCTTAAGAACTTTTAAAAAAATATTATCAAGAAATTGATATTTTTTTTTAATTTGAAAAGTTTTCAATTTACTAATGTTTTCTATATTTTCTCTTATATATTTACTTTGTTCTTGAATATTTAGAAAAGTATAACCAGTACTTAGCCTTGTCATACCACCAGCTGTTCCAATATTAATTTTATTTTTTACTTGGTCAATTTTTGGGTAAAAAAGAGGTATTGCACCCACTTCTTTGTATGTAATCTTATAATCTTTTATTTTTAGATTATTCTCAATATATTCTTTAATTTGCTGATCATAATCTTTTTGGGAATCGTCATTCATTTCTGATAACCAAGTTGTTTCAACTAATGCTGTATTTTTTGAATATGGAAGTGTATAAAAAAAATGAACACTTCCTCTCTGCTCACAATCAAAATCCATTAAATTCATCATTTCTTCATCAAAAAATTCCTTTTTTGTAACTATTTCTACCCCACAGAAATGTTGCCAAAGATCAGAGTTTTGATTATCTAAATTTGGAACGCTATTAAATACTAAAGATTTATCAAAATTTATATTTTGATCATTTTTGTGAAAGGAAATATTTTTATTCTTTTTTAATTTATTATTTATCTTCTCATAAAATAACCCACTATCAATACTTTGATACTGATAATTATCGCACTCTAGATGCCTAGTTTTTTGAGGTATATTTATGGAGAAATGTTTCCAATCTTTTTTTACACAATCCTCAAAATTATGTGGGAATGTTTTCCAAAAAGACCAAGTTTTATCTTTTTTATATTCATCTCTTGGCTCAATAATAGCTAAAGTTTTATTTTTTAACTTATTATTGAACTCTAATTCATATGCTAAAGATAATCCTGCACAACCTCCACCAATTATGACAAAATCAAAATCTTTCATTTAAATTTATTTCTTCACTAATTAATTCGTGTTCTTTATCTCTAAGGTGATTATGTTTTTTAATCAATGATAGTTTTAGCAAGTCATACATAGATAATATTGTTTGAAATATTTTGCCACCATTAGTAACAAAAATTTTACCTGATTTATTATAATTTTGAATTGTTTGTTTTTTAATAATATTTCTTCCGATTTGTCTGTAAACTCTTCTTGCAACTAAAATTGAAAATCGAAGATTTAAAGGAATATCTTTTATTGAAGAAAAGCTACTATCATAAAATAAATCTGCAATAGCCAATGTTTCTTTTATGATTTCAAAATCATGTTTTATATAAAACCTTTTAATTTTAGAGTCCTCAATCACATCTCTAGAAATATTTGTTAGTTGCATTGCTATACCTAAATCTATAGCTGATTTAAGAGAACCAGAGCTTGTGACATTTAAAATTTTTGCCATCATCAATCCAACAGTTCCTGCTACTCTATATGAATAAATTAATAATTCCTTTTTTGAATTTAACTTTACCTCATTTTGAATATCAGACTTCACACCATCAAATAAGTCATCTACAATTTTTGAAGAAATATTATATTCATCCATTAATACCCACATATTTTTAATTATATGGTTCTGAAATTCTTTATTGATAAAATTATTTTTGAAGTTTAAAAATCTTCTTAATTTGACTTCAGTTTCACCTTGATCATCAGCAATATTATCTAAAGTTCTACAAAAATCGTATAAATTAGAACATTTTAAATAAGTTTTCTTAGGTAGGAAAAATCCAGCCCAATTAAATGATTTCGCGTACATTGATAGAAAACTCTTTTTCTGCATTACAGAATTTTATCTAAGACTTTTGCTGAAGATAGTACTCCTGGCACACCTGCTCCAGGATGAGTACCTGCTCCAACAAAATATAAACCATCAAAAACCTCTGATTTATTATGAAATCTAAAATAAGCTGATTGGGTAAATTTTGGTTGTATAGAAAAACCTGAGCCATATTTTGTATTTAGCTCTTTCTCAAAATAATCAGGAGTTAAGTAAAAATCCTCAACAATATTTTCACTTAGATTAGGTAGTAAACTTTCCTCCATTTTTTTTATAACTAATTTTTTCATTCTATCTCCCTCAATGGACCAGTCTATACCAGATTGGTTATTAGGAACTGGCACCAAAACATAAAAACAATCATGATTATCAGGCGCCATAGATTTGTCTGTAGCTGTTGGTCTATGTAAATAGTAACTAATATCGTCATTTAATTTTTTATTGTTAAAAATATCGTCCAAGTGTTCCTTGTACTTATCTCCAAATTTGATTGTATGATGTTCAACATCGTCGTAAACTTTTTTAGTTCCAAAGTAATAAACAAACAAACCCATTGAATATTCCATTCTTTTCATTTTCCAATTAAAAATAGAATTATTATTATTTGTGTTTGCTAATTTTGAGTAAACAGCAGGTGGATCTGCATTACAAATAACATTATCTGCTTCTATTCTATCCCCATTGTTTAGTTCAACTCCAGTTATTTTATTTTTATTTGATGTGATTTTATTTACTTCGCAACCTTTTAATATTTTTATATTTTCTTCATTCATTAGTTTTTCCATGCCATTTATTATTTGACCAGTACCACCCATTGAATAATGAATTCCCCATTTTTTTTCTAAATATAAAATTAATCCATATATTGATGTTGTTGTGAAAGGATTACCGCCTACCAATAGTGGATGCATACTAAGTAATCTTCTTAATTTTTCATCTTCTATATAAGAGGAAACCAAACCATAAACAGATTTATAACTCTTTAAATTAAATAAAGACGGTATTTGCTTTAACATAAAAGAAGGTTTATCAAACGGAACATCTGAAAGTTCTGTAAAGCCTTTATCAAAAATTTTTTTTGTAAAATTAACTAGGTTTTTATATCCACTAACATCTTTTTCGTTAATCTTTTTTATTTGATCAATCATCTCTTCTTCATCACCAGAATAGTCAAACTTAAAGCCATCTTCGAAAACAAATTGATACCAAGTTTTTAAAGATTTAATTTCTAAATAATCTTTTGAATTTTTATTAAAAAGCTGAAATAATTCATCAATTAGGTAGGGTGCTGTAATCACAGTTGGACCACCATCAAATGTAAATCCATTTTTTTTAAAAACTCTCGCTCGTCCACCTAAATCTTCGTGTTTTTCGATCAATGTTACATTATGGCCTTTAGCTTTTAATCTTAATGCTGCAGCCATACCACCAAAACCTGATCCTATTACTATCGAATTCATAATTTGGATTTTATATTATTTTAAGAAAATGTAACGTAATTTAGTTATGAATTAATTTTTTTTAATTCAGTCTTTGCTTCTTCAAGATTTTTTTCAAACAGATTATCTAATTTAGATTTATCAACTGTGGTTGTTATAATTTTTTTCACAGAATCTAGTGCAATTATAATCGAAGTATCTTTGATTTCTTTAATTGCTCCCTCTTTCATTTGATTAATTTTTGTTTGTGTTAAATTCTTCTTTATTTCAGAAGATTTATGAAATTTTTCATTCATACTTATAACAAGTTGCTCAGACTCAGTTTTAGCTTGATCAAGGATTTTTTTGGACTCTCCTTCAACAGAATTGAGTTTAGCTTGAGCTTCATCTAAAAGTTTTTTTGATTCGACTCTTAACTTTTCACTTTCATCGATTTCTTTTTTTATATCTCCTATCATTTTTGTTAGGAGATTATTTATATTCTGAGGTATTTTAAAATATACCAATAGTCCTATAAATATAAAAAATGATATTGCTACCCAAAAAGTTGCATCAAACATCTTTTCTCTCTTTGTTTAATTTTGATTGGTCTTCTACAATCGCTGCTATGCTGCTACTATTTACTTCTTCACCAATTAGCTCTTTTATTAACTCAGCTGATGTTTCAGCTGCAATTTTATTTATTTTTTCTCCTGATTTATTCTTTAGATCAGATAATTCCTTTTCTACTTCACCTATTTCTTCGTCAAGATCTTTCTCTAATGCAGCTCTTTTTTTATTGATATCATCTAAAATCTTTTCTCTAGCCTCATTAAAGTAACTTTTAGCTTTAAGTTTACTGTCTAAAATAATCTTTTCATATTCGTCAATTTTTTTTTGACTTTCCTCTTTTTGTTTATCTGCTGTCTCAATATTCTCAAGTATTTGCGATTTTCTAGTTTCCAAGTTATCACTAATCTTCGGTAATATAACTTTAGTCAAAACAATAAAAAGTATTCCAAACGTGATGATAAGCCAGAAGATTTGAGAAATCCAAAACTCTGGATTAAGTTGAGGCATACCACCACTTTCAGCGGCAAATACTGTATTAAAACATGCAAAGCATGTAACGAATAATAAAATAACTATTTTTTTTAACATTAACTAAAATGCAAATAAAATAATCAACGCAACTACTAGTCCAAACAATCCTGTTGCTTCAGCTAAAGCAAATCCTAATAACAAGTTAGGGAATTGTTTTTGAGCTGCAGATGGATTTCTCATAGCACCAGATAAGTAATTACCAAAGATAATTCCTATACCAACTCCCGCACCTGCTAGTGCGATAGCTGCTAATCCTGCTCCTATCATTTTTGCTGCTTCTAATTCCATTTTTCCTCCTTTTTTTATTAATGGTGTAGATTTAATGCATCATTTAAATAAATGCATGTTAAAATTGCAAATACATATGCTTGAAGAAAAGCAACTAGTATCTCCAAACCTGTAAGTGCAACCGAAAAACTAAGTGGAAGCCATCCACCTACAATTCCTAAGCTTATAACAAAGCCTCCAAATACCTTCATCATTGTGTGACCAGCCATCATATTAGCAAATAATCTTACCGATAAACTAATTGGTCTACTTAAATACGAAATAATCTCAATAACTACAATTAATGGAAGCAGAACCATAGGAACTCCACTTGGAACAAACAATTTTAAATACCCCAATCCATGTTTCATGAACCCAATTATTGTAACTCCAATGAAAATAAATGCTGCCAGCACAAATGTAACTATAATATGGCTAGTCACTGTAAATGCGTAAGGTATCATTCCAAACATGTTACAAAAAAGCACAAACATAAAAAGTGAGAAAATAAATGAAAAGTACGGTTTTGCTTTTGATCCTGCAGTGTCACTAATCATTTTGGCTACAAAGGAATAACTTAATTCTGACAGTAATTGAAGTTTATCAGGTATTAGAGCTTTTTTCTTTGCTCCTAGATTAAAAATTATCAAAATAGCTAAAGAACTAATAACCATAAACAAGCTTGCATTAGTAAAAGAAATGTCAACTGCGCCTAACTTTATTTCCGGACCAATCCGATAAACATTGAACTGGTACATTGGATTTGATGCCATTATATTCTCTTATTTTTGTTGCATTCTTTTTGCTGATTTAATCACATTCACTATTCCTGCAATCACACCTACAAAAAAAAATATTAAAATTAACCAGGGCTTAGTACCAAACCAATTGTCTAAAATAAACCCAATAATTGTCCCAACAGCTACTGCTGCAACTAATTCAGTGCTCATTTTAAAAGCATGACCCATTCCAGATTTTGACGGCTCTTTGCTCTCAGAATATTTGGATTTTACTCTATTTTTTGCACTTTTAAGGCGAGTTTTAAAATCTTCCTCTTCCATTAGCCTAAGCTACCATGCTCTCAGCTTTTTGCAGGTCAACAGCAACTAGTTGACTTATCCCTTTCTCTGGCATTGTAACCCCATATAATCTATCCATTTTTGACATAGTTAACGCATGGTGGGTTACTATTATAAATCTTGTAGAAGTAATCTTTGTCAGTTCATTTAAAAGATTACAAAATCTTGTTACATTTGCATCATCTAGTGGAGCGTCTACTTCATCTAATACACAGATAGGTGATGGGTTAGTTAAAAAGACTGCAAATATTAAGGATAATGCTGTTAAAGCCTGTTCACCACCTGAAAGCAGAGTAATCGACTGAAGTCTTTTTCCAGGAGGACTTACTAGCATTTCCAAACCAGCATCTAGTGGATCATCAGAGTCTACTAGTTCTAACTTAGCGCTACCCCCATTAAATAATTTTGTGTAAACCTCATTAAATTTTCTACTCACTCTCTCAAAAGCGTCCAATAATCTTTCACGACCTTTTTGATTAAGTTCTGTTATGCTTTCCTTTAATTTTAATATTGCTGTAACAAGATCTTGTCTATCTTTTTCCATTTTTTTTATTTCAGTTTTATATTTTTCAGTTTCATCATCTGCTCTTAAGTTAACAGATCCAAGTTTTTCTCTTTCTCTCTTTTTTTCATCTAGTAATTCTTCTTGGGTCACTAAATCTGGAAATTCAATTCCTTTTTCTAAATTTGAATAATCAAGTATATTTCCTTCTTTAACGTTTAACTCTGTCATAACTCTTTCTAAAAGATCATTTCTCCTTTTATTTAAACCTTCAATGGTTGCTCCAGAGCTTGCTTTCTTTTCTCTAATTTCAATTGAATTTTCTTTTGTGTTATTTAATTGGTTTCTAATTTCCACAATATTATTATCAATTTTTTCAACTAAAATTTCATTCTCATTTTTTTCATTTTCAGAAATCCTTAAGTTTTCAGAAATTTGCCCTTTTTTTTCTGCTTGAGATTGAGGTTGTTTTTCGAGAACATTCAATTTTTCTACAAGTTTATTTTTTCTGGTATTAAGTTCATTTACCATTTTTTCAGAATTAGTTAAAAGATTTTGCCAGCTTTCAAATTCTTGATCAATTATACTAATTCTCTCTTTTCTTTTGACAGACTCATTTTTTATGTTTTGGTTTTTACTATAAGTTTCAGCATAATCGTCCTGTAATTTTTTTATTTGATCACTTTTTGATGTTAGAGTTGAAATTACATCGTCATTCTCAACTTCTTTAACCTTCATAGTTAAATAGGACAAGTTAATTATACATTCATCTAAAATTTTTATTGTCTGATGATTTCTATTTTCTGAAATTAATTTTTTAACTTCTTCGATTTGACTTTTTATGTTGCTAATAATTTCATTATTTTTTTGCAGAGATTCAGCACTGAACCCCTCTAATAATACATCCATTCTATCTTGTTCACTTTTTAATTTTGATTTTGAATTTTCTAGGTCTTGATTGGAAAGTTTTTCTGTTTCATAATATTTTGAGTCTGTATCAACTAAGATATTTCTCTCCTCTTTTAATCTTTTTTCGTTAGAATTTGCATCTATTACTATGCTTTTTTCTCTATCTATGTCTTCATCTATAACTTTTATAGAGCTTTTTTTTGTATCTATTTCCTCATTTATTCTTGTACTTTCCTCATCTAAAGCTTTCAGCTCAAGGTTTAACCTTTGAATCTTAGATAAATTTTCAATATTTTTTTGTCTTATTGGCTCTACTCTTTCAAGTTCATTTTTAATTTTTGTTTCTAATTCTTCAATTTGTCTATTAAACTCTTCTACTTTTCCATCTGCTTCATTATTTACTTCATTTTCTAAAGTGATTTCTTTATCAATTTCTAGAAGTCTTAAATAATAAAGCCCTGCCTCAACTTTTTTTATTTCTTCTGAAATTAATTTATACTTTGCAGCTTCCTCAGCTTGCTTTTCTAAATTTGCTAATTGTTTTTCTTGTTGTCTTCTAAGTTCGTCGGCTCTCTTTAAATTATTTTCTGCTGCTCCTAATCTAATTTCTGCTTCATGTCTTCTAACATGCAAACCAGCTATTCCAGCAGCTTCTTCAAGTATAGCTCTTCTATCAGATGGTTTTGCTGTAACTAATGCTCCAATTCTGCCTTGACTTATTAGCGATGGCGAATGAGCCCCTGTTGATAGATCTGCAAAAAACATTTGTGCATCTTTTGCTCTAACTTCTTTGTTGTTTATGTAAAACTTTGATCCTTTATCTTTTTCAATCTTTCTTCGAATTTCTATTTCTTCTAGATCATTGTATTGGTGTGGTCCATCTTTGTTATCATTGTTTAAACTTAAAACTACTTCAGCAATATTTTTTGAGGGTTTATTTGATGTGCCTGAAAATATAACATCTTCCATCCCAGACCCTCTCATACTTTTTGCCGAAGTCTCTCCCATACACCATCTAAGAGATTCAACTATGTTTGACTTGCCACAACCGTTAGGCCCGACAATTCCTGTAAGGCCTTTTTCAATTAAAAAGTTAGTTTTCTCTGCAAAAGACTTAAAGCCATTTAATTGGATTTTTTTAAACTCCATCCAATGACTTATATCAGTTTTTCTATATATTTTTTTAATTTTTTATAGTTGGATGTATTTTCGAACTTTTCACCATTGATTATAAGTGTTGGTGTTGCCTCTATTTTGTAGTTTTTAGCTCCGTTGATTCGGTCTTCTAAAATAAAATCTTCAATTTTTGAGTCTGCTATACATTTATCAAAATCTAATTTAAAATTTGATTCTTGAATTACCTTCTTTAGGTTTCTATTGAGATCTTCAATAGTGCTTCCTCTTACCCAGCTACTTTGATTTTTATATAAATGATGAAGTATTTCTGAATTTCCATCATTCTTACAATGAGCTATTTTTGATGCATTAAATGCAGCCATATCTAATGGAAAATTTCTAAATTCGATTAAAATTAAACCTTTATCTATAAAATCAGTTTTTAAGCTAGGATAAACATTTTTATGGAAATCTGCACAATGACTACATGTTAAAGATTCAAAAACTATAAGTTTTACTTTTGCATCCACATCACCTTCTGTGATCGATTTAATATTTGCTTTAGCATTATGTATTACAAAAAATAATGAAATTATAATTGTTTGTATTAGTATTTTTT
>QBYG01000014.1 GCA_003282945.1 Pelagibacteraceae bacterium AG-325-E23
CTTTAATATTTAGATCGATTAATGAATTATCATCTAAAAGTGCCATACCTGTCTTTTTTGCTCTCTCTAATACCTCAGGTACCCAAGTGACAATTCCTGGATCATCACCTCCTAGTACAACAAAAATTAAGCCTTCTTCATCACCGGCATTTTCAAATGCTCTAAACATATTTGTTGGCATTGAAATAATGTCTCCTGGATTTAAAATCGTTTCATCTTTGCCCTCAGACCCCCAATAAAATCTCCATTTACCTGAATATATTATGAATACCTCTGCTGTTAAATGGCTATGTAAACCCGATCCATTAAAGGGTTTTGCTGATACTGCACCTAAATTAAAACCATGGGGTTCAGATATTTTTATTGATTGGTCAGCATCTTCTGCGACACCTGGACCTAAAATAGAATAATTTTTTCTTTCTTTATGTCCATCTAATTTACCCTCAACAAATGGTAAAGTGCTTGGAATTAAATCTTTAAATTTTGCTAGTCTAATATTCATATTTTTTTAATTATAATATTGTGATACACGAATATTTCCAATAAATAAATATATGCAAATAGAACAATTTGATACAGGTCTAAAAACAAAAACAAATGTACAGAACATTGTTCTTTCACCTGAAGAAAATTTAGAAAATAAAAACTTAGTTAGAGGTTATTTAAATAAGATCGTCACTTCAGGAATAAATGAAATCGATAGTAATTTAGATGAAGCATTTATAGCTGATGTTAAGATAAATAGTTTTTATCCAATTAATGAATTTACAGGAGTTAAAAATTTAAAAGATAAAATTTGGTTACCATTATTTGAAGCATTTCCTGATCTTGAAAGAAGAGAAAATATTGTTGTTGGAGGAGCCTTCAGAGATAAAATTTTGATAGGATCATACTCTGTTTTATCAGGTTATTTTAGAAATTCATGGCTAGGAATAAAACAAAATCATAAAATGATAAATCTTCGATGTTGTGAAATTCATGAGCTTAAAGAAAAAAAAATAATCGAGAGTCATATCTTAATTGATGTAATGGACTTTTTAAGACAATGTGGCATCTCCTCAATCAATCCATCAAGAGGTTCAGAGGGAGCTTGGCTTCCACCAATAAATACAGATGGGGTAAATTTTTTTGAAAAAGATTTAGAGGTTTCAAATTCAAATTTAAAACAAGCCTTGGAAATGGGAAGAAGTTTGAATATAAAACCAGAGAAAGAAAATCTCTCAGATAATGAATTAAAAGAAAGATTATTAAATCATCCCCAAAAAGAATATTGGCATGAAAAAATGATTTGGTACGGTCCATGTGGAATAGGCACTTCAAGATCACTAGAGGGATTTATTGATATGCATCAATTACCATTTAGAAGATCATTTACTGAAAGAGATTATTTTAAGCTAGGACATTATTGTGAAATAGGGGATGGTAAATTTTCACTATGTGCAGGTTGGCATAGTTTAGAGGCGAACTATGGTTCAAACGATTGGTTGGGATATAAAGCAAATAATCAAAAATTAACTATGAGAGTTATGGATTTTTATCATCATGATGAGGGAAAAATCCGTGAAAATTGGGTACCAATTGATATACTTCACATTCTAAAACAAATCGGTATTGATGTTTTAGATAATATTAAAAGCTAAAATGGCAAATATAAAATTTACTGGAGTACATAAATCTTTTGGGACTAATAAGATTATTACAGATTTTAATTTATCAGGCAAGGATGATGAATTTCTTGTATTAGTTGGACCGTCTGGATGTGGAAAATCAACTTTGTTAAGAATGATCGCAGGTTTAGAAAAGATTGATGAAGGTGAAATATTTATTAATGATCAAAAAATAAATGATCTTCATCCTTCTAAACGACAAACAGCAATGGTATTTCAGTCATACGCACTTTACCCACATATGAACGTTTATGAAAATATGTCTTTTGGATTAAAGATTGAAAAAAGATCAAAAGAAGAAATTCAAACAAAAGTAATGCAAGCAGCAAAAATTTTAAAGATAGAGGAGTTACTGGAAAGAAGACCCAAACAACTATCAGGAGGACAAAGACAAAGGGTTGCAATTGGGCGTGCTATCACAAGAAATCCAAAAATTTTTTTATTTGATGAACCATTATCAAATTTAGATGCTGCTCTAAGATCAGAGATGAGAGTAGAGATTTCAAAATTACATAATCAAATTAAAACAAATATGATTTATGTTACGCACGATCAAGTAGAGGCAATGACGCTTGCAGATAGGATTGTAATATTAAATCTTGGAAATATTGAACAAGTGGGAACTCCAGATGAAATTTATAACAACCCTGCTAATATTTTTGTTGCCCAATTTATTGGAACTCCAAAAATGAATATTTTACCATTGAATAATGAAAATATTATTTCAGATAATAAAATTAATTTTTTAGGCAATGAAATAACTTTTGAAAAAACTAAATTTGATAAAAAAAAATATTTCTTAGGAATAAGACCTGAGCATTTTAATTTATCAAGCGACTCACAATTCAAATTTAAGCCTAAAATTGATCTTGTTGAGAACCTAGGAAATGAAAAGATTGTTTATATGAGCAATGATAACTTAGAACTAAGTGCAAAAATTTCTAGTCAGGAAGATTTTCAAAATCAGATTAATTTTGACTCTAAAGATATTTTTATATTTGACGAAAACGGAAGAAGAATTTAAATTTTCTTTTAGCACAAATAATTTAATATGAATTGGATAGTTGTAACAATTATTGCAGCCTTTTTTCAGAATTTAAGATCTTCATTTCAAAAAAAAATTAATAAGAATGTTTCAACTATAGCATCAACCTACGTAAGATTTTCTTTTGCTTTACCTTTAGCATTAGTTTTATTTTTTATATATTTCAGAGATATTTCTGTAATTAATGAAATACTCAGTCAACCAGATTTCTTAATTAATGTAACTTTAGCATCAATTTTTCAAGTAATATTTACTTTTGTTTTATTATACTTATTCAAGTTTTCAAATTTTGTTGTTGGAACCTCACTAAGTAAAACAGAAGTGGTTCAAGTTGCCGTATTTGAATATTTAATATTAAACGAAAAATTAAGCAAATTAGGAATTAGTGGAATTATTATATCAACTCTAGGGGTGATAATTTTATCAATAAAGGATTTAAAATATTTTTTACATAATTTATTTTCAAAAACGACATTGATAGGATTAATATCTGGTCTATTCTTAGCTTTGAGTATTGTTTATTTTAGATCTGCTGCCTTATCTTTAGAAAATTTTAATTCAAATTTTGAAAAAGTAATATCAACTTTACTTTTTGGGTTATTAATCCCAACAATTATTTTAACGATATACCTTTTAGTCTTTGAAAAAAAAGAATTTAAAAAACTATATAACGATAAATACGACTGTATGTTAATTGGCATTGGAGGTTTTTTTGCATCTCTCTCATGGTTTTATGCATTTACATTAATCCAAGCATCCTTTGTAAGAGCAGTTGGTCAGATCGAATTATTATTTAGTTATTTTTCCTCAAAATATTTATTTAAGGAAAAAGTAAAACTAACAGAAATTTTAGGTATTATTGTTTTTGTAGTTGGAGTTACAATTTTATTATTTTCTAGAGTTTGACTCAACTAATTAGAAAATCCGTATTTTCTAAGTCTTACATCTCCAGTTCGAGCATGAGCTTCCATACCTTCATACCTTGATATTCTTGCACAAGCTGCGCCCACTTCTTTAGTTGATTCCTTTGTCATTCTTTGGAAACTCAATGTTTTAATGAATTTTCCAACAAATAAACCACCTGTGTATTTCCCCGCACCTTTTGTTGGTAAAATGTGGTTTGTTCCAGAGCATTTATCACCATAAGCAACCGTAGTTTCTTCTCCAATAAATAATGATCCGTAGTTTTTTAATCGATCATGAAACCATTGAAGGTTTTTAGTCTGTATCTCTAAATGTTCAGGAGCATACTCATCACTGATTTTGGCCATTTCTTCGTCTGTATCGCATAAAATAACTTCCCCATAGTCTCTCCAGGCTGCACCAGAGTTTTCTCTTGGTAAGTCTGGTAAGTCTGCAATTAATTCTGGTACTCTTTTCATTACATATTCAGCTAATGATTTACTTGTAGTAAATAACCATGCAGGAGAATTGTAACCATGCTCAGCTTGTCCAACTAAATCGAAAGCAACTAATTCTGGGTCAGCTGTTTCATCTGCTATAACTGCAATTTCTGTAGGACCAGCAAATAAATCTATACCTACTTTGCCAAATAAAATTCTTTTTGACTCTGCAACAAATTGATTTCCAGGACCAACAAGCATATCAGCAGGTGCATTACCAAAAAGACCATAAGTCATTGCAGCAATAGCCTGAACTCCACCTAAATTCATTATTACATCTGCTCCACATAAGTCAGCGGTATAAACAATAGCGGGATGAACTCCAACACCAGGTTTTGGTGAACTGCAAACAATAATATTTTTAACACCAGCAACTTTAGCTGTAGTAACACTCATTACTGCAGATGCTATGTGAGCATATCTTCCTGCAGGTACATAACAACCTGCTGTATTAACAGGAATTAATTTTTGTCCAGCAAATAATCCATCTGAAAGTTCTACTTCAAAATCTTGGCCATAATTTTTTAATTGTGCTTCAGCAAACTTTCTTACTCTTTCATGAGAGAATTGAATGTCGTCTTTGGTTTTAGGATCTAAATTTTTTTTAATTTGTTCAATTTTTTCTCTTGTAACTACTACTTCTCCTTCATATTTATCAAATTTTTTTGATAACTCGATACATCCCTCTTCTTTTGTTTTCTCTATATCTTTTAGAATATTTTCTACAATCTCTCTTGTTTTTGTATCATCAGTAGAAGATGTTTTGGGTGATTTTTTTAAATAATTTATTGCCATGTCTAAATCCTAATTTAATTATTATTTTTTTTCAATATTCATTTAATCCAAAGCTACCACAGCTGCCGCAATAGATGCTAGCCTTGCTGTCGCATCATCTGATCTACTAGTAATTACCACTGGAACTTTTCCTCCTATAACCACTCCTGCCGCACACGCTCCCATAAAATAAATCATCATTTTAACTAGAGCGTTACCTGCTTCAACATTTGGAACTAACAATACATCTGCATCTCCTGCAACTATATTTTTTATACCTTTTATCTCTGCGGATTTTTTTGACACACTATTATCAAATGCCAGAGGTCCAAATATATCTGCATTAAAACTCTCTTTTTCAGCTAACTCACATATTTCTTTAGCATCAAGTGAACTTTGCATGCTATCTAAAACTTCTTCTGTTGCAGAAAGAATGGAGACTTTTGGTCTTGCTATTTTTATTCTATGACAAAAATCAACTACATTTTTTAAAATATGCATTTTTGTTTTAACATTTGGATTAACGTTCAGAGCACCATCAGTTATTATTAATGGTTTATCCTCTTTATCTAAAGTCATATGCCAAATATGACTCAATCTTTTTTTACCAATCAAATTATATTTTCGTAACAGAACTTCTTTCATTAAAATGTCAGTGTGTATATGACCTTTAACAATTATTTTTACTTTTCCATCACCAGCGAGCTTTGCCGCAATTTTGGCAGTGTTATTTTCAACTGGCTCATTTATTATTTCATATTCAGAGATATCGAATTTTAACTCTTCAGCAGTTTTTTTAATTTCTATTTCATCACCTATAAAAACAGGGATGATCAATTTTTCTTTTAAGCAATCCATTATAGATAGCATAGGAAGTCTTTTGCCTGCATTTACGATTGCTGCTTTGGCTCCTCTTTTTTGGTGAGCAATATCAAGTAAATTGAACGGACAGACTGTTGATTTATCTGAAAGCATTTGAATTTATATATACTAAATTAATAAAAAAACTAATATAGTATTATTAATATAGGGATAAAAAGTGGAAGTAGTTACAAAAATAGCTCCGATCGCTCTAGCTCTTATAATGTTAGGTCTTGGATTAGGATTAACGGGACGTGACTTTTTAAGAGTAATTAATAATCCTAAAGATTTTATAATCGGCTTTGTCTGTCAATTGTTACTTTTACCAATAGTTGCATTTATAATTGTATTAATATTAGATTTGCCAATTGAAATTGCTGTAGGCGTTATGATTATAGCTGCAGCTCCTGGCGGAGTAACATCAAATGTAATGACAAAATTTGCAAATGGAGATGTTGCATTATCAATATCTTTAACCGCTATAATAAGTCTGATTAGTATTATTTCTGTTCCTTTTATTATTTTTAAGTCAGCAAATTTATTAGGAGTTACAGATATATCTTCTGATATTACCATGACTGGTATTGCAGTAAAAATGGCCCTAGTTGTTACAGTGCCTGTTATTTTAGGAATGATTATAAGGAAATTTGCAGAAAATTTTGTTTCTTCAAATATTTCTATAATCGAGAAAATCACAACTGTTTTATTTGTAATTGTTTTTGCAACAATATGGATTGAAGAGAGAGAGAATATATTCAATTACTTAAAACAAGCGGGTTTCGCTGTTCTTGTGCTTAATATTGTCATGATGGTGCTTGCATATTATATAGCCAAGTTATTAGCCACTGGCATAAAGCAAAGAAAGTGTATTTCAATTGAGTGTGGACTTCAAAATGGCACATTAGCAATATTTGTAGCTACTCAAATATTTAGTGACATTAGTTATATTATTCCAACAGCAGCATATGCTCTGATTATGTATTTAACTGGCTTTATAATGATTTTTATACTCAGAAGATCTACTTAATATTTATTTGCCCGAATATCTTAAAGATTAAATGAGAAAGCGAGAGTACATTATTCTCCTGCAGTTTAATGGTGTCAGTTAATGTTTTGTCTTGCATGTTAACATTAAACAGTTTTTTTTTATTAGCACTTATATATTTATTTTTTAGCAAATAATTTAATTTTCTAACAACAGTTGGTCTTGGAATATGAGTTATTTCTGAAATCGACATTGTATTCACACCAGTTTCAGGAACTATTATTTTGTTCTTTTTCCATTTTGAAAAGTTCCATCCATTAGCTTCATAAGATTTTGTAACAAGTGAATGCCACATTATAACCATTCCAACTGAAAATATTTCAAGATCTCCTACTTGTTTTTTCCATCTATTTGTAAAAATAAAAATAAACTCTAAAAAAAAATACCAGCAATATGTGAAATTATTTTTAATTTCATTTGAGATTTCATCAAATTGCATAGATTGATTAATTAAATTATTTTTTTCACATATCTCAGCAATCTTTGAAAGCAATGCACATAAATTTTGAAGAGTATTTTTAGGTTGAACCAGTCTAAAAGCTGATCTATCGATATATATCTTTTTGCCAATTTTTTTTAGTACACCAAATTCTTCTAAGCGCAGAATTTTTCTTCTAGCACTTTCTTTGGGAATAATTAAATTTTTTGATATTTCAATAATATTTATTCTGTCTAGTTCTAATGATTTATCATATAAGAAAAAAGTATCATAACTTTCTACAAGTCCATTCTGTATATAATAATCAAAATCTTTATTTATAAGATAAAGAATTATTAAATACTTATCTATGTCTTGAAATGTTTCATATGATGAATTAGTCCATTCAGATAATAACTTATAATAAAAGGGAGCTATTTCATCAAAATTTTCTACAATTACTTTTTGAATTTCTTTTTCACTTAATTGTGACGAGTTTTTAATCATTTTCCGCAAACCCATTTTAGTCATTTGACCCCATTTTGGACATCAAATAAAATTTTAATAACCCATTTCGGACACTTGAGCAATAGCTTCAAAATTTATATGTGTTTTAATAACTTTTATATGAGTTTGAATAGCCTAAATAGAGCATCTAATATTGAAATTTCTTCTCAATTAACAGGTGACGTAAATATTGATACCCCTCAAAAAGTAAATATTGATGCTCTTAAACTCAAAATGATCAAACAAGAAAAAAAAGAAAATTTTAAAAATAAAGCTATCGTCGTATCACTATTTCTTGTATTCGGAGTAGTTGGATATTTTGTTTCTGTTTAACTTTAATAATCAAATAAATAATTAAAAAATTTAGGCATTCTCAACAATTATCAGTTATTGTAATAAATAATAATTAGTAAATAATAAAGATATGAAACCATTTGCAGGATATTTAATTTTAGCCTTAGGAATTACCACAGGTATAGCTGCAAACAGTTTTGCAAAGATTTCAGATGGTTTTACAAAGTTGACACCAACTATTGCTTGTTTGCTTTTAATGAGTGTTACAATGTTTTCTTTGGCAAAAGCAATGTCAGTGATACCTGTAGCATTTAGTTATTCAACCTACAGCGGACTAACAGTTGCGGGAGTAGTTTTGTTTGGGATATTAAAATATAATCAAGTTCCTAATATTTATGGATTAATTGGTATTTGCTTAATTGTAACCGGGGTTATAATGGTGAATTATCTAGGACGAGCAGGTTAACAATTTAACCTATTCCAATAAAATACGAATATCTTCCATTATATTATCTGGAATTTTAATCTCAGATTTATAATTTTTTTTAAATCTTCTTAACTTGTTTTCTCCTGGGTATAATATTTCTTTAAGTCCTTTTAATTTAGGAAGTTTTTTAATTCTTTTTATGTTTTCTTTTATTCTTTTTTTGTAATTAGATTGAAATAAGTTTGCTTTCATCACTATAAATAAATGACCAATATTTTGTGGGCCAGAAAAATCATCAAACGGATCTTTCACTTTCCCACCGTGATTACCTCCTGTGTAAACACCACTTAATATATCGACCATCCACGCAAGTCCTGACCCTCTAAATCCTGCTATAGGAAGTTGAACACCTTCAAGTGCTTTTTTTGCATCAGTTGTTGGATTACCTAATTTATCCAAGGCAACACCTTCAGGTATTTTTGAATTAGATCTTGATGCAACTCTTATTTTTCCTCTATTAATCATTGAGACAGATGTATCCAATATAAATGGAATTTTAGAACCTGTTGGCGATCCAAAGCAAATAGGGTTTGTGCCAAATAAAGATTTTATTGCTCCATGTGGGGCAATAGCAGGCGGTGCATTAGTGAACACTAAAGCTATCATGTTTTTTTTTACAGCTTGCTCAGCGTAATATCCCGACATACCGTAATGGCCACTGTTCTTAACTGCCACAAGTCCTATTCCTGTTTTTTTTGCATTTTTTATGGCTTTTTTTATGGCTGTATCCGCAGCAACAAATCCAATGCTGTCATCTGCATTTATATGAGTAACAGATTGGGAAATATTTTTTAGTTTGATTTTAGGTCTTGGATTAATCAGCTTTTTTTTGATCCGATCACAATACATTTTTAATCTAGATAATCCATGAGTTGGAGCGCCTACTAATTCAGCATTAATTATTGCATCGGCGCAAATACCTGCGTGTTTGTTTGAAAGTTTAAACTTATAAAATATTTTAATAATAGTCTTTTTAAGTTTATTTTTTTCCATCTTAAATATTTAAATCTTTATTAAAAAATGACTTTATATCATTAACTAATAAATCTGGCTCCTCAAGAGCCGCAAAGTGTCCACCTTTTTTCATTTTTGTCCATCTTTTAACATTAAAAATTCTTTTTACATACGATTTAGGCGGCCAGCTCAACATTTCTTTTGGAAATTCTGCAATTGCAGTAGGTATTCTAATTTTTTTAAAATTTTTTGGGAAAGGTCTCCCACCTTCTTCTCTTCTACCAAAATAAATCCAAGCTGCAGAATTAAAAGTTTTTGTTAATATATAAATCATAATGTTAGTTAGTAACAAATTCTTTGAGTAAACATTTTCAATATTACCTTTTTTTAAGTCTGACCATGAGTAAAACTTTTCTAATATCCATGCAGCAGTACCCACAGGACTATCTATCATGGCATAACTTAATGATTGAGGTTTGGTTGACTGTTGTGTCCTATATCCCTCTTGCATAATTTGCTCTTTAGCAAATCTTTTTTCCCATTTTTTTTCTTTTGCAGTTATTGCTCCTTTTGGATGTCTCATATTTAAACAATTTACATGAATAGCTTTACAATTATTATAATGATCATGACCTAGCCAATTACAAACTGCAGATCCCCAGTCTCCTCCCTGAGCAAAATAATTTTTATAACCTAGTTTTTTAGTCATTAATTTATTCATAATTTTTGCAATTTTTTTTGGACCAATTGGTTTTTTAGGAGTTCCAGAAAATCCAAATCCAGGTAGAGAAGGTATTATTACATCAAAACTCTCTTCTTTATTCCCTCCAAATTTTTCAGGATGTGTTAGTTTTTCCACGATATGTAAAAATTCAACAAAACTTCCAGGCCATCCATGAAGAATAAGCAATGGATTTGGTTTTTTTCCACTTCCATTTTGCTTAATAAAATGAATATTAATTCCATCTACATTAGTAATGTAATTGTTAAATTTATTGATTTTTTTTTCCTGAAGCTTCCAATTAAATTTTGATGTCCAATATTTAGAAATATTTTTAAGATAATCATGATTGGTACCATGTAGCCATCCATCAATCTTTTGAATGTTATTCCAAGGATAATTTCTTACTTTTTTATATATGTTGTCTAAAGTATTTTTAGAGACACTTACTTTAAACTTTTTTATCATTTAAGATGATTTAACCTTTACCTCTCCAAGGTATTGTTCTATCAATTATTTTTCTTAAAGTTATATCAAATAGTAATCCTAACATTCCCATAATGAAAATTGTTATCCAAATTACTTCATATTGAAAATATTTTTTTGCAACATTTTCAACAAATCCAATACCCGTTGTTCCAGCTAAAAATTCAGCAGCAACCAAAGTTCCCCAACACATTCCAACAGCGACTCTAATTCCAGTAAGAATTTCAGGTAAAGAATTTGGAAATATAACATGTCTTAGTATTTGTCTTTTAGAAGCACCTAAAGAATGAGCAGCGTGAATTTTAGATAATTGTGTTCCTGATGCCCCAGCTCTTGCTGAAATAATCATAATTGATAGTGAAACCATGAATAACAAAAATACTTTTCCAGTATTATCAATTCCAAGTACTGAAATTATAAGTGGAGCCCAAGCAAGCGGAGGTACTGGTCTATATAACTCAATCAAGGGATCAAAGAAACCTTTAGCAAATCGGTTTAGACCCATAAACAAACCTAAGGGTACACCTATGATTATTCCAAAAACTAATCCTAAAAATACTCTTAAGAACGAGTCCCAGATATGGCCATAAGGAACAGGTATCTTGAATAGTTTAAAATCACCCGTAACAACTTTTAATACTTTACCTTTAAAGTTTTCTTTAACAATTCCTTCACTTGTATGAACAGGGTATTCGCCTGGTAAAATATCAGCAATCCAATCTGGTAAAATAAATCCAACTATTGAACTAACATCAATCATTTCTATCCAGAGAAGAGGTATATTTTTATATCCAACACTTGGATTAGACATTAAGATGAATTTATTTAATGTGTCTGACGGTTTTGGTAACCATCTACCAGAACCTTGTTCTGAGCAACTCGGTCCACTAGCAACAATTGTTCCAGCTGGAAATAAAACAATATCAATTAATCTAAGACCAGCTTGTTCTTTCTCCTGAAGGTCATCAAATTCAATAATCGCCTTTTGCATTTCATTTAGTGCATTTGGCGGATAAATGCTTGCAAATTCAATTCTTCTTGCAATTTTGACTATATTTTTGGCGTAATCTGAGGCAATTTCCTCATTATCATCTAAACTTTTTCTATAAGCTTTAACTTCATCTTTCAGTTCTTTAATTGAACTTTTGAACTGTGGATTGTGATTTCTTAATTTAAAAAATTTATCATTAATTTTTTTCAGTTCCTCTGCAGCAGCTTGAAATTTTAAACCTTTTGAAGTCTCTGCAACAAACGGAACTTCAATAGTATTTTCTATAGTACCAGTTCCTGATCTAACTGTTGTTATGCCCCAGTTACCTTGTTCTGATATTGTTTTTAACCGTTCACTTTTTTTAACTTCTGTTTCAAATGGATAATCTTCTTTTTTAAAGTTTGAACTTAATTGTTTTATCTCATTTGTCATTTCACTTATTTTAATTTTGGTATCCATTTCAATTAAGTCTTCATTAGTTAATAAAGGAATTAATTTTTTAGTTTTATTAATATATCCAACTAAAATTGTTTTTTGTTGATTACTAAGATCTTGAGAATTTTGTATTTCAGTTGTGATTTTTTGAAGATTTTTATTTTCAATTTTTATGATCGATGTACTTTTAAATTCTCTTTCCTCTATTGGAAATTGATATTTTAATCCTAACAGTGATTCATTTATTTTAGCAACTTGACATAATTCATTTGCTGACTTTGGATAAAAACCTTTTGCTATGTCCCAAGAATAATAAAGCCATACTAGTAATATTGCAGTACTTCCAACAATTACCCAATGGGTTCCACCTTTAGCTCTTTCAGGATTTCCAAATACAGCATCAACTTTCTCAGTTTGTATTAATCTTCTACCGTACATAATACATCCAATTATGGATACAAATATAAGTATGGTTATTATTTGAGTTAACATTTAGTTTTCTTTTCCCATAATTTCTTCTTCCATGTTCCAAATCATGGATAAAATTTCTTCACGCCTAGATGAAAATTCTTTATTTTTTTTTATTTCTCTTAAATCTTCCTTTAAACCCATTTCTGCAAATGGTAGATTGTATTCTTTGTGTATTCTTCCTGGTCTTGGCGCCATTACATACAGTCTTTCACCAAGTAATAACGCTTCCTCAACAGAGTGAGTAATTAATATGATAGTTTTTCCTGTCTCTTTCCAAATTTTAAGAACCAAAGATTGCATCTTTTCTCTAGTTAACGCGTCTAGTGCACCTAATGGCTCATCCATTAATATTAAATCAGGATCATTTATTAGACATCTGGCAAGAGCCACTCTTTGCTGCATTCCACCTGATAATTGGTAGGTAGGAGTATTACCAAACCCTTTTAAGCCAACAATTTCTAGCCATTCTTCAACTCTTTTAGAAGTTTTTATTGGATCTTCTTTTTTCATTCTAAGTCCAAAATCAACATTTTCAGCAACTGTTAACCATTCAAATAATGCTCCTTGTTGGAAAACCATTCCTCTTTCAACTCCAGGACCATTAATTTCATTGCCAGCCAAAACAATAGAGCCCGAGGTAGGTCTTAAAAAACCTGCTGCAATATTTAAAAGAGTTGTTTTTCCACATCCAGAAGGACCAAGAACAGTGAGAAGTTCTCCTTTTTTTAAAGTAAAATTTACATCCTTTAATGCGTGAACAGTTTCTCCTTTGGGAGTTTTAAAAATCATATTTAGATCTTTGGAAACTAAGTCACTCATAGAAACTTTATATAAAACTTATGTTAAAGAAAATAGGCGCTAAATAATTAGCGCCTATTAAATTTGTTTTACTCTTTAATATTATAAAGGTAAAAAACTAGTATCAACGGCACCGCCTGGAGTCCCCATACCTTTTAGGAATCCATCAAGATTACCGCTCTCCATTGACTGTTTAGTCTCCTCTGGAGTAAGAAATTTAAATCCATCTAATGTCTCTTTCATGTCAGCAACTTTCATTTCTGAAGCTTTAGACATTGAATTCATATCGCTTTTACCAGCTCTATATCTGTCATTTGCTTCATGAGTTACTTCTATAAAAGTTCTTAACATGCCTGGATTTTCTTTCATGAATTTATCAGTTACTGATGTGATATCTATACCTAAGATACCTGCATCTCTAGCTTCTTGAACTGTTAAAAGTCTAGAACCAACTGCAACTGCAGCTTTGATAGAATTTCCACCAAATAAACATGCCATCACGACATCACCACTTACTAATGCAGCAGCACCTTCTTCAGGATCCATTTGAATTATATCCATTTTACTTCTGTCAGCTCCAACAACTTTCATACTTTCGTCAAAGACGTACTCAGCCATAGTTCCAAGTGGAACTGCAACTTTTTTACCTTCTAATTCAGAACCGTTTGCTTTTGTAATTCCAGAAGCGTTAGATGTAACACAAGTTGTTCCGCCCATTCCATATTCCATTGCAATATCAACTAATTTGATAGGTGCATTAGATTTGACAGCATTAATAAAAGGTACTAAACCTTGAGAATAAGAAATATCAATATCCCCAGCTAGCATTGCATCAGTCATAGCTCCACCATTAGTGAAGTTAGTCCATTTTACTGGAACTCCTAGTGCTTTAGCAAAATTCTTTTTTTGCATGTCCTCTAAATTTGGACTTGGCCATTCTAGAAAGTAAGCAACTCTTACTTCATTTGCAGCAGCATTTGCAGCTGAAATTGACAAGTTAAGAGCGAATAAACTTCCTAAAATAAAGCTAATTAGTTTCTTCATTTTATCTCCTTAATTAAATTTAATTACCCTTATTTAAGTTCAATTTTGATTATAAGTAAATGTATTTTGTGAGCATATTAATCATAGGTGATTTGAAGATGTCTAAAATGGGTTCAACTTTTGGTTGTATTTAATATTACGTAATGACATACTAATAATGCACAGAAATTATTTTCTATTTTTTTATTTTAGTCTATGAGAAAGTGATAATAACAATTTAAAAATTTTTTTATGAGTTCAGAAAAGCCACAAATACCTAATTCTTTAAATGAGCATTGGATGCCATTTTCTTCAAATAGAGATTTTAAAGCAAACCCAAGGTTAATAGTTGAGGCAAAAGGTGTTTATTTAAAAAACCACCACGGTAAAACACAAATCGATGCAAGTTCAGGATTATTTTGTAATCCATTAGGACATGGTAGAGAGGAAATTATTGAGGCGATAACCAAACAACTAAGAACAGTTGATTATGCACAACCTTTCCAACAAGGATTTGGTGGGTCATTTGAATTAGCAACAAGAATTTCAAAACATACGCCAGGAAACTTAAATAGAATTTTTTATACTATTTGTGGATCAACTGCTGTTGAGACAGCAATAAAAATTTCAGTTGCTTATCACAAAGCTCGAGGAGAGGGGCAGAGATTTAGATTTGTAGGAAGAGAAAGAGCTTACCACGGCATGAATATAGGAGCAACATCAGTTGGTGGTATGATCAACAATGTTAAAACATTTGCGAGTGTTTTAATGCCAGGGGTTGTTCATATGAGACATACTCATTTACCAGAACATAAATTTGTTTCAGGACAACCAGATACAGGTGCAGAAATTGCAGACGATCTTGAGAGAATTTGTACAAATTTTGGATCAGAGAACATTGCTGCTTGTATAGTTGAACCGATTGCTGGGTCAACAGGAACGCTTGTTCCACCAAAAGGATATTTACAAAGATTAAGAGAAATTTGTGACAAACATGGAATCCTTTTAATTTTTGATGAAGTAATTACTGGATGGGGAAGAACAGGTTCTCCATTTGCATCGCAAGAATATGGTGTTACCCCAGATATTATTACAATGGCAAAAGCAACAACAAACGGAATAAGTCCTTTAGGCGCTGTTGCTTGTAAAGAAGAAATTTATGATGCAGTAATGGATGCATCACCTCATGGGTCAGTTGAATTATTTCATGGCTATACATATTCAGGAATTCCAGTTTCAGTAGCAGCTGGATTGGCAGTACAAGATATATTTGAAAAAGAGGATATATTTAATAGAGCTAAAAATTTAGCTCCATACTTCCAAGAAGGATTGATGTCATTAAAGGATATAGATGTTGTTGATAACATTAGAGGATATGGAATGATGGGTGGAATAGATATTAAAATGGATAAAAAACCTGGAGCAGCTGGATTTACATGTTTTAAACATTGTTATGATGCAGGTGTTAATTTCAAGGCAACAGGTGATTGTTTAATTATTGCTCCAATGTTTATTTGCGAGAAAAAACATATAGATGAAATAATTGATAAATTAAGAACTGGAATTACAAATTATTCTAAAAGTAAAAAAAATTAATTCACTTATATGAAAATAGGTGTCCCTAAAGAGATAAAACCTCAAGAAAATAGAATTGGATTAACACCAGATAGTGTAAAAACACTTACTTCAAATGGTCATGAAGTTTTAGTTGAAAATGACGGTGGTTTTGAAGCAGGCTTTGATAACAATCAATATAAATCTGCAGGAGCTAAAATAATTGATAAGGCAGAAGATATTTTTAATGATGCAGATATAATTGTAAAAGTTAAAGAACCTCTTTCAAATGAGGTAAAAATGTTAAGAGAAAATCAAATTGTTTTTACTTATTTGCATTTAGCTGCAGCTAAAGAGTTAACAAAAGGTTTAGTAGACTCAAAAGCTGTTTGTATCGCTTATGAAACTGTAACTGATAACAACGGCAGGTTACCATTATTAGCACCGATGAGTGCTGTTGCCGGAAGAATGTCAGTTCAAGCAGGTGCACATTGTTTAGAAAAAAATCAAAAAGGCAGAGGCATTTTATTAGGAGGCGCTCCAGGTGGAGAGCCTGCGGAAGTGGTAATTCTTGGTGGAGGAGTTGTTGGAGAAAATGCTGCAATTATTGCAACTGGAATGAGAGCAAAAGTTCACGTTGTAGATAAGTCAGAGGCAAGACTAAAACAATTATCAGAAATTTTTGGTGATAAAATTATTCCCCAGCTAAGTGATAAAACTGATTTAGAAAAATTAATTTCAGAATGTGATTTGTTAGTTGGAGGAGTTTTAATTCCAGGAGCAGAAGCTCCAAAATTAGTTACTAAAAATATGATTAAGAATATGAAGAGAGGATCAGTAATAGTTGATGTTGCAATTGATCAAGGTGGATGTGTAGAGACTAGTAAACCTACAACTCATGCTGAACCAACTTATATAGTTGATGATATTGTTCATTATTGTGTAGCAAATATGCCAGGCGGTGTTCCCAGAACGTCAACCATCGCATTAAATAATGCTACGCTTCCTTTTTTAAACAGACTAGCTACCGATGGTTATTACAAAGCTTTAAAAAATGATCTAAATTTCTTAGCTGGCTTAAATGTCTATAAGGGTGAAGTAACATACAAAGCAGTTGCAGATGTTTTTGGATATAATTATTTAAGCGCTGGTGAGGCTTTAAATTAATTAATCAAACTAGTTATCTTTTTTTCAATATTTTTACTAATAATTTGAACACCTTTAGGATTTGGATGCATTCCATCCTCTAGATTTAGCTCTGGCTTCAATGCAACACCTTCCAGAAGAAAAGGTAAAAAAGTTAAGCTATATTTATCAGAAAGTTTAGGATAAATTATATTAAATTTATCGCTGTATTCTTTACCATGACTTTCAGGGGCAATCATACCTGCTAATATAATTTTAATATTTTTATCAATTATAATTTTAATTATTTTTTCTAAATTTTCTTTTGTCTCGTTTGGCTTTATGCCTCTTAATATATCATTTGCGCCTAAACCCAAAACCAAAATATCAATATTCTTTTCTGATAGGGTCCAATTTATTCTATTTAAACCTCCTGCAGTTGTATCACCTGAGACACTTGCATTTATAATTCTGACATCTAATCCATTATTATTTAAATTTTTTTGAAGCACTGTAGACAAATGATCTTCTTTATTAAGTCCATATCCAGCCATCAAACTATCTCCAAATAAAACAACTTTATTCTCGGCATTTACCCCAAATGCAACTAGACATAATATAATTATTTTAATAATACATTTTTTAAACATGACTAAACTTCTTAAACTATCAGATGTGAACTTAATCTATAATACTGATAACAATCTTATAAATGTTTTACAAGATGTAAGCTTTGAAGTTGATTATAAGGAAACAATATCCGTAGTAGGAGAAAGTGGATCAGGAAAGACAAGCTTAATAATGCTGATAGGTGGTTTGGAAAAAGCATCTTCAGGAAAAATTGAATTTAAAAACTTTGAGATTTCGAGTTTAAAAGAAGATGAGATTTCAGAGATAAGACGAAAGAGTATTGGCATTGTTTTTCAATCATTTTATTTAATTCCCAATTATACAGCTATAGAAAATGTGAGTTTAGCATTAGAAATTAATAAAATTAAAGATCCTATTAATAAAGCAAAAGAAATCCTAGATAAATTTGGCCTTGGAAAGAGGCTAAATAATTTACCCAGTCAATTATCTGGAGGAGAACAGCAAAGAGTAGCAATTGCACGTTCAATTGTTATGAAGCCTGAATTAATTTTAGCAGATGAGCCTACTGGAAATTTAGATAGTGAAAATTCAGAGCTAATCTCAAACATTCTTTTTGATTATGTGAAAGAGGAAAATGCAAGTTTAATTATGGTTACGCACGATAATAAATTAGCAAATCTTTCTAAGAGAATTATTAAAATAAAGGATGGTAAAATTGAGTAAAAATCAAAATTTTGGTCTTTATTTTAAATATGCTCTTAGAGATTTAACAAGAAGTTATAATAAGATCTCAAGTATAATTATTACTCTTTTTATAAGTCTCTTTATTTTAAGTTCTATAATGACAATTGAAGATAGTCTAGAAAATGAACTTAATGAAAATGCAAAATTATTATTAGGGGGTGATATAGAAATTGACTACAACAATAGAGAAGGTGATCAAACTAAAATAGATAAAATTACTAAATTTGCTACTGTCTCTCAAATGGTTGAATTTAGTACAATGATTTCAACTGTTAATAAAAAAATCAATAAAACTTCATTTACAAGAGTAAAATCAGTTGATCAATTTTATCCATTGTATGGAACAGCACTTTATGAACCCAATGATGCTTTAGAAAAATTAAATCAGATAGAAAGTTCAATATTAGTAAATGAAAATATTTTTAAAAATTTAAACTTAAAAATAAATGACATTGTAAAAGTTCAAGACAAAGAGTTTAAAGTTATTGGTATAGTTAAAGTTTTACCAGATATAGGCGGTGCATTTGTATTTGGAGATTTTGCCTTAACAGGAAAAAAAACCTTAGATAAGCTAGATTTAAATACCCTCGGTAGTTTTTTAAATTATGAATATAAAGTTAAATTTAACAAATCTGTTAACAGTAAAGAGGGCATTAAAAGAGTAGAGAGCTTATTTAAAGATCAAAATAGAGTTAGATTAAGATATCCCGAAAACTCAGCAGGAGGCATTAGACGGATTGTTGATAATTTTTCACAATTTTTATCACTTGTATCAATAAGTGCTATGTTAATTGCTGGTATTGGTATAGCGAATACGCTTTTATCATTTATAAATCAAAAAAATTCATCAATTGCAGTTCAAAAAGCAATAGGTGTATTTTCTGGAAATATAAAGATAATCTATTATTTCCAATTAGCTATTTTATTAGTTTTAATTACCGTATTTTCATATGGGTTAAGTTTTTTTTTAATTCCAATAGTCGATAAATATATTTCAGATGGCTTGGGTTTAAATATAGAAGCAAGTTTTTCTATTATAAATTTAATTATAGTTTTTTTAGTTGGAATGTTGGTAATGATAATATTTTCTATACCAACTGTTAACTCTATAGATCAAGTTAAAGCATCAAATTTATTTAGAAATGTATTTCAAAGTCTACAATTTAATTATTCAGTGAAATCAGTAATAATTAGCATAGTATTATTGCTAATATTAATTAGTCTTTTTGCAATTAGGTCTTCAATACCATTTTATAGTGTTGCATATTTCGTATCATTTTTTATTTGTTTATTAATATTTTATTATCTTTCTGTAACAATTATTTATTTGTTAAAAAAATATAAAAATTCTAAGATTTCAGTAAAAATAGCAGTCAAAAATATAACTCAATCAAAAAGTATCACACCCATTACAATAATGTCTTTAGGTCTTGGAATGACACTTTTGTTAACACTGGCATTTGTAGGTTCAAATTTTAAAAGAGAAATTTCAAAATCTATTCCAGAAATTGCGCCAGATTATTTTTTCTTAGGAATTCAAAATGATCAACGAGAAAAATTCGAAAAAACGATATTTAATTCTGATAATAAGTCAAAATTAGAGGTAGTTCCTATGGTTTCAGCAGGTCTTGTAAAAATTAATGGGATAGATCCTAATTCTTATATCAAAAATACTAATGACAGTTATTGGGTTATAATGAATGATAGAAGAATATCTTGGTCAGATGAGATACCAAAAGATAATCCTTTAACACAAGGCAAGTGGTGGGATTTATCAAGCCCAGACAAACTACAAATTTCTTTGGATAGAAAAGTGGCGCAAGATTTTGGAGTAAATATTGGAGATATATTCACTCTCAACATTTACGGAAGAGAAATAGATGGTGAGGTAGTGAATTTTAGACTAGTTGATTATAGAGATCTGAGCATTAATTTTGCAATGTTACTAAACCCTCAATTTGCAAATAAAATTCCACATGAGTACCTTTCGACAGTGAAGTTTAATAATATTGATAAATTCGATGATATTAATTTTCTAGACGAATTCCCCAGCGTTTCTATTGTAAAAATCTCTGATTACTTAAAAAAAGTTACCGATGTTCTTAATAAAGTATTTATAGCGGTAATTATAATTTCAACTGTTACAGTAATAATAGGATTGGTTGTAATATCGAGTGCAATTATAGTGCAAGGAAAAATAAAAACTTTCCAAAATTTAGTTTTTAAGATTTTAGGATTTTCAAAAAAAGAAATAATTTACTCATCTTTAATTGAATTTATAATTACATTTTTTTCTATAATTCTTTTTTCTACAATTTTTTCTATAATTTCATCAAAATTTATTATTGAAAATATTTTTCAACTTAAATGGTTATTTGAATTTAATATATTCTTAAATGTAACAATTACTGTTGGATTAGTAACAATGATATTGATAGTTTTTACAAACCTTAAGTATCTAAGTCCAAAAGTTTATCCACTTGTCAGAAACGAATAAGATTTAATATTTTTTAGATTTTGGTTTTAAATAGAAGCTTTTAAAGCTTCATAAATTAAATCCTCTGTAGTTTCACCAATGCTTCTATAAACTTCCGTATCACCCTTGAAAATTAATAGAGTAGTTTGATAAAGCACATCAAACGAATTTGCTATATCTCTATTTGTTACATCAAATGCAAAATATTCGATGTTATCAAATTTAATATCTAATAATTCACCCTCTTTTTTTGCTTTTTGCAAAACTTTCATTTGATTTGCACAAGATCCACAATATTCGATCCAAGAACTGATAACTATAATTTTGCCCTCAGATTGGGCTTTGCTAAACAAATCTTTATCAAATGTTGTTTTCTTTTCCATTGAGTTTGCAGCAAATGCAAAAAAACAGAAAATAAAAATATAAAATTTTTTCATTGAGATGACAAAATTACACCTTTGGATAACTAAAGAAAATAATTTATAATGACACATGTGCTTCCAATTTAGGCTGAAATTTAATAAAATTTTTTCTCTAGGCTTCAATCTACGAAGCCTAGTATTATAATTAACTTATAATAAGAGAGAGAAATTGATTAGTACAGCATCAGGCATATTTTAGGAGCGCTAATAGTGAATAATAGCTATGTATAATTCATATAGTTGCTTAACATCTCCCTTTACTTATTCGTCATTTGATATAAAAATTATTTATGGGGTGCCATATGGCTGAGAAATACCCAAGGAACCTGTCCGGTAATTCAGAAAGGGAAAAATGGATCAAATAAACATTTTAAATCAATCATCTGCAATTTTATTAACCTTAATTATTAGTATCATTTTTGTAATAGTTGGCCTTGTATATTCAAAAAAATATCAAGGGTTAAACAATTATTTAGTTGCAAGTAGATCTGTAGGGACTTTTTCACTAACAACTAGTTTAGTTGCATCTGCCTTAGGAGCATGGATTTTATTCGGTCCCGCATCAGCAGCAACCTGGGGAGGAGTAGGAGCTGTTATTGGATATTCTTTAGGGACAGCATTTCCTCTTTTTGCATTAATTTATTTAGGAAAAAAATTTAGAGATAAATACCCAACAGGGAAATCTTTAATTGAGGTAATTAGATCAAGATTTGGTTCACAATTATTTAAATTAATTTTATTTTTATCAATTTTTTATATGACTATTTTTTTAATAGCAGAAGTAACCGCCGTTTCAATTTTAATTAATTACATTTCAGGAACTGATCTATGGATCACGGCATCTATTGTAATTGTCAGCTCACTTGTCTACACTTTGTATGGAGGGCTTAGAGCTTCAATATTTACAGATAATATACAATTTATAGTTTTTGGTTTGCTCTTAATAATTGCATTTTCTTGTTTAATTTCTTTTAATTCTAATGACTTTAGTTTTGAGTTTGTAAAACAGAACAAACCTTATTTGTTAAGTGCAGGTTATTTGCCTAACTTCACTGCAGGACTAACTTTTTTTATTGCTGTTGCCGCAACTAATCTTTTTCATCAAGGTAACTGGCAAAGAGTTTATGCTGCTAAAAATAATAAAATTTTAAAAAATAGCTTAATAATTTCTTTTATAATTATTATACCAATAGTATTCATGATGGGCTTTTCAGGTTTAGTTGCAACCTCCCAAAATCCTAGCGTAGTTCCTGACCTAGCATTCTTTTCTTTATTGTTAAAAGACCAAGCCATCTTTTTATCAATAATAATAACTATTTTTGCAATTTCACTTACAGTCAGCAGTATAGACACACTAGTAAATGCTATCTCTAGTTTGATTATTGTTGATGGAAATAAAGTTATAAAATTTAAAGGTAATTATTTAAAATTATCTAAACAAATTATAATTTTTTTATCCTTGATTTCGTTTTTTGTTGCATCAAAAGGATTAAGTATTTTATATCTATTTTTATTAGCTGATTTATTTTGTTGTGCTGCAGTATTAAGTATATTTTATGGTTTTTATTCAAAATCATTTAGTGAAAAAAATGCATATGTTTCAATTATAATTGGTTTAATTGGTGGAATTCTATTATTTCCTAGTCCCGATTTCTCAAAATCAATACTTGTAGGAATAATATTACCTGCTGATTTTTTTCCAATATTTATCTCACAATCTTTGTTGTTTTGCTCATTTATTGTTGCAACACTTTTACCTCTGGTTACGTGGAAGTTGAAGTAATTTAATTTTTTTTAAATTTTTTAAAAGAGAA
>QBYG01000015.1 GCA_003282945.1 Pelagibacteraceae bacterium AG-325-E23
ATTTCATCAAAATTTAAAACTGAATCAATTTTGATATTTTCAATTTTTTTTTTTTTATTTAATTTAAAAGAGAATAAATTTTTACTCTGAAGCAAAATATCTTTATTAGATAAATAATCTTGTTTAATATTTATAAATTTAAATATTAAATTTGGGTTTATTAATGCTTTAGTATTTTCTATATCTCCTTCAACATAATATACGCCAGATTTTTCGCTTTTTACGTCTAATCTTTTTGATAAAAATAATATCTTTTGATAATTGAAATTCAAGTTTGAGATTTTAATTATTTTATCCTGGGTCTGAAAATTAAAATTTAAGTCATTTATACTTTCATATCCCGGTATATTAAATTTTGCATTGCTAATTGAGCCTGAAACAAAATAAGAAATAGGCTCCTGTCTTTTACCATCCAATTTAGCCTCTAGTTCAAAATTTAATAATCCTTCTTTAATCTGACTATAAAATATGTATCTAGGTTGATTATAATCTATCGTATTTAAGAGTGAAGTAACATCCTTTATCATATTACTTGAAGATTTTATTTTTATATTTTTTAATGAACTTTCATTCTTTAAAAATTTTATCAAATTTAAATTTATATCTATATTTGAAATTTTAATTGTATTGAATTCTGCAATTAAATTTGCGTTCTTAATGTTTATATTAATCGCGCTCTCATTTAGATTTAACTTAATATAAACTTTCTCAGTTTGAAGAGTTAGTTTTGAATTATAATCTTTAACTTTATTATTTATAAAATTATTAAATTTATCTGTTTTAACTCCATAAATACTTAAATATGTAATACATAAACCTAAGATTATTAAAGTTGATATACTTGTAATTAATATTTTATTACGCATTTATTTTATATAAAGAGTTTTCTAAAAATTCGTCAATTTCTCCATCTAATACCTTATCTGGATTTGAATTTTCATATTTCGTTCTGTTATCTTTCACCATTCTGTAAGGATGTAATACATATGATCTTATTTGATGTCCCCAACCAATCTCTGATTTTGAGCTTTCAATATTATCAATCTCTTTTTTTCTCTTTTGTATTTCGTATTCATAAAGTCTTGCTTTAAGCATGTTCATACAAGTTTCTTTATTTTTATGTTGCGATCTTTCATTTTGACATTGAACAACAATTTTACTTGGAATATGAGTAATTCTTACTGCACTATCAGTTGTATTAACATGTTGTCCACCTGCTCCACTTGATCTGTAAGTATCAACTCTTAAGTCCTTATCTAATACCTCAATATCTATATTCTCACTTATTACTGGGTAAACCCACACACTAGCAAAGCTAGTATGTCTTCTTGCACCTGAGTCAAATGGTGAGATTCTTACTAAACGGTGTATTCCTGACTCTGATTTTAAAAAACCATAAATATATTCTCCAGAAATTTTGATAATTGAAGACTTAATTCCCGCTTCATCACCTCTATGCTCACTTATTAGTTCAACATTATGTCCTCTATCAGATGCCCATTTCATATACATTCTTCTTAACATCTGAGCCCAATCCTGACTCTCTGTACCTCCTGCGCCAGCGTGAAATTCTAAATAACTATCTAAAGTATCGTTTTCATTTGAAAGAAAACATTTGATTTCTAATTTTTTTAAATCTTTTTTTAAACTAAAAAAAATATCTAGAGTTTCTTTAATCAGTTGTTTGTCATTTTCTTCAATAGCTAAATTAAAAATATCAAATAACTCATAAATCTCTCTCTCTGATTTCTTGTGAGAATTTAATAAATTATCGTAAGCTTTCTTTTCTTTTAATATTTTTTCAGCTTGTTTTCTATCATCCCAAAAATTTGGGTCTTCTATGAGGATATTTAACTTGTTTCTCTTTAACTCAATATTTTGCTTTTCAAAGAAACTCCTTAATTCTATGGTTTATTTTTATTACCTCAGATTTGAATTTTTCTATATCTTGTTCCATTAATAAAATTTTAAAATATTTTTTTTAAATTTATTAGAATTATTTATATCATTACTTTTATATGCCTGATTTTCAATTTTTTCTTTTTTATATGACTCAATAATTGTTTCTTTTGAGCCAAAATCTGCTTTTTTTCCTGTATCAGCATCAATAACCATCATTTTAATACCCTTTGCAATTTTAAAGGGTCTGGCTTCATAATTATTTACTGCTTTTTTTATGAATTCTTTGAAAATTGGTAAAGCAGTTTTAGAACCAGTTTCGTATTTTCCTAATCTTTTTGGGCTATCATGTCCCACATACACCCCAACAACTAAGTTTGATGTAAATCCGATAAACCATGTATCAGTGTTATTATTAGTTGTACCTGTTTTTCCTGCAAGTTGTAAATTTAAATCTCTTAATGTTTTTCCTGTACCTCTATTGACAGCACCTTCTAGTATGGAGGTCATTTGATATGCAGTCTGCGGTGAAAATATTTGTTTAAAATTACTTTTTATTACAGGCACATTATTACTATCAAATGATATTTTATCACAATTTTCACAAAATCTTTTCTCATTGTTTGAAATTGTATTACCTTGACTATCTTGAATTCTATCTATAATTATCGGAGTAACTAATTTTCCACCATTTACAAAAGAACAATATGCGCTTGTTATATTAAGCAATGTTGTTTCTGCAGATCCTAATGATATAGACAGTAATTCTTCAGGATTATCATAAATATTAAGTTTTTTTGAAAAGTTAATAATCTTATCTATGCCTAGGTCTTGAGAGATCCTAACAGTCATTAAATTTCTAGATTTTTCAAGTCCAGTTCTTAATGTTGATAGACCATAAAATTTTTTTCCGTAATTTTCTGGTTTCCACATTTTTAGATCTTCTCCTTGACTAAGTACAATGGGCGCATCAAGAATTAAAGAGGATGGTGAATAATTATTTTCTAATGCTAAAGCATATATAAATGGTTTAAAAGCAGATCCAGGTTGTCTCTTGGCTTGAGAAACTCTGTTAAATTCACTTTTTTTAAAACTAAAACCTCCTGACATGGCCAACACTCTACCGCTATAGGGATCCATAACAACTATTCCACCATTTACATTTGGTAATTGCCTTAAACTGAATATTCCTTCAGAAACTTTTTTTACATAAATTAAATCATTAATTTTAAAAATTTGATTAAAGTCTTTTCTTGTCCAATTAACATCTTCATATTTAATAATTCCGTTCTCTTTATTTGATGTTTGAATAACAGTCTCAAATTTATCTATTCTTTTTATAATTGCTATTTGCCAACCAATTGATTTTTCTAAATCAAATTTGTCTAAATTTTTGTACCATTCATTACTTTTTGTGTTAACTAGTGGGCCTCTCCAACCTTTTCTTCTATCATATTCTAATAATCCTTTTCTTAATGAAGTTGATGCTAGATTTTGAAGTTCTAAATTAATTGGAGTCTTAATATTAAAACCTTGTTTATGAACTTTATTATAACCATATTCTTGAATAACTTTTTTTCTTATATCTTCAACAAAATATCTAGTATCTTCAAGAAATATTCTCTTTCTTTTTTTTAAAATGATTTCTAAATTGATTAATTTTTCATATTTATTTTTAGAAATATATGAATTTTCATAAAGATTCTTTAATACCAAATTTCTTCTGTAGGTTGCTAATTCTTTATTTTTATATGGATTATATTTACTTGGTGCTTTAGGTAAAGCAGCTAATAAAGCAGACTCAGAATAATTTAAATCACCAATTGGTTTATCAAAATATCTGAGACTTGCAGAAGCAATTCCATAGGATCCTTCACCAAGATAAATTTGATTTAAATAAAGTTCTAATATTCTCTCCTTTGATAAAGCTCTTTCAATTCTAAAAGCTAAAATAGCCTCTTTTATCTTTCTGTCTAAACTAACTTCGTTAGATAAAAGAAAATTTTTGGCAACCTGTTGTGTAATTGTGGACGCCCCTTCTAGTCGATTTGATCTTATTAAGTTACTTATATTGTTTTTAAATGCTCTTAGTATGCCTTTTGCATCTACTCCTGGATGTTTAAAGAAATTTTTATCCTCTGAAGATAAAAAAGAATTAATTATAGTTTTAGGAATTGCATTATAAGGAACGAATATTCTTTTTTCAGCTGAAAAATCACTTATCAGTACACCATTTCCAGAGTACACTTTGCTCGATACAGCAGGTTTATAGTTTTTTAAAAACTTATAATCTGGTAACTTATTTGAATAAGACCATAGCACAACAATAATTGCTATAAAACCCAGTAAAGAAAATAAAGTTAAAACAATAAGAAGGTTTTTAATTAATTTACTCATTTTAGTTTAAATTATTGACTGAATTTGTTAAAGTTAAGGCACCGAATTTAAAAAAAACCAATGAAAAAAAATCAAAATTTATGTCAAAAAATTTATACATTGATGCATCGCATCCTAATGAAACTAGAGTTGTTCTCAAAAAAGATAATCATATTGAAGACTATGAATATGAAAGTGTAAACAACACATTAATTAAAAATAATATTTATTTAGGGAAAGTGAGCAGGATAGAGCCTTCGCTTCAGGCAGCTTTTGTTGATTTTGGTAGAGATAGACATGGATTTCTATCTTTTAATGATATTCAGTCTGATTATTATCAACTTCCTCACAGCGATTTAGAAAAAATTAAAGAAGAGGAAGAAAAAGTAAGAGAAGAACTATCGAAAGAAAGTGAGAATAACGAAAATAAAATTTTAGAGGGTAATGATGAAATAAAACTAAATGACCCAGTTGAGAAACCAGAGGATGAGGGCAAAGAAATAAAATCTAATGAAAAAAAATTTCCATCAAAGAGATATAAAATTCAAGAAGTCATAAAACCTCAACAAGTCATATTAGTACAAGTTCTTAAAGATGAAAGAGGATTTAAAGGAGCAGCTCTAAGTACATTTATAAGTATTGCTGGAAAATATATTGTTTTGATGCCAAACACAGCTAAAGGAGGAGGAATTTCAAGAAAAATATTTAATCCAGGGGATAGAAAAAAAATAAGAAAAATATTAAATGAAATTGAAATTCCAAAAGAGATGGGAATTATAGTTAGAACCGCTGGATCTAATAAAACTAAAAATGAGATAGATGGTGATCTTAAAAATTTAATTACTGTTTGGAATTCAATTAAAGATAGTGCACTAAATTCTATAGCTCCTTCATTAATTCATCAAGAAAGTGATATTATTAAAAGAAGTATAAGAGACATGTATGATGATGAAACACTTAGTATTATAGTTGAAGGTAATGATGGCTATCAAAAAGCTAAAAATTACATGAAACTTATGATGCCAAAGCAATTAAAAAAAGTAAAAAAATTTAGAGATAAAATTCCTTTGTTTTTTAAAGAAAATATAGAAAAAAAACTTTTTGAAATCTTCAAAACTGAAGTAAAACTAAGTTCTGGTGGCTATCTTGTTATAAATCCAACCGAAGCATTGGTTTCAATAGATATTAACTCTGGTAAATCGATAAAACAAAAGAATGTTGAAAGCACTGCATTGGACACCAATCTAGAGGCAGCAGAAGAGATTGCTAGACAAATTAAAATTAGAGATTTATCTGGTTTAATAATAATTGATTTTATAGATATGCTTAGTTTTAATAATCGTAAACAAGTAGAGAGAAGATTAAAAGAAAGATGCAGAAATGATAGAGCTAGGATTCAAATAGGAAGAATTAGTAACTTTGGGTTACTTGAAATGTCTAGACAAAGATTAAGAGAAAGTAATATAAAATGGTCAATTAAATTAACCAACGAAACGCTGGCCTTAAAAGTAATTAAATTAATTGAAATAAAAATATTTGAAACAAGTGCAAAAACGGTAGATGTCAATCTTAATGAAAAAATACTAGGTTACATCGAAAAGTACTTTTCTGAAGATTTAAATTATTTTAAAAAGAAAAATAAAGTTAAAATTAACCTTATGCTAAGTGAAAGTTTAGGTTTGCAAGATTATAACATTGAGTTTAAATCAAAATCAGGAAAAATGTTGGAGAAAGTTGAAAAAATTGAAAATCTACAGAAAGTTGTTGAGGAAAAAGTCGACAAAAATCTACAATTAACAAAAGATAAAAAATTAAACTTTAAAAGAAAAAAATTTAAGAAAAAAAAAATTTTTAAAAAAAAATTAAATTAATCCTTTTTTTGTTGTTGACCGTGATCCATAAAGGTTGGCAACAATCCTTCCAGAAAGATAAGATTTCCTTCCTGACATAACTGCATATTTCATTGCATCTGCCATCTGAAATGGGTTTTTAGCCTTAGCTATTGCGGTGTTAATTAGCACAGCATCACAGCCTATTTCCATAGCCTCAACTGCATCTGAAGCCTGTCCTATTCCAGCATCAATTATCAATGGAACTTTTGTTTGATGTCTTAGAATTTTTATATTTGTTTTATTTTGAATTCCTAACCCAGAACCAATTGGTGCTGCTAGGGGCATAATAGCTGATGCTCCAGAATTTTCTAATCTCTTACACATAAGAGGATCATCATTACAATAAACCATTACTTTAAAACCTTCTTTAGATAAGACTTCAGTAGATTTTAAAGTTTCAATCATATCTGGAAATAAATTTTTTTTGTCACCTAGCACTTCTAGTTTAACTATTTTCCAACCTCCAATTTCTCTTGCAAGTCTTAATGTTCTTAAAGCATCTTCGGATGTAAAACACCCAGCAGTATTCGGTAAGTACATTATTTTTTTAGGATTAATATAATCCATCAATAATGGTCTAGACTTATCTGATATGTTAACTCTTCTCACTGCGACTGTAACAATTTCAGCACCTGAAATTTTAATTGCTTTTGCGCACTCTTTCATATTTTTGTATTTTCCAGTTCCTACTATAAGTCTAGATTTGAATTTCTTATTTGCAATTTTTAAAATATCTGATTTCATTACCCACCACCTATAAAATGCACAATTTCTATTTTATCTTTATTTTTTAAAAAGATTTTATTTAATTTTTTTTTATCAACTATTTCTTCATTCAATTCTATTGCAACTTTATTAATTGGGGTTTTTAACTTTTGAATGAGATTTTTTAAAGAAAATTTTATATTTACAGTCAAAAGCTTACCATTGACCACTATTTTTATTTTATTTCTTTTATTCATATAATATAAAGTTTGAATGAGTAAATTAATAATAATTAACGGTCCTAACCTTAATCTATTAGGTGAAAGAGAACAAACTCAATATGGTATCAACGACTATAAATATCTTGAGGAAATTTGTCAAAAAAGAGGGAAAGACTTTGATATGAATATAGAAATTAGGCAATCAAATGTTGAGGGAGATATTGTAAATATTATTCAAGATGCTCGGAAAACACATCATGGTATGATAATAAATGCTGCAGGATACAGCCACACTTCGGTTGCTATTAGAGATGCTTTAAGTATTTTTAAAAAACCTATTATTGAGGTTCACATATCAAATATTTACAAAAGAGAGGATTTTAGGCATAAGTCTCTTATAAGTGCAGTTGTTACTGGTATAATTTGTGGACTAGGAATAAATGGCTATATTTTAGCTATTAACTCTATGCATGAAATCTTAAAAAATGAAAATTAATAAAAATATTATTAAAGAATTAAATGATTATTTAGAGGAATTCGATCTTACAGAAATAGAGTATACTGAAAAAGATGTTAAGGTTAAAGTTTCTAAGTCTAGAACATCAAAAAATATTTCATCTGTAGCTCCTAGTATTGAACAAAAAACTATAAAAGAAGAAGTTTCGATTTATAACTCAAAAAAAATTACTTCACCTATCATAGGTACTGCTTACCTGGCTCCAGAACCAGGAGGGAAAAAATTTATAGAGAGAGGTCAAAAAATTAAAAAAGGTGATACGGTTATGATTGTTGAAGCAATGAAAACTATGAACCATGTTCCAAGCCCACTTGATGGAGTTGTAAAAGAAATTTGTGTTGAAGATGGCCAGCCTGTAGAATTTGGTCAGACTATTGCGACCCTAGACTAAATTAATGTTTAAAAAAATACTTATAGCTAATAGAGGGGAAATAGCAGTACGTATTATAAGAGCTTGTAAAGAATGGGGTATTTCAACTGTAGCTATCCACTCGGATGTAGATAGAGATAGCATGCACGTAAGATTAGCTGATGAAAGTATTTGTGTGGGTCCTCATCAACCTACATTTAGTTATTTGAATATTCCTGCAATTATGTCTGCTATTGAATTAACAGGAGCTGAAGCTGTCCATCCTGGTTATGGTTTTCTGTCTGAAAATTTTGAGTTTGCAAAAATATTAGAGGAAAATGATATAAAATTTATTGGACCTTCATCTAATTTAATAAAAATGATGGGAGATAAAATTGAAGCCAAAAAAGTTGCTAAAGAATATGGTCTTCCAGTAATAGAAGGTTCAGAAGGTGGCATTAAAGATATAAATGAAGCAAAAAAAATATGTGATAAAATAGGTTTTCCTGTTCTTATAAAGGCATCTGGTGGAGGTGGAGGAAAAGGAATGAAAATTGTTAACAAGTTAGAAGATTTTGAAAAACTATTTTTAACAGCTAAGCAAGAAGCAAAAAAATTTTTTGGAAACGATGAAGTTTATATTGAAAAATTTTTTCAAAATCCACGACATATAGAAGTGCAAGTGTTATCCGGTAAGAATAGAACAGTCCATTTACATGAAAGGGATTGCTCTGTTCAACGAAGACATCAAAAACTTATAGAGGAGACTCCTAGTCCAGTTTTAGATGACACAATTAGAAAAGACTTATTTGAGAAAACTGTTAGTATGGTTAGTAAAATTGGATATGAAGGAGCTGGAACAGTAGAATTTATATACGAAGATGGAAAATTCTATTTTTTAGAGATGAATACCAGGGTGCAAGTTGAACACCCAGTAACAGAGATGGTAACAGGAATTGACATTATAAAAGAGCAAATATGGATAGCTTTCTCAGGAGATACAGCTTTGAAACAAAGTGATATAAACCCAAGAGGTCATGCTATAGAATGCCGAATTAACGCTGAGGATCCAAGCAATAATTTTCAACCTTCGCCTGGTAAAATAGGTATGTGTCACCAACCATCTGGCTTTAGAACAAGAGTTGATGGATCTATATACCAAGGATATAAAATTACACCTTATTATGACAGTATGGTTTGTAAAGTGATAACTCACGGAAGAAATAGAGAAGAAGCAATTCAAAGAATGTTAAGATCTCTTGACGAGTTTGTAATTGATGGAATAACAACTACAATTGAACTTCATAAAGTATTGCTTAATAATAAAAAATTTATAACATCAGATTTTAATGTAAGTTGGTTAGACAAAGAAAAGGTTATTTAACTATAACATTTTTTTAACCAAACATCATAGACTGGATGGTCAAATGGCCTAATCGATGGACTCGAGGCAAATGTCCAATCATTAAAAATAAAAACTTTATCATTATTGTTCATTGTTTTATCTTTTACTTGCATATATGCTATCACCTCTGGGTCATCATCAAATTCTGAATTATAACATTTTAGAACTTTAATACTTAGATTTTGAAAAGAAAATTCTTCTCCAACTTGAATTTTAATATTTGTATTTTTTGAACTTACTTTATCTAGAACACTTAACTCTGCAGTTGTTTCACTTTTTTTAAGGGTTTCAGCAAATAAATTATTTATTGTAAGTATACTAAAAACTGTTACTAACAATAAATTAACTTTTCCAACTTTTATATTTTTTTTTAACAGCATTGTTATATTTTTTTGGATGGTAAGAATTTTTTGATCCTGTTTGGTTAGGCAAATGTTCTTTTTGCCAATCATATTTTTTTAAATTGTGATCATTTTCTATTTTATTATTCATATAATGCATCCAAGAATACCATTCATTAGGTATTTTTGATGCTTCTACTTCACCATTATAGATTACCCACCTTCTTCCCAATTTACTCTCATAATATTTATTTCCATTTTTATCTTCCCCAACTAATTTTCCTGAAAAAAATATTTGTAATCTTGTTCCAAACGTCTGTTGATTCCACCAGGTAAAAATTTGTTTAAATACTGTCAACATAAAAGTTTATTTTTTTTTTCAATTTAAAATTGTAAAAATTAAATTAGACTAAAATTTTAAATTTCTATATACATTATATCTTTAAGATTCAATTTTATAAATAAATAAGGAAATTAAATGGCAAAATATTTAGTAGAGACCTTCTATACTTGTAGTTTCAAAGTAAGTCATTATCTCGATGATATTGATGAAAAAAATATACAAAATATAGAGAAAAGAGATGACGGTAAATTTGAAATATTAGATGTAAAACTAGATAACAGAAAAACTAAAAATTTAGAAAAAATTGAAAAAAACAAGATAAATGTCGTAGAAAATGAGCTACCTCAACCAGAACAAAAAAATAGTCTTAAAGTTAATCAAGAAATATTAACTAATAATATTAAAGATAATAATGGCAGACGATTTAGTATGCCAGATAGAAGAAAAGGATATATCCAAAAAGCATCAATTGGTGATCATAAAGTATATCTACACACAGGTGAATATGAAGATGGGAAAATAGGTGAAATATTTATCGATACAAGTAAAGAAGGAGAGCTGGTAAAGGCAACAATGAATAACTTTGCTATAGCTGTTTCACTTGGATTGCAGTATGGAGTTCCTTTAGACGAATTTGTTAATGCCTTTGTAGATACCAAATTTGAACCTTCAGGAAAGGTATTTGGAAATGACAGAATTTTAAGTGCAACGTCAATATTAGATTATATATTTAGAGAATTAGCAATATCATATCTAAATAGAGAAGATCTAGCTCATACACCTTCTATTGGAGGATCTGATACTTTGGATGAAAATGGCACTGATGAAAACAGTGAAGATAAAACTCAATTCTTGAAATTAGTAAAAGATATCACAAGCAAAGGATTTGTAAGAAGCAATTATAAAAAGAAGTTAGTAGATCTGTCAGATATAAAAATTAATCTTAAAGGAAAAAAATAATTAATTTTTCTTTTTTAAGGATAGATTCAGCTCTTTTAATTGATCCTCAGAAATTTCAGATGGTGCATTCATCATTAAATCTTGTGCATTTTGATTCATTGGAAACATAGTAATCTCTCTAATATTTTTTTCATTTGCTAAAAGCATAACTATCCTATCAATTCCTGGGGCTATGCCTCCATGAGGCGGAGCCCCATAACTCAAAGCATTTATCATTCCACTAAATTTACTATTAACATCATTTTTTGAATACCCGGCAATTTCAAATAATTTATACATTAATTCAGGGACATGGTTTCTTATAGCACCAGATGATAATTCAATTCCATTACAAACAATATCATATTGATAGGCTTTAATATTTAAAGGATTAGTTAAGTCTAATTTATTTATTTCACCTTGCGGCATTGAGAATGGATTATGACTAAATTTTATTTTTTTAGAAGTTTCATCAATCTCATACATTGGATAGTCAATAATCCAACAAAATGAGAATATTTCATTATCAATTAAATTTAAATCTTCAGCTATTTTATTTCTTGCAACACTTAATATTTTCTCTACATCATTTTTCTTTCCACAAGAAAGAAATACCGTATCACCTATATTCGCATTTGTTAGTTTCATGATTTCTAATAATGCATTCTCTGAAAAAAATTTTCCAATTGGTCCTTTTGCATTAATTTTATCATCTTTTTCTAATGTAAAATAAGCTAGACCAGAGGAACCTTGCTCTTTTGCCCATCTATCAATACTATCAAAGAAACTTCTAGGTTTATTTTTTGTATTTTTGGTAACTAACGCTCTAACTAGTGAGCCACTTTTCACTAATTTTTTAAAAATATCAAATTTCACATCTTCTCTTTCAAAAATAATTGTTAAATCTGAAATTTCTAAAGGATTTCTTAAATCTGGTTTATCTGACCCGTATTTAAGCATTGCATCCTCATAGGTAATTCTTGGAAACTTTTCATGAAGAATTTTTTTATTACTGAATGTTTTAAATAATTTTAGAAATAAAGTTTCAATTACTCCAAAGACATCCTCTTGTTCAACAAAAGACATTTCAACATCTAGTTGATAAAATTCACCAGGACTTCTATCTGCTCTGGCGTCCTCGTCTCTGAAACAAGGCGCTATTTGAAAATATTTGTCGAACCCAGAAACCATTATTAGTTGCTTAAATTGTTGAGGAGCTTGTGGTAAAGCATAAAATTTTCCAGGATTTAATCTACTAGGTACAAGAAAATCTCTTGCTCCTTCTGGGCTAGATGAAGTCAAAATAGGAGTTTGAAATTCTAAAAAACCAAGTTTTTGCATCTCATTTCTAATAAATGAGATTACTTTTGATCTTAGGATAATATTTTGATGTATTTTTTTTCTTCTTAGATCTAAAAATCTATACTTAAGTCTTATTTCCTCAGCATATTCTTGATCTAAAAAAACTGGCATTGGTAATTCTTTAGTTTCTCCAAGAATATCAATATTATTAATTTTGACTTCTATTTCGCCAGTAGCAATATTTTTATTAATTGTTTCATTTGATCTCTCAATAACCATTCCCGTAATTTTAATTACTGTTTCCAAAGAAAGTTTTTCAATTTTCTTAAAAATTTCATTACTTTTGTCTATAACGCACTGAGTAATTCCAAAATTATCTCTTAAGTCTATAAATAAAAGATTTCCATGATCTCTTTTTTTGTTAATCCAGCCAGATAAAGAAATTTCCTTTTCTTTATCTAATTTGGTTAATTCCCCGCAAGTATGAGTTCTATATTTATTCAATTTACAAAATCTGTTTTATGGTTTTTAAATTAATTGGTTTTTTTTTTTTTAAACTTAATTCGTCAATCTTATATATAAATTCATCAATTTTTCTATAAGATCTGTCAATTCTACTAATTATGAAATTTATTATTTTTTTTTCAATTTTTATCTGGCGATCAGAAAAATTCTTTAAAATTATAGCAAAAAGTAATTCATCATCTGGATTTTCAATTACAGCGTAAAGACAATTTTTTGATCTTGAGGTTAAATCAGGCAGTCTGTATTTAATTTCATTTATTGGTTTTAACGAATTTATCAATAAATACTTGCTATCTTGATCTATTAGATTAAAAATTGAATAAAGTATTTCTTCCTCGTTACACTCTTCAAAATCATCAATAATTATACTTTCATGTAATTTAATACTTTTAAAAATTGAATTATCAATCTCATTTCCCTTAGTTAGAAATGCTTTAGATTTTAATTTAAAGATATTTGCTAGGTGACTTTTTCCAGAGAATTTTTCACCTGATATATTTAATATTTTTTTATCCCAGTCAGGCCATCTATTTATCAAATTAAATGCGTTAGAATTACTTTTCGATAAATAAAAATCATGTTCATTAAAATTAGTTTTATAATCAAAGTCTAGAAGTAATTGATTTAATTCACTCATTTTATTTTCCAGTTGCTTGAGGATGTGTCAATACTAATATCATAAGCTAAAATATCTTTTAAAAATCTTTTTGGACTACTACTATAATAAACTTTATATATAATCATTTTACTATCAAACTTTTCAATATTATAGCTATTTACAAAATCTAAATTGCCCAAAGCATTTTCTAATTTTAATGATTTTTCTGTATTATTTGACTCTAATGACAATCGGATTGGAACAGATATAGATGAACTCATTTTATTAATAGATTTCCATTTATCTTCATATTCGTTTTTGATATTAAGTATCATTAAATTTAAGTCTGTTTGGTTATCTATATTTTTATCTTTAAAATTTTTACTTAATATTTCAAACTTATCATCAAAATTAATTTTTGAATAAAGTTTAATGTTATTTTCGCTTTTGAAAATTATCATTATTATAAAATTTTCAGAATAATATTTGTTCAATATTTTTTTGAAATTGTAATTTTCAATATCTTTTAAGTTATTTTTTATACTTAAATAATCCTCTACATCCTCATTAGGTATGATATAAGAAATTTGAAAATAATTTTTTTCAATACTTTCCCAATTTTCTGCAAAAATATTTTCATTTAAATAGTTAAAATTATTTGTTTCTAAATCAATCATAACTGGTATAAAAAAAACTTTAATTTTTTTTGGTAATGAAAGAGTTATATTTTTAGAGTCTAAGAATTTAATTAATTTTTTTCTATTAAATTCTACCTCCATAATACTTTTATATTTTTGGTTTATGAATTTTTCATCCAATATTGAAAAGTTTTCGATTAATTTTTTTATATCATCTATTGGTGTATTTCTAATTTTATCAAGATCTTTTCTCTCAAGTATCATTTGAGAGATATCTTGAAATGCTTTTTTAAAGCCTCTATCTATAACTTTTAGTTTATTAAAACTAAGATTATATTTTTCCTCAACTTCAATTTTTGAAACAACTAAAGTCTTAGCAAGTACCTCCTTTGTGGAAAACTCTATAAAATTAAAGGTTAAAAATATGAAAAATATATATAAATAATTTGATATATTTTTTTTAAAAAAATACATAACTTTGTTATATGGCATCAAATAAATTAACATACAGTAAGAGCGGAGTTAATATTGCAAAAGCAGATAGTTTTGTTAAGTTCATAAGTTCACTAGCAAGAAAATCAAGCAAAAGTGGTGATTTTAAGAATATAGGAGGCTTTGGAGCAATCTCTCCAATACCTAAACAACTTAAAGACCCTCACATTGTTACTAGCACTGATGGAGTTGGAACAAAAATTGAGATTGCGAATGATCTAAATAAATTTGATACAATTGGAATAGACCTTGTTGCAATGTGTGTAAATGATTTGGTCGTTCAAGGAGCGAAGCCTTATTTGTTCTTAGACTACATTTCGATTAGCAAAATTAATTTGAGTAAATTAAAACATTTAGTTAAAGGAATTGTTAAGGGATGTGATATTGCAGGTTGCAAATTAGTTGGTGGCGAAACTGCTGAAATGCCAGGAACTTATACTAAAGGGAAATTTGATATAGCAGGTTTTGCTGTAGGTCTTGTTGAAAAGAAAAAAATACTTAATAAAAAAATTAGAAATAATGATCTTATTTTAGCCGTACCTTCTAATGGACTTCACTCTAACGGTTATTCCTTAGTGAGATATCTCTTAAGAAAAAAAAAAATAAATTTAAAAACAAGCAAATTTCTCAAAGATGAATTAATTAGACCAACTAAAATTTATGTAAAAGAATTATCTCTTATTAATGAAAAAAATTTAATAAATGGATGTGCAAATATAACTGGTGGAGGTTTAGTGGATAATATTCAAAGAATAATACCAAAAAATTTATGTGCTGAAATAGATTTAAATAGAGTCAAAACACTAAAAATTTTTACATGGTTATATAAAATGGGTGTGAGTGAGAAAGAAATGTTAAAGACCTTTAATTGTGGTGTAGGTTTTTGTTTAGTGACAAATCCTAGAAATTTAAATTTGGTAACTAGATATTTTAGTAAAAATTTTAAACCCTACATTATTGGAAAAATAGCTAAAAATTCAAAAAAAGTAAAATTAAGTGGAAAAATATCCTGGTAAAAAAAATACTGCTGTCTTTATTAGTGGAAGAGGTAGTAACTTAAAATCTTTAATAAAATACTCAAAAAAAAAGAATTCTTTAATTAAAATTACCCTAGTGATTTCAAACAATCCAGATGCTAAAGGATTAATATATGCATCCAGATCTAAAATAAAGATTTATGGAATTAAAAATAAATCAAATTTTGAAAATAACTCAATAAATTTACTAAAAAAATTCAATATAGATATTCTTTGTTTAGCTGGGTTTATGAAAATCTTGTCAGGTAATTTTATAAAAAAATTTTCTAAGCCAATATTAAATATTCATCCATCACTTTTGCCAAAGTATAAAGGATTAAATACACATGAAAGAGCAATTAAAAATAAAGATAAATTTGCAGGAGCATCAATTCACAAAGTAACAGAAAAATTAGATTCAGGTGAAGTTATTTTACAAAAGAAGGTGAAAATCCTAAAATCAGATAATATTAAAAGTTTAGAAAAAAAAGTTCTCAAAATTGAGCATGAAATTTATCCAAAAGCTATTGATAAGTTTTTAACTAATCTTTAAAAAAAAAATCTAACTCTATCTTGGCATTTTCAATGCTATCTGATCCATGAACAGAATTTTTATCAATTGAAATACCATATTTTTTTCGAAGCGTTCCCTCTTCCGCATCTTTAGGATTGGTTGCTCCCATCAATTTTCTATTTTCTATAACAGCATTGTCTTTTTGAAGATTCATTACAACAATTGGTCCAGAAGATAAGTAAGCACATAAATCATCATAAAATGGTTTAGACTCATGAACTTTATAAAACTTTTCAGCTTCTTCTTTAGAAATATGAATTTTTTTTTCCTCTAAAATTTGGAAACCATGGTTTTTAAACTCGTTTTTAATCTGATCTTGCAAATTTCTTTCAACAGCATCTGGTTTAATTATAGATAATGTTTTTTCAATATTACTCATAATTTTCCTCTATAAATTTATTTAATAATCTAACACCATATCCGGTTGCGCCACCAGAATTTAATGCTCCAGCATATTTAGAAAAAGCCATTCCAGCAATATCTAAATGCGCCCAAGGTGTTTTGTGAATTATAAATCTTTGTAAAAATTGAGCTGCAGTTGTTGAGCCAGCTCCTCCAACATAATTAATATTTTGCATATCGGCATTATTTGAATTCATTAATTTATTATAATTTTCATGTAGAGGCATTTCCCACACTTTTTCCTCTACCTCTTCTCCAGCTTCAAAAAGTTGTTTCGATAATTTTTTATTATTTGACCATAGTCCAGCATATTCAGATCCAAGTGCAACTATTATTGCTCCAGTTAATGTCGCTAAATCAATAATTAAGCTTGGTTTAAATTTCTCCTCGGTATAAGTAAGTGCATCTGCTAAAACTAGTCTTCCCTCAGCATCAGTATTTAATACCTCAATCGTTTGTCCACTGTAAGATTTTACAATATCTCCAGGTCTTTGTGCATTTGCTCCAGGCATATTTTCAACTAGTCCTACAACTCCAACTGCATTGATTTTAGCTTTCCTTAAAGCTAGAGTTTTCATGAGACCAACTACAGTTGCTGAACCTGCCATATCATATGTCATATCTTCCATAAATTTTGCAGGCTTGAGTGAAATTCCTCCAGTATCAAAACAAACACCTTTTCCAACGAAGGCTAAAGGTTTTGAATTTTTTTTATTTCCATTCCACTCTAAAGTCACCATATAAGAACCTCTGATGCTTCCCTGTCCTACGCCGAGTAATGCATTAAAACCTAATTTTTTTAATTTTTTTTGATCATAAACTTTGACTTTTAATCCAAACTTTCTTAATTTAGTTATTCTCTTTGCGTATTCATCTGGATGTAAAATATTACCAGGTTCAGAAACTAAATCTCTAGTGAGAAAAACTCCTTCCAAAAGAGCATTTAATTTATTTCTTAATAAACTTTTTTGTTTAACGCTACTACCAACAATACTTAAATTCACACTAACATTTTTTTTTTTATCTGTTTTATAAAGATTAAAATTATAAGATTTAAGCTGTGCTCCATGAAGAAACTTTTCTAGTTGAACATTAGTAATAGAGTTGTTTTTTAAATTAATAAATGAATTCTCTTTCTTATTTTCCTTTAGGAAAACATATAATTTCGAGCCAAGTTTTTCAAAATCTAAAGAAACCTTTAATTCAGTACAATTTACAAAAATATAACTTTTGTCATTATAATCTTTTGTGAGGAAATTCTTTTCAGAAAAAAGTTTATTAGAAAATACTGATTTTGTTAATTTATTAATCTCTTTATTTTTTGTAACTTTCTGGGATAGTAGAACAATCTCATTATCCTTTGCTATTTTTGGGACTTTATTTACTAAATTTAAATTTAACTTCATTTTTTTTGAAATTTTTATTAGATAATGTTGTATATTTATTAAAACAATAATTTCAATGAATAAATTAATATTTCGTAAATTTTCTTTAGATATACTAAATTTCTTTTTAATTGCGTCATTTAGTATTACTTTTATTGTTTGGATTATACAAGCAGTAAACTTTCTAGATCTAGTATCTGATGATGGACATAGTTTGAAGATTTATTTTTACTATGTTTCACTAAATTTTCCAAAGATTTTTAGTAAAACAATAATCTTTGTTTTTTTTATATCTGTTTTTTATGTCATAAATAAATACACTAATTCCAATGAACTAATTGTATTTTGGAATAATGGAATTAAAAAAATCAATTTCATAAATTTTATCTTAAAACTGTCAATTTTATTTTTGATTTTACAATTAGTTCTCAATTTATTAATTGTTCCAAAATCTCAAAATCTTGCAAGAGTGTATCTAAAAGAGTCTAATATTGACTTTTTGCCAAAATTAATATCTGAAAAAAAATTTATTAATGTTGTAAAAAATCTTACTATATTTGTTGAGGAATTCAAAAAAGATGGCGTCTTAAATAAAATCTATATTAATGAGAAAATAGATAAGAATAATTCAAAAATTATTGTTGCCGAATCAGGTAAAATTATTAAGAAAGATAACCAGTTTTATTTAAGACTCTATAATGGAGGTATAACAAACCTTAATCAAGCAAACTCTTTTGCTCTAAATTTCTCTGAGACAGACTACGATTTATCTAATTTTTCAACTAAATCTATTACACATCCAAAAATGCAAGAAATAGATTCATCAGTTATATTTAATTGCTTTAAGGAATTTCTTTTTACTTTAAATATAAAAAATCATGGGTCTTTTAAAAATTCAACCAAACTAACTTGCAATGATAGAGATTTAAAATCTATAAGTGAAGAAATATATAAAAGACTTATTTTGCCTTTTTACACATTAATAATTTCTCTAATTGCTGCGAGTTTAATTATTGAGCCTAAATCAAAATATTTTTTTAAATTTCACAAACTAAATATATTTTTAATTGGTAGTTTTATAATTATTTTATCACAGATAAGCTTAAAATTTCTTTTAAGTTCAGTGACTTCTATTTATATAATACTCTTACTGCCAGTTATATTAATATTAATTTATTATTTCATTTTACTATTAATTACTAAATTAAAATTAAATTTCTTATGATTATGAAGCAACATGAAAGTTATCTAACTAAATTATTTTTAAAAAATATAATAATTATTATTACAGTTTTTGTGTTTTTAAGTTTTTTTCTTAATATTTTTGAGGAAATAAAATATTTCGAAAATAAAAATAGTGAAACATACATACCTATTTTTTTAACAATACTTAATATTCCTTCTATAGTATTTGAAATATTGCCATTTATTTTTTTACTTGGCGTTATGTTTTTTTTTATAAATCTTTACGAAAGAGATGAAATTGAATTATTAAGAAGTAATGGTATCGACAATATAAAAATAACACTAATAATTTCAATTGTCTCAATGATTTTGGGTATTATATTAATAGTTCTTTATTATTCATTTTCAGCAAATTTAAAAAGTTTATATCTTAATATTAAATACAAGTATTCTAATTCAAATGATCACTTAGCTATTGTAAATGAAGATGGACTTTGGATTAAAGAAAAGAGCAAAGATAATAGAAAGATATTTATTATTAATGCTAAAAATTACAAAATAAACAGTTTGGAAAATTTAGAAATTACAGAGTTAGATAATGACTATAAATTAATAAATACTATTGTATCAGATAACGCAGATATAAAAAAAAAAATATGGGTTTTAACGAATGTTAAAATATATTCTAAAGATAGAAAAACTGAAATACTGGAAAGTTATAAATACTCATCATCATTTAATGAAAAAATCATATCAAATTTATATTCAAATCTAAACTCGTTAAATATTTTGCAATTAATGAAATTAAAAGAAAACTATAAATCAATTGGTTATTCCGCAACTGAAGTTAGTTTGCATCTTAATAAAATTTATAGTTTACCAATTTATCTTACACTTACTACAATTATAGGTGCTATATTAATGTTTAAATTAACTTTTATAAAATCGAAATTTTTTTTAGTTGTAATTGGTGTAATAATATCTGTAATATTTTATTATATCAATTATTTCTCTATTTTATTTGGAAAAAATGAGACATTACCAGTTGAGATATCAATTTGGCTACCTCAGATACTTATATTTTTAATATGTGCTTTAGGGTTAACGAAACTTAATGAAAACTAAAATTTTAAAAATTTTAATATTTTTTTTTATATTTGTTAATTCAAATTTAAAAGCTGAATCAATAATATTTGACACAAAAAATATCAAAATTGAGGATGATGGTGATATGATTTTTGCAACAAATGGAATAGCAAAAATTCCATTAAAAAATTTGAAAATAGAGGGAGATAAATTTGTTTATGATAGAAAAAATTTGGAGCTAATAATTTTTGATAATGTGAGATACGTTGATTTAGAGAATGACATAATAATTGAAAGCCAGAAAATGGTTTACGATGAAATAGAAAATAAAGTTTTCTCACAAAGTAAAACATATCTAGAAGTAGAGAATAACTATGAAATTAAATCATCCAATGTTTTGTTTGATAGAAAATTAAAAAAAATATCTAGTAAAGATTATACTGAGGTAGAGGATAAAATTAAAAATAAATTCATATTTAGCCAAGGTTTAATTTTTGATACGTTTGATCAAATTGTATTTTCAAAAAAAATTTTAATTAAAGATCAAAATCATAATAAGTATTTTTTTGAAAATACTAAAATTAACCTTAAATTAAATGAAATAGTTGGTAAAGAGATTAAGGTAGATTTTGAAGACTCTTTTTTTGGAAATGAAAAAAATAATCCTACACTTAAAGGTAGTAGTATTATATCTAATAATGAAAATACAAAAATTTTTAAAACTGTTTTTAGTACTTGTAATATTGATAAAAAAAATTGTAGAGGATGGGAACTTCAAAGTGAAAAATTTACTCATAACAAATTAAAAAAATTATTTGAATATGAAAAATCCTGGTTAAAGGTGTTTGGACAAAAAATATTTTATATGCCTTATTTTAATCACCCAGATCCTACGGTAAAAAGGAAATCTGGTTTTTTAACTCCTTATTATAAAGGTTCTAGTAATTTGGGTTCATCTATAACTATTCCATATTTTTATTCTATATCAGATTCTAGAGACTTGACTTTTAAACCTAGGTTTTATTTAGATAACGACTACATACTCCAATCAGAATATAGAGAGGCTTTTCAAAAATCCAATTTAGTAGCAGATTTTAGTTTTAATAGAAAAGAAAATACAAATACTCACATTTTTGCTGAGTTAAGTGGAATTTTGAGTGATGATACCAGCTATGAAATACAAGTTCAAAATGTAACAAATGATAATTACCTCAAAATTCATAACATCAAAGAATATACACCTCTAATTGACAACGACAGCAGTTTATCATCATATTTAAAAGTAGAGAAAAATATTGATGAAAATACCAATCTTGATGGCTCTATTAAACTTTATGAAGATTTATCTAAAGAGGACAATGATAAGTATCAATATATTTTTCCAGATTTTAATTTTTCAAAAAAAATAGATTTAGATGAAAGTTATAATGGTAATTTTCAGTTTTTATCGTCTGGGTTTCAGAAAGTATATGAGACCAACAAATATGAAGCTCTTGTAAATAATGATTTTAATTTTAGCTCATACGATTTCATTTCTACGAAGGGTATAATATCTGACTATAGTTTATTGCTTAAAAACTTTAATACTTACTCAGAAAATTCTAGTATTTATGAGGAAAATAATGATCACGAAATATTTAGTACTTTTTTATTTAAATCAGAACTACCACTTAAAAAGGAATTAAAAAATTCAAATAATTTTCTTAAACCAGTTTTGCAATTAAGGATTAGTCCAACAAATGGCAAAGATATATCAGGCAACGACACACGCCTGGAATTTGATAATTTATTTTCACCAAATAGAATTGGTAGATCTGATATGGTTGAAAAAGGTAATTCAATTACTTTGGGCATGGAATTCGAAAAACAAAATTTGAATAATGAGAAAATTTTTGGATTAAACTTTGGAAACGTATTAAAAGATAAACGCAATGAATATCTTCCCTCAAAAACTAAGTTAGACCAAACACGATCAGATATTGTTGGGAATTTATTTTACAAACCTAGTGACTATATAAATATAAATTATAACTTTTCTTATGACAGAGATCTTGAGTATTCTAATTATGACTCGATAAATGCCATATTTGGATTAAATAAATTTGTTACATCTTTTGATTATATTACTGAGCATAATGATTTTGAAGACAGTGAAATTATTAAAAATAATACACAGATTAAATTATCAGATGAGCATATTATTAGATTTAATACTACCAAAGATTTAGAAAGTGACTTTAC
>QBYG01000016.1 GCA_003282945.1 Pelagibacteraceae bacterium AG-325-E23
AAGCCAAAAAAATTATTATTTTTATTTTTGTATCCAAAAATTACCTTAAAGAGGCTACCCATTTGTTTTTCCTCAAGTAGTCGAGACAAAGTTTCTTTCATATATTTCTGCTCCTCATTAGTCATTTTTTTCTCTAAAATATTTGCTCTTTCAATTATACCCATTCTTTCTAGAAAAAACCTTTGAGTGACTACTTTTTTTACTTTAAGATTATTTTTAAGGAAATACTCTTTTAATAAATTAAAATTTACTAGTGAAGTTATATCTGCTTTACCAAGATTTTTTAACATTGTCTCAGTTGAAATTTTTTTATTATCCATCACTGCCTGAATGGTATTTGAGTTATTGCTATTCAAATAACCGTAATCTATAAGTAAAATACCACCTGAAAGTTTATTGATTTTCTTTATTATTGGATTTAACTCTATTAATCCCTTTTTAGGAAATTCAATAAATTTAAGTTTTTTTAATGTCTCAAAAGTCATTATTTGAGCAACATCTTTTTTATTACTTCTTATAAACTTTTCAATAATATCAATATTGTCTTTAATTGAATAACATTTTTCAAAAAACTCATTATTTATATTCGAAAACTGTTTAATTGGTATTGCATCAAAAAACTCGTTACCAAAAAAAATAACTGGTCCCTTTTTTATTGAGTTAAAGTTTTTGATCCATTTAATTCGTTTATTATCTATGTTTTGGTTTTGTAATTTTTTTAAAAATAAACTTTTCTCATATAAGTAAATTTTTATAGCTTTATTTAATTCTGGAAACTTTTTTAAGGTACTAATTATAACTTTAGTTAAACTTCCATTTCCTGGTCCAAGTTCTACAAAATTAAATATTTTAGGTTTACCCATTTTTTCCCAGGCAGAAATCAACCATATGCCTATAATTTCTGAAAATAGATTAGAAATAGTAGGGGATGTTATAAAATCTCCATTTTTACCAAATGGATCTTTGCTAGAATAATAACCTATCTCGGGTTCGTATAGAATTTTTTCAATAAAATCATCAACAGGTAAAGGTTTTCTTGATGTAATTTTAAATTTTTTGAGATTTGGCTTCATCATTTCTTTTAAAATAAATTAAAAACCCAATTAAAATCATTATGGCACTTAAAAGCATTCCCATACTTACATGTCCAAATAAATATCCAATTTGTATATCTGGCTCTCTAAAAATTTCAGATATAATTCTAAAGCATCCATAAAGTATTAAGAATACGAAAGAGCAGGTCCCAATTTTATAATTTTTATTAAAAAAAATTAAATTCATTAGAATAAATAAAATTATACCTTCTAAAAATGCTTCATATAATTGAGAAGGGTGTCTTAGTTTAATGTCGTAGTTTGGAAAAAAAACTCCCCAATTAGAATTTGTAACTTTTCCAACTAATTCTCCATTTATAAAGTTTGAAATCCTACCAAAGAAAATTCCTATTGGTGCTGTGATAGATACTAAATCTAAAAAAATATAAATATCTTTCTTACTTTTTTTTGAAAATAAATAAGTAGTAATAACTATACCCATTAAACCACCATGAAATGACATGCCACCGTTCCATATCATTAAAATTTCAATTGGATTATTTAAAAAGTATTTAAAATTGTAAAAAATTACATATCCTAGCCTTCCCCCAATAATAATTCCTATTATCAAATATGAGATATAATCTTCAAATAATTTTGAAATTAAATTGTCCTTAATAAGTATCTTTTTACAATATAACCAACCGAAAATAATCCCAAAAATATATGCTAACGAATACCACCTGACACTTAAAGAGAATATTTCAAAAGCCACTGGGTCAAAATTATTAGTAAACATTTGTAAAATTTATTATAAGCTATTAAATAGAACTCTAGTAAATAATTATTATGTCAAAATCAAGATTCGTATTCGATAAATTTGCAAAACTAATTGAACAAGGTCTGATTAATTATAAAGATGTATCTGATGAAGTAATCTCAATATTAAAATCAAAGAGAGATGAAATTGTATTTAAAATGAAACTAGCAAGTAAAGAAGAAGTAGATGTTTTGAATAAGAGAATTAGTATTCTAGAAAAAAAATTAGAAGAGAAGAAAAAAAGAAAAAAGACTAGTAAGGCAAAGAAATAGTCACTTTCAACCCACCCAATTTTGATTTATTAAACTTAATATCTCCTCCATGGGACTTTATAATATCAGATGATATTGATAAACCTAAACCTACACTTGATTTAGATTCAGACCTACTTTTGTCTATTTTATAGAATGGTTTAGTAATGTTATTAAATTCTGATTTATCTACACCAGGACCATCATCATCAATTGACAAAATAACTGTTGAGTTTTTTGTTTCTAAATTTAATAATATTTTTTCTGCATATTTAACAGAATTCTCTAGTAAATTATTGATGCACCTTGTAATTAAATTTTTTCTTCCATTGAAAAAAATTTTTTTCTTAATTTTTTTTTTAATATTATTATTTTCATACCTTGATATTATTTCATTTATAAGTTCAGAAATATCAAAGGTTTCAGTTTTCTCTTTTGCGCCTGAGCTTGCAAACTGAAGGTATTCATTTAACATTTTTTCCATTTCATCAACATCCTTGGATATTTTTTCTGAAAGATCCTTGTCCTTAATAACAGCAAGTTGTAATTTAATTCTTGTAAGAGGTGTTCTTAAATCATGACTTATTCCAGATAGCATCTCAGATCTTTGATTTAAATGTCTTAGAATTCTTTTTCTCATCTTTTCAAACTCTAGACCTGCTTTTCTTATTTCCAAAGCTCCTGATGGTCTAAACTCCTCAACATCTTCACCTCTACCAAACCTCTCTGATGCTTGAGCTAATTTAGTTATAGGTCTAGTTTGATTTTTTAAGAAAATCATTGCCACTGCTATCATCAAAATTGCAGGAACTGTAATCCAAAATGCAAAAATTCTTATTGAAGATACTTGAATCCTTTCTTTGGGAAAAAATATTTGTAAAACACCGTCTCTAAATTTTATTCTTAAATCTACAACTTCCTTGTACGAAATTGTATTAAACCAATGTTGACCAATTTTAGGTTTCAATTCCCTCCTCAAGGTTCTGTCCATTGGACTAAACCATCTCTCAACTTTAATATCTGGCAATTTCTCATTTTCTAAAAATCTCACTGAAAAGCTAAAATTTTTGTTATATAGATCTGTAACTATTTTTTTATTGTACTGACTTTCGTTATCATAAATATCAATAATTGTTACAATCTCACTTACCAAAGCTTTAGTTAAACCTTTATTTGTTTTAATCCATAAACTGTCAAAAAAAACTAAAGAGATTGTAATTTGTAAAATTAATATCGGGACAGCAACAATTAGCAATCCTCTATAAAATAATCTTTTAGGCAATATGTTTTTTACAATTCTATTCAATCCAAAGGACATAACCTTCTCCTCTAATGGTTTGCAAGTATTTGGGACTTTTTGGAGTTTCTTCAATTTTTTTTCTTAATCTAGTGATAATAACATCTATTGATCTTTCTTTATTTAGATCTATTAAACTTGCAATCTCATCTCTTTTAAAAATTTTGCCAGGAGAATTTATCATTTTTTCTAAAATTAGTTTTTCAGTATTATTTATTTTTAGTCTTTGGTCATCTTTAAAGATAAAAAGCTTTTTTAGGTCTACTTTTATATTGCCAAATTCAATTACTCTTTTTATTTCTAATGATTTAGTTTTACTTAAAATATTATTTATTCTCAAAATTAATTCTTTTGGTTCAAAAGGTTTTGTTAAATAATCGTCTGCGCCAACCTCAAGTCCTTCAATTCTTTCAGATGGTTCTCCCTTGGCTGTTAACAATAAAATTGGTGTATCAATTTTTTTTTTGTAATCTTGAGTAAATTCTAGCCCAGTTTTTCCTGGCATCATTATATCTAACACTATTAAGTCAAATTTAATAATTTTAGTCTTTTCAAACGCATCATTTGAATCTTTAGCAGTTGAAACAAGATAATTATTTTGATTTAAATACTCTCTTACAAGATCTCTAATTCTATCATCATCATCTACAATTAATATATGCGCTTTAAAGTTTTTCATTAATAATTTTTTTAAGTACTTTATCAAAACTTATAACATCGTTAGATTCAGAACTTAAAAATGCATCATAAATTCTTTTTTTTTGAGCAGAAAAAATTTCATCAAATATTTTTTCTCCTTCTTCTGTTAAGTATACATGTTTAACTCTTGTATCTATTTCGTCTCTTTTAAATTTTATAGCCTTGATCTCTAGCAAATCATTTAGAACTCTATTTAAACTTTGTTTCGTAACCTTAAGCTTTCTTAATAAGCTTGAAATAGTTATGCCTTCATACAAAGATATAAGGTGAATCACTTTATTGTGAGCAGTTCCTAAAGCATGTTTATCTAAAACCTTTTTAGCATCAGCGACAGTTTCTCTATATCCATTGAATATTTTTTCGATATATTCTTTTAATTGATGATCTTTTAGATACAAAAGTTTTTTCATAATGGTAAGTTATATTGACATATTATATATACAAAGATATTTTTTCTAAAAAATAAATCAAATGATACCTTACGATAAAAGAGACGGAAAAATCTGGTACAATGGTGATCTTGTTGAATGGCAGGATGCAAAGCTGCATGTCATCAGTCATGGACTACACTATGCAAGTTTAGTTTTTGAGGGTGTGAGGGTGTATGATGGCGAAATTTTCAAGCTACAAGAACATACTGATAGATTATATCATTCGGCTAAAAGAATGGATATGAACATTCCTTACACAAAAGAAGAAATAAACAAAGCTTGTAACCAGATAATAAAAATTCAAAATGTACAGAATGGTTATCTAAGACCTTTTGCTTGGAGAGGTAGTGAAATGATGGGTGTATCTGCTCAAAAAACAAAAATAAATGTAGCAGTAGCTACTTGGGAGTGGGGTGACTATTTCGATCCTAAGTTGAAAATTGAAGGTATTAAATTAAATATTTCTAATTGGAGAAGACCAGCTCCAAATACTATACCATGGGATAGCAAAGCTGCAGGACTGTATATGATTTGTACACTTTCAAAGCATGAGGCTGAAAGACAAGGATATAGCGAGTCATTAATGTTAGATCACGAGGATAATGTTGCAGAGTCAACGAGTGCAAACATATTTTTTAAAGATAAAAATGGTGAACTTCATACTCCTATTCCGGATTCATTCTTAAATGGAATCACAAGGCAAACTGTTATTGAATTAGCAAAATCAAAAAATATAAAAGTTCATGAAAGAAAAATTAAACCAGATGAATTAGCAAGTTTTGAAGGGTGCTTTTTAACTGGGACAGCTGCTGAAATAACACCAATTTCTCAAATTGCTGAAAATAATTATAAAGTTTGTGATCTTATTTTAGATTTATCGTCAAGTTATGGTAAATTAGTAAGAAAAAAAAGGGCAGCTTAATCTTTATTGTCTTCGGATATTGCGTGGTCTATACCTTTCCTTAAATATTCATATCCAGTATATAAAGTAAGAAAAGCTGAGAGCCACAATAAAATTATTCCAATTGTTTGAGCATTATAGTCTTGAAAATTTATAATTTTATTTCCAGTTTCCCCAGTGAGCAAAACAGAAATGCAAAACATTTGAAGAAATGTTTTTACTTTTGCTAGACTTGAAACTGGAAGTTTAACACTTCCTTTGGCTAAAAATTCTCTTAAACCAGAAATTAATACCTCTCTTGTAAGTATTATTATTGCAGCAATTACTTCATAGTTTTTAATAGTTCCATCCATAACAAGTAATATTAGTGCAGTAGCTACTATAATTTTATCAGCAATTGGATCTAATAATTCTCCAAGTTTGGACTCCTCTTTAAACATTCTTGCTAATAATCCATCTAAGAAGTCAGTAAACGAGGCAATTACAAACAGTACAAAAGGAATTACATCTCCATAAAACCCGGGTAAATAAAATGCAAATACAAATATAGGAACAATTATAATTCTACCAATAGTTAGATAATTTGGAATTTTCATATATTACTCGTGAAAATAATTATATATCTTTTTTGCAACTTTTTCCTCAACTCCCTCAACTGTTTTTATCTCGTCTAAACTTGCTGATTCAACTGCTCTAGCAGAGCCAAAATGATTTAATAGTGCTCTTTTTCTAATGGATCCAATGCCTTCTATTTGATCAAGTAGAGACCTGCTAATTCCTTTTTTCCTTTTTGCTCTATGAGCACTAATAGCAAATCTATGTGCCTCATCTCTAATTCTTTGTAAAAAAAATAAAGTTGGATCATTTTTTGAAAATTTTATTTCTCTTCCATTATGAAAAAAAGTTTCATTTCCACTATTTCTAAGTTTACCTTTGGCAATAGCAATTACTGGAATGTCATTTAAACCTAGTTCATTCATTGTATCTCTTGCAGATGAATATTGACCTTTGCCACCATCTATTAAAACTAAATCAGGCAAACTAAGAAAATTTCCTTTTTCCTGCATGGCTCTTTTGAACCTTCTACTTAACACCTCTTTCATCATACCATAATCATCTTGTTTAAATTTTTCAGTTTTTATATTAAATTTTCTGTATCTTTTTTTTATAAAACCTTCTTCCCCATAAGTTATTAAAGCCCCAACACTATCTGTTCCTTGAATATGACTATTATCATAAACCTCTACTAAACTAATATTATTATCTATCTTAAATTTTTTAGAAACTTCATCTAATAAATCTCTATTATTTTGACTTTCATAAAGTTTTCTATTTAAACTATTTTTTGCATTTCTAATTGCTAAGTTTATTACTTTTAACTTAGATCCTTTTTTTGCTGTGGAAATACTAATTTGTTTTCCCTCTTTTTTAGTTAAAGTTCTTTCTAATAATTTTTTTTCTCTAATTTCATTACTAATTATTATTGATCTAGGTACTGCTTTATTTTCATAGAATTGAGATACAAAAGAATTTAAAATTTCACCTAAACTTTCGTCTGGGTCATGTTTTGGAAAAAAAGCTTGATTACCCCAATTTTGCTTTGATCTATAAAAAAAAACTTGAATGCAAGCTTTACCAGACTCTTTGTAGCCAGCAACTACATCAGCTTCAATTAAATTGGCTTCGCTTATAGTAAGCGAGGATTGAATAATGTTAAGAGATTTGATTTTATCTCTCATAATTGCTGCTTTTTCAAAATCTAATTCATCGCTAGCATCTTCCATTTGTAAAGAAAGAGTTTTTTGAATTTTTCTTGATTTACCTTTGCTTAAAAATTCATCAGCTGCATCGACAAGTTTTGAATAATCTTTTTCGTTTATTTTACCACCACAAGGTCCAGCACATCTCTTGAGATAATAGTTAAAACAAGTTCTATCCCCAGCCTCTACTTGTTTATCAGTACAAGACCTAATCAAAAAAATTCTTTGAAGAGTTTTAATTGCACTATTTACAGCTAAGGAACTTGCGAAGGGACCATAATATTTACCTGGTTTATTTTTTGCCCCCCTTTGTCTTTCTATTCTAGGAAATTTGTGTTCGGAAATAAAAATATATGGAAAAGATTTATCATCTTTCAAAAGTATATTAAATTTAGGTTTGTATTTTTTAATTAGATTTGCTTCTAATAAAAGAGCTTCACTCTCATTAGTGGTAGTTGTTATCTCAATTTTTTCAGTTTGAGACAGCATCCTCTCTGTTCTAATTATATGATTTTTTTCTGATACATAGCTTTTCAGCCTATTAGGAAGATTTTTAGCCTTTCCAACATATAGAATTTCATTTTTAGAATTTAACATCCTGTATACACCAGGAAGTTTGGGAATAAGTGGTAATTCCTTTTTAATTGCCTGTTTACCTAAATCAGAGCTTATCATGACTTCTTTTTTTTGAGATTTGAATACCAACGGATGAGCAATCTTTCATGATTTCTAATTTCTCAATTTGAAGACTTATTTTATCAATTCTTTTATCTTTGAATAGTTCATCGAATACATCTTCCGCTAATGTTTCAAGAAAATTATAATGTTTATTTTTGACTAATTTTTTTATCAATCTTACAATTTTTGCATAATTCACGATTGATTTAATGTCTTTATCGCTAGAAGGCTTTTTATCTTCATAATTAATCTCCAAATTGAATTTTACTTTTTGAGGAGCTTCTTTTTCAAAATCAAAATATCCAAGTTTTAAATCTAAAATAAGTTCTTTTATAAGTACTTTTTTTTCATAATTGAAAAGACTTTTGTTTTCGTTAATCTTCACAATCTTTAAACTATTTTTTTTCATATTCTTGAACCTATATATTCTAATATAACAGGATTGTAATATTGGAAACAAGTTGCCTGATCCATACTGTGTCCATCTTTTACTTTAAATTTATCTGTTTTTTTTTTTCCTAATTTAAAACATTTTTTTCCATCAATTTTATAATCATCAGATATAACAATTCTATTCATTCCACCAATTTGATCTAGCCAATCTGATGTCAATCCTTCAAAAGGATCTTTTGGATGAGTAAAAGCCAATAATGGAATTTTTAAATTACTTAATATCTCATTGTTATACTGGGCCCTTAAATTGTATTGTGCAGGTTTTTTTTCTTTAAATTTTGCTAGAGCAGCCTCTTTTCCTATTTTTGTAACCTTATATTTCTTGCTCAATCTATCAAAGCAAGCTTGCATATAAGCTATTCCACCACCTGCTTTATCTGGATATCTAGAAAAGAATAATAAAGTTGTTAATCCACCACAAGAGTGTCCTGTGATAAATATTTGTTTTCTAGGTACACCTAAAGATACAAGTTTTTCTACTAATTCTAAATTTTGATCAACCCTTTTATCTAACTTAGATCTACCAACATATGGCTTTTTTGAAAACCACCACTTTTTACCCATATCTCCCTCTATTTTATGTGCACATAAATTATAGAGCATAATTTTTTTTCCATTTATTTCTTTGTCTACTAATGAAACACGGTTTCTAATTTGGTCAATAGATGTACAAAAATTTTGTTTACCATCAAAATTACTTTGACCATGGTTATTTATTAAAACTATCTTATTTCCTGGATCTTCAATCGTTGATAATTTTGTTATCTTAAATTTCTTTGATAAAAAACCATCTTTCTTAATGTTATGACTGTCAGCCAAAGTAGTAGATATTGTCAAAATAAGAATTGATAAAATTAAAAATATATTTTTCATTCTTTTCCACCCATTATATCTGGAGTTTGCCAGTTTAAGTTTTGCCCACTATCAATTGCTAAAATTTGTCCAGTAATAGATATATTTTTAATAAAAAAATCAACTGCATTACATATTTGCTCAACATTTACCTGTCTTTTTAGGGGCGTTGCCATGTATTGTTTTTTAAAATGTTTCTCACTTTGTCTCTTATTTTTAATTGTTGGGCCTGGTGCAATTCCATTTACTCGAATTTTTGGTGCTAAGCTCATAGCACTAGTTTTTGTAAGTGTGTAAAGTCCAGTTTTACTTATAGTATAAGAAAAGAAGTAAGGGGTGAGTTTGAAAACTCTTTGATCGATAATATTTATTATATTATTATTTTTTCCTTTAATGTTTTTAGCAAACTCTTTTGATAAAAGTGCAGGAGTTCTTAGATTAGTTCTTAAATGATGACCCCAGCTATCTGTGGTAAAGTTTTCTAATTTATCATTTTCAAAAAGAGATGCATTATTTATTAAGCAATCAAAATATTTAAGTTTTAATTTAGCAAATTTAACTATTTTATTAACATCATTCTCAACACTAAGATCACCTTTAACTAAGTAAACTTTGGTTCCATTTTTTGACAATTCTTTCTTTAGTTTTTCAGCACTTGATTTTGACTTATTATAATGAATTACTATTTCTACACCCTTACCAGAAAGTTTTCTTGCAATTGCTGCACCAATTCGTGTGGCTCCACCAGTAATTATGATTTTATTTGCTTCCATTTCTTTTTACCTTTTTGAGCTCTTGTTCCTGGCATGCCCATAGTTGATCTTCCTTTTGGATAAATTTTATTATTTAGGCTATATTGTTTCACTTTAGGGTTGAGTGTAACTTCTAGTTCGGTACTTTCAAGCTTTCTAATCTCATCTCTTATTTTAGCCGCCTCTTCAAACTCTAGATTTGTAGCAGATTCTTTCATTTTTTTGTTAAGTGCCTTGATATGTTTTTTTAAGTTGCCACCAACATTTGCTCCAGTTCCAATTTTTACGTAATCTTTTTCATAAACACTCTCTAAAACATCGCTTATTTCTTTTCTTACTGTAGATGCGGTTATTTTATTTTTTTTATTATATTCGATTTGGATATTTCTTCTTCTTTCTGTTTCCTTAATTGCTTTTTTTATACTTTTAGTTTCTTTATCAGCATACAAAATCACCTTGCCATCCAAGTTTCTTGCAGCTCTTCCAATTGTTTGAATTAATGAAGTTTCAGACCTCAAGAAACCCTCTTTATCAGCATCTAATATCCCAACTAATGCACATTCTGGAATATCCAATCCTTCTCTTAATAGGTTTATTCCAACCAAAACATCAAATACACCCAACCTTAAATCTCTCATAATTTCTATTCTTTCAAGAGTATCTATATCTGAATGGAGGTATCTGACTTTGATACCATTTTCGTGTAAATATTCTGTTAAATCCTCAGCCATTTTTTTAGTTAAAGTTGTAACTAAAACTCTATAATTTTTTTCTATTGTTTTTACACATTCATGCATCAAGTCATCTACTTGATTTTTTGCTGGTTTTATTTCTACAGGAGGATCTATTAGTCCAGTTGGACGAATAACTTGATCTATATATTTTCCTTTTGTTTGCTCTAATTCCCAAGGACCAGGTGTTGCAGATACAAAGACAGTTTGCGTTCTCATCATATCCCATTCTTCAAATTTTAAAGGCCTATTATCCATACATGATGGAAGTCTGAAACCATATTCTGCAAGAGTACTTTTTCTTGACCGATCTCCCTTAAACATTCCATTTAGTTGAGGAACTGTTACATGACACTCATCAACAAATACTAATGTATTATCTGGAAAATATTCAAATAAAGTAGGAGGTGGTTCGCCAGGCTTTCTACCAGATAAAAATCTAGAATAGTTTTCAATACCTGCACACGATCCTGTTGCCTCAATCATTTCAAGATCAAACTTAGTTCGTTCTTCCAATCTTTGTGCCTCAAGTAATTTATTTTGCTCTTTATGTTTTTTGAGAGTTATTTCTAATTCTTTTTTAATACTTATTACTGCTTGCTCTATAGTAGGCTTTGGAGTTATGTAGTGGCTATTAGCATAAACTTTGACTAAATTTAATTCCCTTACTTGATCTCCTGTTAATGGATCAAATTCTTCAATTTTTTCTAGTTTGTCACCAAACAAGCTTAACCTCCAAGCTCTATCTTCTAAATGAGATGGAAATATTTCTAAGTACTCTCCTCTAGCTCTAAATGTTCCTCTATAAAAGTTTTGATCATTTCTTTTATATTGAAGAGCTACAAGAGATTTTATTATTTGTTCACGATTATAATCATAATTTTTTTGAAGAGTTAAAGTCATTTTGCTATAAGCTTCAACTGAACCCAATCCATAGATACATGATACGCTGGCTACTATTAGAACATCATCTCTTTCAAGTAGAGATCGAGTAGCTGAATGTCTCATTCTATCAATTTGCTCATTTATAGAGGCCTCTTTCTCGATGTAAGTGTCTGATCTTGGAACATACGCCTCTGGAGTATAATAATCATAGTAAGATACAAAATATTCAACAGCGTTATCTGGAAAAAACCCTTTCATCTCACCATAGAGCTGTGCTGCTAGTGTTTTATTTGGGGCAAGTATCAGGGCAGGTCTATTTGTCTCTTCAATGACCTTAGCCATCGTGAACGTTTTCCCAGAACCAGTTACTCCCAATAAGACCTGATTAAATTGGTTTTTTTTTGCACCTTTTACTAAATTTTTTATAGCCTCTGGTTGATCTCCAGCTGGTTTAAAATCAGACTTAATTTTAAATTTTCTCCCACCTTCAAGTTTTCCACTTATTTTGGGATTTTTACTTTGAATATCTGTAATTAAATCTTGATAAGTATTTTCCATATATTAAATAAAGTAATAGAATAAAAACAATTTTCAATGAGCATAATATCTAACAGTTTAAAAAGAATAAAACCTTCCCCAACAATTGCAGTTACGCAAAAAGCTAGAGAATTAAAAGCTGCAGGCAAAGATGTGATAGCATTAGGGGCAGGTGAACCAGATTTTGATACACCTGATAACATTAAAAAAGCAGCAATAAAAGCTATTAAACGTGGCGACACTAAATATACACCCGTTGATGGAACCCCTGCAATTAAACAGGCTGTAATTAAGAAATTTAAAAGAGAAAATAACTTAAGTTATTCGACAGATCAAATAACTGTTGGAACTGGAGGAAAACAAGTTTTGTATAACGCATTTGTTGCAACTCTAAATAAAGGGGATGAAGTTTTAATTCCCGCACCATTTTGGGTATCATATCCAGACATGGTTTTACTTGCTGGCGGCAAACCTAAGTTTATTAAATGTGGAGAAGAAGACGGATTTAAATTAACTCCAACTAAATTAAAAAAAGCAATTACAAAAAAAACAAAATGGATAATACTAAATTCTCCATCAAATCCTACAGGTGCTGCATACACAAAGAAAGAAATTATAAGTTTAGGAAATATATTGCTTAAAAATAAAAATGTTTTTATTTTAAGTGATGATATTTATGAGCATGTAAAATTTGATAATTTTAAATTTTTTACAATCGCACAAATAAATAAACTCAAAGAAAGAACACTTACAATGAATGGAGTAAGTAAATCTTATGCTATGACTGGTTGGAGAATTGGTTATGCCGCAGGACCAAAGAATATAATTGCTGCTATAAGAAAAATTCAATCTCAATCAACATCAAATCCATCATCGATAAGTCAAGCAGCAGCAGTGGAGGCTTTAAATGGAACACAGAGTTTTATCAAAAAAAGAGCTAAGTCTTTTAGTGATAGAAGAAACTTTGTTGTAAATTATTTAAATAATATTCCTGGAATAACTTGCTTGATGCCTAAAGGTGCGTTCTATGTTTTCCCAAGTTGTAAAGGTTTAATTGGAAAAAAAACAAAAATTAAAAATGATACTGATTTTGTTCAAAAGCTTCTTGAAAAACAAAATGTGGCAGTAGTGCAAGGTTCAGCTTTTGGTTTAGATGGATACTTTAGAATATCTTATGCTACTTCAATGGAAAAACTAAAAGTGGCAATGGAAAGAATTAAAGTTTTTTGCAAGAGCTTAGGCTAAATTAAGTCTAATTACTGATTTTGCTGCATCAACTACTGCAGTTTCTGATGCTATAAATTTCATTTCAAGAATTTCCTCCGCATATGTTGGGTCTGTTTGCATTTTTAATCCCAAATCTGGAACCATGTTTTTTGCACTCGTGTCTATATAACTAAGAAGCTTAACCATAAAATTAGGTAATTCCCTCTTTGGGAGTTTTTTAATATGACTTGGAATATTTTCAGCCATTATTTTTGATAGTTCAAGAATACTTCTTACCTCAGATCCAACAATCAACCTTCTACCTCCAGCATTCCTGTTCGTTAAAGATAAAACATGTGCTTTCGCAATATCTTTTACGTGAGATATCATCACTGAAAATTTAGGTGCAGCTGGAAATTTTCCTTGAAGTAATTGTTTAACATATTCCATTGAGGTACAACTTTTCTCATTCAGGAAATCTCCTAAAACAAAGCCAGGATTTATGCAGGTAAGTTTATTTTTTAAACCTTTACTTTCCATAAGCTCCCATGCAGCTTTCTCAGCTCTAGTTTTGGAAACAAAATAATCTGTAGTTTTTTCCCAATCTAAGTCAGTCCAGTCATTTTCTCCAAAAGTGTAAGGGTTAGATCTATTTGGTTTTCGGAACATGCATACAATAGATGAAGTTTTTACAAAATGTTCTACTCCTGCATTTATTCCTGCATTAAGAACTCTTAAAGTTCCATCCTTAGCGGCTGGGGTTAGCGACTCTCTGTCTTTAGAAACCTTCAAAGGAAAAGGAGAAGCCACATGTATTATATATTTACAACCTTTTGCCGCTTCATTCCAACCATCATCTTTTAACAAATCTAATTCTACAAAAGATAAATTTTTAGTAGAAACATTATTATCTTCTAAGGTTTTTTTTGTTTGTTCAATTGAATTTATATTTCTAACAGTACCCAGCACATCATAGCCTGAGTTTAATAATTCTATGGCTACATGTTTTGCTACAAAACCACTTATCCCAGTTAATAATACTTTATCATTCATTAATTTAATTAAATTATTTGGTTTTTCTTTTTTTTTCTAAACCAAATACTGGAGAATTTCTAAACCTTAATAGAAGTATTGCTGCAGCAATTAAAACAATTGCTCCTGCTTCATATAATAAGACCTCTGGATTTATTGATTTACCTTGTAAAATTATAAATCTAGAAAGAGCAGTTATTGCAATGAATAATGGAAGAGTTATTTGAATTGATTGACTCTCCCAGAATACTCTTACCATTGCTAAAACTTCTAAATATAGAAAAAGTAATAACAAGTCTGCCAAAGTTATTTTTTGGACTGAGATCATTTGGTAAATTTCAATACCAAATGCTATTATTGTGCAAACAAGTATTATTACAAGCGCGATAAGCTGAATTTGTTTTACAATGTTTTCCATTAATACTTTCTTTATAAGTTAAATTAGGAAATTATTCCATGACAAAAATAATGAAAGAAAGAGGCCTAGTGTGTGTTAATTATGGGAAAGATGCTTTTCTGCCTCAAGCGCTGCCATACATCCCATTCCAGCAGCCGTTACAGCTTGTCTGAAAATTTTATCTTTTACATCTCCTGCCGCATAAACACCTGGAATATTAGTCTCTGTAGAATCATTTTTTGTAATTAAATAACCTGCTCCATCCATTTCTAGCTGATCTTTAAACAGCGAAGTTGCAGGATCGTGACCAATTGCAATAAAAAGTCCATCAATTTTTAACTCAGATATCTCATTTGTTTTAGTATTTTTAATTTTTAAACCTTTAACATTTCTTGGTTCATCATCACCAATTACTTCTGAAACTTCAGAGTCCCAAATAATCTCAATTTTTTTGTTTTCCATTAATTTTTTTTGAAGAAGTTTTTCTGCTCTTAATTCATCTCTTCTATGAATTAGTTGAACTTTAGACGCAAATTTTGTGAGAAACATAGCCTCTTCAACTGCAGCATTTCCTCCACCAACTACTGCTACTGTTTTATCTTTGAAGAAAAAACCATCACACGTCGCGCACGCCGAGACACCAAATCCTTTAAATTTTTCTTCAGACTCAATGTTTAACCATCTAGCTTGCGCACCAGTAGAAATTATAATTGAGTCGGCAGTATATTTTTGTCCACCATCACCGATCGCTTCAAATGGTTTAGATTTAAGGTTCACAGACTGGATATGGTCTTCAACTAAGTCAGTTCCTACTGCCTTAGCTTGCTCTCTCATTTGTTCCATTAGCCATGGTCCTTGAATAACATCAGCAAAGCCTGGATAATTTTCAACATCAGTTGTAATAGTTAATTGGCCACCTGGTTGCATACCAGCAACTAGTCTTGGTTTAAGCATAGCTCTAGCTGCATAAACCGCCGCCGTATAACCAGCTGGACCTGATCCAATTATTAACACTTTTGTATGTAAAGTTGGTTTTTCACTCATACAAGTCTATATAGTAAACAATGAGAAAATTAAAAGGGATATTATTGTCCGAGGGTATGCATGGCATGATTAGCCAAGTTGAGGGCTTGGCAAAGGCTCTAGATATAGATTTTACTCACCACAAAGTTGAACTAAATAATTTATGGAGCTTAATTCCACCAAAACTTACACCAATTTCTCAAAGTGTTTATAAAAGAATAAATCAATCTGATTTTGATCTAATTATATCTTGTGGAAGGAAAAGTATAATTCCATCCATCCACTTAAAAAGTATCTCAAATAAAAAAGTTTTTAATATTCACATCCAAGATCCAAAAATAAATTTTAATCATTTTGATTTTATCGTAGCACCTGAGCATGATGATATTAACGGTTCAAATGTTATTACTACTAAAGGTGCAATTCATTATCTTAAAGAAAGTGAAATAGAAGAGAATAAAAACTATTTAAATTCATTTTTGAAAAAAGATGGTAGAAAAATTTGGTGTTTAATATTGGGGGGACCTACAAAATATTATGATTATTCAACAAAAAACTTGAAACATATATTTTCAATTTTTTATAAACTTTTGAAAAAACATGCATTTCAACTTGTTGTAATTCCATCAATGAGGACACCATTAAGTACTATTCATTATGCCAAAGAATTTTTCGGTGAAAATCATACGGTAATAATGAAAGTTGATAAAAAAGCATATTTATCAGCTTTGGCAATTTCTGAAAATATTATAGTTACTTGTGACTCTAGTTCAATGATATCTGAGGCTGCTTTAACTGGAAAACCTATTTATATTGCAAATATTCTACCTAAAAAAAATGACATAAGATTTCAAAGATTTAGAAATTTATTTAGAGAATTAAATATCACTAGAAACCTTGGAGAAGACATAGAAATTTGGGACTACCCAAAACTTGATGAAACTAATAGAGTTGCGAATATTATAAAACAACTAATAAGTAACTAATGTCATATTTAAATTCCATCCTCAATGACTCAAAAAAATTTGACAGTCCATTTATACATTGGGAATTAAATAAACCACTTACTGAAGACCAAATTAACGAGATAATAAGTGCTGATATATCTGATCCTTCAAAACATAATCTTAATTATGATGGCACTAGAGCAATAGATGGTGGCGAGGGGAAATTTAGAGAAGGAATTTCAGATGGCGGAAAAGCTGTAAAATTTAGATGTTTTGTTACAAAGGAAAATTCTAATGAATTTCCTGGACTCACAAATCTAATAAAAGAACTGCAAAGTAAGAAAACTCATCAAAAAATCTCTCAATTAATTAATAAAGACTTGTCAAATTCCTATGTAAGGGTTGAGGTAATTTGTGATAGAGAAGGTTTTTGGTTAAAACCTCATTGTGATATTAAAGAAAAACTTTTGTCATGCTTACTGTTTGTTAACAAGCATAATGAAAGTGAAGATCTAGGTACAGATTTTTATAATAGCGATTTAAAGCTGATAAAAACATTGCCTTATAAAGATAATTATGGTTATTTTTTTTCAAGTGGACCCAATACTTGGCATGGTATGGAGAGGAAAGAAATAGTCAAAGAGAGAAGATGTCTACAAGTAAATTATGTAACTTTTAAAACTGATTGGAAAGTAGAAAGTTAATCCTCCCAGTCAAACCTTGGAAAAGTATCAAATACCTTAAAAATTCCCTCTGACCAAGTATTGCAAACCTTTGAGTAATCTTCATCGCTTAAGCTGAGGCATTTTAATGAGGCTAATTTATTTTCATCTTTTTTGTAAATTGCAAAATCAATGGGTGGGCCTACAGTTAAATCACTTTTTAAAGTTGAATCCATCGAAATCAATGCACATCTTGAAGCGTCACCAATTGAAACATCTGGTTTAATAACTCTATCAAGAATTGGTTTTCCATATTTAACTTCACCGATAACAAGATAAGGTTTGCTATCTGCAGGCCTAATGTAATTTCCTTGTGGATAAATAAGATACAGTTCTGGTTTTTGTCCTTTTATTTGTCCACCAATAATGAAAGTTGAACCTAAAAGTACATTATCAGTGTTAATTCCTTGAGGAGAAGAGTGCTCAATATTTAAAGATCCAACATACGAAGCGACTTGCTCAAAATCTTTGCAGGTATTTAAGTTCATTACACCAGACTCACTTTTTAAATCTTTTTCGATTGATTTATAAACTGCCTGTGATGTTCCTAGATTTCCTGAGGTAACAATTACTATGGTTCTATCCCCAACATCATGTGTAAACATTTTAGAATATATGTTCACATTATCTAAACCAGCATTCGTCCTAGAATCTGATGCAAAAACCAATCCTTCATTTGTTTTAATTCCTATACAATATGTCATACGTAATTCTTATTTAAAAAAGCCACATTTTTCAAATATTTTAAGACATAGCTGTTATTTGCTTTTAGCAATTGTTTTGTAAAATAATTTATTAAAAAATGAACGGATGGTCACTCCATTCTGGAAAAACTATGATGCTAAGTCCGCATATGACGGATATTTGACAGAGGATAATAAACTCAGAAAGCATGCCAGAATAATGTCCAGTATTCTAGAAAGACACGGAAAAAAAAAACTACAAGAAATTGAGAAAAATTGTCAAAGCACAATAAGTGCAAGAGGTATAAATTTTAGAGTTTATGCTGCAAATAATAGAGCAGAGGAAAAAAAGTGGCCTTTAGACATTATACCCAGGATCATACCTAAGTCTCAATGGAATAAAATATCAAGAGGATTAACCCAAAGAGTTAAAGCATTAAACTTATTTATTGATGATGTTTATAACAAAAAAAAAATTTTTAAGGATAAAGTTATACCTAGGGATTTGATATTCAATTCACCATACTATTTGAAAGAATGTGACGGTTTTTCACCAAAGTATAAAGCTTGGGCAAACATTTCAGGTATAGATTTAATAAGAAATTATAATGGAGAGTATTTAGTGCTTGAAGATAATCTACGCGTTCCCTCAGGTGTGTCATACATGCTAGAAAATAGAATGGTTATGAGGGATGTATTTCCAGAATTATTCACAAGATACAAAGTTTCATCAGTCCATCAGTACTCTAACAAACTTTACCAAAGTATGGTTGAGTGTATTCCAAAAAAAACAGACAATCCTCATATGGTCGTATTGACACCAGGTATTTACAATTCTGCCTATTTTGAACATTCGTTCCTGGCTGAACAAATGGGAATAGCTCTTGTAGAGGGTAAAGATTTATTTGTTGAAAATGATAATGTCTATATGAAAACTGTTAAAGGTAAACTAAAAGTTGATTGTATTTATCGAAGATTAGATGACACATTTCTTGATCCAAAAGTTTTTAACAAAAGTTCTCTTATTGGAGTGCCAGGATTATTTAAATGCTGGAAAAAAGGTAATGTTGGAATTATTAATGCAATTGGAACTGGTGTAGCTGATGATAAAGCTGTTTATGCTTATGTAAACAAAATGATTGTTTATTATTTAGGTGAACAACCAAAATTAAACCAAGTAGAAACGTTTTTATGTGAAAATAAAATTCACAGACAGCACGTTATTGAGAATATATCAAAGTTGGTTGTTAAACCTGCAAATGCCTCTGGAGGGTATGGGATAATGATAGGTCCTAAAGCTCCAAAAAAAGAGAGAGAGGAAATGATAAAAAAAATAAAACAAAATCCTAGAGAATTTGTAGCACAACCTTTAGAGATATTATCAACAATTCCAACAATCTCTGAAAACGGAATAGAACCTAGGCATTTAGATTTAAGACCGTTTATATTAAATGGTAAGTCTACTTATGTGACAATGGGAGGACTTACTAGAGTTGCCTTAAGAAAAGGAAGTACTATTGTTAATAGTTCACAAGGTGGAGGCTCAAAAGATACGATGGTTGTTGAAACCTAATTTTCTTGAAGGGGTTTGACCTTTAATTTTTTTGTCTTTAGTGAGTTAATTGCCTCTAAAAATGAATAGGCTGTTGACATATTAGTACAATAAGGAATTTTATTTGCCAAAGTTCCTCTTCTTAAAGCTAAAGCATCATTAATTCTACTTTCACTATTTCCACCACCTGTATTTACAACTAAAGCAATTTTTTTAGAATTTAAAATATCAACTATATGAGGTTTTCCACTACTTACTTTGTTGATTTTTCTACATCTCATTCCATTTTTTATTAAGATATTTGCAGTTCCTTTAGTGGCTGATAAAGTAAATCCAAGTTTTACAAGTCTTTGAGCAACTCCAATAATCTCTTGTTTGTGAGAATCTTTAACTGATAAAAAAGCTAAACCTTTGGTAGGTAATGAGTTTGCTGCAGCAATTTGACTTTTAGCAATTGCCATTCCAAAATCATCATCAAGTCCCATCACTTCACCTGTTGATTTCATCTCTGGTCCAAGTAATAGATCACTATCTGGGAATTTGTTAAATGGAAACACAGCTTCTTTGACAGCAAATTTTTTATTCGTTTTATATTTTAATTTGTACTTTGAAAGTTTTTCGCCTGCCATTATTCTTGATGCTATTTTGGCTAATGGTATTCCATTAGCTTTAGATACAAACGGAACTGTCCTGCTAGCCCTTGGATTTACTTCAATAACAAATATTTCATCTTTTTTAATTGCAAATTGAATATTTAAAAGTCCTTTAACTTTTAATGCTAAAGCTAATTTTCTCGTTTGAATTTTAATTTCCCTTAAAAGATTATCTTTGATAGAAACTGGAGGTAGACAACAAGCAGAGTCTCCAGAATGTACTCCTGCTTCTTCTATATGCTGCATGATACCAGCAACATAAACATCTTTACCATCAGAAATAGCATCCACATCAACTTCCATTGCGTGATCTATAAATTTATCAATTAAAATTGGATTTTGTTCTGAAGCTTTAAAAGCCTCATCAATAAACTTTTTAAGCTGGCTTTTATCATGAACAATTTCCATTGCTCTTCCACCTAAAACATATGAAGGCCTAACAACAACAGGCAGTCCAATTTTTTCACTTATTTTAATTGCTTGGTCAAATTTGTTAGCAATTCCACTTTCTGCTTGCTTTAATTTTAATTTAATTAATAGATCTCTAAATCTATCTCTGTCCTCTGCAAGATCAATTGAAGTATATTGTGTACCAAGTATTGGTAATTTATTCTCATGTAAGAATTTTGATAGTTTAATTGGAGTTTGACCCCCAAATTGAGCAATGACCCCTATAAGACTTCCCTTTGCTTTTTCTTTAAGAATAATATTTTGAACGTATTCTTCAACCAATGGCTCAAAATAAAGTCTATCACTGGTGTCATAATCAGTTGATACTGTTTCTGGATTGCAATTAACCATTATTGTTTCAAAACCTGCTTCCTTTAAGGAAAAACTAGCCTGGCAACAACAATAATCAAACTCTATACCTTGACCAATTCTATTTGGACCTCCTCCTAGTATTATTATTTTTTTCTTATTGCTCGGATCTGCTTCACACTCAGTATTCATTGAAAAGTTTCTCTGGTATGTTGAATACATATATGGAGTAAAGGATTTAAATTCTGCAGCACAAGTATCTACTTTTTTAAATACTGGTAAAACTTTAAGTGCAACTCTTTTGGATCTTACAATTTTTTCTTTTATACCAGTAATTTCTGATAATTTTTTATCTGAAAAGCCAATAGATTTTATTCTATTAA
>QBYG01000017.1 GCA_003282945.1 Pelagibacteraceae bacterium AG-325-E23
GATAAAATAATTCCCCACTTAAAATTTTTCATGCCTAATAGAAGCTTTTTCTGGTTCTTTTTTCCAGCAGGTTTAGCAATGATTTTATTCATTGGACTACCAATTATTTCTACAGGTATTCAATCTTTTTACGCTCAACACGATCAAATACTTATTGAGGTTAAAAAATGTGATCCATTTGGATGTAAAACATCAGTAGTTGTAGATCAAGAAGCTACTTCAAAAATTAAAGAAGAAAAACCATTAGGCAAATTTAATGGCTTTGGTACTTACATAGACAGAAATCATTTAGCATCTGTTCAAGTTTCAGAATTCTGGAACGAGAGTAAATCATTAGGTGAATTTATTGGCAAGGTAGGAAATCTTCCGTTTTACAAAGCTTTAGTATTTACCTTAACCTATTGTGTAATTGTTACACCATGCGTTCTGCTTTTAGGATTTATTATTGCACTAAGTCTAAACGCAATTTCTAGAAAAATTAGAGGTCCCCTTATTTTTGGTACAATTTTACCAATGATTGTAACTCCTTTGGTAGGTTCTCTAGTGTTATTCTGGATGATTGATGCAGAAGGAATTATAGGTGCAAATCTTCAAATATTAATGGATGATCCTTACTTATCTGTTAAATCATCAAAAGCTTTAACTTGGATTACAATTATTATTTATGGAGTTTGGCATCATTCCCCTTTTGCTTTTGTTGTTTTTTATGCAGCACTTCAAACTGTTCCACAAGAACCATTGGAAGCTTCAATTATAGATGGTGCTTCAAGATTTCAAAGAGTTAAACATATAGTTTTACCACATATATATCCTGTAGTTACTTTTGTTGCTTTAATTTCATTAATGGATAATTTTAGAGTATTTGAACCCATCATAGGTTTTAGTGCTGAGGGTAGTGCTCAATCTTTATCTTGGTTAATTTACGATAACCTAGTTAATGAAGAGGTTATCTTGTTTGGATCAGCAGCAGCAACATCGATCATGACTATTGTAGGAATATCAATAATTTTAACACCAGTTTTACTAAGAACGTGGAAAGAATTTAGAACAAATAGATAATTATGGATTTTGGATTAGATAAAAAATCAAACAGTTTAAAAACTTTCAACACAATATTTATAGTTATATGGCTGTTACTTGCGTGTTTTCCATTTATTTGGACGTTTTGGGGATCCTTTAAAGTAAGAGCTGATTTTTTCTCAAGAGCTGATTGGTGGTATGCAATAACAGCTTTTAATACTTTAATTGAAACAGGAGCTAGTTTTACTAAAGAAGCTTATAGCGGTGCTTGGTTTGAGGGTGAGTTTTGGAAAGCATCAAGAAATACAGTAATAGTTACAATAAGCGTTGTCTCAATTTCATTATTTCTTGGGACATTAGGTGCATACGCTTTATCCAGGTCTACAAAAAATTATGCTTTTTGGATTTTAATCATTGCTTTAATTTTTAGAGCAATGCCTCATATAACATTGGTTTCAGGTTATCTATTCCCTTTTTTTCAATTACAAATTTGGGGAATTTTACCAACTACAATTGTAGTTCTTGTTGCAATCAATCAACCTTTTACCTTATGGCTTCTATATTCATTTTTTAAAACTGTGCCGAAAGAATTAGATGAGAGTGCCTTGATAGATGGTTGCTCATACTTCCAAGCCTTTAGACATATAATAATGCCTGTGATGTGGCCCGGGGTAATCACAGCTGGATTGTTTAGTCTCATGTTAGCTTATAATGATTTTACGGTAACAGCTTTATTATTAAATCAAGAGAACCACACCATGGTTCCTAAAATTCAAAGTTATCTTGGAACCAACCAGCATGAAGGTAATTTAATGTGGGCTGTATCCGCAGTTGTATCTGCTACCGCTCCTTTATTTTTATTAGTAATGTTTTTCCAAAGACAGGTTATTAGTGGATTAACTGCTGGTGCCGTAAAAGGCTAATGACAATCAAAGCTATCTTATTTGGTTCTATTGGAACAATTATTGAAACCTCTAATATTCAAAGAAATTGTTTTAATCAAGCATTTCAAGAAGTAGGGTTAAATTGGTACTGGAGTAAAAAGATTTATAAATCAATGTTAAAAAAACCAGGTGGAGAGAAAAGAGTAAGAAAATATAGTTTAGAAAATAATACATCTACTGACGCAAAAAAAATAAGAAATTTGAAAACATTAATATTTAATAATTATTTAAAAAAAAATAATATAAAACCAAGGCCTGGGGTATTAGATATTATCAGTTACTGTAAGAGAAATAAAATAAAAATAGGATTTGCAACATCTACAACAAAAAATAATATTGATTCAGTTTTTTTATCCACAGCAAAGTATCTTAAGAAGAAAGATTTCAATTATATTGGGAATACCACTGGAATTAAAAATACAAAAACAAAATTAGAAATTTACAAACATTGTTTAAAGAAACTTAAATTAAGAAATGATGAATGTATTGCAATTGAAGATACAGAAATAAGCCTAAAATCTGCTGTTAAGGCAAAAATTAAATGTATTGCTTTTCCAGGTGATTTTCACACCGATAGTAAATTTAAAAATTCACTAATTAGGGTAAGAAAGTTAAAAACTGATTTAATATTAAATTAGAGTGAATTTATTAAATCTGGAGCCATTTTCTTGGATTTTGATGAAAATCTAAGTTTTTTAATTGCTTCTAGGTTTGATTTATCGTCTCCAACAACCACAAAACCAATCATACCCATATTTTTATGAGGTGTGCACCAGTATGCATAAATTCCTGGAACTTCGAATTTATATTCAACATCTTTATTGAATTTTGATTTAAATTTGCCAACTCCTTCTGGAACTCCTTTTTTAATAAATTCAACGTTGTGACCTTTATCTTTAGCTTTCCAAAGAACTGTATCTCCAATGTTTACTCTTACTATCTTTGGCTCAAAAACATTTGACTGTTTATCCAGTCTATTTAACATTTCTACTGTTACATCTGCAGCTAAACCAATATTAGCAAAAAGTGTTGATAACAAAAAGGTAGTGATAATTAAAAATTTATTATGTGATTTCATGCGATGTATATATGCTTTATAAATAATCTTACAATAAGTAATATCTGTTACAAGTTGACACGGCCTGTAAGAATTAAACTTTTCTTGATAATCTATCTGCTCTTAGTGTTGTAAAAATAATTATAATTAAAAAAGGTATGCAAAGCATGTTCATTGTTTTCCAGCTAGTATAACTTAAAACAACACCAGCTGTTAAACTTGCAGTAGCTTGAATTGAAAAAACTATAAAATCATTAAAACCTTGAGCTCTAAATCTTTCCTCCTCTCTATAATTTAAAACAAGTAAACTTGTCCCTGAAATAAATAAAAAATTCCATCCTAAACCTAAAAATACTAATGAAAAAATATAGTTTGACACTGTTTGATCAAGATAACTAAGAAGTATTGTGATTATAAAAAATAATACCCCACAATACATAATTTTACTGTGTCCAAATTTTTTAATTAGATTTCCAGTAATTAATGCTGGCAGGAACATGCTAATTATATGTATTTGAATTACAAAACTGGTACTATTTAATGACATATTATCATTAATATGCATGCTTATTGGGGTAGCAGTCATTAAAAACGACATTACTGCATAAGCAAAAGATGAGGAGACCAACGCCTGTAAAAACCTTGGTTGGGATATTAGCTCAAGAATAGATCTTCCTTTTGAAATTCTTTTGTTACCAGTAATTTTCTTTTCATTATAAAAAATTAAAAAAATAATTGATGATAAGGTTAATAAGGACAAACATAGATAAGAACCCACGTATAATCCTTCAGAAATTATATTTTTTCCTAGATTTGCTAAATTGGGACCTAGTAAAGCTGACAGAATTCCTGCAAAAAGTAGTAAAGAAATAGCTTTCGGAGCTTGTTTTTTATCAACACTTTCAGCTGCTGCAAAACGATATTGATGAGCAAAAGCCATGCCAAATCCAAGAGAGAAACAAGAAAATGAATAAAGAATAAAGTTTTGTTTCATTACAGCATAGGCTGCAAGTAATGCAAATAATGAAGTTGTAATGGATGCTAATATAAAACCTTTTTTTCTACCAGTAATACTCATTATTTTAGAAGCAACTATTATAAAAAGAGCTGTACCAACTATTGATAATGACATTGGCAAAGTTGACAAAGATTTAATAGGGCTTATCCTTGAACCAATTATTCCACTTAAAAACACTGTTACAGGTGCAACTGAAAATGCGCATGCGTTGCTAGCGAATAGCAACCATACATTTTTATTCATTAAAGTATTAAACTCTTTTCTTACCTTGAACTACTCTGTCCAATATTAAGGCAACAAATAATATTGCAATGCCAGCTAAAATACCTTGGCCTACATTTGCATATTGTAGTGCCTCAAGCACATCTTGTCCTAGGCCTTTAGCTCCTATTAATGATGCTACTACAACCATCGCTAAGCTTAACATCACAGTTTGGTTTACTCCTGCGAGTATTGATGGGGTTGCTAAAGGTAAATCAACTTTTCTAAGTAAATACCATTTAGATGCTCCATAAGCTATTGCAGCCTCTCTTATAGTTTCAGGAACTCCTCTTAAACCTAATACTGTAAGTCTTACAACAGGTGTTCCTCCAAAAATCATTGTAATGATGACGGCCGCAACCTTACCTGTTCCAAAAAATGCAATTACCGGAATCATAAATACAAATGCAGGCATAGTTTGCATAAAATCCATTATTGGTCTTATCATTGAATAAAATCTTTGACGTCTCGCACAATAAATTCCTAAAGGTATTCCTATAGCAATACTTAAAATTGCAGCTGTTCCAAGTAAAGCAAGTGTTGTCATTGCCTTAACCCAAAAACCTAAAAAACCCATGTAAGCTAAAAATCCGGCAGAGTAAATTGCAGTTCTTATCCCTGCTGACAAAGCAGTTAAAACTACAATAGTGGTTATAATTACTATCCATGGAGTTTTAACAAATAAAAGTTCTAAAAAGTCTAGAACTGATCTGATACCAATAGTTATTGCAGTAAATACTGCGTCTCCCTTTATCACAGCATAATCAAAAATTGTTTCAACCCACTTTATGGATGTAAGTCTTATCTCTGGATGGGTAGGAAAATCATTCATTATAGAAAAAAAACCAGGAAAACTGTAATGAATAACTGAAAAAAACATGATGACTATAGTAAATCCAATGCTTAACAAGTAGTTTTTTGTTTTCATTCCTGGGCTAATCAATTTATTGGATAGCCATTCTGAATATCTTTTCTCTAAAATTGTATTGGCTAGTACACCTTGAATAAGTTTAATAAAAACTAATAAAGCAATTCCTGATATAGTAATCCATATTGCCGAAGCCTCAATTATTTGAACATCTACCACATATTCTTTCATTGCCTTTTCAAGAGATTTTATTGCTCTTTCATAAACTTCGACCTTGTCTGGATTATTTTCGATTGCTGACTGCAGTTGCTTATTTCTAAAATCAATTGTGGACTGAATTTTATCAATTTTTTCTAAAGCATCTTTTGTGATATTGCCAAATAACCCTCTTATGATCTGAACAACTGCAAATGTTTCAACAATTAAAAATGTTAAGGCATAATTCCAAACATTTCTTAACCCAAACCAAATTGGTCCAAATAATGAAGCAAATAAATTAAAAGAAAAAGAGTAAGATGGTTTGCTACCAATTTTCTTAAATTCTTTTATATAATAATCTGGATTTGTAATTACAAAATTTTTGATTAATTCTGACCTAGATAAATTTTTTATCTCCTTATTCATTATCATTTCCTTCAACAACCGCTTTCAACAAATCTGACTGTGTAATAATTCCAACTTCTTCGTTGTCATTGTTAAGCACTATAATTGGTTTATTCTCTGATACTGATGTCTCAATAAGTTTACTTAATATGTCGTTTTCATTAACTCTTTCGTTGTTGCCAATATTTTCTCCAAAATTTTTCTTATAATCATCTAAGGGTTGCATAATAGTTTTAGCCTGAACGACTTTTAGTCTAGATATACCTTTTACAAAATCTGCAACATAATCATCAGCAGGATTTACAACTATCTCCTCCGGAGTGCCTATTTGAACCACACTACCATCTCTCATGATAGCTATTCTATGGCCAACTCTTACTGCTTCATCAAGATCATGAGTTATAAATACAGTTGTCTTTTTCATTTGTTTTGAAAGTTTAATAAATTCAGTTTGAAGTTGACGTCTAATAAGAGGATCTAAGGCACTAAAGGGTTCATCCATCAGCAAAAATTCAGGATCTGCAGCTAATGCTCTGGCCAACCCTACTCTTTGTTGCATTCCTCCAGATAATTCGTGAGCATATTTATTTCCCCAACCTTGTAATTCTACAATATTTAAGATGTTATTTGCTGCATCTAATCTATCATTTTTACTAACCCCTCTAATTTCTAGTGGCATAGCAATATTATCTAAAACTGATCTGTGGGGCATTAATGCAAAATTTTGAAAAACCATACCAATTTTTTGATTTCTGAGATCTTGAAGATTTTTTTTATCAAATTGCATGACATCTTGATTGTTTATTAATATTTTTCCTGATGTTGGTTCTAATAGTCTATTAATATGTCTAACCAATGTAGATTTCCCGCTACCTGATAGTCCCATTACACAAAATATTTCACCTTTTTTTACGTTAAATGAAACATCTGAAACTCCAATTACCGAGTTGTATTCCTCTAGAGCCTGTTGTTTTGTAATTTTTTTATTTTGAATAGCGTCTAGCGCATCTTTAGATGTGTTTCCAAATATTTTCCAAACATTTTGGATTTGTATGGCTGCTTCCATATAAAGATTTTAGCTTAAAATTATTGAAAATGATACCTGGCAACTATATGTCGCCAGGTAATTAAATTTAAATTGTCTAATTTATAGACCTAACCAACCGTCAACTGTTGATTTATTTTTTGACATCCAATCTCTTGCAACTTCGCCTGGGTCTCTTTTTTGGACTGAAACTTCATATGCCATCCAAGAAACATCATCAGCAGTAATTTGGAAGTTTTTGAAAAAATCTACAATTGCTGGAGACTTACTCTCTAAAGAAGTTCCCCATCCAATTTGGATTTGTTTTAAAGCATCCTTAGAAGCTACATATGATTTTTGATACCAATCAGCATCAGCTTTTGGTTGTATCATTTTATATTTTGCAGGATCAAATTTAGGTTCTTCCAACATAACTACATCTGCCATTCCCCAAATAGCATGAGGTTTATAACAGTAAAATGCATATCCTTCGCCTTTTTTTATTGAATCTAGCACTCTAGCATTTTTTACAGCCTCGGCAGCTCTTATTGGCTCTATACCAGCATCGTAAAGTTTATAATCTCTTAGTTTTACCTGGTTAACATTTGCAGAAGCCCAACCATCTGCACCAATCCAAAACTCACCTTTTCCGTTTCCATCACTATCCATTGCTTTAACTACTTCAGGTCTTCCCAAATCTTCTATTGCAGTAATATTCATTTTTTTTGCAAATTGTTGAGAGACACAATAGCCTTGATTTCCTTCATAAGGATTTTTGCTTAATTTTAAAGTTCCTTTTGGTACTAAATCTTTTGTATAAGCTTCTTGATTTGGTAGCCAGATATCAGGGTGAACTTCGATTTCACCTTTACTTCTATCAATCGCTCCATAGATTGCAGTATTGTTTCCTGGGACTAGCTCAGCCTCACCACCCATTTTATCAATAACAACAGCAGCAAGTAAATTTGCAATTGCAGTTGCACCTGTCCAACCAGGATCACCAATTTTTACTTTTTCAGCAAAACTTGAAGCCGGTACAAATAATGAGATTATTCCAGCTACAAGAATTTTTTTGATTATGTTCATATTTACCCCATTTAAGTTATTTTTTATAAACAAAATCTAACTTTGTTTTAAATTTAGAGTCAACATTTCTAATAAGCTAAAAAGTAAATACTGCTATGCAAAAGCCTATAATGGTCAATTAAATTAGAAAATTCTCTACAACTTGATTAAATTCCTGAGGTTGCTCAAGATGTACGTTGTGACAGCAGTTCTTAAATATTTTTAAATCACTATTAGGAATATTGTTTTTAAGTATTGAGACTTGTTCAAAATTATAAGATTTGTCTTTATCTCCCCAAATTATCAAAGTTTTATTTTTTATTTTTTTTAAATTTTCTAATCCATTCCAATCTCTCATAGCTATTAATGCGTTGCGTGCTGTTTCTTCAGATATATTTTTAACTGCATTTTCACATAAAAAATAATTTTTAGCTTGATCTCCATCAACAAACCACTTCGGTGGTATTCTTTTTACCTGTTCTTTGATTCCTTCATCACCTAATTTTTTAATGGATGTATTTATAGGTTCAAATCTTCCTGGAATATCTCCAATAGGTCCTGTAGCGAAACAAATCAGTTTATTTATTCTATCTCCAGATAGATTTGCAATTTCTTGTACTATCATTCCACCCATCGAGTGACCCATTAAATTAAACTTATCAATATTTTTTAAATCAATTTGTTGGATAATGAATTTAGCCATTAAACTAATACTATTTAAAGATTGTGCTTTAAAACTTTCACCAAAACCTGGTAAAGCCGGTGTAATAATTCTAAATTTTTTATGTAGATATTCTTTTTGGAATTTCCACATTTCTGATGATCCTAAATATCCATGAACTAAAACAAGTGGATATCCTGAACCAATATCATCAATATAAATATCTTGCATAATTGTTTATAAAATATAGTTGTATAAGGTAGTTTTTAAAACAAAATTCAAAATAAATTTATGATTGGTATTCTTGGAGGAATGGGAACACAAGCGGGATTAGATTTTTGCAATAAACTTGCAAAAATAAACGCTGGCAAACTTGATCAACAATATCCAATGTTTGTTTTATATAATAAGTCTAATATTCCAAAACGACCAGAAAATTTAAAAAAATACCACAACGTTTTAAATTCACTTGTTGAAGGGTGCAAAATGTTGCAAAAAAATAATTGTAAATTCATAGTTATGCCATGCAACACAGCTCATTATTGGTATGATGATTTAAGAAAAAAAGTTAAAATACCAATACTTAGTATGCCTAAAGAAGTCTACTTAGATACTTCAAAAAATTGTAAGAAAAATTCTAAAATTGGTATTTTATCTACTGAAGCTACATTAAGTACTAAAGTTTATAATAAATATTTTGATAAAAATTTTAATTTAGTAAGTCCTAGCAAAGATTTGCAGAAAAATTCGGTAAATAAATCCATAAAACTTGTTAAAATGGGAAAAATTAAAGAAGCTGAAAAGGCTATTAGGCCAGCTGTAAATTATTTAATAAAGATAAAATGTAAAAAAATAATTCTTGGATGTACTGAATTACCAATTGCAATATTTGCATACAAATCTTTTAAGAAAATAAAACAATCAAAAGTGTTTATTGATCCAAACCTTCTGTTGGCAAATATTTCAATGCAAAAGTATAAAAAAAATTAATTTACATCTCAGTTCTAATTATTTTTAGAACTGAGATATTAAATTTATTCGAAACCCTTATTACTTAGTAGGATCTGGAACTTTTCTTAAATAAGGCTTCACTGTTTCCCAACCATCTGGGTATATTTTCTTAGCTTCTTCATCTTTTACCGCAGGAAGAATAACCACATCTTCACCTTTTTTCCAGTTAGCTGGAGTAGCAACTCTATGTTTTGCAGTTAGTTGCATTGAGTCAATGGCTCTTAAAATTTCATGGAAATTTCTACCTGTAGCCATTGGATAAGTTAAATAAAGACCAATTCTTTTATCTGGTCTTACAACAAAAATAGTTCTAACAGTCTCATTATCAACTGCTGTTCTTCCCATTGAAGTTGTTCCTGCATCGCCTTCTAACATATTGAAAAGTTTTGCAACCTTTAAGTCTTCGTCAGCGATAATAGGATAATCTGGCATAGTTCCAGATACATCTTTGATATCTTCTAACCATTTTTTGTGATCCTCAACCCCATCTACACTTAGTCCGATTACTTTTACATTTCTTGCATCAAACTCGGCTTTCATTTGTCCTAATGAACCTAATTCTGTTGTACAAACTGGTGTAAAATCTTTTGGGTGAGAAAATAATACGCCCCAACTATCTCCAAGCCACTCATGAAAAGAAATATCTCCCTCTGTAGTTTTGCATTGAAAATCAGGACACATGCTGTTTATTTTTAACATTCTTCACTCTCCTTTAATTAATTAGAACCATTATAAATTATTGATTAGGTTTATCAACGATATTTAAGTTTAAAAAAACAACTTATAAGACGTGTATCTTAAGTAGATTATAAGTGTTAGTTTTTTACATGAATAACTCTAATCACTCAAATATTTTGATTATCGGTGGCGGATGCGCTGGTATATCAGTTGCTACGAGGCTAAAAAGTTTAAAGTCTGATTTATCAATATCAATCATAGAGCCCTCAGAAAAGTCTCTTTATCAAGCAGCATGGACTTTAGTAGGCGCAGGTGCTTACGATGTGAATAGTACTATCAAGCCAATGTCGTCTGTAATGCCTAGTTATGTTAATTGGATTAAAGAATATGCTGAAAGTTTTTCTCCAGAGTCTAATTCTGTAAAGACTTCAGGTGGTGAATATTCTTATGATTACTTAGTAGTTTGTCCTGGTTTAAAAATTAACTTTGATGGAGTGGCAGGGTTAAAAGAAACTTTAGGAAAAAATAATGTTTGTACCAATTACAGTTCAGATCTGGCTGTTTACACTTGGGAATGTTTAAAGAATTTGCAGGGAGGAAATTTATTATTTACTGAACCTCCAATGCCAATTAAGTGTGCAGGAGCACCTCAAAAAATATCATACTTAGCTGCTGATCATTTAAAGAAGAAAGGCGCTCTTAAAGATAGTAATTTAGAATTTTTATGTGCAAAACCAGTAATTTTTGGTGTGCCTCACTTTCAAGGTCCACTAAATGAAATATGTGACTCGTATGGTATTAAAAGAAGCTTCCAGCATAATTTAATTTCAGTAAATGGTGAGGCCAAAGAGGCTGTATTTAAACAATCAGATAAAGATGGAAATTCTAAAGAGGTTACAAAGAAATTTGATTTTATACATGTAACACCACCACAAACTTCTCCTGACTTTATTAAGAATAGTCCATTAGCTGATGCTGGCGGATGGGTTGATGTAGATCATAAAGAAGGAACATTAAGACATACTAAATATGAAAATATTTATAGTTTAGGAGATGTAATGAATGCACCTAATGCAAAAACAGGAGCAGCAGTAAGAAAACAAGCTCCAATAGTTGCACATAATATTATTAAAGATATCAATAAGTCATCTGAAGCATATAGACTTTATGATGGATATGGAGCCTGCCCTCTTACAGTTGCATATGGTAAAGTTATGTTAGCAGAATTTTGTTATGGTGGAAAAGTAACTCCAAGTTTGCCTTTTGACCCAACAAAACCTAGCTCTTTATATTGGCAAATGAAATCAAAGCTTTTTCCTTGGTTACAATGGAATGTGATGTTTAAAGGAAAAGAATGGAGCAAGCCTAATCATAAAGCTATTGAAAATTAGTATCAATTTTATAAAATTTTAATTATTTTATAATTATGATTTTTGAACAACTATTTGATACTAAATCCTCAACTTACACTTATATTATTTCGAGTGGAAAAGGACGTGAGGCATTAATCATAGATCCAGTAATTGAACATACTGATGAATACATAAAAGTTTTAGAAAGTTTGGAATTAAAACTTGTAAAAGTAATTGATACTCATATTCATGCAGATCATGTAACAGGCTTAAATGAGCTTAATCAAAGAACTAATTGTGTTCGTATGATGGGTGAAAACTCTAAATCTGAGGTAATTGATATAAAATTGAAAGATGAAGAAAATATAAATATCGAGAATATTGAACTAAAAGCAATTTATACTCCCGGTCATACAGATTGTTCATATAGTTACTTAATGAATGATAGAGTTTTTACGGGAGATACACTTTTAATTAATGGGACAGGTAGAACAGATTTTCAAAATGGTAGTGCTCATGAGGCTTATGAGTCATTATTTGGTAAACTTTTAAAACTTCCAGAAGAAACACTTGTTTATCCTGCTCATGATTATAATGGGAAAAAAAATTCAACAATTGGTAACGAAAAAAGCAATAATCCAAGATTACAAGTTAGCTCAAAAGAAGAATATGCTGAAATAATGGATAATCTTAATCTTGCCAATCCAAAAATGATGGATATCGCAGTACCAGCAAATCTAAAGGGATTAACACTTAAAGAACTCTAAAATCAGGGTTATTATTAGTATTGTTTTTAAAAAATATACAATTATATAACTCTTATGGCATGCAATAATACACACTGTAAATGTAAAAACTGTTCTTGTAACAGATGCGTTTGTAAAAATTGTGATTGCAAACCATCATCAGAAAACTGCTGTTGTAACAAGTAGTTAAATTTTAATAACTAATCTTAAATAAACATGAATGATTTTTTAGAGTCGATAATTAAAAGAGATCCTGCTGCAAGATCAAAGCTGAGTTTAATACTAACTTATCCTGGTGTTAAAGCTGTATTTTTTCATAGAATTGCAAATTTTTTTTCAATTGCAAAATTTCATCTTGTTGCAAGAATAATTTCTCAGTTCTCAAGATTTTTAACAGGCATAGAAATCCATCCAAATGCTAAAATTGGAAAAAATCTTTTTATAGATCATGGCATGGGAGTAGTTATTGGGGAAACATCTGATATTGGAGATAACGTTACCATCTATCATATGGCAACATTAGGTGGAATTGCTCCGAGTATTAATTCAGATGATCAAAGAAACATTAAGAGACACCCAACTCTAAAAGAAAATGTTGTAGTAGGTTCTGGTGCACAAATACTTGGACCAGTTGTGGTTGGTAAAAATGCAAAAATTGGAGCTAATGCTGTTGTTACAAAAGATGTTCCAGAAAATGCAGTAATGGTTGGAATTCCTGCAAAAAACGTTGGAACTGCATCCGAAGAATTTAAACCCTATGGTGTTGCACCAGGGGGTGATACAAAGCTTGATGTATGAAAACTTTACAAAATAATTTTGTTGAAGCAATAGGAAATACTCCTCTATTTAAATTAAAAGCCGCATCAGAAATTACTGGTTGTAATATTTATGGAAAAGCAGAGTACCTTAATCCAGGTGGTTCTGTAAAAGATAGAGCAGCTTTAGCATTAATAAGAGATGCTGAGGAAAAAAAACTAATTTCAAAAGGTGGAACAATAGTTGAGGGAACTGCTGGTAATACTGGGATTGGGTTATGTCTTTTAGGAAATTCTATTGGTTATAAAACTATTATCGTAATGAACGATAATCAAACACAAGAAAAAAAAGATCTATTAAGAAATATTGGAGCTGATTTAAGGTTGGTTCCACCAAAACCATATAAAGATGAAAATAACTTTGTTAAATATGCAGGAAGATTGGCTGATGAATTGAAAAGTAGTAACAATCACGGTGTAGTTTGGGCTAATCAATTTGACAATACTGCTAACTCTAAAGGTCATTACGAAACAACAGGACCAGAAATATGGGAACAAACAGACGGCAAAATTGACGGTTTTGTATGTTCATCTGGTACTGGTGGTACAATTGCAGGAGTAAGTAGTTTTTTAAAAGAAAAGAATAAAGATATTAAAATATATTTATCAGATCCAACTGGCTCATCTCTTTATAATTACATTGAAAATGGTGAATTAAAGAGTGAAGGTGGTTCAATAACTGAAGGAATCGGATCTAGTAGAGTTACAGCAAATTTTGCAAAAGCAAACATTGATGGGGCATTTTCAATAAGTGATCATGAGTCTTTACCTGTTCTATTTGATTTGATTGAAAAAGAAGGTTTAAGTTTAGGCACTAGTTGTGGAGTGAACATTGCTGGAGCAATAAGGTTGGGTAAACTTTTAGGTCCAGGTAAAACAATTGTTACAATTCTTTGTGATAAATCTGATAAATACAACTCTAAGATGTTTAATAAATCTTTTTTAAAAGAAAAAGGCCTTCCCTATCCTCACTGGATATAATCACGCATACCAGTACTGTAATAAATTCATTACATTTCTATCTTATAATAAAATTTAATACAAAAAAATTAAAGGAGATTTTATGGACGCAAAAGAAGTAGTTAAAAAAGGATATGAACTTTTTGGAAAAGGAGAAATGGAGGCATTTATGGATATGGTACATGATGATATCACTTGGATTTATCCTGGAGATAAACATCCAATGTCAGGAACTCATAAAGGCAAAGAGGCATATATGAAAACCATGATGCAAGTTCCACAACTTTGGAATAATTTTTCAGTAACTCCAGATATGATGATTAGTGAAGGGAACAAAGTGTTTGTTAAAGTATCTGCTAAGGCTGATGGCATGGATACTATTTTTGGTCATTACTTTGAAGTAGGCGATGATGGTAAACTGACAATGTTTATTGCTTTTGACGACACACTAAGCATGTTCAATGCAATGAAGAAGTAAGAAACAATATGTCAATTTTAGAAAAACTTAATAAAGCAATCATGGAAAAAGATGGTGCAGCAGCTGGTGAGCTGGTGCACGATGACTACAAAATGTTTTCACATCTTAAAGGAGAATATGTCCACATGGGTAAAGCAGGCATGGTTGAAGCCGTAAGTAAAGGTATGATGAATCCTGCTAAATACAGGATCCTTTTTGAAAATGATGAAATTGGTTTTGATCATTCATATGTTACTTATCAAGATGGAAATACAGAAGCCTTAATGTGTTGTTGGAAATTTAAAGATGGTAAAATCATTGAAGTAGAAACCGGGGCAACAAAAATACCAAAATAACTATGAACTAATAAAGGAGTTAATGTGGCTAGTATAGAAGTTAAAACTTTTGATAAAGCAGACGAAGTAGTTGATAAATTTAATAATGCTAAAATTGAAGCAGTTAAAGTAGGTGGTCAAAGAGTAGTAAGATTGCATTTAAAACCAGGATGGAAATGGTCTACAGATGTTAAGCCACATATTGGAACTGATAGTTGTCAGGCAAACCATATTGGAATTATCACAAAAGGTTCTGTATGTGCTAAACACGATGATGGAACAGAGGTTACGTATAAAGCAGGAGATTCTTACTCTGTAACACCTGGACATGACGCTTGGGTAATTGGCAACGAACCTGTTGAAGCATATGAATTTGCTGGGGTTTGGGGGGAATAAAATGGTAAAAATGGTTGGTAACTTTGAAGTAAAAGACTGGACTCACTGGAAAAAATTGTTTGATGAACATTCTGGCCCAAGAGAGGCAGCAGGTATTAAAACTATTTACGTAGGTAATGAAATAGAAAATCCAAATAAAGTGCATATTGTGATGGAAACACCAGCAGCAGACACTATGCAAAAATTTATGGAAAACCCTGAAAACGCAAAAGTAATTGAAGAATCTGGACATAAAAGAGAGACAACAGTAATGAGTGTATGTTCAGACTAAAAATAATAACAGAAAGGTAATGGTGAAAAAAATATATTTAATTATGATGTTTATAATATTTACATCATCAAGTTTTGCAGAAGGTCACAAAGGAAAAATTGATCTTAAAGGTTTTTTTGTTGCAGATGGAAAGTTACTTAACGATGACAAAGGTAATTTTCTGACCTTTACCTATGAAGGTATCGGTGGATTTATGGCAGTTGAAGGAACAACATTTTTGGATAACTCGTCACAATATTGTCTTGGAGCAGGTACAATCCCAGGAAAGGGATTTGAAATGGGTCATTGTAAAATAAATTTAATAGATGGAGATACAATATTTACTTACTATGAAATCCAACTAGGAAAGCCAATGAATGGTACATTTAAGTGTATAGGAGGAACTGGTAAATATGATGGAATAACATGTGGTGGAACAACAGGTTATACACAAATTAATTCAGCCCAAGAAGGCAAAGTACACTCTTCAAATTTTATGAAGGGCGAATACACATTAATGAAATAATAAATTTATTGAAACAATTGAATAATCATTAGATTGATTTACAATAATAAATAAAAAAAAAGGAGGAAAGCATGGAAAAAGAAATGTTAGTGCTTGCAGAATTAAAAGAAGGCAAGTTTGAAAAGTTTATGGGATGGATGCAGTCAGATGAAGGTATGAGTGTAAGAAAATCTGCAGCTTATCCTGAAAAAACAGTAGGAGCAGTAATACCTGACAAAAGCGGTGTTATGTTTAAGGTATTTGTTCACAATGAGGAAAAAATGAAAGAACTAATATCTGGTACACTTCCAGTTGGAAAAGAAATTTATGATGAATGTGTTATCAAAATGACTGCTTGGGATTTAACAAAAGTTGAAATGTAATATGGCAAGATTTTATTTGATTGGCAAAATAAGTGCAGAATTAATGAAAAGAATGCAAAATGATCCTTCTGCGGATAGATATGCATCGACTAAGAAAGTTACCGAGGCTGCTGGTTTAAAATTAATCAGCTATGAATGGGTAAGAGGTAGATTTGATGTTATCTCATGTGTAGAAGGAGATTATGAACAAGCACTTGCCTTGAAAATTGCTTTTAAAAATTCAGGTCTAATGGATGATTTGATGGTACATGAAGTATTTGACTACAATAAAGCTTTTAAAAATGCTGCAGATGCTACAAAGTCTGTTATTAAACCTGCAGAATAATTAAAAGTTACTTATAAAAAGGAGGTATAGTGAGCGCATATCTATTGGCAAACATAACTGTTAACAATCCTGAAAATTATAAAGAATATGTTTCAAAGGTAAAATCTGTTGTTGAAAAATTTGGTGGGGAATATTTAGTTAGAGGTGGAGAAATGAATATAATAGAAGGTGATTGGCCAAATGAAAGAAATATTGTGATTAAATTTCCATCAAGAGAAAAGGCAATGGAATGGTATAATTCTGAGGAATATAAACCAATTAGGCAAATAAGACATGATAATGCTGTGTCAAATTCTGTAATTGTTGATGGTATATAAACATAATAAATTAAAAAATGATTAGGAGAATAATATGTCAATTTTAGAAAAATACAGTGCTGCATTAAAAAATAAAGATGAAGCAGCTATGAATGAACTTTTGCATGATGATTTCAAATTCAAAATGCATAAGTCAGGAAACACTTTAGGCAAAGCTGACGTGATCAAATGGGCTATGAGCGGAGATATCAACCAAAGAGATACTAGAGTAGTATATGAGAACGATGAAGTAGGGGTACACCATGCATTCGTAACATTTGATGATGGAAATGTTGAAGCAGTAATGGCAGTCTACAAATATGATAATGGAAAAATCATGAGTTTAGAGACTGGCGCAACACCAATGCCTAAGTAATGAAAAAACTAATACTTTTATTTATTTTTATCGCCTTTAATTCAAATGCAGCTTCAATGAAGATGATTGGATCTAAGGGCGATCCAAAAGATGTTACTAGAGTAATAGAAGTAAAGATGTATGACAATTATTATGAACCAAGTTCAATTCAAGTTAAAAAAGGCGAAACAGTAAAGATAATTGTTAAAAATTTAGGTGAACTGGTGCATGAATATAATATTGGCACTAAAAAGATGCATATTGATCACCAACCCGAAATGGCAAGATTAATTGAACACGATATTCTTTTAGGAGACCGAATTGATCATAAAAAAATGAAAGAAATGTCTAAAAAAGATCATTCATTGGGCCACAAACACTCAAATAGTGTAATGTTAGAGCCAAATAAAACAGGAGAAATTATTTGGAAGTTTTCAAAAGATATTTCTTTAGAAATGGCATGTAACATTCCTGGTCACTACGAAAGTGGAATGGTCGGTCCTATAACAATTAAATAAATTAGAAAAGTTTGTAGATATTAATTAAGGATATATTATTCTTTAATTATGAGTAATTTAACTGCTTATATAATTTTAATTATTGCAGTTGCCCTTGGTACAGCATCAAATGGTTTTGCCAAAGCTGCAAATGGTTTTACAATATTTTTACCAAGTATCTTTACAGCAATAACAATAGTTGCTTGCATGTATACTCTGTCTTTAGTTATGAAAACTATTCCTGTTGGCGTAACTTATGCTTCATTTGCAGGGTTATGTATAATAGCTACTTCTATTGTGGGAATTTACAAATTTAATCAAATTCCAGACTTCTTTACAATTATAGGTCTAATATTAATTATATCTGGAGTTTTAATTGTTAATTTAGTTGGAAAATCAAATTAAATATTATAGTTCATCTGGCAGATCATGCTTACCGTCATCTTTTAAATCAATCATATATTCTTTAACTACAAAATCTAAATCTAGATCTGAGTATAAATGTGGAAACATGTTACCATCAGTTGATTGTTCCCAAACTAGATTTTTTAATTTTAAAGCATCCACTTTAAGAATCATTAAGTTAGTTTGATTAACATAAAACTTATTGAGTGTTTGTTTGACCTGATCTTTATCTGAAAAATGGATATAACCATCTTTTAAATCTAATGCAGTGCCTTTAAAAATATTATTTTGTTTTGCCTCATTCCACTCAGATTTTGTGCATATTTTGTAAACAAAATCAAAATTCATTTTATTTTAAAAAGTCGTCTACTTCTACTTGATAACCTTCAACTAAACGATTTGTTTCGTTTGCCATTCCTACAATTGCAATCATTTCGTTTATCATTCCATCTGTGGCACCTTTTTTTCTGGCAGCTAAAGAATGAGATTTAATACAATATTCACAATTGTTAGTAATTGAAACTGCAACATAAATAAGTTCCTTTACGGCAGGATCTAATTCACCTTTTCCCATAACTTGTTGTAATGATCTCCAGGTTCTTTCTAATGTTTCTGGACTATTAGCCATAGTTTTCCAAAAATTTGGAATTTCAGTGATTTGTCGAGCTTCTTTTATTTCATCAAAAATTTCTTTTACCTTTCCAGTAGCCTCACTTTCAGAAATTTTTTTAAATATTGTCATAATTTTCTCCTTTTAGTTATAAATTGATTCAATTTTTGGCATTAATTTAAGTAGTTCCTTAGTATAATTATGTTTAGGATTTTTAAACAACTCTTCTGTTTCAGACACTTCGCATAACTTTCCATCTTTAAGCACAGCTATTTTATCACACATTTGTCTAACAACGGGCAAATCATGGCTAATAAATAAAATAGTGAGATTTAACTGTTCTTGAAGATCTTTTAATAAGTTTAATATTTGAGCTTGAATGCTCACGTCTAATGCTGATGTAGGTTCGTCACAGACAAGAAGTCTTGGTTGTGTAGCTAATGCTCTTGCTATTGATATTCTTTGCCTTTGGCCCCCTGAAAATTCATGAGGATATCTAATTGCAGACTGTTGAGTTAATTCAACAGACTCTAATAAGTCATGAATATAACTGTCTAAATCGCTAGATTTTATGTCTGGATTATGAAGTTTAATAGGCTCAGCAATAATTTCCTTTACTTTTAATCTTCCATTTAATGAGGAAAATGGATCCTGAAAGATCATTTGA
>QBYG01000018.1 GCA_003282945.1 Pelagibacteraceae bacterium AG-325-E23
TTTATAAAAAAATTTATTTTATTTTTTTTTAAAAAAAAGGTCTCATTGGGATGTTCTTGTGATTGAGAAACTGAAAATAAACTTTGAAGTTTTTCTGATAAAAATTTTTTAATTGATTTTTCTAAATCATCAAATTTTCTCAAAGGTGAAGTTGGTTGCAATATCACATAATATTTAAAATTTATATTTTTATTTTTAATAAATGAGTTAAAATGGACTAAATTTTCTATTAAATTTGTTTTATCCTTAGATAAAGATATAGGTCTAACATAATCAGATTTTATTTTGTATTTCTTTGCTATTTTTTTTATTTTTTTACTATCTGAAATTAAATATTTTTTTTGAGATTTAATTTTTTTTAAAATATTAAAAGTATATTCAATCAAAAATTTTTTTTTAATTTTAACTAAATTTTTATTATGTATACCTTTTGACCCACTTCTTGCAGGTATAATAAATAGAAAATCATCTAATTTATTAAAATATTTCATTTATTTCATTAGCTAATCTTTTATAAAAATTTTTTGATTTTTTATAGAATATTGGAAGAGCTATTGCTTTTTTTAGAATTTTCAGTGAAATTTTAATTTTTTTAATTTCCTTATTACTTAAAACATGGGTCCAATAACTTGCACAATGCCACTTTATTGCATCAGGAAGATTTTTCGTATTAAATTGTTTTTTTTTTATTATGTTCAAAATTCTCTTTTTTTGAGCAAAATTTTTTGCAAAAAAAATATAGGTGTCATAATTTGGGATACCACCTTTAATGAGTTTTCTTTTTTCAAAGTTAGTTAAATTATTTTTTAAAATATCATACTTTTTTTTATTATCTTTCAGTAATGTAGATATTTTATTTAACTGAGATTTTCCTATTGCTCCTTGAAGTTCTGTCATTCGATAATTAAAACCTGGAAAACTGAATGAGTCTTTACCACGACTAACTTTTTTTAAATTTTTATGACCATGATCATGATGTTCTTTACAATAATTATAAATTTTTTTATTATTTGTTATAATCATACCCCCCTCACCAGTAGTTATAGTTTTTCCAAAATCAAAACTTACTACACCAATATCAGCACAATTCCCTAACAATTTTTTTTCAAACATTCCTCCTAACGATTCACAATTGTCCTCTAAAATTTTTATTTTTTTCTGTTTACATATTTTTTTCAATTTTTTCATTTCACAAGGATATCCTAGCATGTGAACAGGAATGACAACTTTTGTTTTCTTTGAAATCTTCTTTTTAAAATCTTCAGTATCAATATTTAAAGATTTATCTATATTTACAATTATTGGGATTGCTCCTATGTCAACAATAGCCTCTACGGTAGCAATAAAATTGAACGTTTGTGTAATTACTTCATCTCCTGGTTTAACACCTAAAGATTTTAATCCTATTTTTATTGCTGCTGTGCCTGATGATACTGCCAAACAATATTTCGAATTGATATATTTTTTAAAATTATTTTCAAATTCTCTCACATGATAGTTTTTTCTTAGGTTTTCAAAACCATGAGCAAATAACACACCACCATCATCAAAAATTTTTTTTACTGCTAGAGATTCTTTTCTATCAATAAGTTCAAACCCTGGCATAAGCAATTTTTAATACCTAACTTCTATTTGATTATAAAGACTTTTTTCATACTTTTTTATTTGATTATGATCATAATCAGCATTTATATCTTTAAATTGTATTGTCCAACCCTTTCGACTGTATTTAGATTTATTTTTTGAACTACCATGAACAACTAGAGAATGATGTATTAAAATATCTCCAGGATTCAAATTTGGTTGAGAAATCTTAAATTTTTTCAAAAATTTTGTATCACTAATTTTTTGTGAACTGCCTTTTGCATATGAAGGTTTATGATTTAATATACCAAACTTATGGGAGCCGTTAAAATAAAATATTGAACCATTTTTTTTGTTAGATTTTTCCAACGCAACCCAAATAGTTAATGCATTAGAGCCTTTTACTCCCCAATAAAAATTGTCTTGGTGAATTGGTGCTGGCAAACCTTTCTTGGCTGGTTTTGCAAATAATTCGCAACATCTAAATTCTGGTTTACTTTTTAAAAATTGTTTTGCAATTAATTTGACTTTTTTTGAGTTACCAAGTTTTTTAATTTTATTACAATTAGATAATTCATGAAAAGAGTTTATTTCATTTATATTTTTTCTTTTATCACTTATAAAATTTATAGCTCGTTTATTTATATTTTTTTTATCTATCTGCTTGCTCAAAAATTTTATTATTAAATCTTCAACATTTTTAATTTCGTATTTATTAAAGACTTTTTTTAGATGAACCCAACCATTTTTTTCAAAATTTTTTATATCCTTAGAATAATTTTTTTTAATCATAATTTAATTTTGTCTTTTTAAAGTATCACTTACATCCATCCATTTTGAAGTAATTGGATAAGGAATTACATTTTTATTCTTTTGATTTAAAAGTGCTATAAGTAAATTCATATCAAAAAGTTTATTTTTTGGGATATATCTTAGCAAATTTGGATTTATTACATATATTCCTGCATTTATATAACTAAGACTGATTGGCTTTTCAATTATATTAACTATTCTTTTCTTTTTAATCTTAATTTCTCCAAAAGGATTTTTAGACTCAAATTCTTTAATAACAACAGTCAAATCACTTTTTTGATTTTTATGAAAATCCAATAGTTGAGAAAAATTAATAGAACTTATTATATCACAATTTGTAATTATAATTGGTAGATTGGTCTTATTTCTTAAATGAGCTAGGCTTCCTGCGGTTCCTAATTTTTTAATTTCCTCAATATAATTAATAGTTAAATTATAATTTTTACCTTCACCTAAAAATGATATAATTTTATCTTTTAAATAATTAACTGAAATAAATATATTCTTAAAACCAGCTTTTTTAGCTTTTAAAATTGTATGCTCAATAAGTTTTTTATTTTTATACACAAGAAGTGGTTTTGGAGTTTTATCAGTTAAGGGTTTAAGTCTCTTCCCACGTCCTCCTGCCATTATAAAAAAAATATTTTTTTTCTCGAAAATAAAATATTTTTGAAAATTTGCACGTGTATATATTCCAAAAATTTTTTTGTTCTTTATTATTGGTATATGATTAATTTTTTTTTTATTCATGAGGATTAATGCCTCTTCATAACTACTATTTTCATATAAAATAACCGGTTTTTTGTTTACTAAGTTCATAATTTTTGAGTTTAGATTTATTCCTTTAATAATTCCATTTCTAATATCTCCATCAGTTAATGTACCAACAAATTTATTTTTTTTGTCAACTACCAATACAATTTGGAATCCGGATTTTTCAAGATTTTTTAAAGCGTCAAATATGCTTACATCATAATTTAAGACTGCTTTTTTCCATTTTTTCATAAATCAATAAATTCTTTTAAGTTATTATCTTTTTTTTTTCTTATCATTTTTAAAATTTTCACTATCATTTCATATGTATTTTTTTTAAAATAAATATTTTTAGTCTTTGACTTTTTATCAATATACTTAATTATATTTTTCTTAATAATATTAACGTTTGAGGAGGTTTGAATTACACTTTTTGAAAATAACCTTCCTTTTTGTCTATCGCCTATATTTAAAGTAAATTTACTAAAACTTGGCATCTCTAAAATTCCACTTGATGAATTTCCAATCATTAAACTAGAATATTTCATTAATGAATAATATTTTTTTTGACCCAAACTTCTAAAAACGAACAAATTTTTATTTGTTTTTTTAAATTTAAAAATTTTTTTTATAAAAAAATCATTACCTTTGTCATGTGAGGGGAGTGTAAACACAAATAAGAAATTTTTAAAATATTTAGCTACTTTAAGAATATTATCTAATCTTCTTTGTGTTTTTTTTTTATTTGAAATTTCTGGATAATAATTGACTAAAATAATTTTTTTTTTTAAATCTAATTTTAACATATTTTTAATTTCAATTTTATTAAAAAAAGAAAAGCTTTTAATATTATTTGCACCTAACCCCCCCACCACAAAAATATTATTTTTTATTTCACCTAGTTGAATTAATCTTTTTTTATTCTTTTCGTGAGATACAAAGTGGTAGTAAGAAAATTTACTTATTGAATGTCTAAAATTATCATCAAGACTATCAAGAGTTTTTTCTCCTCCATGGATATGGCAAATCTTAATTCCATTAATATAAGCAGCTATAGTTGCAGCTAAAGTTTCATACCGATCACCTAAAATTAATAACAAATCAAACTTATTTTTTCTAAAATAATCATTTACTTTTTTATTTATTAGTGAAAAAGAATAACCAACATTCCAAGAAGAGCTTTTTTTTAAGTTAACTTTTATTCTAGCATCAATTTTCAAACGATCATTTAAAATTTCTTTTATTGTATCTCCATATTTCTTAGAAAGGTGTGACCCAGAAATTATTAATTTGTAGTTAAAAAAATTATCTTTTTTCAAAAGAAATATCAGTTTTTTCAATAAACCATATTCTGACCTAGAGCCTGAAAAAATACAAATCTTCATATTTTTATAACTTGATCTTTAATATAATTTCTCTTCGAAAATTTATTTTTTAATTTGTTAAATAAAAATGGTGAAATTCCACCACCTGATCTTTTGCATGTTAAATTTTTTTCAGTAAATCGATCTCCTTTTTTTATCTCTTCTTTTGCTACTAAAAATTTTCTGACAAATTTTGAATTTTGAAGCTCAAGTCTATTATATTTTTTATTTTTTGATAACAATTGTTCAGTATTTCTTATTGAATTTACAAATTCTTTAAATTTTAGTGGATTTAAACTTGCCAAATGATCGGGGCCTTTCGCCTCATTATCATAAGTTAAATGTTTCTCAATTACTTTTGCTCCGTAACAAACAGATAATATTGCCGCTTCACTAGATAATGAATGATCTGACAATCCTACATATTTATATTTTTTTTTTAGGTTTAAAATATTATTTATTTTAATCTCTGAAATAGATGTTGGATAAGAACTGACACAATACATTGGTATTATTAATTTTACCTTTGATCTTAATATTTGATATGCCTTTCTAATTTCTAAATTTTTTGCCATACCAGTGGAAAAAATTACTGGAATTTTAGATAATCCTCCTAATTTTTTTAATAAGAAATAATTTGTAATTTCTGAAGATGGTAATTTTATAAAGTCAACTTTAAAATTTTTCAATTCATTTAGACTTTTTTCATCAAAAACAGATACAACAAATTTGATGCCAATCTTTTTACAAAATTTAAAAAGTTTTTTCATTTCAGTAATTGAAAGTTGATATTTTTTAAGCATTTCTATTTGTGAAATTTTTGAACCTAAATTATCAGTTTGATATTTAGCTTTTTTTGCTTTTTCAGTGACTAAGTCTGAGGCATTATAAAGCTGAAATTTCGCATAATCTGCTCCACAATTTTTTGCAATTTTAATTAGTTTTTTTGCAATACTAATTTTTCCATTATGGTTAACACCAATTTCAGCAATTATCTTTACTTTTTTATAAAGTTTTTTTTTTGAAAGCATTTTTTTATTTAACGATTTTTTTTATTAAATTTGAAATATAATCAATTTCCTTCATTTTTAAAAAAAAACTACTTGGTAAACATAATACTTTTTTATGATATTCGTTAACATTTATTAAACTATATCTTTGAAATTTCTTTAAAAAAGACTGTTTGTGACAAGGAAACCATAAAGGTCTTACTTGAATACCTTGTGAATTTAAAGTTTTAATAATTTTCTTAAGTTTAGAATAATCATAATTCTTTAAGAATAAGGAGTTTAACCAAAAATTAGGATTTGTTTTTTTCTCAAAATTTAAAAATGTAATTTTATCATTATCTTTAAAATTTTTATGATATCTTTCATGAATTTTTTTTTTTAATTCAATAATTTTTTTTAAATTTCTTATTTGACCTAACCCAATACCAGCATTAATATTTGACATTCCATAATTAAATCCCATTTCTTCATGAATAAAAAATAAATTATCTGATTTACCTTGGGAAATTAAAATCTGAGCTCGCTTATAATCTTGCATTGATTTCAATAAAATAGCTCCACCTGAGGATGTTGTAATTATTTTATTAGTATTAAATGATAAGACCCCATAATCTCCTTGTGTTCCAGCATGAGTTTTATTTTTTAAAAAAGATCCAACTGCCTCTGCTGCATCTTCAATTAATTTAATTTTTTTTTTTTTAAGTTTATTTCTTAAAAAACTCAAATCTGAAATATTTCCGAAAACATGAGTAAAAATTAATGCCTTAATCCTTTTTTTTGTTTTTTTATTAAATGTGCCTTTTCTTGTTGAAAAAGTTTCTTCTTTTATAAAGGTTAAAATTTTATTGATATCACCATTTAATGATTTTTCAGAACTATCAAAAAATATTGGTCTAGCGCCTAAATATAAAATTACATTTACACTTGCAATAAAAGTTACTGATGAAACTAAAACTTCATCATCATTTTTAACATTTGATAATATTAAACTTAAATGAAGTGCTGAAGTGCCTGAATTTGTAAGCACCAATTTTGAATTTGTAAAATTTGAGAGTTTTTTTTCAAATTCTCTTACATTTTTACCACTTGGAGAAATCCATCCTGAATTAAGTGAATTCAAAACATTCTTTTTTTCGGGACGATTAATTTTTGGTTCATGAAGAAAAAATAATTTATTCATCTATTTTATAAAATAATTTCCGTATTTAAGAAATTTTTTGGGGTTTTTTTGATTTTTTAGAAAATTAATAATTTCTTTAATTCCAAAATCAATTTTAACAAAAGGTTTGGATCCAATTAAATTTGATAATTTATCAAAATTAACTCTGTAATCTCTAGGATCTTTAGATCCTTTTACAATTATATAATCAAATTTTGGAATTATTTTTTTTATTCTCTTAGCAATATCTATTTTTCTGAAATTATTTTTGTTTGATCCGACATTAATAATGTTAAAATATACTTTTTTATAATCAAGATTCAAAAAATTATTTATAACTTTGCAAAAATCTATCACATGACAATATGGTCTCCATGTAAGATGATCATAAATTTCAATTTTTTTTCCTAAAAATGCGTTCAATACAAATTCATTTATTGTCAAATCAAATCTTGGTCTTAAAGAAAGACCAAAAGCTGTAGAAAATCTTAAAATGGTTGGACAAAATTTAGATTTCTTTTTTAAACTGATTATATAATTCTCAATTAAGATTTTTTGTTTTGCGTAAATTGATTTAGGGCTAAGTTTAGTTTTTTCAGTTGCAATCTCATTTTTCACAAACCCATAATTTGAACATGTTGACATGAAAATTAATCTTATATTTTGGTTTTTATAAAAATTTATAATTTTTTTAATACCTTCTATATTTATTTTTTTTGATAGTGTCTTATATTTATTCGTAATTGGGTCACCGACCAAACCAGCAAATATTACAACGGCGCTGTAGGATATTTTATTATGATATTTTTTTCTAATATCAAAATCAATGAATTTAAAATTCTTATTTTTTTTAAGCTGCAATATAGAATACCTATTTCTATAAATACAATTATCTAAGCAATGAACAATATAATTTTTTGACAAATTATATTCACAAAATTTACTACCTAAATAGCCCGAACCTCCAATTACAAGAATTTTTTTTTTCATTTTTTAATGTAAGAATTTGCTGGAATTATTGAATTTTTTTCTACTATAGTATTTTGTTTGATTATACTTCCACTACCAATAAATGTTTTACTTTTTATTACACAATTTCCTAAAATTATTGATCCAGGAGCAATATGAACATCGTCCTCAATCTTTACATCGTGTTCTATTATTGAGCCTGTATTTATAATACAGTTTTTTCCTATAGTTACATTTCTATTTATAACTGAGTTATGAAGAACAATAGTTCCTTCTCCAATTCTACTTTTTTTTGAAATATAAGAATTCTTGGAAAGAATTTTTGGAAACTTGCAACCTTTCTTCTTATAAAATTTAAAAATTTTATGTCTAATATGACCAGTCTTTAATTGACCAACTGAGATATGTAAATTTTTTCCTTTTATTTTTTTTTTAACAAATTCTTTTTCTAAAATTAATTTAAAACCATTTTTCTGAATTTTTTTTTTATCTACTAAGTATAAAACTTTATTTTTTTTACTAGTTTCAATTACATCAATACAGGCATTAGCATGCGCGCCACCTCCAATTAAAATAATCTTTACCATCTTTAAATCTTTATTAATTTTATCTTTGGAAAAATTTGCATAACATCAATTCTTTTATGTATTTTTTTAATTTCTTTTAAAATTTGAGAACTATAATAAGAAGTGATAATTATCAATTTTCTATTTTTTAATAATTTATTATCTATTTTCATTATTTTAGATCTTGTATCTAGTAATGTTAATCCATGTTTAGACTGATCTTTATCAAAAATTAAAGTTTTAGGAGTAATTGGTATTTTGTAAAGACATATAGCAGCTATAGCAAATCCGCCAGCTCCCCACAGAACAATTTCATCTGAGTTATATTTTGAAATATATTTTTTAATTTTTAATGTATTTTCTTTAATCTTAGATAAAAATTTATTTGAATATAGTTTAACAAAATTTGATGATTTTTTTTTTTTATAATCATGTTTCTTTTTCAAAAAAAAAATTAGGTTTTCTGGAGTTTCAAAATTCTTAAATATTGAAAAATTATGATCCTTTGATATTACATCAAAACTTTTTGACGAAAAATAATGAATATGTTGAAAAGAGAAGACTTCAAGCAATCCTTTTTGCAAATAAAAATTTACATTAGGTACTTCGACTGCAAAATAAGAATTTTCATTCATAGATTTTTTTATATCTGTTAAAATTTTTTTAATATTTTGAATATGTTCTAGAGTGTGGCGTAAAATTACTAAATCAAATTTTTGATTTTTAAACGTTTTATCATTAAAAAATTTTTTCTTTACATTTAAATTAAATTTTTTTGCAATGTTAGCACCTTGACTTGGCTCACATCCGCTCACAATAATCTTAGGAAATTTTTGTTTAATTTTATGCAAGATATAACCATCATAACATCCAATTTCTAAAACAGATTTTACTCTCCTAAAATTTACATTTTTAAATAATTTTTCTAGAAATAAATCATCTCTAGTAGGTACTATTTGGCTAAGCATTGCTGAGGGATATTTGTAAAATTTTTCATATATATTGTCTAAAATTCTAGAATTAACTTTATTTTCCAATTTAAGGTATTTACACTTAGAACATATCTTAAGTTTTAAACGCTTTTTTTTTATAAAATTATTTTTTTTTATATACTTATTAAATATTTTTTGATCAGTTGGAAAATTGGCAACAGGAAATAATCCAAAATCAATAAAATCTTTTGGCTTACAGTTACTTGATGCAGATAAACATTTATTAGCCATAATTTGAATTTTTAATTTAGATTTTTTTCAATAGATATCAATTCTTTTATTATATCATAATTAATTTTATTTTTGTGGAAATAAAATTGATCATTTTTTTTGAACTTATTTTTTTTAAATTTATTCAAACTTTTTTTTAATCTTAAATTTAATTCATCAAATGAATTAGCAAACATTTCTTCTCTTCCATAATTGATATGAGTTTTTTGTAAAATTTTAAAGTTTCTCTCATAATCATGAACAATTATATCTTTATTGTAAAATAAAGATATATCTACAATAGATGAAGGTTTAGTAATTATAACTTTAGAATTTCTATATATATCATCAAAATTAAATTTCTTTTTAAATGAATGAAAAAATTTGATATTTTTTCTTGATGATAACTTTTTATACATTTTTAATAAAAGATCATCTTCATGAATATTTTTGAATTTTGATTTAATTAAAAATTTATTTTTACAATAAATTTTTGACAATTTATATATATCTGAATAAAAATTGATTTGATTTTTAAATGAAACATCAATCATTTGATCATTAATATTTGGGAGTGAATAATCATAACATAAAATAAAATCTAAATTTTTATTTTTCTTAGTTTTTTTATTAACAACAAATTGATTGCCAGCAATTTTATAATTTTTAATTAAGTTATATCTGTTTTTCTTGAAGTTATTTATGCTATAATTATCCATGGCAAAAAAATAATCAAGAATATTTGAATAGATTTTCCATTTAGAATAAACAAATCTGTTCTGCAATCCTATAGTCTTAATTTTTCTTTTCTTTAATATAAATGAAGTCAAATTATCAAAACTATAATCATTTCCAATTAAACAGATCTTAATTTCTTTAAATAGTTCTGTTTCAAATTCTTTTTTATAACTTCGGAATGACGCATTTAAAATATTTACAAATTTCCATTGATTAAAATTGAAAAAAAAATTTAAATCAAAAATTAGTGGAAAAAGTGATTTAAATGATGACTTCGGATGAATAAAAAATTGGAGTTTATTTTTTTGATAAAATTTAACAAATTTATTATTTGTTTCATGCTCTACATGTAAAATATTGTATTTATTAAATATACTTTTTTTATTTTTTGAATAAAAAAATTCTTTTTTATAAATTGATTGTTCTCCATATTGAGTCGTGTGATGAGGATAAAACAAAACCTTTGCAAAATTTTTTTTTTTTAAAAAAAATTTTTTTTTTTCTAAATTTAATTTTTTAAATCTCAAATAGTTCAATTTAGATAATTTAAAAATAATTGAGTAAAAATTACCAATTATTTGAAAAACGAAGCTGTGAAGTTTTAGATTATTTGATTTAAGTAGAATTATTTCTTTATAATTAAATTTACCCACTAAAATAAAAAAAATTTTTTTTTCCTTTAAGTATTTTGTTAAATACCAAATTTGTAATAATTCTTCACTGAACATTAATTTTTGAAATAATATTGCTTTCAATTCTTTATTTTTTGCTGACATTGTTTTTTTCAATATTTTTCCATAGTTTTTTATTACTAAATTTATAGCCTTAGTTGTAAATTTTTCTCCGTGAACACAAAAAAAGTGAAATGCGCTAAATTTAACCTCAAAATCCAAATCAGAGAAATGAATAATCTTTTTTTCTTTTTTCAATCTTTTAAATAAATAATTATCTAAGTTTAAACATTTTATAAAAACTATCTTAAATTTAAATTTGCTTAATATATATGATAGATATATTAAGGGTATGTTTAATCTCCTAAAAATTATCATTTTAATTATTTTCTAATATCAGGATTTAATTTTAACTTATAATTTTTTTTAATAAATTGACCCTTGTTTAATTTAAACTTGATTTCATCAAGCACTTTTTCATAACTAGATACCATTTTAGTAATTATTTCTTTATTATGAGAATGACTTAAAATTTGATATCCATTATTTAAAATTCCATTTTGAATTAATTTTGAAATCCAAAAAATTCGCATCATTTCTGCATTAGAATCGTCTTGATTTCTGAAATTGAATATTGTTTTACCTGGATATCCATTTAAGAAAATATAATTTTCCAACGAAAGATTTTTGATCTTTTGATTTATTCTATCAATTACAAACCTACCGTTATCTCTTATATTTTCACAAACTTTATATTTATCTATGAATTTTAAAGTAGCAATAGATGCAGCTAGTGATAAATTTTCGCCACCGAATGTTAAAGAATAAAAAATTTCTTGTGATTTACTCATTACTTTTTTACTCCCAACAAGTGCTGATATTGGTAGACCATTTCCCATTGCCTTAGAAAAGCATGATAGGTCTGGTTTTATACCTGAAATGTTTTGATAACCACCTCTATCCACTCTGAAACCAGTTACAACTTCATCAAAAATCAATAATGCATTATTTTTTTTTGTAATTTTTTTTACATCTTTCAAAAAATAATTCATTGGATTTTCTTTAGAAATTGGTTCCATTATTACGCAAGCTACTTTATTTTTATATCTGTCAAAGAGATCTTGAAGACTTTTGATGTCATTATAATTAAATCTATGTGAGTAGTTTGATATTTCTTTTGGTATTCCACTGTTCATAGAGGTTTTACAAATATACCAATCTTGCCATGCATGATATCCACAAAACAAAACATGGGTTTTGTTTGTATAATGTCTAGCAAGTCTTATAGCTGCTGTGGTAGCATCATTTCCATTTTTACCAAATCTAACAACATCTGCTGAAGGTATTCTTTCACATAACATTTCAGCTAGTTGACCCTCAAGTTCAGATGCTAAAGAATATAAGGTACCTTTATTTAGTTGTTTCTTCACCTCTTCATTTATTTCTTTATTTGCATGACCTATAATTACAGCTCCAAGAGACATTATATTATCTATGTATTTATTTCCATCTACATCATAAGCAAAACAGCCTTTTGATTTTTTTATAGCATATGGGGAAATGTCATTTAAAAATAAATCGAGTCCTTTGCTAAAAGTAGAAGGTCCAGCAAGAAAATTAGATGTCTTTTTATAAATCTTTTTAGATTTTTGAAACTTCATAAATTATTTTTGAATTGAAATTACTGAACGACCTAAAATCTTTCCGCTTTTCAATTTGTTTAGGGCTATATTAATATCCTTAAGTTTATATGTATCACTTACAATTTTATTTAAATAAAGCTTTCTATTTTTAATATCTTTATAAATTTTTGGAAGATCAACTCTCATTACTGCACTTCCTCCCCTAATTCCGTAAATAGTATTTTCATTCATTAAAAGATCTTTAGCAGAAATTTCAAGTTTATCGTAATGAAATCCAACTATACCTAAGGATCCACCAGAGCAAAAACCAGCTATACATTTTTTAAGATGAGTTAAACAATTTTGTTGAACAATTTTATTTCCCACATAATCAAAAATATAATCATAACCATCATTATTTGAAATTTTCTTTAATTTATTATCAAAATTTTTGTCATTAAAATTTACTAAATATTTAGCTCCAAATTTTTTCGAAAAATTTAGTTTTTTGGGATCTATATCGATTGCAGTGATTTCTTTAACACCAGATCTCTCCAACGCATTAACAGCTAATAAGCCAAGACCTCCCATCCCGTATACAGCTACTTTTGAGTTTTTATTAATTTTTTCACTTTTAATTATTGGAAGATAACCTGAAATGACAGCGCAACCAACTATTGAGGAATTTTTTAAATTTATATCATTAGGAATTTTTGAAACAAATTGTGAGTGAATTTTACTTTTTTTTGATAAAGTATAAATTAATGACTCATACTTTTTTCCTTTATAAAAAAACTCTGTAAAATTAAGATATTTAGTCTTTTTATCTGCACCATAGGGCATCCAACTTATTAAAACTTTATCACCAACTTTCACATGTTTTACATTTTTACCCTTGCTCAAAACAATTCCAGTTCCTTCGTGTCCTAATAGTTCTGGATTTTTTGGTTTTCTTGATAAGTTTATTAAAATAGAACCACAAAGTCCTGCATATAAATTTTTAACAATAACTTCATTTGGTTTTGGATCTGAAAAATTAATTTCTTCTAAAAAAAGTTTTTGATTTTTAGATTTATAAACTATGGCTTCAGTTTTATGCATCTATTTATTTTTTTTTATCATAGAAAATTTAATTAATGTTTCAGGTTCAATATCAACTTTTGCTATTTTTCCAATCACTTTTTTATATTCTGAGGTTGGAATTCCAGTACCAGGTCTTGCATATTTTATATTTCCTTCACTAATTTTCTCATTTTTATTTATAAATGATTTTGCAACTATACTTCTTCTAATCATTTTTCTATTCAATTTTTCCGATTTAGATAATTTTCTCTCATAAAAACCGAGGCTATTCTCTATTTTTCTAATTCCATATATTAAATTTTTCATTTCATGTGGCTCAATGGCAAACGGATGATCGGGTCCCTTAAATTTTTTATTTAAAGTAATATGTTTTTCTATTACTTTTGCTCCTAAGGAAATAGATGCAAAAGCATTAAAATTATCAACAGTGTGATCAGAGAATCCAGTTAATATTTTAAATCTTTTTTGGAAATAAAGTATATTTCTTAAATTTATTTGATTATTTTTTGGTGGGTATAAAGAATTACAATGCAAAAGTATTACCTTATCGTGTTTGTTTTTTTTATAAAAATTTAATGTTTGACTTATTTCCTCCGAAGAACCCATCCCAGTAGATATTAAAGTGGGTAATTTGAATTTAATGATTTTTTCATGAAGTTGATAATAATTTAGATCAATTGAAGCTATCTTAATTGCTGAAAGTCCAAACTTTTTTAAAAATTCTAAATCTTCTAATCTATGAATTGCACTTAAAGGTATCATTTTTTTTTTTCTTACGTATTCAAACATTTCTTCAAACCATTCTCTCGGCATTAGTATTTTATCTCTTGCTACTTTCCACCACGGCTTAAGTCCATAGAGTTTATTTAATTTCACATCTTTTGTTGTTTCTTTTTTTGAAAAAGCTTCTTCTGCATCATAAATTTGAAATTTTACTGCATCAAATCCTGCTTCGCTACATGCATTGATCAAACTAATTACAGTTTTTTTTGATCTATTATGATTAGATCCTATTTCTCCGATTGTAAAAACAGGGTGATTATCTCCAATTTTTTTTCCTTCTATATTAATAATTTTTTTCATCTATTTTTTTTATACTTTTTAAAAACTTTGATTATATCTGAGATATTTTTAATCTTTATTGTGTCTTCAAAGGAAATGTTAATCTTAAGAAGAGCATTTAAAGTTTGTATTATTTCTAAATGAGCAAATGAGTCCCAATTTTTTAAAGATTTAGGATTATCCTTAAGATTAATTTTTTTGACCTTTAAAATTTTTGAAATTTTTTTTAAAATTATCTTTTCCATCTAATGATTTAAATAAAAACTATTTTTTTTTGATCTTTAATAAAGTTTTTTAATGAACTTACAATTTCTTTTTTGAAGAAATAAGAACAAATTAATAGTTTGTCATACTTTAAAGATAATAATTCTTTAGGATTTGAAATTTTCATATTAAATCCACATAGCAGCTTATCATGTTTGGTCATATCATTGTCTGATAGTAATATAATTTTTTTTTTTAATTTTTTTGGAATAAAATTTACTATACTAGTAGCTAAAGCACTCATTCCAAATAAAACTATTCTTCTATTTTTTTGATTTTTGAATATCCGAATAATTTTTTTTTTCGTATAATCAGATTTTTTAATATTTTTTTTTAAAAAAATATTATCTTTATTTTTTTTTACTGGTTTATTTTTTATAGAATTTTTTTGTGCATAAATAAAAAGATTTGGATTTCCTTCAAATATTTTTAAAACTTTAAAACCATAACTACTTAAGATAGATGTAATAGTATTTTTGCTAAAATAAGATATATGTTGATGAAAAAATACTCCAAATGAGCCAGCTTTAATTATTTCTTTAATATTTGGTACATCAATAAAAATATGACCACCTTCTTTCAAGGAATAACTTACATTATTCAAAAATTTTTGATAATCATAAATATGTTCAAACAAGTTTCTAAAAATTATTAAATCAAACTCCTTTTTTTTATAAACACCAGCTCTATAAAAAACTGTTTTAATTTTTTTACCAAATTTTCTTTGAGCATTTTTTGACTCATTTGCTGGATCACAACCATAAACGTTCCAACCAATATTTTTCATTAAGCCCATTAAATATCCATCAAATGAAGCTATTTCTAAAGACTTACCTTTTTTCTGTTTTATTGACCTGAAGAAATTCCAAAATTTATGAACCTCTCTTTTTCCCATGCCACTTTTTTTGGGAGAAGGACAATTATAATACTTAGAGCTGTAGACTTTATTGAGAATACTTTCTTTTACACGTTTGGTTTGTTGAACTAAATTGCATTTTTTACAATATGAAACTTGTAATGGAAATTTTTTAATCTTGTAATTATCTTTTTTTGGTATTGCACCAAAATAAATAGGAAAAGATTTTAGATTATAAAAAACTTCAAAGCCTCTATTTTTACAAAATAAACAATTTTTCATTTAAAATATTTAACGATTATATTATTAATTTAATTTCAGAAAGAATTTTTTTATTATTTGCACAAATTAAATTTACTGAATTTGATCCTATCCTTTTGCAAATTACTTCACCTTTGGCTTTCTTAACAATATGTATTCCTGCTTCTACATCCCATTCTTTTAATCCATTTCCAAAAAATACATCAACAGATCCTTTGGCAAGTAAAGCTAAACCATAAGCTGCTGTTCCTATTCTTAAAACTCCTAAACTTTTATTATTTAATTTTCTAAATGCAGAAAATTGATTAGAATTATTTTTTTTGACATCTGACGATAACCCTCCAATTATCAAACAATCTCTGACTTTATTATTACTTGAAACATTAATTTTTGAACCATTCAAAAAAGCTCCTTTTTTATCAGATGCATAATATAATTCCTCTAAAAATGGATTGTAAACAATACCTAGGTGAGTTTGAGATTTAAATTTCAATGCCAAAGAGATAGCACACATTTTTATTCCTCTTGTGTAATTTACTGTACCATCCAAAGGATCAATAACCCAAGTGTAATTTGAGCCATTATTTTCAAAACCAGACTCTTCAGCTAGAAAATTATGATCTTTAAATTTTGTCTTTAATGTTTCTAAAATTGTTTGTTCACTCAAAATATCAACTTCACTCACTAAATCTCTATAATTTTTATTATTTTGGTAAACATAATCAATTTTTTTGAAATAATCTTTAATAATGATCGCAGATTCTTCAACTGCTTTAAGAGAATGTTTTAAAAAATTTGACATTTATATTTTCAAAGTTTGTTTTAAACAAAAATCTATCAATGGATCATTTTCATTAAGTCCACAAATTTTTTGAAGCACATATTTTTCACTAAAATTTTCGATGAAATATTTGATTTTTTGAGATTGTTCATCATTTTTGTCAAAATATCTCAATGCAGCTAATATCCCAATTGCACAATTTAAAGGGGGACGTTTACTGTAGAGTGCTATCTGAATTGATTTAATCAATCTATCATTTTTAGATAATTTTCTAATAGGATCTCTAGCAACTCTTGAAATTGGATCAAACAAAAGTTTATTAGAAAATCTTTTTAATTCTTTTTTCATATAATAATAGGCAAATTTTTTATCAATAACTTTGCGATTAACAAGTCCATCGGTAATCTCCTTAATAGAACCTTCAACAATTCTTTTTATTTTCTTATTTTGCATGCTTTCATGTATAAACTTTAACTTTTTTAAATATCCCAAATAAGCTGCAATTGCATGAGGAGCATTATGAATATACAGCTTGCAGATCCAATGTTTTTTTAAGTCTTTTTTTGAGACAAATTCAATTTCTTTTGGTAATTTTTCAAAAAATTTCTCAAGAACAAGAACTCCATCCTCAGAAATAACAGTTAAATCATCTTTCTTAAGTACTTTTTTTGGTGCTGTATTAGATGTTATTACATCTGGTATACCAAAAAAAACATTTTTATTTCTAGTAATTTTTTTTAATTTTG
>QBYG01000019.1 GCA_003282945.1 Pelagibacteraceae bacterium AG-325-E23
TTCCTGATGGCTCAACCTATGAAGGTGAATGGGCCGATGGTTTTATGAACGGAGAAGGTACTTTTACTTGGTCAGACGGTAAACAAAAAAAAGGTATTTGGAAAAATGGAAGTTTCCAAGAATAGTTTTAAAACATTGTCAAAACCAGTTAAGCAATTTAGTGGATTAGTTGGTATAATTATTCTTATCTTTCTAACTTTTTTTATTTTAAATAATATTTTTGGTGAAGGTGATGAACTGGTTGCTAAAATGAAAATAGAAGAGGAAAGAATAGCTGAAGAAAGAAAACTTAATAAGCTAATTTCTAGTCTCCCTTCTGGAGTTTTGGTTTCATTTGATGGCACTGATAATTTTAAATTATCTGAAGAATTATATGAGGCTGTTTGTAAGGCAACTAAACTTATACCTCAACGTGCAATAATGGGCGCGAATTTTCTAAACTTTAGAGCACATGAAATTTATACAATTAATGGAAATAAAATTGATGAAACATTTGTCAAATGGGACGATGAAAAAAATAAATGTTTTGCAGGTTTCGTTGTAAGTGGAAATAATGTTGGTGTAGATGAAACTATTAAAGTAAGTGGTGAAGCTTTGAGTTTTCTAAGCACAGGTATTGATACAAGAGTTTATTTTATTAAAAATTTTTAGGGAGGAAAAGTAACAAATTATAGAGATTTTATTTTATCTGAATTTCGTATAACCTTAATATTATTTATGTCTGAACCAGTAATTAAATGCCAATCTGTTTATAAAATTTTTGGAGCAAACGCTGAGAGAATGCTTAAGGAAGCAAATGGTAATGTTGATGCTAAAACATTTCAAGATAATGGATGTATTGTAGGAGTTAATAATGCTTCTTTTGAGGTATCAAAAGGTGAAATGCTCGTTGTAATGGGCTTATCAGGATCAGGTAAATCAACATTATTAAGATGTATTTCTAGATTAACAGACGCTACTGGTGGAAAAATTTTTATTGAGGGTCAAGACTTACTTAATTTAAATAACAAGGAACTTATTGATTTAAGAAGAAATAAAATGGGAATGGTTTTTCAAAGTTTTGCACTACTCCCTCATAAAACAGTCTTAGAAAATATTGCTTTTCCTCTTCAAATTAAGGGTATTAAAACTGAAGATAGTATTAATAAAGCGATGGATATGGTTAAACTTGTTGGTCTTGATGGAAGAGAAAATTATTTTCCAAGAGAGTTATCCGGAGGACAGCAACAAAGGGTCGGAATTGCAAGATCCTTGGCGGTTGAGCCAGATATATGGTTCTTAGATGAACCTTTTTCTGCACTAGATCCTCTGATAAGGAAAGAAATGCAAGATGAGTTTTTAAGACTTCAAGAAAAATTACAAAAAACAATTATGTTTATTACTCATGATTTTGATGAAGCTTTGAAACTTGCTGACCGTATTGCAATTATGAAAGATGGAATAATTGAACAGTTAGATACACCAGCTAATATTGTTTTAAACCCTGCAACAGAATATGTAAGAAAATTTACAGAGGAAGTGCCGAGAGAAAAAGTTCTATTAATTAAAGATGTAATGGATGAAACAATTTCTTCTGATATAGGTGATTTAAAAGTTTCAAAAGATGAGACTATAGAAAACGTTGCTGAAAAAATTTTAACTCAAGAAAAAACAGTAGCTGTTATAGATATCAAAAATAATGTCGTAGGCTCAATTAATCCTGCAAAAATTATTAACACAGTTTTTGGAGGAAGAAAAAATAATAATTAAATCATGGAAGTTATAAAAAAATATCCAAAATTATTTCAATGGTTATTTTTATTGATTGTGTTTTTTGCACTATGCTTTGCAATCGATGTACCTGAAACATATAAATTTATAAGAGGACAGGCTGAATTTGTAAAAGACCCTAATCAGAGTGCCTTCGTATTTCTAGGTAAAGAAGTTAGATATTATGCTTTTGATGTTTTTTGGAGGTTGCCACCACTGCTTGGATGGTTACCGATTTGGATAAATGATTCATTATTTTTCTTAATGAATGATTGGATGCCAATGGAATTTTGGAATGAAGATACGCAAGAATATAAAACTCGACCTTTAGTTTTACAAATAACTAGAAACTTAACTGCATTCATGACTTTTCTAATAGAACTGATTAGAGAGATTTTATTAGGTGGTCTTGAAACAATTGTTGCTTTTACTAGTTGGGATTGGATTGATGCTAACCCTTGGGCAGAACTTCCAGGCTTACCTTGGACTATTGTAGCAGCTGGATCAGCAATACTTGCTTACAAATTAGGAGGTAAAGGATTAGCGATATATGCACTTTTATCAATGACTTACATTTCAATATTTGGGCAATGGAAACCATCTATGCAAACACTTTCTTTTATATTAGTTGCAGCACCTCTTTCATTTATTTTTGGTTTAGGTTTGGGTGTTGCGGCATACAAAAGTAAAAGAGTAGAAAAAGCACTTTATCCTATACTTTTAGTTATGCAGACAATGCCCCAGTATGCGGTATTAGTTCCTGCGCTAGTTCTTTTTGGGGTCGGAGACCATGCCGCAGTTATTATAACAATGATCGTTGCTGTACCACCAATGATACTTTTAACTTTATTGGGTTTAAGAGCTGTGCCTCCCGAGGTAATTGAAGCTGGTAGAATGAGTGGATGTAATAACTGGCAACTAATGTCTAAAGTATTAATTCCAACAGCAAGAAGAGATATTTTAATAGGAGTTAACCAAGTTATAATGGTTTGTTTTTCTATGGCAGTTATCTCAGCATTTATAGGAGCAAAAGGTTTAGGTTTTAATTTATTATTAGCCTTAAATCAGTTGAATATTGGATTAGCATTAGAAGCAGGTCTTTGCATTAGCTTGATTGCAATTCTATTAGATAAGATGTCATTAGCATGGGCAAACAAACAAGTTGATTATTTTGGTAATTTAAATTTTTTTCAAAGAAATAAAAATTCATTATTCTTTGGTGTTGTAGTAATCGCAGGTATTCTATTAGCTTACTTTGGATCAATTTATTTTAAAGATGGATATAATTATTTATTCGAAGTTCCACATAACAAAGGAATATCAACAGCAGACTTTTGGAATAAAGGAGTTGACTGGATATTTGATACTTTTTTTGTATATATAAAAGCATTTAATACTTGGCTAATTGTTGATGTGCTCCAACCGATGAGAGCTTTGTATTTGAGAATGCCTGCTATAGCTACATTAGTATTAGTTGTTGGAGCTGGATATTTAATTGGTGGAGTTAGATCTGCTTTAGTTGTTTGTGGTTTAACTTTATTTATAGCTCTAAGCCCATGGTGGGATAGAGCTTTAGTAACCACATACATGGCAACATTTGGTGTACTAGTATCTTGTACAATTGGATTTACTGTTGGAACTTTATGTTTTCAAAATAAACATTCTACAAACTTTATGTTAAATGTATGTGATATATTTCAAACTTTTCCATCTTTTGTATATTTAATACCTGTGATGATGCTTTTTGGAATTACAGATACTTCAGTTTTAATTGCTGTAATTGTTTATGCTACAATACCAGCAACAAGATACACAATTGAGGGTCTTAGAAGTGTTCCGGCTGGACTACATGATGCTGCAACGATGTCAGGTGTCACAAAGCTTCAAAGACTCTTTAAAATAGAATTTCCATTAGCATTTCCACATATGATGTTGGGTCTAAATCAAACAATAGTTTTTGCATTATTTATGGTGATTATTGGTGCATTTATTGGAACTGAAGATTTAGGTCAGTATATTCTAAAAGCTTTATCAGATAAAAAAGGTGCAGGCATTGGGTTAACACTTGGAATTTGTGTTGCATTTATTGGACTAATTTTTGATAATTTAATTAGAACTTGGGTAGGACAAAGAAAAAAACATTTAGGTATAGACTAAAGTTGTGAAAAAATTTCTTGTTGCTATCGACCAAGGTACAACATCGACTAGAGCAATTCTCTTTGATTTAGATGGCAATATAAAATTTACATCTCAGTTTGAATTTAATCAATACTTTCCAAAAAATGGATGGGTAGAGCATAATCCAAATGAAATTTGGTTAACAACTCTTAAAGCTTTAAAAAGAGTAATTAAAAAAGCATCTATACTAAAAGGAAAAATATTAAGTATTGGAATAACCAACCAGAGAGAGACAACTATTCTATGGAATAAGAAAACGGGTAAACCAGTATACAATGCAATTGTTTGGCAAGATAGAAGAACTCATGAGTACTGTCAAAAGCTTAAGCAAAAAAAATATGAAAATTTTTTTAGAAGAAAAACTGGTTTATTTATTGATCCATATTTTTCAGGTACTAAAATTAAATGGATCTTAGAAAACGTAAAAATTTCGAAGAAACTTCAAAAATCTAATAATTTATTATTTGGCACTGTTGATACTTTTTTAATTTGGAAACTAACTAACGGACAACATCATTTAACAGAGGCAACAAATGCAAGTAGAACAATGTTGTTTAATATAAATAATAACACTTGGGATAAAGAAATTTTAAAAAAGCTCAATATCTCAAAAAGTATTTTACCTGATGTAAAAAATTCAGCGGATAGTTTTGGATCAACAAATAAAAAAATAGTTGGATGTGAAATTCCTATATCTGCAGTTTTGGGCGATCAACAAGCTGCAGCTGTAGGACAGTCTTGCTTCGAAAAAGGCTCAATTAAAAGTACTTATGGCACAGGTGCTTTTGTAATAATGAATACTGGGTCAAAAAAAATTTTTTCAAAAAATAAATTATTAACTACAATTTGTTACAGATTAAACGGAAAAAATACTTTTGCTCTCGAAGGTTCAATTTTTACTGCTGGAGCAGGTGTTCAATGGCTACGAGATAAGTTAAAATTAATTAATAATGCTTATGACACTGAACAAATTGCTAAATCAAAAAAAAATAATGAAGGTGTCTATGTTGTACCAGCTTTAAGTGGGCTGGGAGCTCCATACTGGAGACCTGACGCAAGAGGAGTAATAACTGGATTAACTAGAGATAGTGATTGGAAAACCATGGTAAGAGCAGTCATAGAGTCTGTGGCATACCAAAGCTATGATCTATTTAGTGCCATGAGAAAAGATGGATTAAAACCTAATATAGTAAAAATTGATGGAGGCATGGTGGAAAATAACTGGTTTTCACAGTTTTTGGCAAATATTATTGATATTAAAACGGAAAGACCCAAAGTTTTGGAAACCACAGCACTTGGAGTGGCTTTATTTGCTGGATACCAAATAGGAATATTTAAATCATTAGATCAAATAAAGAGAAAATGGAAAAAAGATAAAACCTTTAAACCTAAACTAAGTTCGACAATGAGAAAAAAACTATTGAATGGGTGGAAGCTGTCAGTCGATAAAACTTTATTGTAAATTCTATTATTTTAAAAAAGTATCCATAGAGTCATCCATCGCAGATGACCAAGGCGTGTGATGAACAGGAGCTATGGATCCAGTCACAGGTGATGAAAAAGATTTATTTCTGTAAGTTGAAATATCATCCATTTTATGATGTTCCCAATCTTTGAAATGTTTTCTTATCAATTCAAAATCAATTTTTGGGTAATCCGACATATCATGAAGCTCTTTAGTATACTCAGTTTGAAAATCGATCATTTGATCTGGATTTTCTAATTTTTCTTCCATAGAAACCCATTTAGAAATATCTTTTTCTATTTCACTATCATTTGGAATTTTAATTTTATTCATTATCACATCCCTTGCAAACCATGCTTGGCAATCAAACATATTAAAAGTATGAAATTGATCCTGCATACCCAGGTACATTAGCTTGTGATTATCTTGCCAAACTACTCCTTTGTATAATTTTGGTGGATATAATCTGTTGTGAGTTTTGAGACTTAGTTTTTCGTTCAAAAATGGAAAATGATGCAGGTAGCCAGTGCATAATATAATTACATCTGCTTCTTGTTCTGTTCCATCTTTAAAAATTGCTTTGTTACCGTCTAATCTATCTAGATAGTAAACTTCTTTCATACCAGAAGGCCATTTAAAACCCATTGGATTATGTCTATAACCTATGGTTACACTTTTAGCTCCATATTTATTACATTGTAGAGCAACATCTTCAGCTGAATAACTACTTCCAAGCACTATCACATTCTTATCTCTAAATTCTTCAGCATCTCTGAAATCATGAGAATGCATTATTCTTCCTGGAAAAGAACTCATACCTTTGTATTCAGGAATAAATGGAACTGAAAAATGTCCAGTTGAAACAACTACATAATCAAACTTGTCAGACAAAATTTTTTTGTTAGTTTTATCTTGATAGCTAACTTCAAATTTATCTGAATTATAATTTACACTCTTTACACTTGTGTTAAATTTAATTTTGCTTTTAATGTTTCCTTTGCTTACTCTTCCAATTATATAATTATATAATACTTCTCTAGGTGGAAAAGATGGAATAGTTTTTCCAAAATGCTTGTCAAAAGAATAATCTGCAAATTCCAAACATTCTTTTGGTCCATTTGACCATAAATATCTATACATACTGTTGGGAACAGGGTCACCATATTGATCTGAACCAGTTCTCCAACTGTATTTCCATAGCCCTCCCCAATCATCTTGTTTTTCAAAACATACTATTTCTGGAACCTTTTCTCCTTTTTGCTCAGCATGTTCGAGGGCTCTTAACATTGATAAACCACAAGGCCCTGCACCAATTATTGCTATTTTATTCATATAAACTGTATAATTTTAAAAGTTTATCTTATTAAACAAATCAAAAAAAATAAAACTATTTTTTCTTTAAATTTACTTGTTATTAATAAATAGTTTATTTTTAGTGAATTTATTTATGAAAAAAATTCTAATTATTGGAGGTGGGGCTATGGGGTCAGCGTTCTCTGTTCCATGTATAGATAATAATAATAAAGTATTTATTACAGAACCATATAGCCAAAGATTTATTAAAAATTTATCATCAAAAAATAAATTTCATCCAGGTTTAAAAATTAATCTTTCAAAAAAACTAATATTTAAAAAATATGCTAAAGAATTATTTCTTGAAAAATATGATCTTATCGTTGTTGCATTAAGTTTATCAGGTATTAATTTTGTTGGCAAAGAATTAAAAAAGTATAAAGTAAAATCTCCAGTTTTAGTTCTTACAAAAGGTCTCAAATATGAAAAGAAAAATAAAAAAGTTACAACTATTTCTCAAACTCTTTTAAAAAATATTCCTAAATTAAATGTATCAGTTTTGAAGGGACCTTGTTTAGCTAAAGAATTGGTAAGAAAAAGTCAAACGAGTGTAATTATAGCTAATAAAAACATTAAAATTGCAAAATTATTAGGTAAAATGATTTCAACTAAATATTATTTAATAGAATACTCCAAAGATGTAATTGGTGTTGAAATATGTTCAGCAATAAAAAATATTTATTCTATGATAATTGGCTCTGGTTTAAGTTTGAATAAATCTTCAAGTCTATTTCAAAAATCACTATCAGAAATGAAATACATAACTAAACAGTTAAAAGGAAAAGAAGAAACAGTTTTAAGTCTAGCAGGAGTTGGAGACCTATATGTAAGCGCTGCAGGTGGAAGAAATAGCAAAATGGGAAACTATTTAGGACAAGGTTTTACTTTCAAAAGTGCTAAAAAAAAGTTTATGGCAAATGATACAGTAGAAGGCGAACAACTTGTGAGAGAAATCGCACCATTTATTTTAAAGAAATTTAATTCAAAAAAAATTCCTTTGATGTTCAGAATGATTAGAGCAATTCTAAAAAATAAAAAATTTTTGATTTAAAACATATTATATTCATTGACTTTTTGATTAGGAGTGACTTTTTTAACTTATTGTCATTCATTTCTCTCGCTGATACATTTAATTTATTAATCAACGAAAAGAGGGGAATCAATGATTAAAAAAACAATAATAACCGTCTGTGCGCTTATATTTTTTATTACAAATATTAGTTTTGCAGACATCACTTTTTGGACTACAGAAGTTCAGCCAGCTAGAATGGCTAAACAAGAAGCAATGGCTAAAGATTTTGAAGCTAAAACTGGCATCAAAGTTGAAGTTATTCCTGTAGAAGAAAAAGATTTAGGAACAAGAGCAACTGCAGCAGCAGCAGCTGGTGATCTTCCTGATGTAATCTATCATACATTACAGTATGTATTACCTTGGGCAGAAGCTGGAATATTGGATGTTGATGCAAATAATGCTGTTGTAAAAGAACTTGGTAAAAAAACATTTGCACCAGGTGCTTTAAACATGGCTAAAAAAGGATCAAAAATAGCGGCTGTACCAGTTGATGGTTGGACGCAAATGGTCGTTTATAGAAAAGACTTATTTGAAAAAGCAGGTCTTGAGCCACCAACGAGTTATGAAAATATAACAAAAGCTGTTGAAGCACTTTCTGGAGATGGAATGTTTGGGTTTGTAGCTGCAACAAAAACTGATGAAAATTTTATGAGTCAGGTTTTAGAACATGTTCTTTTAGCAAATGGAGTAAATGTTGTTAAAAAAGATGGAATAAGAAAGCAGGGTAAAAAACTAAAAGCCTCTTTGGAGTTTTATAAAGTTATTGCAAATGCAAGTCCTCCAGGAGAATTATACTGGAAGCAATCAAGAGAACTATACTTTGCAGGAAAAACTCCTATGATAATTTGGTCTCCATTTATTATGGATGAATTAGCTGGCTTAAGAGACTCAGCGCCTCCAACAATAAATAGTGATCCAACATCTAGTGAGTTAGCTTCAAAAACTGGCTTCATCACGAACCTAAAAGGTCCTAATAATAATAAAGGAGCTGCTTGGGCTGATGTCAGATATTTTGGAATAACTGCTGATGCTGATACAGAAGAAGCAAGTGCTTTTATTAAATACTCAATGGATGAAGGTTATACAAAGACTCTTTCAATCGCACCTGAGGGTAAATTTCCTGTGAGAAGAGGAAACTCAAGTGATCCTGAAGCATTTACAAAAGCATGGAGTAAATTGCCTGTTGGAGTTGATAGAAAAGCTCCTTTATCAGACTTATATTCAGAGGATGTTATAAATAATATCGTTGCTGGATTAGATAAGGCTCAAAGATGGGGTGTAAAAGAAGGTGAACTTTCTAGAGCTTCTAAAATTATTAATAACAAGTTTATTAATAGAATAACTAGACTTTATGTTGATGGACAAATTGATATTGATCAAGCAGTAGATATGATCAATCAAAAACTCTCTCAATTTTAATCTAGTAATTTTAATTTAAATAAAAGCGGATAATATGTATTATCCGCTTTTTTTATGAGTGATACACTTTCAAAAATAGAAAAAAGAACTGCATATATATTAATATTACCTGCAGTTTTCCTTGTTTTTTCAATCATCTTATTTCCAATATTTGCAAATGTATGGATAAGTTTTAAAGAGGTTGGTCTAAAAGATATCAGGATCCCTGAACCTAGAGCAAAAAAAATTGTAAAATCCATTAAAGATAATCCAGATCAATTAAAGGTTATTTATAAACTTAGAAATAGTTCATTAATTTTAGAAATAAGGGATGTTAAATTTCAAGATAAATTACCTAAGAATATCAAGCCTATTAATTTAGATGAAAGATGCAGGGTCAAATCAAATAAAATTTATTGTGAATTTGGAAATTGGGAAGCAAAATATAGGGAAAATTTTCAAATATTATTAAAGAGTTCTGACGGCAAACAATTAAATAAAAAAGAATTAAAAACTATTAAACCAAAACTAACAGGTAAATCAGATAATATTCTATTAAATACTAATTTTACATTAAAGAATTTTAAAAAGGTATTTTTTCAAAATGAATTTTTTGATTTATTATCAACTACTTTTTACTATACCTTTTTTGGCACAATTGGTTCAATTGTATTTGGTATACTCACTGCACAACTTGTAAACCAGAAGTTTTTTGGAAGAACATTTATGAGAAGTGTTTTGCTTTTTCCATATGTGGGTCCAGTAGTTGCTCTAGCTTATACTTGGGAGTTATTATTAGATCCTTACAGTGGAACTTTAAATAATCTTCTGATGAATTTTCAAGTCATTCAGGAACCTCTAAATTTACTAGGACAAAAATATTTAACAATAAATTTTTTTGGTTTTGATATTAAATTACGATTAGCATTAACAACTGTAATTATTTTTGAAATTTGGAGATACTTTCCTTTAGCTTTCTTATTTATATTAGCTCGATTGCAAGCAGTTCCTAAAGAATTATATGAGGCAGCTGAAGTGGATGGTGCTGGTCCTCTACAAAAATTTATTAATATTACTGTTCCTCAAATAGCAGCTGTCATATCTATTCTCTTTATGATTAGGTTTATTTGGAACTTTAATAAATTTGAGGATATTTTTTTATTAACAGGAGGTGCATCTGGAACCAGAACTTTGCCAATAAATGTTTATGAGCAAGGCTTCACTATTTCCGATATTGGTATGGGATCAGCAGTGTCAATTGTAATAGTTGCTTTGTTGTTAATATTTATGTTCGTTTACTTTAAATTAATAGGTAAGAGAGCTGATGAAAACTAAAAGTTTAATATACTACGCATTAATTTCGTCTATATTTTTGTTTTCTTTGGTCTCTATTTGGAAAATTTTAGTAACGTTGCAAGGAGTTGAGTTAAAAAATTTCAATTTTGCAATAATTATTACTTTAGGTATCGCTATTAGCCTTTTAAATTTACTTATAGGAGAAAAGTTAAGTTATTTAATAAAATCAACTTTTTTTGCTCTTATATTTACAATTGTCGATGGATATATCGTTCAGGTAATGCCCATTTGGTATAATATTGGAATATTTGCAATTTTGATATTTTTTTCATTTAAAATTAATAAGTACAATCAAAAATACTTAGCATCCGAGCATTCGTCACAAATAGTAGTGTTTGATTTTTTAACGCTTTTTGGAATTGTTTTATTTTCATTTGTCATTTTATTTCCATTTTATATGATGTTGATTACAAGCTTTAAAACTCAAGCTGCTTTGTTAATAAATCCTTTAGATTTTAGTATTAATTTTAACCAGGACATTAAGGAATTATTTAAGTCTTACTTTGTGATATTTGATACATATAAATTTGGCAGATACATACTTATAAGTACATTTGTTTCGGTCGGGACAGTCATAGTTACTTTACTATTTGCAATACCAGCTGCTTATGCTGTAGCCAGGTTAAATTTCTTTGGAAAAAACTTTCTGTCGACTTCAATTTTAATTATTTATATGTTTCCTGCTATAGTATTGGTAATTCCTTTATATACTGTTTTTAGTCAACTAGGATTAAGGAACTCAGTAGGCGGTTTATTAATTGTTTATACAGCAACTACTTTGCCAGTTGCTATTTATATGTTACAAGGATACTTTAGAAGCATTCCCAAAGAACTAGAAGAAGCAGCAATCATGGACAAATTAAATTGGTTTGGCATAATTATAAAAATAATTTTACCGTTAAGTATACCTGCAATCTCTTCAGTTGCATTATACGTCTTTATGATCGCGTGGAATGAGTTTTTATTTTCTTTAATGTTCTTAGATAATCCAAACTCATTTACCTTATCAAGGGCAATACAATATCTTAGTGGTGATGCTGAAACACCAAGACAATATTTAATGGCTGGGTCAGTAGTTGTTACAATACCTGTTTTGTTAATTTTTGTATACTTTGAAAAGTATTTAGTGAGTGGTCTTACTGCAGGAAGTGTAAAGGGTTAATGGAAGATTTTATCAAATCAGCTAAGAAAGTTTTATTAGGTAATAAAAAAAAAGGATATACATTACCAACCAATAACAAATTGTATCCAGCACAATGGAATTGGGACTCAGGTTTCATTGCTCTAGGATATTCACATTTTAAATTTAAATATGCTCTAGATGAAATAAAGACATTAATAAGAGGTCAATGGAAAGATGGAATGATACCCCATATTTTGTTTCACGATTTAAATACCAATTATTATCCAAACCATTCTGTTTGGGCTTGTGGAAATAAAATACATTCATCTGGTATTACTCAACCACCAATTCTTGCAATAATTTTGAAACTAATTTTAGATAAAAAAAAAATTAACAATAAAGATAAAGCTGAATTAAAAAAAATAGCTAAAGGAATATTAAAATACCACAAATGGTTTATTAAATTTAGAGACCCAAATAATACTGGATTAGTGTCAATTTTGCACCCTTGGGAAAGCGGCTACGATAATTCACCATTGTGGGATGAGCCTATGAGCAAAGTAAAAGTCCCGAAAAACCTAAAATATAAAAGGGGAGATAACAAAGTTGTTAATCCTGAATATAGGCCATTAGATATTGATTATGATAGATACGTAACTATCAAAAATCATTTGAGAAAAAACAATTATAATCCAAAAAAACTTTATAAAGCATCTTTATTCAATGTAGTTGATGTTGGTTTTAACTCTATATTTTTAAGAGCAAATAAAGATCTTATTAAATTATTAAGTATATTCAATTTGCAAAGTACTGAATTAGAGTCTTATATATCAAGATCTGAAAATAAAATTGTAAAATTATACAATCAGAAAAAAAATACATTTTTTAACATCGATTTGAAAAATAAAAAAAAAATAAACATTCCATCAATTACTCATTATTTTATTTTATTTGCAGATTTAAAAGACAAAGTATTAAATAACAAAATTATTAAAAACTTAAAAAAACATAGTTCTAAAGAAAAATATTTATTATCAAGTGTAAAATCAAATCACCAAAAGTTTGAAGAGAAAAGATATTGGAGAGGTCCAGTATGGATTAATTGTAATTGGATAATATATCAAGGGTTAAAAAATAAGAATATTAAATTTGCTAAACAAATAAAAAAAAAAACTATTAACTTAGTTAAACAAAAAGGGTTTAATGAATACTTTAGCTGTAAAACCGGTAAAGGATTTGGTGCAACAAATTTTTCTTGGACTGCAGCATTATTTTTAGACTTAATACTTGAAAATAAAAATGACTAATTACAATTGGAATTATCCAACAACTGTTTGGGTAGGCAAAGATAGAGCTAAGGATCTAGAAAAGGCTTGTGTTGAAATTAAAACTTTAAAACCATTATTAGTAACAGATAAAGACTTAATCAATTTAGAATTTATAAAAGATTTAGTAAATGATTTAGAAAAGAAATTTAAATTATCTACTTTTTCTAATTTCTCAGGAAACCCATCAGGAGAGAATGTCGATGAAGGTGTTGAAGTTTTCAAAAAAAATAGTTGCGATAGTGTAGTAGCTATTGGAGGTGGAAGTGCATTAGACGTCGGCAAAGCCATAGCTTTTATGTCTGGACAATCAAGACCTATTTGGGATTTTGAGGATATTGGTGATTATTGGAAAAGAGGAGATGAAAAAAATATCTCTCCAATAATTGCAATTCCAACAACTGCTGGAACTGGTTCAGAAACTGGCAGAGCATCTGCAATAATTAATTCCAGAACTGGAATAAAAAAAATTATTTTCCACCCAAAATTTTTACCATCTATTGTAATATTAGACCCGGTTCTTACTAAAGATCTTTCTCCCCGTTTAACAGGGGCGACAGGAATGGATGCATTAGCTCACAATTTAGAGGCTTTTTGTGCACCTGGCTTTCACCCAATGGCTGATGGAATAGCAATTGAGGGAATGAGATTGACAAAAAAATCCCTTTTGAAAGCTGTTAAAGATGGAAGTGATCTAGATGCTAGATCAGATTTGTTAGCAGCAGCAAGTATGGGATCTACTGCATTTCAAAAAGGCTTGGGAGCTATTCATTCACTTAGCCATCCACTTAATGCTCAATTTAATCTTCATCACGGATTGTCTAATGCAATATTTATGCCTTATGTTTTAACTTTTAATAAAGAAATTATTGAGGAAAGAATTATTTCTATTTGTGATTACCTTAACTTAAGTAAAAGTTTTGATGCCTTTCTTGAATGGATACTAGAGCTAAGAAAAGAATTAAATATCCCACATAAACTATCAGATGTAATAGAAACAAATAAAATGAACTTAGATGATTTATCAAAGATGGCTCTTGATGATCCATCAACATCTTCAAATCCAAAAAAATTGACTATAAATGATATGAAAGTTATGTATGAACATAGTATTTCAGGTAAATTATTTTGATGAAAAAAATATTAATAGTTGAGGGAAACTTAAGAGAAGAGAATCAGAGTTTTACTGATGGCGGAATTAAAACACATACAGAAAGTCTTAAAGATAGTATAGCCTATTTTACTGATAAAATTGAAATAGATGTTGTAAATCCCTCATCTGACAAAAACATTTCTGAAAAAGTAACAGATCTGGATAAATATGATGGACTAATATGGGGTGGGAGTAGTCTAAATATTTATAATGACACCATTGAAATAAGAAGACAGATCGAATTTATGAGAGAGTGTCAAAAAAAAATTAAAAAAATATTAGCTATTTGCTGGGGACTTCAGGTTGCTGTTACGGTAGCAGGAGGTCAAGTAAAAAGATGTACCAACGGATCTCACAGAGGTATAGCACTAAATATTGAAATAAATAATGAGGGATTACAACATCCAATATATAAAAATAAAGGTAAAATTTTTAATACACCCGCTTTTAATTTTGATGAAGTTTCAACATTGCCAAAAAATTCAAAATTGCTAGCATCAAATCCTATAAATAAAGTTATGGGAGTAAATTTTCAATCTGTGGCAAGTGATATATGGGGTATTCAATATCATCCTGAAATTACTTACGATAAAATGATAAGCCTTATACATTTTAGAAAAGAACGCCTTTTAAACAATAATGCTTTTGTAGATGAGCAAGAGATAAATAATCATGTAAGAATGATTGCTGAAGAAAATAAGATTACAAATAAAGATCTTAGAATGCGTGAACTTGAAAACTGGCTTAATTATCTTTTAAAATAAACCCTCTGTTTCACCTTTTTCATTAATTCGAATTGAGTCAGCAGCTGGTACTTTTGGTAATCCCGGCATTGTCATTATTGCACCGCATACAACAACAATAAATTCTGCTCCAGATGACAGTCTCACTTCTCTTATTGGTAATACATGACCTGAAGGTGCTCCTTTTAGATTTGGATCCGTGGAAAAACTATATTGAGTTTTAGCAATACAAATTGGTAATGATTGATAACCTCTTTCTTCAAAAGCTTTTAATTGGTCTCTAATTTTAGTATCAGCAACTACCTCACTTGCTCTATAAAGTTCCTTAGCTATTGTTTCTATTTTTTTAAACAATGATGTTTTATCATCGTATAAAAATTTAAAATTACTATCTTTTTCACATAATCCAACCACATCATTTGCTAAATCAATCGCACCTTCTCCGCCTTTTTCCCAATGCTTTGATATAGATGCTTTAATACCTTTTTGTTCACAATAATTAGTAACTTCATCAACTTCTTTATCAGTATCTAAAACAAAGTGGTTTATAGCTACTGTTACAGGTAATCCAAATTTTTGAATATTTTCTATATGTCTTTCTAAATTAACCAGTCCCTTTTTAACTGCATCGACACTTTCATTTTTTAATTCGTCTTTTTTTACTCCTCCATGCATCTTCAGTGCTCTTATAGTTGCAACAATCACAACACAACTTGGTTTTAATCCTGATTTTCTACATTTAATATCTAGAAATTTTTCTGCACCTAGGTCAGCACCAAATCCAGCTTCTGTTACTACATAATCAGAAAGTTTTAATGCTGTTTTAGTTGCCAAAACAGAATTACATCCATGAGCAATATTTGCAAATGGTCCACCATGAATGATTGCAGGATTGTTTTCCAGAGTTTGTGTTACGTTAGGTCTAATAGCATCTTTTAACAATACAGTCATTGGACCGTGTGCATTTAAATCTTTTGCATATACCGGTTTTTTATCTCTAGTATAAGCAACAGTAATATTACCGATTCTATTTTCAAGATCATGCAAATCATTTGATAGACAAAAGATTGCCATTATTTCTGAAGCAACTGTAATATCAAAGCCATCTTCTCTTGGAAATCCATTTGCAACACCTCCAAGATTTATATTTATAGATCTCAAAGCTCGATCATTCATATCGAGAACTCTTTTCCAAACTATTCGTCTAACATCTATGTTTAATTTGTTTCCCCAATATATATGGTTATCTATTAATGCAGATAAGAGATTATGTGCAGATGTGATTGCATGAAAATCTCCAGTAAAGTGTAAATTAATTTGT
>QBYG01000020.1 GCA_003282945.1 Pelagibacteraceae bacterium AG-325-E23
GCTTTCATTGTTCAATGAAAGTGAACTAGAAACAAAACAAAAGTTTATAAATTACACAAAAGAATTTGTGGAACTAAACCCAAATACTTTTGATATTGTTGAAATTGCCAAATTATTTATTAGTGTTCAATCTATCTTAGATGGTGACCTTAATGATATAAGTTCAAATAAATTTGATGAATTAGCTACATATACAAGATCATCTTCAACGTTTAAAAAATATGAAGAGAAAATTTTAAATAAGGAAAAAAATATAAAACTAAATTCTGTTGATAATGAATTAAATAAATTAAATGAGCAATTGATTGAACTGAAATCTTACATCGCAAAAAATTTGGGCTCTTACTACTCAAATGACGCAATTAGTTTAATTGAAAAAATTGAAAAAGAAATCGATGAATTGAATAGTTTAAATAACCTCAAATCAACTTATCAAGAAACGAAAGGTTTATTTAATTTAATAAACACATATGAAGAAAATCTAAATATTGTTAATAGATTATTGCCAGATCTTAAATCTTATCTTGTAAAATATATGTCTTCTGATCTTGGGCCTAGCATAATTGAAAAAATTGAAATATTAGAAAAAACTATAAATGAAAATGATCCAGATAATTTAGATAAAACAATAAAAGAAATAAATGAATTTATTGAAACAAAAATCCTTAGATTTGAAAAACAAGTTTTAGATGAAAAACGTAAAGAAGAAGAAAGATTAGCAGAGGAAAAACTTAAAGAAGAAGAAAGATTAGCAGAGGAAAAACGTAAAGAGGAAGAAGAAAAACTTCAGAGCACTTTTAAAAAGTACAATGCAAAAACACAATTTCAAAAAGATTTTGTTAGATCGCTACTAAGTATTCCAAATATTGATCTAAGAAGTGTTAAATTTTCCTCAGGGGACAGATTAATAGAAATAGATGGTAGCTTTTCAACTTTGAATACAAATTTCCCTAATGATTTTATTGATTTCAAAAACTTAAAATTTAAAAATTTAAATAAAAATGTTTTTTATAAAATAGTAAAGAGTATTGAAAATTTAGAATTTGATACGTCTGTTTTCAAAGAAAAAAAATGGTTTGATGAAATAAGTTTTGAAAATTTTTCTGGTAAGATTGAAAAAGATGAATTTGCTTCTGGTATAGTATTAAAAAAATTAGAATTTAACGATTTTTCAAAAAATGTTGGTATTATAAATAAAAGTGCAGGTAAATTTAGTTTAGACCAAAATCAAATTGATTTCATTGCAGCAGCTTTTAGTTTTTCAATAGATAAATTAATAATGGATAATTTTTATTTATTATTGGATAGTCAAAATAGAGAACTTGGAAACGAAAAAACTGAAGGATCAAATATTTCTCTGTTAGATTGGGGTACTTGGTACATAAAAAATTCTTTTGATATCAATTATAATTCAAATACTGAGGTAACTTATGAATATTCTGAAGTAAAGGATGTTACATTTGATAAGAATGAAATAATAAAAATTGCTCAGAAAATTAATCCAAAAAATATTGATAATATGGATTATAAAATATTTATTAATGCATTAGACTCTCTAGGTAGTGGTAAAACTTTAAATGCTGCAGTCAAAGATCCAAAGACAAAAAAACAAATAATGAGTATGGACAGTCTCTATTTAAGTGGCATAAAATTTGATTACGTAGATAAAAACAAACAACAGAAATTTTTGACAGAGTTTGGTTTTGACTTAAAAGGTTTAGACATAAATGTTAATGAAGTTTCCCCAGAGTTTTCAACATATTTTGCTTTATTAGGATATAATTCTGTTAAATTTGATTTTGGATCAAATTATAATTTAGAAAAAAATAATGACTTAAATTTTGATCTTGATCTTGGAATAACTGATGCTGCGTCTTTAAATTTTGAGTCAACTTTTTCAGGTTTAGATCTTGATCAAATAACAAATTTTACTGATGATGCTCTTTTAGCTTATCTATCAACTAATATTAGAGTTAAAAAAATTGGTTTATCTCTAATAGACAATTCATTAAGAGATAAATTGTTTGCACTTGCGGCACAAACTTCAAATAGTTCTGTAAATAGATTTAAATCAGATATAATTAAACAAATTGACTCATATTTAATTAACTCTCAAAAAACTAGATTATTTAATCAGTATAGGCAGGCTGTAATTAAATTTATTAATGGATCAAATAAAATTAGTATTAAAATTGAACCTAAAACACCTCTTTCATTTATGGAAATGGCACCGTATTTTATAAATCCTGACGTGAATATAATAATTGATAAGTTAAACTTAAATGTTAGAAATTAGAATAATCTAAGCTTTAAAAAATATAAATTTTTTTAATAAAACAAAATATTTTTAAAACTATTTTAAAATTAAATTTTATCTTTTTTATCAGTATTTTATTTTTTGTAATAAACATTGGAAATGTATTTGCGGATACAAAATGGGATGGAAGATATAATGCAGTTTTTGATTTTAAAATGAGTAGTGCATCAGTGTGTCCAAAAATTTTACCTCTTGATATAGTTGTTGAGATAGAAAACAGTAATGCAGAAGGTTATATATTTAATAATGGAGGTGGAAATAAACATAAATTTTGTAAATTGTATCATAATGGTACAATTAAAGGAAAAGTAGATAAAAATGGTAAGGTAAAATTTAAAATTAAACAAATAGATAGTCACTCAAGACAATATTCCTCATATAAAATATCTGGTAAAATAGATGGAACACTAAAACTTTCTAGTCGAAGTTCTCAATATCATCCAACACATAAATTTAATTTTACAAAAGACGAAATTGTCGATGTGAATAAGGAATTGGAAAAAGATGAATTTTGGAAAGAATTAGGAGTAGAAATTAAATAAAATCTTTTTGATAATATTTTATAAATTTTTAAAAAAATAAAAAAAAACCCCCGAAACTTTCATTTCGAGGGTTTAAATTTTTCTAGGTAACTAGACTATTTGGAAGGGTATTACATTCGCATTTCAAAATCTGAAAGATAAGAAAATCAACACTTTTTAAATAACTACATTGTAACTAAATGAAAGTGACCTACAAACTCGTCCAACTTAAAGTAGATTACTACATTGAATAATTAATATTCAAGGTATTATAGTTTAATTAAAAATGACCAAAGTCTTTTTTATCTGAGTTTTAATTTATGCTGTAATTTGATAGGTTAATAGTTGATCAATTTAGATTAAATTGAATAGTTCTATTTTATTTTAACTTAAGATTTATGATATTGATAACTATGAATTTTAAAATTTTTAAAAAAATAATTTCACTTGTTCTAATATTAACAACAACACATGTTTATGCTGACAATCTTCCAGATTCTTTATTTGGAATTAAAATGTTTGATAGTATAAAAAATTATGAAGTTGCAAAAATATTTCAACATAAATTTAAAGATGGAACTCGTTCTAGGGATGTACATCTTTTAAAATATGTTCCTAATGATAATGAAGATTTTGATAATTATTATGCAATTACATCTCCAGATGATGATAAAATAGTTTCTGTTCAAGGACGTATTGAAAATGTTAGAAATGCCTCTATCGAAGACTACAAAAAGAAATTCAAAGAAGTTTATGTAAAAGACGGTTGTGCTGCAAGAGATTTACCAAAATATGTAACCGCTGTTTCAAATGTATGGAAAATTAGAGAAAGAAAGTTTTCTTCAGAAATCCGTTATTATGGAAAAGAAATACCAGAAAATTTAGAAAAAGGTTTTAGGTTTAATTATGCAAGACAATTAAATTTTAAAAAAAAAAATATTAAAATGATCGCACTGCTTAGATGTGATTATAGGTATTATGCTTATGGTGATTTAATGAGTGATGGCAAAACAGAGACATATACCCCTTTTATCAGTTCTGATTTATGGATTAAGATAATGACAGAAGAATATTTTAAAAAATTTACTCCTACAAAAGTATATAAAAATATAACAGTTGGAAATTTTATCAGACAATTATCTGAAGGTGTTTCTACAAAGGGATTTTAAATTTAACTTTCAACTTACTGCTTTATTTCTTTATTTTGAGTTATGCCATGATCTGAAAGATTATACTTATTAAAAATCTAAACTATTCACAATTAGATTATTTTATTTTAATTACTCCATTATCTTCTCTAATTTAAGACGAAAATAGCGAAGATGACTACATTGAATTTACATTGTTATTACATTGTAAATTAGAAACAAAAAAAAACGCCAGAGTGTTTGATTTCTCTGGCGTTTTAGAATTTTTAGATGAGTTTAGAATGATTACATCCCCATTCCACCCATTCCGCCCATTCCACCCATTCCTCCTGGAGGCATTCCTCCAGCGGCAGCATCCTTCTCTTCAGGTTTGTCAGCAACCATTGCTTCAGTTGTTACTAATAATCCAGAAATTGAAGCTGCATCTTGTAAAGCTGTTCTTACAACTTTAACAGGGTCAATAATTCCTTCTTTAAACATATCGACATATTGTTCTGTTTGAGCGTCATAACCTTGAGAAGATTTATTAGCCTCTAAAAGTTTTCCAACTATAACTGAACCGTCAACACCAGCATTTGTTGTTATTTGTCTTATTGGAGCTTGCAAAGCACTTTTAACAATTTCAACTCCTGCTTTTTGATCAGATCCTTTAACTTTTACTTTATCCAAGTCTTGAGAAGCATAAAGAAGAGCGCATCCACCACCAACAACTATTCCCTCTTCAACAGCTGCTCTTGTAGCGTTTAGAGCATCTTCAACTCTATCTTTTTTCTCTTTAACTTCTACTTCTGTTGCACCACCAACTTTGATTACTGCAACACCACCAGCTAATTTAGCAAGTCTTTCTTGAAGTTTTTCTCTATCATAATCTGATGTAGTTTCCTCAACTTGTTGCTTAATTTGATCACATCTAGCTTCAATGTCTGATTTTTTTCCAGTACCACTTACAATCGTACTATTTTCTTTATCAACTTTTACTCTTTTAGCTGAGCCAAGATCATTAATTTTAACATTTTCTAATTTTATTCCAAGATCTTCAGAAATAACTTGACCTCCAGTTAAAATTGCAATGTCTTCAAGCATAGCTTTTCTTCTATCACCAAAACCTGGAGCTTTAACTGCAACAACTTTTAGTCCACCTCTAAGCTTGTTTACAACTAAAGTTGCTAAAGCTTCACCTTCTACATCTTCAGATATAATCATTAAAGGTCTACCTGCTTGAACAACTGCTTCAAGTAATGGAACCATTGGCTGAAGATTAGTCAATTTCTTTTCATGTAAAAGAATTAATGGGTTTTCAAGTTCTGTTGTCATTTTTTCAGCATTAGTAACAAAGTATGGTGATAAATATCCTCTATCAAACTGCATACCCTCTACTACATCAAGTTCAGTTTCAATACTTTTCGCCTCTTCAACAGTAATAACACCTTCGTTACCAACTTTTTGCATAGCTTTTGCAATCATATTTCCTATTTCTTTATCTCCATTAGAAGAAATAGTTCCAACTTGAGCAATTTCATCACTATCTTTAACTTTTTTAGCTGAAGATATAAGAGTATTCCTAACATGCTCTACTGCAGAATCAATTCCTCTTTTAACGTCCATAGGGTTCATACCAGCTGTAACGTATTTACAACCTTCTTTTACAATAGCTTGAGCTAAAATAGTTGCAGTTGTTGTACCGTCACCTGCTTCATCATTTGTTTTGCTTGCAACCTCTTTAACCATTTGCGCACCCATGTTTTCAAATTTATCATCTAGATCTATTTCTTTAGCAACTGATACACCATCTTTGGTTGTCCTTGGTGCGCCATATGCTTTGTCTATAACTACGTTTCTACCTTTGGGGCCAAGAGTAACTTTAACTGTATTTGCAAGTATATCTACTCCCTTCAGCATAGCTGATCTAGCTTCTGAATCGAATTTTACAATTTTTGCCATTATTAAACTCTCCTTTTTTTTAATTTTTATTTAGAAGTAGAGATACCCATAATGTCTGACTCTTTCATTATGCTGTATTCTTTACCATCAATTTTAACCTCAGTTCCTGACCATTTTCCAAAAAGAACTTTGTCTCCAACTTTAACATCCATTGGTATAATTTTTCCATCCTCAGTTTTTGATCCACCACCTACAGCAACTACTTTACCCTCTTGTGGTTTCTCTTGTGCGGAATCAGGGATGATAATTCCACCAGCAGTTTTTTCACTACTGTCTAAAACTTCGATCAATACTCTATCGTGCAACGGTTTAAACTTCATATTTACTCCTTTAAATTAATGTTCATATAGATGCATGTGACTATTATTTCAAGCTCTGACCTAAAATATATAGATAAGAAAATTCAAGAATTTATTGGATTTTTAAGCTATATCTGAAATATGAGTAAAAATTTAGAGGAATCAGGCTTAAAATCTATATTCAGTGAATATGACTTATTTTTCATAGATATTTGGGGAGTAGTCCATAACGGAATAAAGTTATATGAAAATGCTGTTAAAGTTTTACAAGAATTATCTAATAATGAAAAAAAATTCATATTATTGACAAATGCTCCAAGACCCAACCAAACTGTAATTAATACTTTAAAAAAAATGGGTTTAAATAATTTTTCTGAGACAGTTTTCACATCTGGAGAAGCTTCGATACAGTATCTTTTAAAAAAATTTAATAGTAAAAAATTTTTTCACATAGGACCTCTTAAAGATTTTGACTTATTTAAAACTTTTGAAGGTAATAAAGTGCTTAACATAGATGACTCGGATTATTTATTGTGTTCAGGTCTTTTTGAAGAGCATGAAGATGATTTAGGGTATTACAAAAACCTTTTATCAAAACATATAAAAAAAAAAATGGTATGTACTAACCCTGATTTAATAGTTGATCGAGGGGATAAAAGAGAATATTGCGCAGGCTCTATTGCAAAATCATTTGAAGAAATTAATGGAGATGTTATTTACTTTGGCAAACCCTATCCTCCTGTTTATGAAATTGCGGCAGATGTAAAAAACAAAAAAATATTGTGTATTGGTGATAATCTAAATACAGATATAAAAGGTGCTAACATTCAGAATTTTGACTCATTACTAATTACAGGGGGTATACATAGACAAGAAATTTTAAAATTACCAATAGATAAAGTGCTTAAAAATTATAAAACAAAAATAAATTATTTTCAGAAAGAATTAAAATGGTGAAAACATTAAAGATTTTTAATAATTTTAATATCTCCAAAAAATTTCAAAAATCAATTATCTTAATTGGTAACTTTGATGGTTTACATTCAGGGCATCAAAAATTATTTGAATTAGCCAAAAAATATAAAACAAAATATAAATCTAAATTAGGTGTAGTTACGTTTGATCCCATACCCAAAATGTTTTTTAATAAAAATATTAAAAACTATAGAATATCTAATTTTAATCAAAAGATCATTTATTTAAAAAAATTTGGTGTTGATTTTGTAATTAATAAAAAATTTGACAAAAGTTTTTCCAAAATTACCTACTATAAATTCATAAAAGACATTTTATCGAGAAAACTTAAATCAAAATTTATATTTGTTAGTAATAACTTTAGATTCGGTCATAAAAGAGAAGGTGATGTATCACTGCTTAAAAAATATGAGAATGATTTTGGTTATAGTTTAATAAATCCAACACCTTTGATGAAAAATAAAAAAATAATTTCATCAACAATTATTAGAAAGTTGCTTGAAAAGGGAAAGCTGTCAAAAGCAAATACTTTTTTAAAAAGAAACTGGGAAATTGAGGGAAAAGTTCAAAGAGGTAGAATGATGGGTCAAAAAATTGGATTCCCAACAAGCAATATCGATATTGGAAATTATGTTATAGCAATGCCGGGTGTTTATGCTGTAAAAACAAGAATTAATGACAGTAAAAAATTCTATAAAGGAATTGCTAATTTAGGTTATAGACCCACATTTAATCAAAAAAAAATACTTTTAGAGGTAAATATTTTTAATTTTTCAGGAAATCTTTATAATAAAAAATTATCTGTAGAATTTTTAAAATTTATAAGAGGAGAAAAAAAATTCAAAGGTATCAGTGAATTAAAAAATCAAATTAAAAAAGATATTTTAAAAGCTAAAAAAACATAATGAGTAAGGAACATTTAAATTTACCTAAAACTGCTTTTTCTATGAAAGCAAATCTACCCAATAAAGAACCAGAATATTTAAAATTTTGGGATAAGATTAATCTATATGAAAAACTAAGATCTCAAAGTAAGGGTAAAGAAAAATTTGTCTTACACGATGGACCCCCATATGCAAATGGAAATATTCACATGGGTACAGCATTAAATAAGATTCTAAAAGATATAATAATTAAATTTCATCAAATGGATGGTAAAGACTCAGTTTATGTACCTGGATGGGATTGTCACGGATTACCAATTGAATGGAAAATTGAAGAACAATACAAAAAAAATAAAAAAAATAAAAATGATGTACCTATTATTGAGTTTAGAAAAGAATGTAGAGATTTTGCGAGTAAATGGATTAATGTCCATAAAGATCAATTTAAAAGATTAGGAGTAATTGGAGATTGGGAAAACTATTATTCAACTATGAGTTTCGATGCAGAAGCTCAAATCGTTAGAGAACTTGGAAAATTTTTAATAGAGGGTAGTTTGTATAAGGGGTACAAACCAGTTTTATGGTCAACAGTTGAAAAAACGGCTTTAGCAGATGCAGAAGTCGAATATCAAGATCATGTATCTGATACAATCTATGCAGCCTTCCAGGTAAAAAAATCCAATATCAATGAACTAATTGGTTCTAACGTAGTTATATGGACCACAACTCCATGGACAATACCAGCTAACAAGGCATTAGCTTATAACCAAAGTTTAAATTATGTTTTATGTGAGATCGATAACAAAGATATATTGCAAAACGAAAAGATAGTTATTGCAAAAGAACTTTGGCCGTCTGTTGTAAAAGACACTCAATGCAATATTAAGATATTAAAAGAATTTAAAGGGAAAGAATTTAATGGAACTATTTGTAGGCATCCATTTCATAAAATTGGCTATGACTATGACGTACCCATGCTCGAGGCAAGATTTGTAACAACTGAACAAGGAACAGGAATTGTTCATTGCGCCCCAAGCCACGGACCTGATGATTTTAATTTGTGTATCAATAATGGAATAAAAGCAATAGAGACTGTTGATGATGATGGAAGATACACGAAACACATACCCATATTTGAAGGTACTCACATTTTTAAGGCAAACGATATTGTTATTGAAAAGCTTAAAGAACTAAAAGCTCTTTTAAATAACGGTAAACTAACACATTCTTACCCACATTCTTGGAGATCTAAGGCGCCTTTAGTTCATAGAGCAACACCCCAATGGTTTATTTCAATGGAAAGTCATAAGCTAAGAGACAAAGCGCTTAAAGCAATAAATGACACCACTTTCTATCCTAGTAAAGGCAAAGAGAGAATTAAAGCAATGATCGAGACTAGACCAGATTGGTGTGTCTCTAGACAGAGGGTGTGGGGAGTTCCACTTCCAATATTTATTTCAAAAAAGAATGGAGAAATTCTTATTGATGAGGAAGTTTTTGAGAATATTGCAAAAATTTATGAAAAAGAAGGTTCAGATTGTTGGTTTGAAGATAATTTTCAGAGACTTCTTGGAGATAAATATAAAGTAGAGGATTTTGATAAGACTAGTGACATTGTAGAAGTATGGTTTGATAGTGGATCAACCCATTCTTTTGTTTTAGAAAAGAGGGAAGATTTAAAATGGCCTGCATCAATGTATCTAGAGGGTTCGGATCAACATAGAGGATGGTTTCACTCTTCACTTTTAGAGTCTTGTGGCACAAGAGGGAGAGCACCGTTTGAAAGTATTTTATCTCATGGGTTTGTTGTTGATGGAAAAGGACTAAAAATGTCTAAATCAACTGGAAATGTAATAGCTCCAGAAGATATACTAAAAAAATATGGTGCGGATATACTTAGAATTTGGGTTGCCTCATCAAATTATGCCGAGGACTTAAGAATAGATTATTCAATTTTAGACCAGCATTCTGAGTCTTATAGAAAAATAAGAAATACATTCAGATACCTTTTAGGAAATATACAAGATGAATATTCAAAAGTAGATTTTAATAAAGTTGATTTAAATAATATTCCTGAATTAGAAAAGTATATGTTGCATAGATTGTTTGTGATCGATGAAAGTTTTAATGAATACTTTAAGTCTTATAATTTTCATAATTTATATAAAGAATTATTAAATTTTTGTACAGTAGAACTCTCAGCATTTTATTTTGATATAAGAAAAGATCTTCTTTACTGTGATCCAAAAGATTCAAAAAAGCGTTCTGATTGTATTTTGATACTAAAAGTAATTTTAGAATGCTTATTAAAATGGTTTGCACCAATTTTGTCATTTACTACTGAGGAAATTTATCATTTAATTCATAAGGAAGATAATAATGGAAGCATTCATTTACAAAAATTTGTTAAAATTCCTAATCAATGGAAAAATGAAGAATTAAATAATAAATGGGATAAACTTAAACTGATCAGAGATGAAGCAAACATTAGTATTGAAAGTAAAAGGGCTGATAAAATTATTGGTTCAAGTTTAGAGGCAAATATTGAAATAAAAATCAAAGATAAAGACATGTATAGTTTAGCTCAGAAACATGACTTTTCAGAAATTTGTATTACATCCTCTGCTTCAATCTTAAGTGATAGCAGTCTAGAAAAAGAAATTGAGATAACTAGTTCAAAAGCAGTTGGCAATAAGTGTCCTGTTTGTTGGAAAATCAGCAAGAAAATATGTGAAAAACATGGACATCTCAGTGTTCAATGAAAAATGAAAACATAAAAAAAATTTCAATAAGCACTTTTATTTTATTATCCATTTTCCTATTAGATAGAATATCCAAAATACTTATCCTAGATATATTAGAAGAAACTGGACGAGTAGATATTTATATAAACTCAATCTTAAATTTTTATCTAGTTTGGAATAAAGGAATAGGTTTTGGCTTGTTATCCTCAGATCAAGATTTTTTTTATAATGTAGTCACTGTTTTAATTGTCCTAATTAATTTTGTGATAATTTATTTATTATTTAAGGAAAAAGGAATAAAGTATTATTTCCTTCTTGTTATTTTAGGGGGCTCATTAGGCAATCTATTTGATAGGATATATTATAGAGCTGTCCCAGACTTTTTTGACTTGAATTATAATGGATATCATTGGTTTATCTTCAATGTGGCTGATATATTTATAACAATTGGAATTATTTTGCTTATTCTAGCAGAATTAATAAGTTATAAAAAAGTAAATGAATAAACTCTTTAAAATTTCCATGTTATTATTCTTCTTATTTTTTTTATATTCATGCGGTGTGGGAGAAGCTTTGCAAGGAAAAAAAAGATCAGATCAGGGAGATGAGTTTCTAATCGACAAAAAAAATCCACTGTCTATGCCACCTGATTTTGATAAATTACCCAAACCAGGGGAAGCTAATGTAAAATCTACTAAGGATATTGAAAATGATCAATCTAATATAAAAAATTTACTTAAGAATACTGGTGATGAAAATGTTTCAAATTCAGATGAGTCGACATCTGTTGAAAGTTCCATATTGAAAAAAATCAAATAAAAAATGTTTTCAAAAAACATAATATTTAAAAATTTCAACTTAAAAACAAATATTAAACATACAAAAAAAATAAATAAAATTTTAAAAAAAGAATTAATTTTAAGTTCTTCTTTATTTAATTCATTTACTAATAATTATAAATATAGTTTTAAAAAAAATATTATTAGAAGATATAAAAATTATAAAAGTATCAATTTAATTGGTATGGGTGGATCAATATTAGGTACCGAAGCAATTCATGATTTTTTAAAATTTAAAATTAAAAAAAAAATAAGATTTTTTAATAATCTAAATAATCAAATTAAACTTAAATCAAATAGTAAATCTATAAATATAATAATTTCTAAATCAGGAAATACGCTCGAAACAGTGTCAAATTTAAATTTAATTCTTAAGTCTCAAAAAAAAAATAAAAATATAGTGATTACTGAGGATAAATCTAGTTTTTTAACCTCATTAGCTAAAAAATTAAAAGCAGAAATAATTGAACATAAAAATTATATTGGAGGAAGGTATTCTGTATTGTCCGAAGTAGGAATGTTGCCTGCTCAATTATTGGGTTTGCATGAGGCAAAATTTAAAAGATTTAATAATTTAATTAAAAATAAATCTTTCTTAAACTCATTAGTTAACAATGTAAGTTTTATGTCAAAATGTATTTCAGAAGGAAAAAAAAATTCTGTAATTTTAAACTATGATGAGGGCTCAGAAAACTTATTTAAGTGGTATCAGCAACTAACAGCTGAGAGTTTAGGTAAAAAAAATAAAGGTGTATTTCCCATTATATCATCTATGCCAAAAGATAATCATAGTTTACTGCAATTATACTTAGATGGACCTAAAAATAACTTTTTCACATTTTTTGGAGTTATAAACGAAAAAACAAACAAGCTAGATAACAGTAATTTATTTGGTAAATTTTCAAATTTAAAAAATAAAAGCTTAATTCAAATCGCACAAGCCCAAAGAAATGCAACTCAAATAGTTTTTAAGAAAAAAAAAATACCATTTAGAAGTTTTGAAGTTCAGAAAAGAAATGAAGAAAGTTTAGGAGAGCTTTTTTCTTTTTTTGTATTAGAAACAATTTTACTTGGAAGAGTAATGAAGGTAAATCCTTTTGATCAACCATCGGTTGAATTAATAAAAACTGAGACTTCAAAAATACTTAACTAAATTAATTTGCAAAAAAATATTTTTGATAAACCATAATTTTTTTCTTCTATTATATTCAGATATTTTGAAATGTTGTCATCTGATTTCTTGTTTCTATGGATGATTAATATAGAATTTATATCTGCAATTTTAATTTTTTTAATTTGATCTATTAAGCTTTTCATTTCTCCATCTTTAAAAGGAGGGTCTAAAAAAATTATATCAAATATCCTATGTTCTAAGTTTGAGCCTTCTAAATTATAAGCACTATAATTATACACTTTACTTTTATTTTCTAATTTTAAGTTAAAGATATTCTGTTTTAGGATTTTTAACGAATTATGGTAATTTTCAAAAAAAAATACCTCAGATGCTCCTCTGGATAAGCATTCAATTCCAAATGATCCAGTTCCAGAAAATAAATCTAAGACTTTTGCATTAAATATTTTTGCTGATATTTTGTTTGAGTGATCTAAAATATTAAAAATTGACTCTCTGACCATATCTTTTAATGGTCTGGTTGATTTATCTAATGGATCTGATAATTTTTTTCCTTTTAATTCTCCCGAAATAATTCTCATTTATCTATAATTCTAAAACCAATATCTTTTCTATAAAAACCATTTTTCCATCCTAAATTTTCAATTTCATTAATCACCAATTCTCTTGATTTTTTTAAATCCTCAGAAATATTTACAAAATTAAGTACACGTCCTCCTATTGCATAAACTTTATTATCAATCAACTCAGTGCCAGCATGGTAAACAAAAGTATTATTATTCTTTGTAATTTTCTCTAAGTGAGGAATTTCTACGTTTTTTTTATATATATCTGGATATCCATTAGAGCACAGTACAACGCACATACTTTTTTTATTTTTCCACTCTATTGTTTGATTTTCTAAGTTTTCTTCACAGCAAGATAAAATTAATTCTAAAAGATCCGAGTTCAATAATGGTAAAATTGTCTGACATTCTGGATCTCCCATTCTTACATTATATTCAATTAGATATGGTTCGTTCTCTTTAATCATAAGACCGACATATAAAAATCCCTTATATGTTTTTCCCATTTCCTCAATTGCCTTAAAAGTTGGTTTGACAACACTTTCAATAATTTTTAAGTCCAAATCTTTATTTATAAGCCCTGAAGGAGAATATGCCCCCATACCACCAGTATTTTTGCCTTTGTCACCTTCACCAACTCTTTTATGGTCTTGAGCAGTATTGAATTTTTTAAATGTTTTTCCATCAGATATTACAAAGTAGCTCATCTCTTCACCTTTTAGAAATTCCTCAATAAGAACTTGATTAGCTGTACCAAATTTTCCATTAAAAATTTCATCTACAGCATTTTTTGCACTATCTGTATCTTCGCAAATATAAACACCTTTACCTGCTGCTAAACCATCTGCTTTTACAACAATAGGCTTGTTTGCTTTTTCCAAATATTTGTAAGCATCTTTAACGGAGCCAAAAACACCAAATTGAGCGGTTGGAATTTTATATTTTTCACATATTTTTTTTGTAAATATTTTAGAGCCCTCAAGTTGTGAGGAAATTTTATTAGGTCCAAATACTTTTATTCCTTTATTTGTTAGAAAGTCGACGACTCCATCAACAAGAGGTTTTTCTGGTCCTACTATTACTAAATCAATTTTATATTCATCAACAAAATTACCCAATTTATCAAAATCATAAATATCGATGTTTACATTCTCAGCAATAAATTTAGTCCCAGCATTACCTGGTAAGCAATATAATCTATTAAGTTTTGGAGATTTTGATATTTGATCTGCTATAGCATGCTCTCTTCCACCATTTCCAAGAATTGCAATTTTCATATATTAAAATATATATCCTATAAACCATGAACAAGTTAGCAAAATTAAAATATCTTCCAAATAATTTTGAAATAATGGAAGAGGGTGATCATGTGATATGCGCAATTTCAGGGAAGAAAATTCCCTTAGAAAAATTAAATTATTGGAATGTCGACGAACAGGAAGCTTATTATTCTTATATTGAGGCTTCAGTTAAAAAAGAAAAGTAACAAAATTATACTTATTTTCTCCACCTGTCGTGCGTCCAAATCCATTGATCTGGATTTTTTAATATCATTTTTTCTAAAATTTTATTTAAATGCTTAGAAATTTCCTCATTAGATTTTTCTGAATTTATTACAATTGGTTGTGAAACATACATTTTGAAATAATGTTTTTTATTTCTCTCTATATAAATTGGAACTAAGTCACACTTATATTTCTTTACAATTTGTGCAGGTATTGTTGTAGTAGATGCTAAATCTCCAAAAAAATTTATTTTAATCCCTTCAGTAACCCTCTGATCAATCATTAATGCAATTGAGTTACCTTTCTTAAGATTTTCCAATATTTGCCTAGTTCCTGTCCTTCCTTTTTTTATTTGATTCTTACAAATATAATTTTTTCTAATGTGCTCCATGTCTTCATTTAAGAAGATATTATTTAAAGGTCTATATATTGCAGCTAAATTAATCTCTGATTTTTCTATTTGCATAGCCATAAGTTCAAAATTGTTAAAATGACCTGAAATGAATACTACAGGTTTGTTTTTCAATTTTATTTTCTCCAAATTATCAATCCCTTCAATTTCAATATAATTTGATAGATTATTATTTCTAAAATCTTTTAAA
>QBYG01000021.1 GCA_003282945.1 Pelagibacteraceae bacterium AG-325-E23
TTTTTTTAGCTTACCAGAAAACATTAAATTTTCTGAGTTAAAAGTAGCCTTATTTTTATTTATAAAGTCGTCCATAATCTGGATTTTATCTTCTTCAAATTCTGTAACTTTTCTTTTATCAAGATCAATATAAAGCGACAGGCTTTCAATGGTTGCAGCTAGATTTTTTGATTTCTTTTCGTACATTTCACATTTTAAATGTAGTCTTTTTTTATCATGATCAAAGAAAGTACAATACACATCTACTTCGTCATTTTCTTTCACTTCATTGTCATAAGTCGTTCTTGTGTCTACAACCATAGTACTTCTTTTATTAATTTGTGCGTTTGAACCACCCATATGAAACTTATTAAGCATTGTTTCCCATGCTTGATCAAAAATTAGAACATAGTATGCCATATTCATATGTTCATTGTAGTCTGTCCATTCCTTGATAATTTTTCTAGTGGCAAGATGATATGACATTATTTAAACTTTATTTATTTTATCTGCTATCAATATTTTCCTTTTCATTTCTCTAAGGACAGGTTTTTCTATAAGTTTACCGTCTATGACTACTAGACCAGTATTTGAATTATTAAATTCTTCTAAAATTTTTTTTAGCCTTGATTATTTCATCTTGAAGTGGTGTAAATACTTCATTTAAAATTTTAATTTGTTTTGGATGAATGGAACCTTTTCCAGTAAAGCCTAGGTTTCTTACTTGTTCAGCCTCTTTCCTCATTCCTTCCATATTCTCTAAGTCTAAATAAGGTACATCTATTACATCTATACCAACACTCGCACCTGCATGAACTAATTTAGATCTTGCGTGAACAAGATTTTCCCATTTATTCTCAACTCTAAGCTCAGCTGCCATATCAACTCCACCAAAATATAGAGCAACTATTCTTTTACTGGCATGAGCAATATTATAAATATTTTCTAAAGCCTCATTTGTTTCCATTATTACATGAAGATCCGTATCTAAATTACAGTCTGTTAAAAGATCATCTATAAACGTTATTTCATCTGGAGTTTTAACCTTTGGTAACATGATAGCCTTTAGATTTATTTTGCTAGATATGAAAGCTTCTAAATCTAAAAGACCAAACTTTGTTCTTTGATTATTTAATCTGACAACTAACTCTACATCATTTTTTACTTCGAGAGTTTTTAGAGCTTCAATAGTATTTTTTCTAGCTTCTGCTTTATCATTGATTGCTATCCCATCCTCTAATTCAATACAAACCATGTCTGCACCTGATGCAATTGCTTTAGGAAACATTTCTGGATGAAGTCCAGGTGTAAAAATAAAACTTCTTCTTACTTTTAATTTGTTCAAGTCCATTTAATTTTTGTAATCAGGTTCTTCTTTATCTAAAATTAACCTTATTTGAGATAGGAATAGATTTGCAAAATCAGTTGGAAAGTTTGCATGCTCTTCTGCAGTTTTCTCCGCAACTTCGTGGCTAACCACATTAAGTTCTTGGTTAGTTGAAAGAGCTGTAAGATATGTTTGTGCCGCTCTTTCAAAATAATAAAGTGAATTAAAACCTTCAGCAACAGTCTCTCCTGTTGTTAAAATTCCATGATTTGAAAGCAACATATGTTGTTTATTACCTAGAGCATTTGCCATTTTTATGGACTCGTCCTCAAGTCCTAAACCTCCAAATTCATTGTATGTAGATACTCTATTATAAAACATCATTGTATTTTGATCGATTGGTTTTAATACTGGGTCTTTTAGAGTAGAAAGAGCAGTTGCATATTTAGAATGGACATGAAAAATACATCTTGCGTGTGGTGCTTTTTCATGAATTGCACCATGGATATACAAGGCTGTAGGATCAATAACGTCTGGCTTATTCTTTAGCTCTTCTTTGTTTTCCTTAGTTACTAAGATTAGATCACTAGCCTTAATTCTACTAAAATGAATACCTGCTTTATTGCAGTAAAAATCAGATGTATCAGGTATGCATGCACTAAAGTGGTTTGCGACACCCTCATGCATATTAAGTCTAGCTGTCCATCTAAAAGTTGCAGCTAAATCTTTCTGTAATTCTGATATTTCCATTTGTATGATTTTAAAATATAGTTGAAAAATAAATTATGAACAACAACGTTTTTGTATCATGTGCTGTAACAGGGTCAGGAGATACTGCAAGCAAACACCCTGACTTACCTAAAACACCAGAACAAATCGCTAAATCAGCAATAGAGGCAGCAAAAGCTGGAGCAGCAATTGCACATATTCATGTTAGAGAAGAGGATGGAACACCAAGTAGAAGGCTGGAATTATATAAAGAAGTAGTTGATAGGATTAGATCAAATGAAACCGATGTAATTTTAAATTTAACAACAGGGATGGGTGGTGATTTAGATATTGGACAAGGACAAAATCCTCTAGATTTTGGCCCTATGACCGACATGGCAAATGTTATGGAAAGAATAGCAAATGCAGAACAATTCTTGCCAGAAATTTGTACATTAGATGCTGGAACATTAAACTTCGGTGATGGTTCAGTAATTACAGTTAATACTCCAAATGATTTAAGAAAAGCTGCAAAAAAATTACAGGAAATTAAAGTAAAACCAGAGATAGAGGCGTTCGATTTAGGAAATATGTGGTTTGGCTCACAACTATATAAAGAAGGTTTGCTAGATGATCCTCCAATGTTTCAAATGTGTTTAGGTATTCCTTGGGGAGCTCCAGCAACTCCGTTAGCAATGCAAGCAATGAAAGACATTATGCCTGAACAAGGAGTGTGGTCAGGCTTTGCTATATCAAAAAATGAAATGCCTTTTGTAGCACAAACAGTTGTTATGGGTGGAAACCCTAGAGTTGGCTTAGAAGACAATTTATATATATCAAAGGGTAAACTTGCAACCAATGCTCAGTTAGTTGAAAAAGCGATTAGAATTGTAACTGATCTTGGAGCATCAATAATGACTGCAGAAGAAACTAGGAAAAAATTAAAGCTTGTAAAACACAAGTAATGTCCAAAATTAAAAAAGTTGCAGTAATTGGTACAGGAGTAATTGGAGTAGGGTGGACAATAAGACTTTTAGCTCATAACATTAAAGTTTTAGCATATGATAAAAACTTAATTCAAAGAAAAAACTTAATCCTTGAAATAAAAAGAGCCATACCATTTGTTAAAAAACTATTTAATAAAAAAAAAATAAACTTAAATAATATAAAGTTTTATTCATCTTTAGAGAGTGCTGTTAAAGATGCAGATCTAATCCAAGAATGTGCTCCTGAAAATTATATACTTAAAACTCAACTAATAAGTCAAATTTCAAATAATTGTAAACCTGAAGCCTTGATATCTTCTAGCTCATCTGGATTACTTCCCTCTAGGATTTTCTCAAAATGTCAAAATAATAAAAGAGGTATCATTGCCCATCCATTTAATCCTGTTTATTTACTACCATTAGTTGAAATCGTTCCAGGAAAAAAAACAAGTTCTAAATCATTAAATCAAGCAAATAAATTTTATAAATCGATCTCAATGAACCCAATTATCCTTAAAAAGGAGCTGCCAGGATATCTATCTGATAGACTGCAAGAAGCTTTATGGAGAGAAGCACTTCATATTATAAATGAAGGGTATGCCTCAACAGAAGATTTAGATAGAGCTATTGAGGATGGTCCAGGCTTAAGATACTCATTAATGGGGACGTTCTTAACTTTTCATTTAGCAGGAGGAAAAGCTGGAATGAAACATATGCTTGAACAATTTGGGCCCGCATTAAAACTACCATGGACTAAGCTTAAAGCACCAAAATTATCAAAAAAACTCTCAGAAAGATTGATATCTGGCACAAAAAAGCAAGCAAAAGGAAAGTCAATCAATCAACTTTCAAATATAAGAGATGAGTACTTAGTCAATTTACAAAACCTTAGAAAAAAATATGAAAATAAAATTAGAAAATAGATATCAAAAAAAACTTAAAATGGTAATTTAGTTGTATGGATTTTAATCATTTTTTAACGAGTTACATGCCAGATACAAGCATTGGTTCAAGGCAGCATTTTAAAAATATGCTTGAAGAATGCGGAACTGCTGAAAAACTTGGTTTTGCAACGGTATCAATACCAGAGCATCATTTAATTAACTTACTAATGATGCCATCACCATTACAGATGGCTGTAAAGATTGCATCAGTTACAAAAAATATTAAAATAACAACAGGGATAGTTGTTTTGCCTCTACATGATATGAGAACATATGCTGGTGAAGTAGCTACTGCTGATATATTAACTGATGGAAGATTAATCTTAGGTGTAGGAAGAGGAGCATTTCCATGGGAAATGAAGAGACTAGGCACACCAATAGAACAATCAAAAGAAAAATTTGTAGAGTCTTTAGAAGTTCTGCAATTATTATTAAAAAATAAAGAAGTTTCGTATAAGGGTAAATACTATGACTTCGAACCATTAACTATAATGCCTCGACCATAAGTAATCCAATACCAATGATGGTTGCCGCAATGAATTTAGAAAGTATAAAAGATGCAGCTTCAAGAGGATTTCATGTTCAATCAACAGTATTATCAGGTACAAAAGATCTTTTATTAAGTAGAGTTAATGCATTTAAAGAAGGTTGCATTCAACTAGGTGAAAAAGGTAAGTTACTCAAACTTTCAATGCAACGAATGGCTTACCTAGCAAAAGATGAAAATGAAGCTAGAGAGAAAACAAAACTTGCTTACGAATATTACAAAAGATTTGACAATATGTTTACAGGGCCAGGAAAAGTAAAAGAAGGGAATATAGAAGCTTTGCCAAGAAAACAAACTTTAGAAGAATTAAAAGAAAATCTTTTAATTTGCCCTTTAAATGAAATGATCGATAAACTTAGCGTTTATGCTGAAGCAGGAGTTGATGAGGTAATTCTTAGTTCAAGTTTTGGACAATCTCAAGAAGACCTAATAGAGTCAATGTATAGAATTGGTGAGAACGTAATCCCATATTTCAAAAAATCTAATATACAAGTAGCTTAAATATCTATGAGCATCATAGATTGCAATTACTCAGTCACAGGTTCAGGGCCTGCAATATTTTTAACTCATGGAGTTGGAGGTGCTGAAGATGCATGGAGATTTATTGCTCCAAAACTTAAAAGCATGTTTACAGTTGTGACATATGATTTAAGAGGGCACGGAAAATCACCTGTAGATAATAAAGATTTTAATTTAGATGATCTTGTATTAGATCTTGAAAGAGTAAGAGAAAAGACAAACATCCAAAAAGCCCATTTTATGGGACATTCTTTAGGGGGCATGATTGCTCCTGCTTATGCTAAAAAGTTTCCAGAAAGAGTTTTGTCAGTTGGCTTATTATCAACAGTTGCAGGAAGATCTGATGAAGATAGACAAAAAGTGTGGAGTGTTATTTCAGATCTAAAAGATAAGGGCGTTGAACAAACATTAAAAAATCTCACTAACAGATGGTTTACAGACAATTTTATTGAAAAAAATCCTGACCTGGTATCTAGGAGATTAAAACAAGTAATAGATACAGATAAAGATGTATTTATAAATGTTTTTAAAATTTATGCGGAAACTGAGATGATCTCTTGGTTAAAAGATATTAAGAAACCCTGCCTATTTATGACAGGTGAAAACGATGGTGGATGCACTCCATCTCATAATAAAAAAATGTCAAACGAGGTAAAAGACTCTAAATTAGTCATTATACCAGAGGTAAAACACTCTTTTTTGATAGAGGCTCCTGAGCAAATTGCAAATAACTTAATAGAATTTATTGAAAATATTTAAAACTCTAATGCATTCTTAAAGTGTTACCATCAACGCCAACTACTTGACCAGAAATTCTAGAAGACTCATCGGATATTAAATAACAACACATTTTACCAATATCTTTCTCGTAAACCCAAGTATTAAGAGAAGTCATAGAAACGAATTCACTCTCCACAGCTTTTTTTGAAATTTTCAAAAATTTAGCTTTATCTCTAATAACTCTTCCCATTCTATCTCCCTTTACAGTTCCTGGACAAATTGCGTTTACTCTAATTTTAAACTTGCCTAATTCCATTGCTAAAGTTTTAGTCATTCCAACTACCGCCCATTTACTGGCTGAGTAGGGAGATCTTAATGGAAACCCAAATATACCTGCTGTAGAAGACAGATTGACTACTGATCCACCTTTATTTTTTTTTAACATTGGGATTGCTAATTTTGAAAAAATAAAATGACTAATTACATTTATCTTTAAAGTTTGTTCCCAATCTTTTGTTTTAAGTTTATCCATAGTTCCTGTTGGGCCTGCAACTCCAACATTATTAATTAGTGCATCAATCTTTTGTGTTTTTTTTTTAATTTCTTTAAAAAAATTTATTACATCGTTTTCATCTGAGGCATCACAATGAAAAGAAAACAACCTTTTATTATTCAAAGGATTTTTTTTTAATTTATTTATAGATTTTTTATCGACATCACAAACGAATACCTTCGCACCTTTTTCAAGACACTCCTTTGCTGTTGCCCATCCAATTCCTGATGCCCCAGCTGATATAATAATTTTTTTGTTTTTGAAATTATATGACATTAATCTGTTAATCCATCGGGTCTAACTTTATTTCTTTCTAAATGTATGGGCAATACTTTTCCGTAAATTGCTTTTGAGTGCTCAGGTGTATTCACTCTCCATGGATCCAATACATACGCAGGTATACACATAAAACGTGATGTTTTTCCTATAACTTTAGTTACTCTATGCATAGTAAATCTACCTTTAAATATTTGTAAATCACCAGGTTCAAGTTCAAGTCGTTTTACTCTTGATCTATCTCCATCAAGTACTTTCTTTACATCATCAAATTTTTCGTTTCCTGGTTCTCTTATGTTTGGACAATATTCAAATATCCCACCTTTTTCAGGTTTCTGAATCATTAAACTCAAAGTAAATTCACAACTATCAAAATGCCAAGGCAATATTCCATCAGGTTCCATAACATTGTATGCATGACAGGCTAAAGGATCAGCCCATCTATATATAGGTGCAATCCCTAAGCAAGCAGACACAAATTTTAACAATTCTTCAGTTTCATATAAAAATTTCATCTCAGAATTTTTTGTAAAACAATCTGAATTTAAATATCCATTAAATCTATCCATAAATACTCTTTTTGGGTGATCTTTAGGGAGAGTAGGATCATCTTTTGCATAAAGATATGCGTTGATACTTTCTTTAGACATATAAACTTCATTAAGCTGTTGCTCTAATTCTTTTTTCATTACATTTAAAGAATTCGGTAAAATAAAATTAGGTATTACCGAACAGCTATCGCTATCTAATTCAGTTTTACATTTTTCAATTATTTTCTTGATCTTTGGTGATTGTAAATCATGAATTGGGTATTTAACTAAATCAACGATGTTACTTAAACTTTTTTTCATAACTATTTAATCTAATTATGAGTTTGAAAGTGATTCTTGTAATTCTTTATTAGATATATAGCCTTTAGCATTTCCTTGTTTATCAACTACCTCACAATTAGAGTTACTACAAACAACTTGAGGTAGAAATTCTTCTATAAATTGATCTTCCTCTACTTTTATCAAGTTTGATTTGTCAATATCATCTGATTGATTTACTGGTTTCATTATAATTTTTGCTTTAATAACTTTCGTTCTATTTACGTCTTTAACAAATGCCTCAACGTATTCATCAGCAGGGTTCATTATAATTTCTACAGGTGTTCCTACCTGTACAAGTTTTCCTGCATTCAAAATTCCAATGTGATCTCCTAACCTTAATGACTCATCTAGATCATGAGTTATAAATACTATCGTCTTTTTTAATTCTGATTGTAGGTCTATAAGTTGTTTCTGCATATCACTTCTAATTAGAGGATCTAATGCAGAAAAAGCTTCATCCATTAACATAATGTCTGTATCAGTAGCCAAGGCTCTTGCAAGACCCACTCGCTGTTGCATACCTCCAGAAAGTTGTGCAGGATATTGATTTTCAAATCCTGTCAAACCAACTGACTCGATTTTTTCCATAGCAACAGAATTTCTTTTTTCAATCTTCATACCTTGCATCTCGAGTCCATACCCGACATTTTGTAAAACTGTTTTATGAGGAAATAAACCAAATCTTTGGAATACCATGCTCATTTTTTGTCTTCTAAATTCGATTAATTGTTCTTTGTTTAGGGTGGTAACATCTTTACCTTCTACTAGAATTTCTCCAGCAGTCGGATCAATTAATCTATTTAAATGTCTAATTAATGTAGATTTTCCTGATCCAGATAGGCCCATGCAAACAAATGTCTCTCCTTCTTCAATTTTTAGGGATACATTATCTAATCCAACAGTATGCCCAGTTTTTTCTAAAACATCCTCTTTTGTAGCCCCTTCTTGTACCATTTTAAGAACGCTTTCAGGTTTTGGACCAAAAATTTTATATACGTTATTGATTTCGATTTTAGACATTTTTATAAAGTTTAGTTCTTTTAATACATCAAAGCAAATCAACAATAAAATAACTTTATTAAATTCAACTATTAATTGAATTGAAATTTTTTTGATTTTATATAATTATTTATTATGAATTCGATTTCTAAAATCGCAAAAAACAGCACTTATTTACAAATTACCTGGAACGATGGTGAAGAAAGTAAATTTAATTACATGTGGTTAAGAGATAATTGTCCTACAGCACACGATAAAGACTCAAGACATAGAATGTTTAACATCTTAGAAGTATCAAAAGAAATAAATCCCAAAAAATATTTGTTAAATGGTGATGGTAAATTAGAAATAGAATGGAGCGAGGGTGACCACACAAGTTATTATGATCCTAAGTGGTTGAGAGAAAATTGTTATACCATAAAAAATAAAAAAGAATATGTTTCACCATATAAACTTTGGGATAATAACTTAGAAAAAGATTTTGAATCTATATGTATTGAGCATGATGAAGTCATAGACTCTGATCAAGGATTAATAAAATGGTTAGAGCTATTACATCATAAAGGTATAGCAATAGTTAAAAATTCACCTACAGAAAAAAAATCAGGTTTTGAAATTCTTCATAGAATAAGTCATGTAAGGGAAACCTTTTTTAAAACCCCATTTGAAGTAATCAATATTCCAAAACCAAATAATTCTGCTTATACTGCGCATGCTTTAAGAAACCACATGGATTTACCTTGGTTTGAATTACCACCTGGTTATCAGTTTTTACACTGTTTAGTAAATGACGCAAAAGGCGGAGACTCTTCTGCTATTGATGGCTTTGCTGTTGCTGATTATTTGAGGAAAAATGAAAAAGAGATTTTTGAAACATTAATCTCAGTGCCACTAAAGTTTAGAGATAAAGATTATACACAAGAATCTCACCGAAGCTTCCATGCCTCAGCAATTAGTTTAACAAAAGATAAAGATTTTCATGATATTAGATTTAGTGTTGCAACTATGGATGCATTAGACTGTCATCCAGACGAAATGGATAAAGTTTATAAAGCTCATCACAGATTTGGCAATCTTTTACATGATGACAAATTTCAAATTAAATTCCGACTAGGACCAGGAGACATATTTTCTTTCAATAATAGACGTGTTTTACACGGCAGAACAGCTTTTGATCCAAACTCAGGTCATCGTCATCTTCAAGGATATTATCTAGATAGAGATGAGATAATTGGCAGATTAGAATATCTTAAACAATATAAATCATAAATTTTCAAATATAAG
>QBYG01000022.1 GCA_003282945.1 Pelagibacteraceae bacterium AG-325-E23
ACAGGATCAAAAATTATAATTGATGACAAACTTCCAAAAGAGCTTAATGATATGGCGGCAACTTTAGCAAAAGTTAAAGCAACTAAACCAGATGTTCTTGTAGTTTCAGGACACACAAAAGGTGCTTTAACAGCCATTAGACAAATTGCTGAAATGAAGGTTGATGTTCCAATGTTAGCAATGACACACTGTGATGCTGCTAAATTATCTAAGCAACATGGTGCAAATTCACAATACGCTTTGTGTGCTTCTCAATGGCATAAAACATTAACATATAAAGATGATTTCTTTACTGATGGTATGACTTATGATGCAGACTTTACAAAAGAGTTTGGTTATGCACCACCATACCAAGCAGCTGAGTCTTCTGCGGCTTTGTTAGTGTTTAAGGATGCTTTTGAAAGAGCAGGATCTTTTGATCAAAAGAAAGTTAGAGATGCTCTTGCTGCTACTAACATGCAAACTTTTTATGGAAACATAAAATTTGCTGAAGGTGGTCAAAACGTTGATAAGCCAATGGTATTATTTCAAGTTATGTGTGATGATGCAGGAAAATGTGAAAATAAAGTTGTAGCTCCATTAAAATGGGCTTCAGCGGAATTAATTCACCCAATTCCTAAGTGGTCAGACAGATAATATAAAAAAGAATAAAAGCCCCCTAGCATTAGGGGGCTTTTTTTTATAAGCATTTAAAAAATTATGGATTTTTTAATATTTCAAGTTCCAATGTTAACCGTTCAAGCTGTCTTAGACGGATTGTTACTTGGAATATTATTTGCACTTATTGCATATGGAATGGCTCTTCAATGGGGAGTTATGAATATAATTAACATTGCTCAAGGTGATCTTGTTATATTAGGTGGATATATTGCATACTTTATGTATCTTTATGGAATTCACCCAGCGTGGGGAGTAATAGTCTCGCCAATTATAATGTATTTTGTTGGGGTTATAATTTACAAATTGGTTATTAATAAGGTTGTTGATAGAGATTTGTTCATCTCAATTCTTGCAACGTTTGGCATAAGTATTTTATTTATGCAGTTAATGAACTTTGCTTTCGGTGCAGATGTTGTTCTTGCAAATTCTGGTTATGGGACAACTATGTTATTTGATAATTCTGTAACATTGCCAAACTCTAAGATTTTCTCAGCATTTATAAGCATAGTATTTGCTATTGGATTGGTGATTTATATGAAAAAATCAAAACTAGGACGAGCTATTAGAGCAACTGCTCAAAATGCAAGAGCAGCAAAGATATTAGGTGTAGATACAGAAAAGGTTTACGCAGCAACTTTTGGAATAAACGCAGCATTGTGTGGAGTTGCTGGAGCACTAATCTCGATTACATTTACCATTCATCCTTATATGGGATTACCTTACACAATAAGATCTTTTATGATTGTAATTGTTGCTGGTTTAGGAAATTTACCTGGCGTAGCCATGTCAGGAATGGGCCTTGGTGTTTTTGAAGAATTTGCAGATTATATTTTAGGAACAGAATTTAGAATAGGCTCTGTATTTTTATTATTAGTTTTAATTTTAGTTTATAGAAGATTTAAACTTTCTAAAAAAAGAGAGTACTTAAAATAATGAATAAAAATATAATTTTATATGCTGCGATTTTAATATTTGGTGTTGTGGCACCTTTTGTTTTCCCAGCATTTAAAGTTCAATTGTCTATTCTTTGTATCTTAATCATCTTAGCAATTACATGGAATGTTCAAGGTGGAGAAATGGGATATAATACTTTTGGAAATATTCTTTTTTATGGACTTGGAATGTATCTCTGTGCCTCGGTTCAAGTTGGGATGTTCTTTCCTTTAGCTGAATGGACAGAAGGTGGTGGAGAAAAAACATTTGTCCATACTCCTGCACAATTTTTTCAAGGATTTGCAGCAGGACTTGCTGTAGCTGCAATTGTTCCTGCAATAGTAGCAGGTTTAATTGGCTACTCAATTTTAGGACTAAGAGGACATTATTTTGCGATTTGTACATTAGGTTTAGGTGTTGCTGCTGGAGAAATTTCAGGAGGAATAGAAATAATTGGAGCGGGTCAAGGATTTACCACTCCTCCTTTTCCAAAAGTTGGAAGTTTAGAAGCAAGAGGAGAATTTTTTTATTTTTGTAGCTTTGCAGTTTTAATTTTTACATTTCTTGCTGTTAAAGCAATTTACTCAACCAGATTTAAATTAGTTCTGAATGCAATAAGAGATAATGAAGATAAGGCAGAAGCCATGGGTATCCAAACTATGAAGTATAAAATTATTGGTTGGATGATATCTGCTTTTTTTTGTGGTCTAGCTGGAGGTATCATGGGTGGACTTGTTGGTTATATAGATTCAACTGATGTTGCTTTTGATGGAAGAGAAATGGGAGTGTTTATGGTATTGATGGCAATCTTAGGTGGTAAAGGAACTTTGTGGGGACCCGTTATTGGAGCTACAGTTTTTCATATATTTAAAGAGGGTTTTTGGACATTCTTCCTTGGATGGCAGTATGTAGCCCTTGGAGTACTAATAGTTGTCATTGTTATCTATTTCCCTGAGGGAATTATGGGGTGGTTAAGAGAAAAATATCCTGAGAGATTTGGAGAAGTGGTCGATGAGGCTGATCGTAAGGCACAGGTTGAACTCAAATGAGTATATTAGAAGTAAATAATGTCAGTAAATCTTTTGGAGGTGTTAAGGCCAATGTTGATATTTCTATGGCAGTCGAAAAAGGAAAAATTGTTGGACTTATTGGTCCAAATGGATCTGGAAAAACGACGTTATTTAATTCTATAGTAGGAACTTATCCCATAGATCAAGGTTCAATAAAATTTAATGGTAAAGAAGTTTCAGAATTGCCAGTTCCAATTATTGCAAAACTTGGTCTTTTAAGAACATTCCAACAAACAAGAATCTATGGAAAACTTAACTGTGTCGATAACATGTTAATAAGTCATAAAGCTAGTGATGAAAGTTTAGTTTCCATTTTCTCAAAAATTCCTAAAGACTTAACAGATAAGGCTGAAAATTTGCTTAACTTTGTTGGACTTTACCAGAAGAGAAATTTAAGAGCGGGTGACTTATCATTTGGTCAACAAAAACTTTTAGAACTTGCAATGGCATTGATGAATGAACCAGAAATGTTACTTTTAGATGAACCAACTGCAGGTATTAATCCAACATTGATAAATGGAATTATAGATAGATTAATAAAAGTAAATCAAGATTTTGGAATTACTTTATTAGTCATTGAGCATAATATGAGAGTAATTATGCAATTGGCAGAAAGTATTTTTTGCTTAGCACATGGAAAAATGCTTGCCAATGGAACACCGGATGAAATTAAAAATGATAAGCGAGTTATAGATGCTTATTTAGGAGCACAATAATGGCTAATCAATATGAAGTATTAGGTAAAGCACCTGGCGCTGACGATCTAAAAAAGCTCTCAGAGGACAATATTCACTTAACAATTAAAGGTTTGTCAGCTGGCTATGGTAAAATGGAAATTTTACATAATTTAGATTTGTTTGTCAGCAAGGCACAATCATTATGCTTGATAGGCCCTAATGGAGCAGGGAAATCGACAATTCTTCATTCAATATATGGTTTTACGAATATTTTTTCTGGTAAAATCGAAGTCGATGGCAAAGAAATAACAAACCTTACGCCGGCAGAGAAACTAAAATCTCAAGGAATAGCTTATATTCTTCAAGATAATTCTGTTTTTCCAGACATGACTGTAGAAGAAAACCTTTTAATGGGTGGATATATAAAAGATAAAACTGAAGAGTCATTTGAAGAAGCAGAGAGAGTTCTTCAGAAATATGAGAGATTAAGAAATAGAAGAAACCAACCAGCTAAAGTTTTGTCTGGTGGTGAGAGAAGATTGTTAGAAATATCTAGAGCTTTAGTCATGAAACCATCTATTTTATTAGTTGATGAACCTTCAATTGGATTAGAACCAAGATATATTCAAATGGTATTTGAAATCTTAGATGATCTTCAAAAAAATGAGAAAAAAACTATTATATTGGTTGAACAAAATGCCAAAAAGGGTTTGGAGTTTGCCGACATTGGATATGTTTTAGTTTCCGGACAAACTGCTATTGCAGGAAAAGGAGATGAGCTTCTAAATAATCCAGATGTGGGTCGTCTATTTTTAGGCGGTTGATGATCAACTCCAAATATTTTCTTCAAGGAATACTTGCATCAAAAAAGTTTGATAGTCCAGCCATTGCCTTGGGTGCGAGTTTTGTTGCAATTGGCGCTTTACTTAAAAATTTAGGTTTTAGTATTCAAGAAAGTATATTTTCAACTTTGTTAACTTACGCTCTTCCAGGATCTTTAGTCATGGCAGAGTCTATGTTAATTGGTGCCTCACTTGTAAATATTTTTCTTGCAGTATGGTTAGTTAACTCAAGACTTTATCCAATGACAGTTTCAATTATGCCATTATTAAAACATGAAAGCCAACCAAGATGGAAATATTACTTATCATGTCATTTTGTTGCTGTTTCATCGTGGTTGATTTTAAAAAGTAACTATGAGGAAATAGAAAGGAAATACCGAATAGATTTTTGGATTGGTATAGGAACAGCTACATGGTTAGTTGCAATTTTTTCAACCATTATTGGTTATTATGCTTCTGATTTTCTAAATAGAGATATGATTATTGCCCTAGCGATAATAAACCCAATTTATTTTATGTGTGCAATGATAGGTGTAATGAAGACAGTACAACTTACATCTGCAATTTTACTTGGTGCATTATTAGGACCTATTTTTTATTTTATTTCTCCCGAGTGGAGTGTGCTTATCGGTGGGTTGGTTGCTGGAACAATTTCTTATTTTATTGGAGAAAGATATGGCAGTTAATATAGTTTTAGCAATAATAGTAACTTCTTTAGCAACTTATTTATCGAGATTTCTTGGAGCATTTACCTCAGAAAAAATTAGTGAAAAGTCTAAAATTTATAGATGGTTTAATTGTATAGCATATTCAACTTTAGCTGCCTTAATTTCAAGAATACTCATATTTCCGTCAGGAGATCTTTCCGAAGTCAACTATATTTCAAGGATAATTGTAATTTTATTATCAATATTAATTTTTTATGTCACAAAAAGAAATTTAGTTTATCCAACAGTATTATCTGCTATAATTTTGGCTGCATTAAATAGTTTTGTGGTATGAAAAAACTTATTTTTATTATATTTTTTTTAATTTTTAGCAGCAATGTAAACGCTGGTTGTGATGATCCTATAACTGATGGTGTAGATTACACAAAATGCAAATTTTCAGATGGTCAAGATTTACAAGGTAGTTACCTTCCTAATTCAAATCTGTCTTTTGCAAGTTTTATCCAAGTAAATTTTGACAAGAGCATAATGATGAATTCAAATCTTTCATTTGGCACATTTTCTGAATCATCGTTTATTAGAGCGAATTTGTATGAGTCAATTTTAACAGGTGCGAACCTTGAACTTTCAAATTTCTCGAGTGCTAATTTAACAAGAGTGGACTTCATGGGGTCTACATTGATTGATACAAATTTTCAAAATTCAAACTTAATGGAAGCAAATTTTACGTCTTCAAATATTTTGAATGCAAATTTTGATGGAGCTAACCTTATAGGTGCGACCTGGACTAATGGTGAAATTTGTGGACCAGACTCAATAGGAATTTGCAATAAAATAAATTAATGCAAGATTTAAAACAAATAGATGGATTTGATATATCCTTTCATGAAAAATCAAAAAGAATTATAAATATTAAAATTGAAGACGAAATAATTGAAAGACTTATATTTCCGTTTAAAAAATTTGATATTACGGCACTCGAATATAAACCTTTTACACGTTTTACAATTGCAAAAAGTTTAGATGAGACTGTATCTCATGAGCTGGGTAAACTTTTAAACTATATATTAAAAAATAGAAATACAGGATGTTTCATAATAGGACCAAAAAATATTTCGTCTAAAATTGATCAAACATTTTTAATTAAATTATCTACAGCAATTACTCATTTAATTGGTAACCCTAATCATGACTCAATGGCAGGAAAATATTATGCGAGATTTCATGTAAAGCATGAGGATAATAGCGACTCTTATTTAAGAAAAGCATATATAAACATGGATCTTCATACTGACGGAACTTATGTAAAAGAAACTACTGATTGGATATTGATGTCAAAATTAGAGGAAGAAAATGTAGAGGGTGGAGAAACTGCTTTATTACATCTTGATGATTGGGAACATTTATCAGATTTAGCAAATGATGAAATTGGTAAGCAAGATTTTATTTGGGGATCACCTAAGAGTAAAAATGTAGGTTATAAAGTAGAACATCCAGTTTTTTCAAAAGATCAAAATGGAGAAGCTACAATCTCCTATATAGACCAATTTCCAGAACCAAAAAATATGAAGCAGGGTTTATTTCTTCAAAAATTATCAGATTCACTAGAGGGAAGCCAAAATAAAATTGTAACCACTCTACCCGTGGGTAGTGCTATAGTTGCAAATAATTACTTTTGGCTACATGGAAGAAAACCATTCAAAGAAAACAAAAAATTATCAAGGGAATTGCTTAGAATTAGAGGTTCCTTTTTTAATAATTAAGTATAGTAATTACTTCTATGAAACTGGGTTTTATAGGAACTGGAAAAATAACTGAGTCAGTAGTTACTGGTATTTCTTCGTCAAAAATTAAATATTCCAAGATTTTAGTTTCACCTAGAAATCTTTATATCGCAAAAAAATTATCAAAAAAAAATAAAAAAGTAAGTATTGGCAAGTCAAATCAAGAAATTATTAATAGTTGTGATTGGATTTTTCTTGCTGTTACTCCTACAGTTGGTGAGAAAATAATCAAAACGTTAAAATTTAAATCTAACCAAACAATAATAAGTTTTATTTCAACAATTACTTTGCCAAGGTTAAAAAAATTAATTAATGTAAAAGCAAAAATTTTTAGAGCTATACCACTTCCACCAATATCATTAAGAAAAGGGCCAGTTCCAGTTTTTCCTCCAAATAAAACATTAAAAAACTTTTTTAATAAACTTGGAACAACAGTTGAAATAAATAATGAAAAGTTATCTAAAAATTTTTGGTCGACATCAGGTATGATGGCTCCATTTTATGAATTATTAAATACTATGTCTAATTGGCTTGTACAACGTGGCGTTAAAAAAGATAAAGCTCAAAAATATATAACTTCATTGTTTGTTGCATTGTCTGAAGATGCATTAAGAAACTCTGATAAGGACCTAAAATTTTTAGTTAAAGAATCTCAAACTCCCAAAGGATTAAATGAACAAGGAGTTCAAGAACTTAGAAAAGCAGGTTTTTATAAGTCTACAGAGAAAACATTAAATAGTATTCTTAAAAGACTTAACAAAGTATAATTCTCTATGTCATCAGATTTAAATATTCTGAAAATAGAAAATATCTCAAAATATTTTGGAGGACTTGCTGCTGTATCTAATTGTTCATTAACCATTAAAAGAGGCACAATTACGGGAATTATTGGTCCAAATGGATCTGGAAAAACCACGCTATTTAATCTTATTGCAGGAAATTTAAAATCCTCAAAAGGAAAAGTTTTTTTTAATAATGAAAACATAACTGATATACCATCTCATGAATTATTTTCAAAAGGTCTTCTAAGAACTTTTCAAATTGCACATGAATTCTCTAATCTTACCGTCTTAGAAAATTTAATGATGGTTCCAGGAAACCAAACTGGAGAAATACTGTTAAATGCATTTATAAAGCCTAAACTTATTAAAGAAGAAGAAGAACAAATTAGACTTAAAGCCTATGATGTAGCAGAATTTTTAAATTTAAAGCACTTAGCTAATGAAAGAGCAGGAAATTTGTCAGGAGGTCAAAAAAAATTACTAGAATTAGGCAGAACTATGATGGTAGATGCCAAATTAGTTTTATTAGATGAAGTAGGAGCGGGTGTTAATAGAACACTATTAAAAGAACTGGGAACTGCAATTTTAAGACTTAATAAAGAAAAAAATTATACATTTTGTATGATTGAGCACGATATAGATTTCATTAGTAGGATGTGCGACCCAGTAATTGTAATGTCAGAGGGTGCAGTTCTATTTGAAGGAACCTCTGATGAAGTAAAAAAAAATGAGCAAGTTATAGAAAGCTATCTCGGTAGAGGAAAAAAAATTAATGGAGAAACCAGCTGATGGCATTTTTTGAGGGAAATAATATGACAGGTGGTTATGGTGATGGACCAGATATTATTAATTCTTGTTCTATTAATGTCGACAAAGGGGAAATTGTTGCAATACTAGGTCCAAATGGTGCTGGAAAATCTACTGCCATGAAAGCAATGTTAGGTTTATTAAATTTAAAATCTGGAAGTGTAGTTATAGAAGATCAAGACATATCCAAATTTTCCCCACAAGAGAGAGTTCAAAGAGGAATCTCTTTTGTGCCACAGACAAAAA
>QBYG01000023.1 GCA_003282945.1 Pelagibacteraceae bacterium AG-325-E23
TAGCAGGAAGTGGGTTGGCTATTATTTGGTTAGCAGGACTTAATTTAAAATATTTTGTATATTCAGGTTTAATATTATTGGTCTCATTGCCTTTTGTAATTTCTTTTTTAAAACCATATCAAAAATCAAGAATATTAACTTTTTTTAATCCAGACAGGGACCCTTTAGGTGCTGGCTACCAAATAATTCAATCTAAAATAGCAATTGGTTCAGGAGGTTTCTTAGGTAAAGGTTTCTTAAAAGGTACACAAAGTTATCTTGAATTCTTACCTGAAAAACACACTGACTTTATTTTTACTCTTTTCTCTGAAGAGTTTGGCTTTGTTGGTTCAATGGTACTAATTTTATTATACGCTTTATTAATTTATAGAATAATAAGGATTGGTTTTTCTAGTAGATCATTTTTTGCAAAACTATACTGTTTTGGTTTTGCATCTGGTTTATTCTTATATATTTTTGTAAATATAGCGATGGTTCTTGGACTATTACCAATTGTTGGAGCACCACTTCCTATCATGTCATACGGAGGATCATCAATGTTATCAATAATGCTTGGTTTAAGTATCGTAATGAGCTGCAAAATTTACAGTCGAGACCCAATCGGCAATTAAGATAATGCAAATAGTTATCCACCGCGATCAAATAACATCTATTATAATTTATCCAACAAACTATATTTTTTCTTGTGTCAGAAAAAATCTTAAAAGTTGGTATAATAGGAGCAGGAATTCAAGGAGTATGTAATGCTCTTTTTCTTCAAAAAAAAGGCTATCAAGTAATTTTGTTCGATAGAGATGAACCTGGAAATGCAGCCTCTTATGGTAATGCAGGTCATTTTTCTCCTTATGCATCAGTCCCTTTAAACAGACCAGATATTGTAAGTGATGTTCCATCAATGCTTCTGAGCTCAAGAGGACCTTTGGCACTTAAATGGAATTATGTTCCAAAAATGATCCCTTGGTTTTCAAAATTTTTAATGAATTGTACTAATGATAAAATGATGCATACCGCAAAAAATATGCATCAAATTTTAGATCAATCATTACTGGCTTATGATGAATTATTCGAAGAGATAGATCTCGAGGGTTTAGTTGAAAATAATGGAATTTTATATGTCTGGAACGAAAAAAATTTAAAAAGTAGAGAATTAGAAATAAAAATTAGAGAAGATCTAGGCGTTAAACAAAAAGTAGTAAATAAAAAAGAAATACATGATTTAGAACCAAATTTAAAACCATTTTATCATGGAGGTGTTTTCTATGATTATGCAAGACATGCAAGAAATCCAAAAAAAATATTAATTAAGCTATTTGAAAATTTTATAAAAAAAGGTGGAAAGTTTTTAAAACTAAATATCCAAGATTTGAATTTTGATGAAGAAAAACCTATTTTAAGATCAGAAACCCAGAGATTTGTTTTTGATAAATTGGTTATTGCATGTGGTGCTTTTTCAAAAAAACTAACTGATAAACTTCATGAAAATATTCCACTAGATACTGAAAGAGGCTATCATGTTCATTTTAAAGATTTTGATCATTTAATATCTAGACCAGTAGTTTACTCTAACAGAGGTTTTGGAATGTCACCGATGGATCAAGGTTTGAGAGTGGTTGGTACTGTGGAGTTTGGTGGTCTAGAAAATGCTTTATCAAAATCTAGAATTAAAAACTTAATTTTAAATGCAAAGGATATGCTTGACGGCTTACCTGAGCATAAAGATGAGTGGTTAGGGTTTAGACCTACACTGCCGGATTTTTTACCAATAATTGGACCATCAAAAAATTATAAAAATGTTTTTTACTCATTTGGTCATCATCATTTAGGATGGACTTTAGGTGCAATTTCTGGAAAAATAGTCTCTGGTATGATTGCAAATGAAAATACTAATATGGATTTAAAACCTTATAGCTCTATTAGATTTGCCTAAAAATATTTATTGTAGATATAAATATTGAAGGTCTATACAAACAATAAATAACAGATAACCTATAAATAAAACAGATTTGTTAAATTTTAATGAAATTAAATAATCCTTTTTATCTTGCGTCTATCTATTTAGTTTTAGCGAGCCTATTTTGGGCTGGAAATTTTGTAGTTGGAAAAGCAGCAAGCATTATAGATATACCTCCAATATCATTAAATTTTTATAGATGGTTTTCAGCCTGTTTAGTTTTGCTACCCTTTACTTACAAAGAATTAATAAATAAGAGAAGAGTAATATTCGATAACATTTTTTTATTTTCAATTTTAGGTTTTTTAGCTGTAACAGTGTTCAATTCTGCTCTTTTTTATTCTTTAAGACATACGCAAGTTATTACTGGTCTTCTGATGATATCAACAGTTCCAGTCATGATTATATTATTTTCATCTCTACTCAAAATTGAGAAAACAAACTTATTTCAAATAACAGGAGTATTCTTATCTCTTGCTGGAGTTATGTTTATCATCACAAAAGCAGATTTAAACAATCTTATAAATTTAACATTTAACAGAGGAGATATATTTGCATTAATTGCAATGTTTGCTTGGTCTTTATATTCGACGCTTTTAAAAAAACGTAAATCCGATCTATCCCCAATTGCAACACTACAAGTCGTTATTACATGTGGCGTATTTTTTTTAATTCCAATGTATTATATGGATTATAAACTTGGTAGTGTCATTAAATTTGAAACTTCTTTTTTCCTAGTGTTATTTTATGTTGTATTATTCCCAGGAATAATTTCATTTTTATTTTGGATTAAAGGTGTCACACTTATTGGAGCAAATAGATCTGGAGTTTTTTTACATTTGATGCCAATTTTTGGTGCAATGATGGCTATGTTTATTTTCAATGAAAAAATTTTATTTTATCATTTCTTAGGTGCAATTTTTATAATTGCTGGTATTACAATCTCGAATAAAAAAACACAAAATGCTTAAGGTGGCCATTTTAGACGATTATCAAAACGTTGCTCAAGAATTTATAGATTTGAAAAATCTTTCATCAAAGTTTGATATTGAGATTTTTAGCGAATCTTTTGAAAATGAAGACGATGCTATTGAAAAATTAAAAGAATTTGAAGCTCTGCTTATCATGAGGGAGAGAACTATAATAAGTTCAAATCTCATTAAAAATTTAAAAAAACTCAAATATATTTCAACAAGTGGAATGAGAAATAAAGCAATAGATCTAGAGGCAGCAAAGAAAGCAAAAATTATTGTTACTGGAACTGAAATTAATTCAAATCCAACATGCGAGTTAACATGGGCTTTAATCTTAGGCCTTGCAAGGAATATTAAAGTTGAGGTTGATAATATGTATCAAGGTTATTGGCAGACAACGGTAGGCATTGAATTAAAAGGTAAAATTTTAGGAGTTATTGGTTTAGGAAAAGTTGGATCTCAGGTTGCTAAAATAGCAAAAGCTTTTGGCATGCAAGTTATGGCATGGAGTGAAAATTTAAGTCTAGATAAGTGTAAAGAACTTGATGTTTTGCCCTCTAGCAAAGAGGATCTTATTCAAAACTCTGACTTTATTTCAATTCATGTTCAGGGAGGTGCAAGATACAAGGATTGTATAAAGCTTGCTGAATTTGATAAAATGAAAAAATCTGCATTTCTAATTAATACTTCAAGAGGTCCGATTGTAAACGAAGACGATTTAATTATAGCTCTGTCAACTAATGTAATTGCTGGAGCTGGTATCGATGTTTATGATAAAGAACCTTTACCCAGTGGTCATAAATTGAGATTTGTGTCTAACGCACTTTTGCTTCCGCACGTAGGCTATGTCACAGCTGAAAATTATTCTATTTTCTATACACAAATGATCGAGAATTTAGAAGCCTGTGTTGCTGGTAAGCCTATTCGAGAAATAAAGTAAAGTGGAATTACCAGTTGTAAATCACCCTGATTATGAAGCAAAAATTGGTGATGATAATAAATTTCCAATTAAAAAGTTTGGTGAATTAGCAAGTTTTCTTAAAAAAGAAAAGGTAGTTGAGAAGTTTTATAAACCTGATCCATGCTCAGTAGATACACTAAAAGAAGTTCACTCAGAGGAGTATATTTTAAAAATTAAAAATAAAACATTAGAGCAAAGATTAGTTAAAAAAATAGGTTTCCCTTTAGTTGATAGTGTGGTCAGAAGATCTTTAGTTGCAACAGGCGGAACCGTATTAGCCTCTAAATTAGCAATTAATTATGGAATAGCTTGTAATACAGCTGGTGGAAGTCATCATGCTATTTATGACGAGGGAGCAGGTTTTTGTGTTTTTAATGATGTGGCTGTTGCTGCAAAATATCTTTTGAATAGAGGGTTGGCTAACAAAATCCTAATAGTTGATTTAGATGTTCATCAAGGTAATGGAAATTCAGAAATATTTAAAAATGAAAATAACGTTTTTACATTTAGTATGCATACAAAAGTCAATTATCCACCAATTAAATCCAAAAGTGATCTGGACATTGAGCTTGAACAAAACATGGAAGATGATGAGTATTTAGATATTTTAAAAAAAAATTTAATTTTTCTAAACGATTTTAATTTTGATTTTGTTTTTTATATCGCAGGTGTTGATATTCACTTAGATGATAGATTAGGTAAGTTGTGTATTACTGACAAAGGAATTAATAAAAGAGACGAGATGGTTATTAGAAACTTTTTTATAAGAAGAGTTCCTATTTGTGGAGTTTTAGGTGGTGGCTACAATAAAGACTTTAAAAAACTTATTGAATTACATGCAAGTTTGCATAAAAATTGTGCTAAATATTTAAATGACAAAAAATAATCCAAATTTAACTCATCAACAAAATAAAGTATTATTTGACGAAGCAACAGAGCCACCAGGTTCAAGCGAACTTAATTTTGAAAAGAGAGAGGGAAGTTATCATTGTGCAAACTGTGGAGTGAAATTGTTTGACTCTAATTCAAAGTATGAAAGTGGCTCTGGTTGGCCATCATTTTATGAGTCTCTACCTGATGCATTTGAAACTACAACAGATTATCATATCGGTTATGCCAGAACCGAGTACCATTGCAAGAATTGTGGAGGACATCATGGCCATATATTTGATGATGGCCCACAACCAACAGGAAAAAGATATTGTAATAATGGAGTTTGCTTAGTTTTTAAACCTAAATAATTGATTTCAAATTATGAATATAATTGAAATACAAAACAAGATCATCTCTGAAAAAATCAAGTTAAAAAATAAGTCGAAAAATTATTTAAGTAATTTTAAAAATATTGAGCAATATATCAAAAAAGAAGTTGAGTTAATTAAACGTTTTGAGAATTCGATTATCCCAGAAATAGAATTTAAAAATATTTTAATTGAAAATGAAAGGACTATTAATGAGAAGGTTCTGAAACGTGGTTGTGTAATAATTAGAAACGTTTTTGCTGAAAAAAAAATGAAAGATCTTGATAAAAATCTAGATCAATATGTTTTAGAAAACAATTATTTTGAAGATCAAAAAAAAAAAATAGGTATAGACAAATATTTCAGTGATCTCAAATCAGGAAAACCTCAAATTTTTGGATTGTATTGGTCTAAAGCACAATCAGAAATTAGACACTCTCAAGAAATGGAAAAGGTTAAAAAATGGCTAAATAATCTTTGGAATTATAAGTATAAGGATAAAAGTGTTTTTGATCCAAATAAAGAACTTGTATACGCGGATCGAGTAAGAAGAAGAGAACCAGGAGACGATACATTGGGGTTATCACCACATTGCGATGCTGGATCGATTGAAAGATGGACTGATAATGCATATCAAAAAATTTATAAGAATATTTTTTCAGATAATTTCGAAAATTATAATCCGTTTGATGCAAAATATAGAGATGAAACAATTGAATTTGAGTCACCTGCGGTAGCGCATGTATTTAGAACATTCCAAGGATGGACAGCCTTAACAGAGCAAGGTCCAAATGATGGAACTTTACAATTAATTCCTATCGCTAAAGGAATGGCATATGTTTTAACAAGAGCTTTATTAGATGATGTGCCTGAAAACGAGCTATGTGGTTCAAAAGCTGGGAAAGCTTTATCAGTAAATGAAAAATATCATAGCTTATTGTTAGAAGGTTTAATTTCAATTCCAAAAATGTATCCTGGAGATACTATTTGGTGGCACCCCGATGTTGTACATGCTGTTGAGGAAAAACATATGGGTAAAACCTTTTCAAATGTTATTTATGTAGGAGCAACTCCATACTGTAAAAAAAATATTGATTACATAAAAAAACAATCGAAAAAATTTATTGAAGGTAAAAGTCCACCAGATTTTGCTGCTGAGGATTACGAAATTAATTATAAAGGAAGAATTAAAATTAATGATTTAAGTGAATTAGCAAAAAAACAATTAGGTTTAATTGATTGGAATTAATTTACTTTAAAGATGCTTCTAAAGTACCATTTTTTTCTAGGTCTCTAAGTTCTTGATAACCACCAATATGCTCATCGTTAAAAAAGATTTGAGGAATTGTACGTTTTCCATTTGCTTTTTTAATCATTTCATCTCTTAAATCTGGACCAGTTGATACATCAATCACTTTATATTCAAGATTATTTCTATTCAGTAATCTTTTTGCAGCATCACAAAAGGCGCACATTGGGCCTGAATACATAGTTATATTTTTCATACTTTAGATATAATTATATTTTGCTAATTTACCAGTTAAGAATTTCATTTTTCTTAATTTTTACTCTTATTTGTTTTCTTGAATATTCAAATTTTTTTCTATGTTTAATACTTTGTGAATTTACTCTTTTTCTCCATAACCTAAAAGACGAGGGTTTAAGATTTCCTCTCATTATCTTAATAACGTCAGCTTCAGTTTTTCCTGTTTTTTTTTCTATTTCCTCAAATGTAATTCTGTCAGCCCATGCTGCCCATATAACCCAGTCTGGACTTCCTGGTTTTGGTTCAGGGTTTTTGACTTTAGTTGTAGGCCTGTGACTTTTTTTCATAGATTTTTCAGTAAAACTCTAAATAAATTTTAATGCAAATTTTAATGCTTATGATATTATCACTTTTAGATAGTCCTATCTAGCCATCTTTAGCTCCCGGTTTTTTAGGACTATCCTAAGATGCTTCCTCTAAATTATTTCCTTTTTCTCCAAATAATTCTTTTCATGTTTATTACCCCTGGAACACCGAGGATAGTAATAATTTCATATTCAATGAATTATGGAGTTAAGAAATGTGTATGGACAGCATTAGGAGATGTTACTGCAAATATTATTCAAGCAACTCTTGTTATATTTGTTATTGGTTCATTTATTTCAGATAATCCTAAGTTGCTTAATACATTTAAGTGGGTTGGAATAGTTTATATTCTATATCTTGCTTATGATATTTATAAATCCCGACCAAAAAGTATAAATTCTGATGAAAAATCTGAAAAAAGTTTTCTATCTTTTTATAAAGATGGCTTTTTAGTTGCTGGGACAAGTCCTAAAGCTTGGATGTTTTTTCCATTTATTTTTCCACAATTTATTGATTTTAGCTCTAATTATGTTGTTCAATTTATTATTCTAATAACAACATATGTAATTTTAGATTTTTTATCTTTAGTCGGTTACGCAATTCTAGCAAATAAAATGATTACTTGGGTTAAAGCAAACGCAAAAGTTATAAACACAATTTCTGCGTGCGTTTTAATAGTAATAGCTGGCATAATTGCATTTATGCAACAATATTAGGTGTTAATGCGATACTACTGTTACTTGCAAAAAAATTAATTTCTTAGTTAAATAAGGTTTAAATTAATTAATTAATAATAAAAGAGGAGATAAATGAAAATTAAAAACATTATAATTACATTTGTTTCTGCAATAGCAATTTTATTTTCAACATCAGTTGTTTCTTTAGCAAAAGTAGTTGGTGATAAAATTATATTAGGTGCTGCAATTTCTTTAACTGGAAAATATTCATCTAATGGTGTTCATACTCAAAACGGTTACAACATGGCCGTTGACAGAATTAACAGCATGGGTGGTGTCAAAGTTGGAGGAAAAACTTACATGTTTGATATTATCTACTACGATGATGAATCAAACCCAAAAAGAGCGGCGCAACTTGCAGAAAGATTGATTTCACAAGATGGTGTTGAGTTTATGCTTGGACCTTACAGTTCAGGTTTAACTAAAGCAATTGCACCTGTAACTGAGAAATATGGTGTTCCAATGGTAGAAGCTA
>QBYG01000024.1 GCA_003282945.1 Pelagibacteraceae bacterium AG-325-E23
TATTTTTATAAATTGCCATATTTACAATATTATTGTTTTTTTTTAATTTTTTTAAGTCAAAGTTAAGATAACTATCTCCATAAATAATAAAAAAATTAGTTTTGAGAAATTTTGTAGATTTTAACACCGCACCTCCCGTGCCAAGTAATTTTTTTCCATCTTCAATAATTTTAATATTTATGAAATCTATATTATGCTTAACATAATCTCTTACTTTTTGCGCAAAATATCCAACTGATATTATTATATTATCTATATTATTCTTTTTTAATAATTTTAATTGATGATATAAGAATGGTTTCCCATTAATATCAATTAAACACTTTGGAAGTTTCTTTGTAAATTTTGAAACTCTAGTTCCTTTCCCTCCACTTAGAATTATAGCTTCAAACTTAGACATATGAAAAATAATTTAAAATTAAATTACCTTCGTTCCCTCTTCATCAAACAAAAATTTAACTTCATTAATATTATATTTACGTAACCTTTTTCTCAATAGATTAGGATTTTTGGCATAAAACATCAAAAATCCACCACCACCTGCTCCAACTAATTTTCCACCCAAGGCACCATGATTAAGAGCATCTTCATAAATATTATTTATTTTAGCATTGCTCATATTATTTGCTCTTTTTTTTTTAATATTCCAGTGATGGTCTAATAATTTACCAAATTGATACAAATCATTATTTTCAATTAATTTTTTACTTAAATATCCTATTTTTTTTATCTCTTTTAAATTCTCAATAGTTTTATTTATTTTTTGTTTAGTTTCGTTATCTTGTTTTTTTAAAATTAGTGAGGAGAATCTTGTATATCCCGTAAAAAATAATAATAAATTATTCTGTAATTTTTCTTTTGTATCTTTAGTAATATCTAAAGAAGAAACATTAACTTTTCCATTATTATTAATTTTAAATACTTTTAAACCACCATAAGATGCAATAAATTGATCTTGTTTTCCTACTGGTTCTTTTAACTTATTGATTTCAATATCACAGGCAGCTTCAGCTAATTGGTATTTGTTAATTTTTTTATTGTTTAATGAATACATACACTTGAGCAATGAAGTTGTGAAACTTCCTGAGGAACCCAAACCTGTGCCAGCTGGAATTTCTGCCAATGTAGTAATCTCTATTCTTTTAGAATTATGTTTAAATTTTTTCATGACTTCTCTTATAATTGGGTGATTAATTTTATTTATTGAATTAGTTTTTTCTCTTTTAGAATATTTTAAATAAATTCCATTAGCATAAGGTTCTAAAACTGATGAATAAACATACTTGTTTATTGCAGCAGAAATTAAAAAACCTCCAAATTCCTTATAGTATGAGGGCAAGTCTGTACCTCCACCACCTAGGGTAATTCTTAAAGGACTTCTTGTAATTATCACAGTCTTTTTATTTTTTTATAACAGTTATCTATTATTTTCATGTTAATATATGCATCCTCAAGACCACACGAAACTTTTTTATTTAATCTAATGCTTTTTATAAAACTTGATATTTCATTTTTCCATGAAAAATCTTCTCTTGATGAAAAACTCCAAATTTTTATTTTTGGTACGCCAAAATTTTTACTCATTTTATAATAATAAAGTTTTTCTTTCCCGTAACTTCCGCCAAGTCCATTTATTTCTAACTTTCCCTTTTTGCCAAATATTTCAAAGGAAAATTTATTCTTCCATTCAGTACATGAGGCATGCAAAAAAGCAACTTTATTATTTTTTGTTCTTAAAGTTAAAAACGCATTATCTTCTACCTTTGCTTTCCAAAAAAAACTTTTTAATGTTGAGTCAATATCTACAAATTCACCAAGAATAATTCTTGACAAATCAATAATATGAGAACCTTGGTCAATTAATTCGCCGCCTCCAGATATAATCTTATTCATTCTCCATTCTTTATGATAGTTTTTTCTTGCACCATGTCCATAACTTGATCTTACATACATTATATCTCCAATTTTATTTTGCTTTATCATTTTTAAAGCTTTTACAATTGAGGGATGGAATCTATGATTGTATCCAACTTGAACTTTCTGTTTTTTAAAAAATGTATTACTTTTAAAAATTAAATTTTTTATTTTAGAGGAATTTGTTGCTGCAGGTTTTTCAACAAAAATATGTTTACCTTGTTTTAGAGCAATTAATGTAAATTTTTCAAGATATTTGTGAGGTGTACAAATCACAACAATATCACTATCTTCAATTAGTTTTTTATAATTTTCATACATTTTGCAATTAAACTTTTGAGAAAAAGTTTTAGATTTTTTTTTTTCTATATCAAAACACCCTTGAATTGATTTTTTTGAAATTGTATTAGCTCTTTTATTACCGATTAATCCACAGCCAATAAATGCAAACTTTAATCCAGTATTAATTTTATTTTTCATTTTTATCAAAAAAATTAATATTTCTGTCTCTGCCTGCTATTCTACGGATATTGCCTAAGTCCGATTTATTTAAAATTTTTTTGTAATTTGGAAATTTGTGCCAATCATCCCATAAAACACTTATTAGTTTTCCGCTAATTCCATCACTTTTTTTATGACAGAAGAATTCAATACAATTTAAAATTTTATTCATATCTGTTCCTCCATTTTTTTTTTGATTAATAGATTTTTTATAAAATGATCTACCGACAGTTTCTGGATTTTCACTTAAAACTTCATCTAACATTCTTGTATTAATTGGACCTGGTGCAACAGCATTGATATATATTTTATGTGACTCAAGCTCTTTAGACACATTTTCTACAAACCTAACAACCGCAGCTTTACTTGAGGCATATGCTGAAAAATAAGGTAGTGGACTAGCAGCTCCTCCACCAGATATTTGAATTATTTTACCTTCATTATTTTTTTTAAAATGTGGAATAATTTTCTTTATTAAATAAATTGATGCAAAGAGATTCGTTTCAAAAGTCTTTTTTATTTCATTCCAAGGTAATGTTTCTACTCTTCCTTTAGGTCCATATATTCCTGCATTATTAATTAATATATCAATTTTTTTAAATTTTTTAAAAATTTTACTGAATAATTTATCTACATGATTTGACTTGGAAACATCACACTTTTCTATCATAATTTTCTGATTCTTTTTTATTTTTAAATTATTTTCAATAATATTTAATTTTTTCTGATTTCGTGCGCAAACTATTATATTTGCTCCTAGTCTGTAAAAATGTTTTACTAGTTCTAGGCCAAGGCCTTGATTTCCTCCAGTGATAATAACATTTTTATTTTTAAAATAATTATTTTTAATTTTCATATTCGAGTGATTTATATTTTATATTACTCTTTAAACAATCTATTTTATAATAATTATTTATATCTATTATAAGACATTTTTTTTTCAAAAAGTTTTCGATCATATTGAATTTACAATTTTTATTGAAAATTAATATTATATCGAATTTTTTTTTTGTTGAGCTCGATATAAAATAATTTTCAATTTCTTTAATTTCAGAGGAATTCTTTCTTAAAAATTCATCGAATACATTTACTTGGAGGCTTTTTCTTAATCTCTGAAAAATTTCAAATGGAATAGATCTTCTTAATGTTGTGGTTCCAGTAGTATAACTTAATCCAATTTGTAAAATTTTTTTATTTTTCAAATTATTCTCTTTTTTTAATACTGACTCAATCCATTTTGAGTGAATATGATTACTCTTTAATATTGACTTAATTAGATGATTATTTGAGAAATTTTTTTTACTTAATTCTATTAAATAATTTATATCTCTAGCAAGAGTTCCACCTGAAAAAGAGTTTCCAGGTCTTAAATAAGCACTTGAACTAATCCTTTCATCAGTTTTTACACACTTTTCTAAGTCATCAAAAGAAACATTGTATTTGCTAGCAACTAGAGAGATTTCATTAATTAGTGCGATCGAACTAGCAAGATAAGTATTAATTACATGTTTAGTCATCTCTGCAGTCTCTGTACTTACATAATGTTTTTTTGCTGTAATTCCTTGTAAAACTCTAGAAATCAACTTTTTATCAGATACTTTTCTTATTCCAATTATTATATCGCGTGAATTAAGAAAAATTTTTAAACCTTTTCCCAATCTTAAATTTTCAGGAATGTAGGCAAATTTCAAATTTTTTTTTAATTTAATCTTATCATATTTTTCAAGTTTTTTTATTGATCCTATTGGGATTTGCGTGGAGATAATTATTAAGGAGTCCTTTTTTACATAATTTAAAATTTTTTTTATTTTTATGAAAATATAATCGAAACTACTAAAATCATTGTTATCAATTTTAGCATCGTATGTTATCCAAATAACTTTAAATCTTTTTAGTTTTGAAAAATCACTATTAAAAAAAATATTTTTTTTATGGTTTTTTTTTATTATACTTTCTATATTTTTTTCTTTAATTGGTAAATTTTTTTGTTTAAAATTTTTAATTATTTTTTTTTCATCGAAACAATAAATTTTATTTTTTTTCAAAGTAGAAAGCCCAGCACACATAACAGAACCAAGATGCCATAATCCTATAATAGCTATATTCATTTTATTTAAATAACCATTTGTTATGATTGAAAAATTCTATTGTCTCTTTTATACTTTCTTCGATAGTTTTTTTAGGCTTCCAACCTATCTTTCTAATTTTTTTTGTATCCAAATATATTTTTGGACTATCACCTATCCATCCTCTATCCCCTCCCTTATAATAAATCTTAGGACTTAAGTTCAGTATTTTTAAAATTGTTTTAATTGAGTGATTAACAGTTATAAATCTATCTGTACCTAAATTATAAATTTCAATAGGATTTTTATTTCTATTAATGGTTAAGATCATTGCATTAATACAATCTTCTATATTTAAGTAAGATTTTTTTTGCAAACCATTTCCTAAAACATTTAAATGGTTTTTATTAATTAACAATTGTTTATAAAAATCAAAAAGATGACCATGTGAATATCTTTTACCCATAATAGAAACAAATCTGAAAATAGTAGAATCAAATCCAAATCCATACGAATATGCTTGAATAAGGCCCTCACAAGCTAATTTTGAACTTCCATATAATGATGTTTGAATTGGAAAACTATAATTTTCTTTTGTTGGAAAAATTTTTGGTTCTCCATAAATAGATCCTGTTGAGGCAAATATTATTCTCTTAATTCTATTTTTTCTCATTGCTTCTAGCACTTTGTGAGTAACTATAGTATTTTGCTCAATATCCTTTTTTGGATTTAAAAATCCATTTTTTACATCAGCATTAGCTGCCATATGAAAAACTATCTGATTACCTTTAAAATATTTGTAAAGATTTTTTTGTTTAAATAAATCTATTTTAAAAAATTTAAATTTTTTATTTAATTTTAATTTTTTAATAAAATTTAATTTTCCAGTACTTAGGTTATCAATTCCTGTTACAAAGTAACCTTTGGCTATCAGCTTTTCGCTCAAGTGGCTGCCAATAAATCCAGCACATCCTGTCACTAATACTTTTTTCTTTTTCATAAATTTAATAAATTTATATTTAATTAAGAAATACTCTTTTTTTATTCTCTTTCTTCAAAATTATATTTTTTATCTATTATAAAATTTGGTCTATTTTTAACCTCATCATAAATACGCCCTATATATTCACCCAATAGACCTAATCCTAACAATTGGATACCTGCAAAAAAAGTAATTATTAATATAGTTGATGATAGGCCTGGCGTAATAAGTGGATTAGTTATCTTTTGATAAATATAATAAACACCAATCAAAAAGCTAATTATAGCAAAGATAAATCCCATAATAGACATGAGAAAAAGAGGTTTTGAACTAAAACCGACTATACCATTAAATGCTATTTTTAACGAACCAAAATATTTATTATATTTACTTTTTCCATCTTTTCTTTCATCTCTTTCATACTCAACGAAAGTTTGTTTAAAACCAACAAATGCTACTAAACCTCTTAAAAATGCATTTGTTTCTTTTAAATCTTTTAATTTATCAATTATTTTTTTTGTTATAATTCTATAGTCTCCTGTATCTCTAGGAATTTTTACTTCACTAATTTTTTCTATAATTTTATATCCTAATTTAGATATAATTTTTTTAAAAAATGTTTCACCTTTTCTTTTTACTCTTTTTGCATAAACAACATCGTTTCCTTCTAATATCTTATTATACATTTCATATATTATTTCTGGTGGGTCTTGAAGATCAGCATCAATAATTACACAAAGATCACCACTTATATTATGTATTCCAGCCATTGTTGCTGCTGGCTGACCAAATCTTCTAGATAATGATATAAGTCTAATATTTTTATTTTGTTGAATTTTTTCTAAAATTATTTCTTCAGTTTTATCAGTAGATGGATCTAGTACAAAGATTACTTCATATTTTAAATTAATTTTATCTAAAGTAGAAATAGTTCTTTTTAGAAAACTATCAATATTTTTCTCTTCATTATATACTGGAACAACTATTGATAATTTTTTATACATTTATCAGATTATTTTTTAACATAATTTTTTTTAATTGTATTGAGAGATTTGTAATATTTTTTAATCAATCAAACACACTCACACCTAAATCTTATTTTTTGATAATAATATGTATGAAAGTAGGTAGATAAAAATATATACAACTACCAGATATCCTAATTGGTAACTTTTATCATAAAATAAGTAAGTTAGGGTAAAGTTTGGAATTAAGAAAAAAATGATGATCAATCCTGTTAGTGAATTTTTGTATTTATGTGGAATAAACTTAAAGTGTAAATCTAATTTTTTAAATATTAAGGAATGTAAATGCAACTTATCAGGTAGGTATGTAAAATTTTTTTTAAATTTTCTCCTTAATATTGTAAAAAGATTTTCAATTGCGGGATACCATAAAAGAGAAACAGCAATTATGGGTGATATTGATCTATCAACATTTAAGATATTAATTATCAAAAATGAAACTAGAATTGCAGAAATATAGATGCCATTATCTCCCAAAAATGATTTACCAAAAATATTAAATATAAAAAAAACTGCATAGACTAATGTTAAATCTATATAGTAATAATTATTTGTGCTTTTCATCATTATTAAATTTAGAATTAATAAAATTAAAAAAATATAACCAGTTACAAGACCATTAACTCCATCCATAAAATTTAATCCGTTTAATAATGTAATTATACAAAATATGGTAAATAAAAATTTTCCACTTTGATTTTTCAACAATACATCTAAAATTTCTATATTTGTTTTGTTTATTAAAATCTCTTTATTTATTAAAACTAATGAAATAATTATAAGTAGTTGGAAAATAATTCTAAGTTTTGGTGAAAAATTTTTTTTCAAATCAGAAAAAATACCAAGTATTAAAATTATAATTAAAAAAATTGAAAAATTTATTTTAAAATAAGCTTCAAAATCTAGAAGTGAAATTATAAATATACAAAAAAAAATATATATTCCCCCCGAAAGTGGGGTACCCGATAGTTTTTCTATTTTATGAAAACTCTCATCAGGATCGTCGATTAATAATTTGAATTTTATAAAAAAAAAATTTACTAATAATAAAGTAGAGAAAAATAAGATAATCTTAATATACATAATTCTTAAATAAGATTATATAGTTATTCATCAGTAAATTTAAATTTATTTTCTTCAAGATATACTTCACATATTTTTGATCTATTGTTAGACTCGTTTAAATTTATTAGTTTTAAATTTAAATAAGCATTTATAATATAATCTTCGTTGTTAAAAGATACGATTTTACAATTTCTTAAATCATTATGCTCAATTGAATCCCAACTTATTTCTTTTTTTAAAGATGAATTTAAAATTGATGGGAAACTATCATATTTTCCAATACCATGATCAAAGATAGAGTATTTATAAATACAAAAGAGACTAATCAGAAATAC
>QBYG01000025.1 GCA_003282945.1 Pelagibacteraceae bacterium AG-325-E23
CAATCAATATTATAAAATTAAATTTCTTAAACTTATTGAAGTTTATAATACTGGAAAGCTTTTCGGTAAAGTTTTCTCTATCTGAAGAACCAAAAGATATGAGTATTGAATAGTTTTTTTTTATTTTCTCGAATCTTTTAATATAGTTTTTAAAATTGTATTTATCATTAACAATAGGTATTCCAAATGAATTTAAATTAATAAAATTTTTATTTTGTGATGGATTGATGTTTAAAATTTTTTTTAATTTTTTGTTGTTATAGTCATTCAAAAGAATTAGTTTTATTTTATTATTTATTTTTTTTTGCCAATTTACCCCAAAATTATAACCATCGGCTATTAAAAAAGATTTTTTTTTTTTTAAAAGAATCTTGTTTGTTTTATAAGCATCATCAATTAAATTTTTGGGATTTATTCTAATTAATGAAAAAGAATTTGAAATATAATCATCTAAATTTTTTTTTGTAATTGTATTTGTGATAAAAGTTATTTTAAATCTTTTTTGAAATAAAAAATTTGCTAAAGATGCACATCTAGATAAATGTCCTGATCCAATTTTATCATTTGCATCAACTCTAAAAAAAAAATGCATTTAAGCTTTTAATTTTTTGAATATCCAATCATAAAAGGTTCTGCATAATCAGCACCTATAATTGATCCATTATATAAACAAAAAGATTTTATCGCTTCCAGTGATCTTGGATGTTTTTTTTTAATCTCATTTTCATAACACTTCATGGCATTTAATTTAGAATTAATATTTTTAGATATATCTACGAAATAATTTGGATTAAATTTTTGAGGCGATCCAAAATTCCATTCAGTACTTGAGTTTATGTGAAAATATAAAAGTTTCTCAATAAATTTAAAATTTGTCGGTCTACATGCTGTAGTTGTAGCTTTTGAAACAATAGAGTGATCGACATTAAGATCATGCTCATAATGTGTTAAAACTACATTTGGTTTAAAAGATAATAAATATTTTTCAATAATTTTTATAATTTTTAGAAAATCAATTTTGTATAATTGATTATCAGGAAAATTGTGAAACTTTATATCTTTATATCCCAGTATTTTCGATGCTTTTTTTGCACTTATTTTTCTTTGCATTATTTTTTTTGATTTATTTTTGATATTTCTAGAAGTTTCTCCATCACTTAAAAAGACAATTTTAATTTTGCAATTTTGCTTTGATAATTTGTTTATTGTACCTCCACACCCCAGGACTTCATCATCTGGATGCGAGGCTACAACAAGTATTTTTTTATTTTTCATTTAGTTTATAAATTTTTTCAGCAAACTTCCAATCGCTATGATCATCTATATCATAGGCTGTATTTTTTGGTATTTCTATGAATTTTGAATTTTTATCAAATATAATTTTTTTTTTTAACCATGTTTCTTTATATGCAAGATAAAATTGACCAATGTCATAGTAAAGTGTTTTCAAATCTTGTGTTCTTGTATTATAATTTCTCTTATTAAATAAATTTAATTTTTTTCTTTTATCATAATAAAATGACCTTAAAAAAGATTTATTTACAACTGAGGCTGCAAAAATATAATTATTTTTTTTTAATAAATTTTTAGCTTCCATTAAGTTTTTTTTTTTAAAAAAAATAGAGGTTGGATAAACACAGCATATTTCTTCCAGCTTAAATTCTTTAGAAATTTCTTTAATTGCGTGCACCATAACATCTCTTGTTCCAGTAAAATCGTCAGATAAATTATTTGGTCTTTTAATTATGTTTATATCTTTAATATGATTAACCACTTTAGTAATTTTTTTACTTTCAGTTGAAATGTATATCTTATTAAACATCTTCATCTTTTTTAAATTTTTAATAGTTTTAAGAATTATAGGCTCATCTATAAATTTTTTTATATTTTTTAGCTTAATTCTTTTAGATCCAGATCTAGCTGGAATAATTGCTATCCTCATATTATTTCTTTTTACTAGATAGTTTTGAGAGTTTTTGCATACAGATATTGAAAATTATCATTTGTAAATCTTCACTTAATTGCATATCATTTATTGAAAAATGAATTGAAGTATCGCTAATTTTCTTGCAGACTCCGCCATCAAATCCAAGTATTGAGATAGTTTTTATGCTTAGTTTTTTTGCAACTTTTATAGCTTTTATAACATTTAATGAATTACCACTTCCTGATAAAACAATTAACAAATCTCCCTTGTTACCTTTTGTTTGAATTTGTTTTGAAAAAATTTCTTCATAACTAAGATCATTTGCTAAACAAGTTATAACTGAAGAATTGGCAGTCAAGGCCTCAATCCTAAAACCGTTTCTCTTAGACGAAGTTACTGCATATAAATAATCATTGGCAATATGAATTGCATTAGCACCGCTGCCACCATTACCACAAATAAAAATGTTTTTGTTTTTATGCCAAGCTTCTAATAAAACATTATATAAAATATCAATTTCTTTTTCAAAAGAGTTGTCTGATATAATTTGTTTTAAACTATTAACATATTTTTTTGTAATGTTCATCTATTGAATATATTTTTTTAAAATTCTAACAACTTTATGGATCGTACTTTTATTAATATCAGAAAAAATAGGTATTGATACTTCCTGATTATAGAATTTTTCAGAATTTGGAAAATCCTTTGGAGAATATTTAAACATTTTTTTATAATAAGGTTGTCTATAGATAGGTATATAATGAACTTGAAGATTAATATTATTTTTTTTAAAAATTTTAAATAGCTGTGATTTGTTAATATTTATTTTATTAAAATCAATTAATATTGGAAATAGATGATAAGCATGCTTAACATTATTTTTAATTGTTGGTAATTTGCAGTAATTCATATCAGATAAAAGTATGTTATATAAATCTGCTGTATCTCTTCTTTTTTTTAAAAATTTATTAAGTTTTTTTAATTGTGAAATACCTAATGAAGCTTGTATATCGGTCATTCTATAGTTTAATCCTAAATTAATCATTTCATATTTCCAGGGCGAAGTTTTATCTATGTTTTTAATAACACCATGAGATTTTAGTTCATCAATTTTATTTTTATAATATTTACTATTTGTTAATACAGCTCCCCCTTCTCCTGTAGTAATATTTTTTACAGCATGATAACTGTGAATAACAAAATCAGCATATTTTTGTGCATATTTTAGATTATTTTTAAATTCAGCTCCTATAGCGTGACAGTTATCGTTAATTAGTTTCAAATTGTACTTTTTTGATAAATATTTCAGTGCTTCCCAATCACAAGGATGACCAGCAAAATCTGTAGCAATTATAGCTTTTGCACTTTTTTTAATATTTTTTTTTTTCAATTTTGCTTCTATCAAATTAGGATCGATGTTGTAGTTTTCTAAATTAATATCAATAAAAATTGGTGTGGAATCTTGGTAAATAATAGAATTTGAACTTGCAAGAAAAGTTATTGGACTACAAAATACAATATCCCCCCTTTTCCAATTTAAGGCCTTTGCTGTCAAATGCAATCCTGCAGTTCCACTTGATAATACAGATGCATATTTTGAACCAAAAAATTTGGACAAATTTTTTTCAAATCTAAGAATTTCAGAACCTTGAGTAATATTTTTTGACCTTAATGTTTTTATAACTGCTTTTTCGTCAAGTTTGTCGATACTATGCTTTCCGTAGTTTATCACTAGATAATTAATTTAATATATTTTTTTTTAATATCTTTTTTAAATTAGAAATAGTCAAAAATTTATTATTGTTGCTATTATATACAAAATTTTCTTTAACCTTCTTAGAATTTTTAAATTTTTTTAAATAATATTTAGTGTTCACCTTATTATATTTTGAACTTGGTAATATTACATAATATTTCTTAAATTCAACAGTATTGCTAGAGTCTGCCTGTGATATCATTTCTTCGTGGATTTTTTCCCCGCTTCTTTTTCCAACCATTTTAATTTTACATTTTTGGCTTATAGATTTTGCTAAATCCATTATTTTGTACGATGGAATTTTGGGTACAAATATTTCGCCACCAAGCATTTTCGAAAAAACCATATTTACAAAATTTACACCCTCACTTAATGTTATGTTAAATCTTGTCATTCGCTTATCCGTAATAGTAAATGTTCCTTTTTTCATTTGTTCAAAAAACAACGGAATAACCGAACCCCTACTACTCATAACATTGCCATATCTTACTATTGAAAATATAGTTTTTTTATTTCCCTTAAAATTATTTGCTGAAATGAAAAGTTTATCTGCAGTTAACTTTGTAGAGCCATATAAATTTAATGGTGATGAAGCTTTATCTGTACTAAGTGCCACAACTCTTTTTATATTATTTTTTATACAAACATTTATTAAGTTCTGTGAACCAATTATATTTGTTCGCACTACCTCAAAAGGATTGTATTCAGCTAATTCAACATGTTTTAAAGCAGCTGTATGAACAACAAAATCAGCTGTTTGACACGCAAAATCGAGTCTATCTTGATCTCTTACATCTCCAATAAAAAATCTTAACTTTGATGAATTAAATTTATTCTGCATATTGAATTGTTTTTGCTCATCTCTGCTAAAAATTAAAATTTTTTTCACATTATAATTCTTAAGCAAAAACTTTGTATATTCTTGTCCAAAAGAACCTGTTCCACCAGTAATAAGTATACTTTTGTTATTAAACATAAATTTTAATATTTTTTATAAACCATATAATTTATATTGTATCGTATTGTTTTTTTGGATTAATAAACCTATTAATCAACAAATTTGTATCGTATATATTTTCTATTCGTTTTTTAAAACTATTTTTTTTTAGATATTTATCGATATTTTTAGAATTTTCTCCAGTTATTTGATTAAAAGTTTTTTTATAATCGTACTTCTTATTATAATTAGATCTTTTTATCTTTAAATATGAAATTAGCACCATAAAAAAAATATTTTTAATTTTAGTTTCTGATCTTAAAAACTGAAAAAAACTTTTGTTGACTTTTGAAAAGTATTCTAAACCGATATAACCGCATCCATTATAAATCGTCCATAATATAAAAAATAACAGTTTATTATTAGATAATTTATCTTTTTTCTTAATTAAAATATCTAAGTATTTTTTATTGTAATATATAAAATCTGCCATGTAAGGTTTTGCATCGAAAGGATTGATGCTAAATTTATTCATATCTGTTGTAAAACCATTAAGTCCCGCATTACAAGTTTCAACTCTAATTAGTGAAAACCCATAGTTCTCTAAAAAAGTATTTATATCATTAAATGTTGAGCCACCTTCATAATTTTTTTGTAAACTACTTTCACATCTAATTCCAATTATTTGGTTTAAATTTTTTTTTGCCCCCATAAGAATATTTAATTCTGAACCTTCCGTATCAATTGATATAAAGTCAGGTATATCAAATTTCTTAGTTTTGATTAGATAATCTATCGAATAACAATTTATTTTTAGAGTTTTGGAAATTTTAATTTTTTTATTTCTATTAATAGACTTTTTGTTAATTTTAAATAATGAAGAATTTGGCTTACTGAAGTATATATAGAATTTTTTAATTATATTTTTTTTATCTAAAGCAAAATCATATACAAAACTTTCAAAGTTTTTATTTTTTCTAAATTTTTTTTTTAATTTGACTGCTTCAACTTTATCAGGCTCAAACGACAAATATCTAAAAAATAAAGGAAATTTATAAAAAGACCTGTGTAAACCACCCCTACCTCCAATATCATAAATTATAGGATATTGAGCTTTTTGTATATTTTTATTCATCTAAATATATAAATCTGGCAGTTTTTCTTTAAAAATTTCTTTTAACTTTTTATTTTTACTTTTAAACATTTTATCTAACTCTTTTTGTAGTTTTAAACTTTTTCTGTCAGTTTTATTTTTCACGTAAGGCTCAAGATATTTTCGCAAAATTAAAACTAAATTTTTCCAACACCAAAAAACATCTATCGAATTTATATTATCTTTATCCATATAGTTATACTTATTATTTTTTTGATAAGGTATTGAGAGTCCTAAAAAAGAGGTAATTTTATGAACCATAATTAATATTCTTATAGACTTATTTGACAGTGATTTATTAACATAATTAAAATCGTTTGGAATTTTATCTAGATTCATATATTTGGCTAAATTTTTAATAAATAGTTTTTTATCGTTCTTAAAATTTTCAAAAAATAATATATGTAAGTTTTTATCAAATATTTTAAATAAATTTTCTAGATACGCTACATAATCATATTTTTCAATGTCTATTGAAAACTTATAAGAACTTAAATTTAATAAATTTGTTTTATTAATATTATTTTTATTAAAGAAATAATCAATATTATATCTACATCTACCTTGTTCAACCATTTGGTGGTAAATAGAAAAAAGCAAGTCTGTTTGAAATCTTAATACTAAAATTATTTTAGCATTTGGAAAAAGTCTTTTAATAGTTTTCAAATTAGTTTCATAATCTAAATTAAAAAATCCACCAGATAATCCTTCATGAGATATAATTAATTTTTTGCAATTTAATTTTGATAGATTATATTTTAATTTTTCTTCAATTTCATTTATTCTATTTTCGCCTCTCTTTCTTGGATCAATTTTGTTAATTAATTTAAAAATCTCATCAGGATTATAAAAAATATCGTCATTTTTATTTAATAAAAAAAATTTTTCTTGCAAAAATGTACTTGCACATTTTGGAAGACCTATATGAATATATATTTCCATTTATCAATTAAAAATTTCTTTATTTTTCATTAGATAATAATTACTGATGTAAATATTTTTTGGATATTTTGTGTATTCTAATTTTTGCCAAAATTTTTTTTGTAGATTATAATTTTCTTTAAATATTTTCCAATTATTGTCTAATGATAACTCCATTTCTTTAACTGCCTCAAATATTTCATCTTCTGAATTTTCTTCTATTTTAATTTTTTTATCATCAATTTGTTCTGTTCTTGTTATTTTGTCTAAATCTAAAGATTTTAAATCTGTTACACTTAATAATTTATTTCTTTTTAAATCTTTGAATTTTTTAAAGATTTTAATTTCAAAATTAATCCATTTCCTAACACGTGATATAGATGCATAATTAATACTAACGATTGGTTTTTTGAATAGAATTGCTAAATTTGAAAAACCAGAGTCAGCACAAACAAAAAATTTGCTTCTATAGGCTAGATAATAATCCATAAAATCATTAAATAATTCTGAACCAGAATATTCAAATATGTTTTTATGCTTTAAATTTAGTTTTTCTTTTATTACCTTCCCACATCTAAAAACTTTATAGCCTTTGTCTGCAAGGTGTATCATTGATTTTATCATTTTTTTAGGATCAGAGTCTCTATAATTATGATGTGACCAATCTCTATTCCTATCGATGTGATTTAA
>QBYG01000026.1 GCA_003282945.1 Pelagibacteraceae bacterium AG-325-E23
GCTTGATATTATGCTTTCAACCAATGTTGTGCCTGATCTTGGCATCCCAAATATGAAAATGATCTTTTTTTTATTATCAATAATGTTGTTTTTAAATTTAAAATTTGAAAAAAAAGTCTTAATACCTTCAAAAAGTTCTATTTTTTGATTTATATCAGATTTCAAATTACTTCTTTTTAAATAGTTTCCTTTAGAATAATAGTTAAAGGATTTTTTATAATCTTCTTTATCTTCAAAACCCTTACCTATTGCAAATAACAAGTTGATTTTTTGATCGTCATTGAGCTGTTTTGTGTTAAGTTTTTTCACCATATCCTTTAGATAATTTTCATCATTTTTAAAATTAGTTTGTGAACTTAATAATTTATCTGCTTCAGTAGATGATGGGAATTTATTTAAACACTTTTTCAGAATTAATTTAGCTTTTTGAGATTGTTTAGTGCTTTGATAAGCGAAACCTAAATTAATATAAATTTTTTCAATATTTTCGTTAATTTTTAGCGCCTTAATATAAAGAGATATAGCTTCTTCAAAATTGTTAGTTTTTAATTTTAAGTTGGCTAAATTGAATATTGAACTAATATAATTTGGATTTAATTTTATACACCCCCTAAAAAATTTTTCTGCTTTTCTTAGTTTACCTGAGTTGTTATATAAAATTCCCAAGTAGTTTTTGGCGTCGATATTTTCTGGATTAATCTTTGCCGCTATATTTAAACATTTAAATGAATCAATTTTATTATTTTTATTAAGATAGCTTATGCCTCTAAGCGTCCACAGTAAATCATTACTACTTTCTTTTTCTGATAAAAAATTTGTTTTTTCTATTACAAAGTTATAATTTTTTTCTTTAAACTTATTTATAATAATCTCAGTATTATTTTGTAAGTTCATTTCATTTTCTATAGTTTAATTTTTTTTCTTTTTCTTTTCTTTTTTAATTTTTCTTTTTTCCTTTAAAGAAAGTTTAGCTTGCTTCATTACACTGGCATCTTTAAATGATTTACCACTATATCTTTTCGACATTTATAATCTAACTCCTGCCCCTTTTAAAAACTTTGCTTTTTCGTCAAGTGGCAGTCTTGGACTTGCAGGAAGATCTAAACTATCAAATTTTTTGATTTTATACTTTTCAAGACCTACAAGTGCAATCATAGCTGCATTATCTCCACATAATTTTGGTTCAGGAAAAATTGGTTTAAAATTATTCTTCTTGCATACTTTGATTAATTTTCTTCTAATACCTTTATTAGCAGCTACTCCTCCTGCGATTACAAAAGTTTTATTTTTCTTTTTACTAATCTTTTTGAATTCATCAAATGCTATTTGTGTTTTTACTTCTAAAATTTCTTCAATTGTTTTTTGAAAAGATGCTGCAAGATCATACCTTTCTTGTTTGGATTTTATAGTGCTTGATATCCTTAAAATCGCAGTTTTAAGACCTGCAAATGATAAATTACATCCACCTTTATTTATAATTGGTTTAGGAAGTTTAAATTTATTTGCATCTCCCTGCTTTGCAAATTCTTCTAACTTTGGTCCTCCTGGAAATTCAATACCTAAGAGTTTCGCAGTTTTGTCAAATGCTTCTCCTAAAGCATCATCAATTGTTGTTCCTAATCTTTTATATTTTCCAAGTCCATTCACACTAAGATATTGTGTATGTCCTCCTGAAATTAATAATAATAAATACGGAAAATCTATGGTTGTACCAAGTTTTGGACTTAAGGCATGCCCTTCAAGATGGTTCACACCAATAAAAGGTATATTTAGGCTTGCAGATAATGCTTTACCAAAATTTAAACCAACAGTAAGGCAAACAATTAAGCCTGGTCCAGATGTTGAAGCAATTGCAGAAATATCATTTAAATTCACACAGCTTTCATTAATTGCTTTTTTTGCAATTAAATCAATTTTTTCAACATGAGATCGTGCTGCAAGCTCAGGAACCACACCTCCAAATTCTTTATGAATATCAAATTGACTTGAAACTACATTAGATAATATTTTTATCTTACAGTTTTTGTCTTCTTCTATGATTGATACTGCTGTTTCATCGCAACTTGTCTCAATTCCAAGGATTATTTTTTTTTCATTCATAAATATTTATAATTAATACAATTAAACTATAAGAATGTAATAAAAATAAGAATTATGAAAAGGGATAAATTTATTATTGGTACTCGAGGAAGTCAGTTAGCTCAAATTTATACCGAAAAAGTGATAAACCATCTTAAAAAAGTTTCATCGACCCACATAGAAACAAAAAAAATAGTCACAAGTGGAGATGAAAACCAAAAGGATAGGCTTTCAAACATTGGAGGAAAAGGATTATTTTCAAAAAAAATTGAAATAGAATTAATTAATCATAATATTGATATAGCCGTTCATGCTTTAAAAGATATGCCATCGATTGAAACAGAGGGGCTAATAACAAATTCTTATTTAAAAAGAAATTCACCCAATGAAATTTTTATTAGCAACGATAATGTAAATTTTCAAGACCTTAAACCTAATTCAATAATAGGCACTTCATCTTACAGAAGAGAATACCAATTAAAAAGTATTAGATCAGATCTAAATTATAAATTAATAAGAGGAAATGTGGATACCAGGATAAAGAAATTAGAGAATGGAGATTACGATGCAATTTTACTTTCTAAAGCTGGCATTGAAGCGTTAGGTTTGACTAATAAAATTACACATGAATTTAATACTGAAGAATTAATACCATGTGCTGGACAAGGTATAATAGCCATACAATGTAGAGAAAACGATCAAGAAATAATAAATATCTTGGAAAAAATTAATGATGATCAGTCGAGAATAATTGCAAATGCTGAAAGAAAAATCTTAAAAATACTCGAGGGTGACTGCGATACAGCAGTTGGTGTATATGCAAAGATTGATAAAGATCATGTAAATATAAAAGCTGAACTTTTTTCAGTAGATGGCAAACAAAGATTTTTTGTTGAAGAAAGTGAATATAAAACAATGGTTAAAGATTTAAGTATTAAGATTGGAGAAAAATTAAAATCAGAGTCAAGGGGATCTTATAAAAGGTAAAATGCATATTTTATTAACAAGACCATTAGAGGATAGTAAAGAATTAATATTAAAATTTAGTTCTTTGGGACATAAAGTTTCCCATTTACCTGTAATAAAAGTTGAACCAGTTAAATACGATCAACCTGACTATAGCCAATTTAAGGGAATAATATTTACAAGTTCAAATGCGATTAAGAATTTAGATTTAAATAGAGTTGATAAGAAAATTGAATGTTATTGCGTTGGCTCTGCAACAGAAAAAGTTGCGAAGTTAAACGGTTTTCAAAATATTATCTCTGCAGAAGGAAACGTAAATAATTTAAAAGAATTAATATTACAAAACTTCGACTCAAAGAATGGGTCACTTCTTTACGTAAGTGGTGAAATAGTTTCTAGTAGGTTAGATGAAGATCTAATTTCCGAAGGTTATTCCTTAAAGAGATTGATTAACTATACGGTTTCATCAACTCAAGAAATAAAAGAGGAATTTAGAGCACAATTAAAAGCCTCAATCCCGGATATAATTTATGTTTACTCAGAAAATAGCGCTAAGAGTTTATTAAATTTACTTAAAAAATATGATCTTTTAGACAGTTGGATGGATACCAATTTGATGTGTATGGGTGAAAAAGCATCAGCAATTTTAAATGAGATTAAGTGGAAAAAAATTTTTTTATTTATCTCTGGTGAAGAAGAGTTTTTGCTATATAAAATTTAGCCATGGGTGTTTTTGAGAATTTTTCAGGACTTTTTTTGTCTGTATGGCAAAAGGGGATTTTAGGTGTTAACTTTGTTGAGATCTTAATAGGTCTTGGAATATTCTTTATATTCTTAGTGTTTAGAGGGTTAATTAGCAAATTAATCATTAAAAAATTAGAACTAATTACTAAAAGAACTACAAATAAACTTGATGATACCTTTGTTAAGGCAATGGAGGGGCCAGCTAGATTTCTTCCAATTGTTCTTGGAGTATTTTTTGCAAGTTACTATATGTCTTTTGCAGAAGATACTAGGTTATTTTTAGATAACGTAAATAGAACGTTGATTACGATTTTACTTTTTTGGATTATTCATCAAATTATTGAACCAATTTCCTACATACTAAGTGGATTTGATAAAATTTTAACTAGAGAACTAATTGGCTGGATTATCAAATCATTAAAAATTTTAATTTTAATCTTAGGAGCTGCAGCTGTTTTAGAATTATGGGGAATTAAAATTGGTCCAATTATTGCAGGACTTGGTTTATTTGGTGTTGCAGTTGCTTTAGGAGCACAAGATTTATTCAAAAATTTAATATCAGGAATTTTAGTACTTGTTGAAAAAAGATTTAAAATGGGTGATTGGATTGAAGTTGAAGGAATAATCGAGGGTGTAGTTGAAAAAATAGGTTTCAGATCAACTGTTATAAGAAAATTTGATAAGTCTTTGGCAATTATTCCAAATTTCCAGTTTGCAGAGAATGCTGTAATTAATAAAAGTCAAATTACAAATTGGAGAATTAGTTGGACGATAACACTTCAGTATGACTCTACCGTTGAACAATTAAAAACTATAAGAAATGAGATAGAAGATTTTATAAATAGTTCAGAAGATTATGACATTAAAGTTGGTGTTTCTGTAAGAGTTGATAAATTCGCTGATAGCTCAATAGATATGTATGTAAGATGTTATACAAAAACAAATAGTTGGACCGAAATGTTGTTGGTTAAAGAAAGACTAGCAATTAAAATTAAAGAAATAGTTGAGGGTAATAAAGCATCTTTTGCTTTTCCAAGCACCTCTGTATATGTAGAGAAGAAATGATAGCTATTTTTTACTTAGCTTTACAATTATTAAAATTATATTCTTATGTAGTGATAGCTAATGTTGTTATAAGCTGGCTAATAGCTTTTAATGTCTTAAATACTTCAAATAGATTTGTTTATTCAATATTAGAGTTTACTTATAAGCTCACTGATCCAATACTTAATAAAATAAGGGGCTTTTTGCCAAGTTTAGGTGCTTTTGATATATCACCCATCATTCTTCTTTTGTTGATCTGGTTTGTAGAAATGTGTATGAAACTCTACATAGCACCACTTATTTTTTAATAATCATGATTTTAATAGACGGAAAAAAACAATCGGCTGAACTTAGAGAAGAATTAAAAACAGAAGTTGATGGCCTAAGAGAAAAATATAACAAAGTTCCAGGTCTTACAGTAATCTTAATCGGAGATTTGGCTCCAAGTCAGATTTATGTAAGAAATAAAGAAAAATCAGCAACGCAAGTTGGTTTAAAATCTGAAGTTATTAAATACCCAGATACTATAGATGAAAAAACAGTCTTAGATAAAATTGAAGAACTTAATAGTGATGAAACTGTTTCAGGAATTTTGGTTCAATTGCCACTCCCAAAACATATTAACAAGCAACACGTTATAGAAACTATTTCACCACATAAAGATGTTGATGGTTTACACCCTATGAATGTTGGCAATCTTTCATCTGGATACCAAGGTTCAATTCCTTGCACACCTCTTGGATGTTATTATTTATTAAAAAAAATAGAACCTAACTTAACAGGAAAAAAAGCTGTAATGATTGGGCGATCAAACTTAAATGGTAAAGCGATGGCACAACTATTACTTCAAGAAGATTGTACAGTAACAATTACTCACTCAAAAACTAAAGATCTTCAGCATGAGTGTTTAGAGGCAGATGTTATTGTTGCAGCTGTTGGAATTCCTGAACTTATAAAAGGTAATTGGGTGAAAAAAGATGCAATAGTTATTGATGTTGGAATAAACAAAACAGAAAAAGGTTTAGTAGGTGATGTCGATTTTGCAGAGGTTTCAAAAGTTGCAAAAGCCTTAACCCCAGTTCCAGGAGGAGTTGGACCAATGACAATTGCTTGTTTGTTAAAAAATACAATTGAGTGTTTCAAAAGAACCTTAAACAACTAAAGATTATTGCCAAAGTTAACAATTTTAATTGTTATTTTTTTTATCTATAATTCTTTTACATTAGCTATGGAAAAAATACCTTATCATCATTTATCAGACGGTAGTTTTAGAAATCCTGAAGGATCTCCAGAGAGAAACTTAAATTTTAAGTGGTCATTTAAAATATTTAATAAGGAAAAGAAAAAACTTGATATGGCTATTCCCGAAGATCATGCCGTTGAAAAAAAAAAAGTACTTTCAGATTTAGAAAATTTAAAAAATGATGATTATGTTGGCTGGATAGGACATGCAACCTTCCTAATTAAGCTGGGACATACAACAATAATAACCGATCCAGTCTTTTCAAAAAATGCAGGACCTTTAATTTTTGGTCCAAAAAGATTTACCAAAACAGCCTTAAACTTAAATGAACTTCCAAAAATTGATTTATTTCTTCTGACACATAATCATTATGACCACCAAGATATGAGAACAATAAGAAAATTTCCTTTTAAAGATGTAAAGGTTCTACTTCCTTTAAAACTTGGCAAATATTTTACAAGAAACAAATATAAAGATGTGAACGAAATGGATTGGTATGATGAAATTAAGATAAATGAGGATTTAAAAGTAACATTAGTTCCTGCGGTGCATTGGTCAAAAAGAAGTTTGACAGATACTAACAAAACATTGTGGGGAAATTTTTTAATAGAATATAAAAATAAAAAAATACTTTTTGCATGTGATACTGGTGTAGGAAATATTTATAAAGAATTAGGTAAGAAGTATGGGCCTATTGATTTAACTTTTATAAATATTGGTGCTTATAATTTTTATCCATTATCTCCAAATAAAGATAAATCTTCTTATCATACTAATCCTGAAGAGGCTCTAAGCATCGCCAGAGATCTAAGAAGTAAAAAAGTATTAGGAATGCATTGGGGAACATTCGTTTTATCTTTAGAGCCAATTATGGAACCTCCAATTAGATTTAAAGATAATGCAGAAAAATATGGTTTTAAAAAAGAAGATGCAATTATTTTTAAAATTGGAGAATTTCAGTCTTTAAAAAGTTTAGGAATTTAACAACAGCTGCAAGTTTTTTTTGGCTTGCTTTTTTCTTCTCTTAATAATTCTTCCTCAGCCTTAGCCGATTCTAGTTCCCTTGCACTTTCTTCTAGAGCTACTTTTTCCTGCAAAATTTTATTTTCAAAGTATGCATAAAGAGAGTTGAAACCA
>QBYG01000027.1 GCA_003282945.1 Pelagibacteraceae bacterium AG-325-E23
AATTTTTTTTAATTTTTGTAGTTTTTTTTTTATAAGAAATAATTAAATTTTTTTGATCAATACCTAAGATTACATCCGACCCTATTTTTGAACATAAATCATATCTCTCTTTTAACGTAAAATTAATTTTATTTTTTTTTTCAAAGTAATTAATTAAAGAAGCCGCGTTCATTGAGCCTCCACCAAGTCCAGCTTCTTGGGGAATATTTTTTTTTATTAAAATTGAATATTTATTATTTTTTAATTTTTTTTTTTTATCGAGAATATTTAGCAAATTACTAACGGTATTTATTTTTGGCACTTTATTTGAGAAATCTCCTGAAAATTTTACTATGTGATTTTTATTATTTGTTCTTTTTATAAAAATTTGATCATGTAAGTCGACAAAAGCAACTAGAGTTTCTAAATCATGAAGTTTTGATTTTCGTTTTCCTAGCACGTTGAGAGATAAATTAACTTTTGCGTGTGACTTAATCTTTTCAAATCTCATTAATTATGATTTTTTTAAACCCTCTAATAACTTAGATTTTATTTTTGATTTCATTTTATCTTCTGTTTCCTCAAGCTCTAAAACAGCCCGCCAATAATAATTTGCTTGTAGTTTTTTATTTAGTTTCCAAAGAACATCACCATAATGATCGTTAACAATTGGATCGTCTGGCATAAGCTGCAAGGCTCTTTTTAAATATTTTTCAGCATTGATATAATCACCTATCAAATAATATCCCCAACCAACAGAATCTGTTATATACGGATCGTCCTCTTTTTGTTTGTAGGCTGACTGTATCATTTCTATTGCTTCATCTATTTTGTGGTTTCTCTCTAGCCAACTATAAGCAAGATAATTCATAGTATATGGTTCATTTGGATATATTTTTAAACTCTCCAACATATCTTTGTCCGCTTTTTCATAATTTCCCATCCTTTCATAGCTGCTACCTCTTCTGTAAAGTATCCGAGAGAGTGCATAAGAATTCTTTTCAACCTTTTTCATTAATTCGGTGTAATATTCGATAGCAATTTCATAATTTTCAAAACCTTTATTAATGTTTGCATAGTCATAAAGGATTTTTAAAGTTGGAGACTTTATAGAATTGAAATGCTTCTTAATATAAATTGCAGCTTCTTCTTCTGAATTATCTTCAGATAGTATTCTCCCAATCTTTTTTGTTTTATACCAAAAGTATAATTTATCTTTTTTTTTGAAATCTTCTAAAATTTTATTAGCTTGGTAATTATTCTTATTTAAGTAATAATTTTCAGTAAGCAAAGTCCGATTGAAATAAAATTTAGGATTTAAGTATTCTGATATTCTTAAATAAAAATTTGACTGATCAAAAATATTTTGCGTGGAAAATAAATTAGATACCAAATAAAAAATCTCAGCCAAAATATCATTTTCATTTTTACAAGAGAAATGAGTTTTAAATTTTTTATAATCATCATTATCAATCCAATCTTTGATTTGATGTAATAATATACTATCTCCTAAAGGTTCAATTCTTTTTGATACTTCATTTACTTTTTTAAGTTCTTTATTCTCAATGAGATTTGCAAAATAAAAATACATATATCTCGAATAATCTCCATCAGAACTATTTAATAACCTTTCAAAGTATGAATTTGTTTTTTGTGAGTTTAAATAACAATTCTGAAAAGCAGTTGAAATTAAACTTAATGATCCATATTTATTATCTTCAATAGCCTCTTTTTTAATAAACAGATAATTAAAATCTTTTAAAATTTTGTAAATTACGTATTCATAAGTTCCATCATCTTTGTCCATTTGAAATTCTTTGATTCTTTTATTGGCTTGTTTAAAATCTTTTTTCTTAAAGCTATCAACTAAAAGGAGAAGGTTAAGCTCAAAGGTATTTGAATTAATATCATTTTTTGAAATTTTTATTTGGTCTATTCCTTTTTTAACTTGTCCATTTAAAACTAGTGAAAATACATACTTTTTTAAAAAATTATCATGTTTTTGGATAAGAAATTTAGATGAATTAAAATAATCAAGTGCTGCCTCATTTTTTTGATTACCTGATGAAACTAAAGCAGAAAAATAATTAGAGAGATACTTTTGATTGAATTTATTATCTTCAGAAGTACTTGAATATGTGCTGGTCTGCAGTGCTAAAAATGATAAAATTACTAATAAAATTTTCATATTTAAATTTATGACTTTAAATCTCAAAAATCAAAATGACATATTAAACCTTGAAAATCTTAACTCAAATGAAATTGAATATATATTTAATGATAAGCCAATTAACAGACTTAAAACTAAACCACAGCTAGAAGATAAAAAAAAACTTCTTTTAGAATTAAAGAATGAAATCGAAAATATAGATAATTGTGAACTGAAGAATAATGCTACGCAACTAGTATTTGCTGATGGGAACTGCGAAAGTAAATTTATGATAATCGGTGAAGGTCCAGGCCAAAAAGAAGACGAGCAAGGGAAGCCATTTGTGGGAGACGCTGGGGTATTATTGAATAAAATGTTAGAGGCTATTCAAATAAAAAGAAATAATATTTATATTACTAATGTAGTTAACTATCGACCACCAAATAACAGAAAGCCTGAACCTTCAGAAATTAATAGATATTCGAATTTTCTTCGAAAACATATTTCAATTATTGATCCTAAAATTTTAATTCTGATGGGTAGTACAGCTATGGAATCACTTTTTGGATCTAAGATAAAAATTTCAAAAGAAAGAGGTGTTTGGAAAGATTTAATCATTCATAATAAAACATACTTGACAATGATCACATTTCACCCAGCATATTTATTAAGGCAAGCTGAACAAAAAAAATATTCTTGGGCTGATTTAAAACAAATCAGGAAGAAAATTGATGAATTAAGAATATCAGCCTAATTTTACGATGATAGAAATACATAAAAAATATATAAATTGGTGGAGAGAAAAACTTAATCTTTCAAATTATGGATTATTATGGATTACTTTTATTAAAGGTTTGATAATTGGAGTACTTTTATATCATTTTTTTATTACTTAATGAGAAAAATTATAGCTGGAGTTGATGAAGTCGGTAGAGGAAGTTTAATTGGTCCAGTGTATGCTGCAGCTGTTATTCTTAAAAAAAATATTAGAAAGAAAGAGATCAAAGATTCAAAGAAGTTAACTAAGATTGAGAGAGAAAAATTAGCAAAATTTATAAAAAAAAATTCTACTTGGGCAATAGGATCTGCCTCAGTTAAGGAAATAGAAAAACTAAATATTTTAAGTGCTAGTCTATTAGCCATGAAGAGAGCTATAAAAAAACTAAAAGTTAAACCTAATTTAGTTCTTATTGACGGGAATAAATCACCAGAATTAAGTAATTATCTTATTAAAACAATAATTAAAGGAGACCAAAAAATTAAAGAAATATCAGCAGCATCAATAATTGCAAAAGTTTCAAGGGATAAACTGATGCTCAAAATGTCAGAAAGTTTTAAAAAATATAAATGGGATTTAAATGCTGGTTATGGAACTAGAGATCACATTAATGCTATTAGAAAATATGGAGTAACTAGATTTCATCGAAAAACATTCAATCCAATACACAACATATTGAGTCACAGAAAAAAATAGTAACAAGTAGACTCAAAATAATTCAATCTCAGGTTGACGGAGACTCTACTCTAGAGTCTAATTAATAATTAAAAAATGAGTAATCAAACTTTAAAAAACAAAATTATTAATGGAGATAGTTTAGAGGAATTAAAAAAAATTCCTGATGAAACTTTTGATCTTATTTTTGCTGATCCCCCTTACAACCTTCAATTAAAAAAAGAATTAAGTAGACCGGATACATCTAAAGTAGATGCTGTAGACGATAAATGGGATCAATTTGAAAGTTTTAGAAGTTATGATGAATTTACTTTTGATTGGTTAAAAGAATGTAAGAGAATTTTAAAAAAGAATGGATCGATTTGGGTAATAGGTAGTTATCACAATATTTTTAGAGTGGGTGCTACAATCCAAGATTTAGGTTTTTGGATACTAAACGATGTAATTTGGAATAAAAATAATCCGATGCCAAATTTTAGGGGAACAAGGTTTACTAACGCACATGAAACACTTATTTGGGCATCAAAAAGTGAGGGGTCGAAATATACTTTCAATTATCAATCATTAAAATGCTTGAATGATGACCTCCAAATGAGATCTACATGGAACCTTCCAATCTGTAATGGCAAAGAAAGATTAAAAAACAATGGAAAAAAAGTCCATTCTACTCAAAAACCAGAAGCGTTACTCCATAGAATAATATTAGCCTCATCAAATAAAAATGATTTTATTTTAGATCCATTTTTAGGATCAGGTACCACTGCTGTTGTTTCTAAAAAAATTAGGTAGAAAATATTTTGGAATTGAAAAGGAAAAAAATTATTTTGATGCTACAAGAAAAAGATTAAATAATACAGATATTATAAAAGATGAATATCTAGACACACTTCAAAATAATAGATCAAAACCAAGAATTCCTTTTGGATCATTAGTTGAAATGGGCTTAATTAAACCTGGAACAGAAATTTATGATCAAAAGAAAAAAGTAAATGCTAAAATTATGGTGGATGGAAGTATCAAATATCAACAATCAGAGGGTTCAATCCATAAAGTTGCAGCAAAAATTATTGGTGCAGAAAGTTGTAACGGATGGACATTTTGGCATTATAAATCTGGAAATTCTTTAAAGCCAATTGATGATTTGAGACAAAGATTAAGGCCTGCAAATTAAGCTCTGTAAATTTTACCCAAATAATTTTCAAGAAATTTTTTATTTTTTGAGAGATATTTCAAAATTTTATTTCTAATAAAAATATTGATGGGATTTGATAAGTGAAATGTAAAATGGTTTAATTTTGATTTATTATTTATAGAAGAAATACTACGAATCCTTTCTTGATAGAATTCATTTGTACCACTAAAAATACTTTTAAATATATCGTTTGCAGTTTCAATACTTTGGGAAGCTCCTTGAGCAAATGATGGAGGGAATGTAAATAAAGCATCGCCTGACAAAAATATATTTTTTTTATTTAGACTTGGAAATTCGCTGCTAACGTGAACAGGAAATGATTTCAATTCACTTAAATTTTTTGAGCTTATTTGCGATGTTTTTTTGTAAACCTGATACTAACGATGCTAAAAATTCTTCAGATTTGAATAAATCATGATTTTGCAATTCATCTGAAGATAATTTTTTTTTTATAATAGCTACAAAATTGTATTCATTATTTTGATTTACTGGGTAGATCACATAGTGACTATTTGATCCCATATATATTGAAATATCACTACCATAATCACCATTTAATTTACCTCGCAGTGCAACATTAAGATTATATTTTGGATATATGCTTTCATTAAAAAATTAGTGACCTCGTTTTTGAAAAAATACCGTCCGAAATAATTAAGTAATCGAATTCTTCATTTTTATTATCTCCAAAAGAAATTCTGATCCCATTAGAATTATCTACTTTTGTTATATTTGAATTAAATTTTATTTTTTCTTGTGGGATGTTTTGAAATAAGAATTTTAATAATGTTGATCTTTTTAAGGTAGTGTATCGATTTAATGAATCATTAAATTGTGTAAGGTCTATATCGCAAATTTTTTTGGAATTATTTGCTTGTATGAAATTCACTTTTGTAGGAAAGCTAACTTCAGATGCAGGTAGATTTTTAAATCCTATACTATTTAATAATTTTATACTATTTACTGATAATTGAATTCCATATCCTTCAAGGAAATTATAATTATCTTTTTTTTCAAATATCTTATATTCAAAATCTTTTTCATTATTTAAAAGATTTGCAAAATATAAGCCTGATATCCCTCCACCAATAATCGCAATTTTTTTCATTAATTTATTTGATAGTATTAAGTATTTTCTTTGTAAACGAAGGTAAAGTCCAATTGCTTAAATCTTTAACATTAATAAAAAATCCATTGCTCTTTTCTGGTAAATTATTTTTCATATTAATTGCAATTTTCATATCCATATTTGACATTTTTATATTGATCCTTTTTCCTAAATGATTTTTAAATTTTATCTTAGGTATCTCATTCATTGGGAATATAGGCATATCTTTTAAAAAGTTAAATTTTCTGTTTTTTAAAAGATAATAATTATTCTGCTTATTTTGAAAAATATTTGCTTCAAAAAACTTTTGTTTATTAAATTTATTTATTTTAATTATTTCAAAGTCATTTTTTTTAAAGGATTTGCAATTTGTTGAGATGGGACATTGATAACAAAGTGGGTTGGATGGTTTACAGATTAATGCACCTATTTCCATTATAGCTTGAGCATAATCACTAGCTCTAATTGTTTCTCCAAAAAAAATTTTTTTTTGGTGCAAATTTTCTTTAGAAATTTCTTTTTCTTTTTTTAAATAAAACACTCTTTTTAAAATTCTTTCAACATTTCCATCTAAAGGAATTGTTTTTTTATTGAATGCAATTGCCATAATTGCATTAGATGTATAATCCCCTATTCCAGGTAGTGATTTTAAATCGTCCTCATTTTTTGGAAGCTGGCCCTTAAATTCATTTATAATTTGTTTTGCTGATTTTTTAAGATTTCTGGCTCTTGAATAATACCCTAATCCTTCCCAACATTTCATCAATTTAGCATCTCTAACTCTTGATAAACTTTTTAAATCTGGGATTTTAGAAATAAAATTTTCAAAATATGGTATTACAGTCTTCACTTGTGTTTGCTGCAACATAAATTCACTGACTAGCGTAAAATATTCTTTTTGAGTTCTAGAGACTTTTTTTCGCCAAGGAAGGTCTCTTTTATTATTATCGTACCAATTCAAAATTTTATTTGGTATGTTTTGACTTGTCATATGAATTTTAAATATAATACTAAGCAGAGAACTAAATCTGTTCAAGGACTAAGATCTTTTAAAGATACTTTGCCCCAAGAAGCAAAAAGAATATTGAATAAAAAAGGTCAAATTTATTCAAATACTTTGGATAATTGGAAATTTCTTGTTGGCAAAGAATTGTTTAATGTATCCTATCCAAGATCATTTAAAAATTCTAAATTAAATGG
>QBYG01000028.1 GCA_003282945.1 Pelagibacteraceae bacterium AG-325-E23
CATTTGGGATTTATAAAACATTTTTTTCCAGGATCTAAATTAATTCACTGTCAAAGAAACGCAAAAGATAATTGTTTATCAATTTATAAAAACTTATTTACAGATAACGAGTCTTGGAAGTATGATAAAAATGAATTAATTGAATATTATTCGTTATATAGAAAAATAATGAATTTTTGGAATAAAAAAATCAGCAAAGATATTTTAAACATATACTATGAAGAGATAGTTAATAATAAAGAAAACACAGTAAAAAAAATTATCAATTATTGTCAATTAAAGTGGAGTGAAAAATGCCTAAATCACCATAATTATGTTTCTCCAATTAAAACATTAAGTTTAAATCAAGCAAATAAACCTGTTTATTCTACATCCATAGGATCTTCAAACAACTACGATATTTATTTGAGAGAGATGTTTAATAATTTAAGTTTACAAATAAACAAATAAAATAATGAAATACTGGTTAATGAAATCTGAACCTGATGTTTGGTCAATTGATCAACAAATCAAAGCTGGAAAAAAAGGAGCTGACTGGGATGGTGTAAGAAATTACCAAGCAGCAGGTAACTTAAAAAAAATGGAAAAAGGAGATCTTTGTTTTTTTTATCATTCTAATATTGGAAAAGAGATAGTTGGTATAGTCGAAGTTATTAAAACGGCATTCATTGATCCAACGGATAAGGAAAAAAGGTTTGTTGCAGTTAAAGTTAGATTTAAAAGTAAACTTCAAAATCCTGTAACACTTGAAAACATCAAAAAAACTAAGGCTTTGGAGAACTTATCTCTAATTAGGCAGAGTAGACTATCTGTCATGCCTATTGATACTAAAAGCTGGAAAATAATTTTGAAGATGGGTAGAATTAATTAAAAAAAAATTCATGCCTAGGAAAAAAAAAGTTAAAAAAAAAAATATCTTTAAAAAACCCAAAGAGATAGTTTATAAAACAAAGAAAGAATGGATAAGCAAAGCTACCGTTAATAAATCTCAATATATAAAGAAATACAACGAGTCGATTAAAGACAATGATGGATTTTGGAAAAAAGAAGGGAAAAGAATTAATTGGATTAAACCTTATAAAAAAATTAAAGACGTTAAATATAGTAAAGATGATGTTCATATCAAATGGTTCTATGATGGCACTTTAAATGCCTCAGCGAATTGTATTGATAGGCATCTTAAAAAAAATGCTAACAAAACTGCAATTATATGGGTTGGAGATGACCCTAAAGTTCAAAAAAAAATTACATATAAAGAACTTCAAAAAGAGGTTTCAAAAGCAGCAAATGGATTAAAAAATTTGGGAGTTCAAAAGGGTGATAGAGTAACTATTTATCTTACTATGATACCAGAACTTGCCTACACAATGCTTGCATGTGCTAGAATAGGTGCAGTTCACTCCATAATATTTGGAGGTTTTTCACCAGATAGTATTTCAGGTAGAATTAATGATTGCGAATCTGATTATGTAATCACTGCAGATGAAGGAGTAAGAGGTGGGAAAACAATCCCTTTAAAATCTATTACAGATGAAGCTTTAGAAAGCTGTCCCAATGTAAAAAAATGTATCGTAGTAAAGAGAACAGGTACCAAAAAGATTGATTGGTACAATGATCGTGATGTTTGGTATCACAAAATGACAAGTAAAGTCTCAGCAAAATGTGAGCCTGAAGAAATGAATGCTGAAGATCCATTATTCATTCTTTACACATCTGGTTCAACTGGGAAACCAAAAGGTGTACTACATACAACTGGTGGATATATGGTTTATGCATCAATGACCCACCAATATATTTTTAATTATAAACCTAAAGATATTTACTGGTGTACAGCTGATATAGGTTGGGTTACAGGGCACAGTTATATTATTTATGGTCCACTTGCTAATGGTGCAACTACAATTATGTTTGAAGGAATACCTACTTATCCTGATACATCTAGATGGTGGCAAATAGTTGATAAATATAAAGTAAATATTTTCTACACGGCTCCAACAGCAATCAGAGCTTTGATGAGGGAAGGTGATAAACCTGTGAAGAAAACATCTAGAAAAACTTTAAAACTTTTAGGTACTGTAGGTGAACCAATTAATCCTGAAGCTTGGGAATGGTATTATAAAACTGTTGGTGATAGTAGATGCCCAATCGTTGATACTTGGTGGCAAACAGAAACAGGTGGAATTTTGATCAGTCCTCAAACTGGAGCAATAGATTTAAAACCTGGTTCTGCAACAAAACCATTTTATGGAATTAAACCAGAGATCCTAGATAAAGATGGCAAGGTTTTAAAAGGAGAAGCACAGGGTAGACTTTGTATTTCACAATCGTGGCCTGGACAAATGAGAAGTGTCTATGGTGACCATCAAAGATTTATAGATACTTATTTTTCACAATTTGATGGGAAATATTTTACAGGTGATGGCTGCAGAAGAGACAAGGATGGATACTATTGGATTACAGGAAGAGTAGATGATGTAATTATTGTTTCAGGACATAATTTAGGCACTGCAGAAATTGAAAGTGCATTTGTAGCTCATCCAAAAGTGGCTGAGGCAGCAGTAGTTGGCTATCCACATGATATAAAAGGGAACGGGCTTTACTGTTATGTAACTTTAAATGCTGGAGAAAAAAGTACTCTTGATTTGGAGAGAGATTTAAAACTTTGGGTTAGAAAACAAATTGGTCCAATAGCAACTCCTGACTTAATTCAATTTGCTCCAGGACTACCAAAAACAAGATCAGGTAAAATTATGAGAAGAATTCTAAGAAAAATTGCTGCCAATGAACATGGTCAATTAGGAGATACAACCACTTTGGCAGATCCTACAGTTGTCGAAAGTCTGGTAGATAATAGAAAAAATATTTAAATTTTTATTAACTTAGAAAATTCCTCTTTAATATTGTCCCATTTTAAAATCATAGAATTAAGGACAATTTTTCTATCTAAAGTTTTTAACTCATTTGCTATTGGAGCCCAATTGTACAATGCTAAAGCACTTTTATTAAAAGGTAAGGATTTATAATACTCATCCCATTTAATCACCTCTAATCTTCTCTGAAAGCTAATCCTCGCCTCATCGACAATTTCTCTTGGCATTCCGTTCTCCAATTCTTTATCTAAGATATTATTATAAATTTCAGAGGCCTTATTAGTTTCTTGATAATTAAAAAAAACATTTAAATATGAAATTGTGTAAAAAGATAAATCCTGAAGAGAAATTGCATATATGTTCCATTTTGAGGTGTTTATTGATTTTAAAAATGTTTCATCATCGAAATGGAGGACCCATTTAGTGCCCATTCTTGTCTTTAAATAATTATATAAAGTGACTTGTGATACCCAAGCTGATTTTTGCTGAATAAATTCCCCAAGGTCTTCTATGTTTTTTATTTTTTTCTTTGGCAAAATGCCTTTGAACATTGCAACTAAGTAAACTTTGAAATCTTGAAGTTTTATATCTTTTAAGTTGAATCTGTATTTAAGGGCCATTTATGTACCTAATATGTTGATGTATAATGTAAAAATGACACAATATCGAGTGTTTTTAAGGGTTTAAATAAGTTTGATTATCGGTATGGTTCTTTTTTTAACCTATAGGAGAGAGAAAAAATGTCAAAACAAGAACAACACTGGGAAAAAACTAGAAATTTGCTTTTTATTACATTAGCAATCTGGTTTGTTTTCTCAATTGGCATCTTTCTTTTCGGAGCCGAAATGCAAGAATCTACCATTAGACCATTTGGATATCCTTTAACGTACTGGTTTACATGTCAGGGATCACTTGCAATCTTCGTCATACTAATTTTCTGGTTTGCCGGTCGACAAGAGAAAATAGATGATGAATTCGGATTTACTGAAAGAGAGGGCGAATAATGATAAAAGGTAAATTTATTGATAATCTACCTAAGATATATGGAATATATACTGGAGGTTTTCTAGTATTTATCATCCTTATGTCAATAGCCGAAGCAGCTGGAATGACAGCAAAAATGATAGGTATCTTTTTTGTTGCTTTTACAGTTTTAATTTATGCTTTGATTGGTTGGTTATCTAGAACACTTCAATCAGATGCTTATTATGTAGCTGGTAGGCAGGTACCTACTGTATTCAACGGCATGGCAACTGCAGCAGACTGGATGTCTGGTGCATCATTTGTAGCCATGGCAGGTGGTATTTACTTTAGAGGTTATGGTTATATGGCACTGCTTGTTGGATGGACTGGTGGATATGTACTGGTTGCTTCTTTATTAGCACCATATCTTAGAAAGTTTGGTTGTTATACTGTGCCAGATTTTATAGGAACTCGTTATGGTGGTAACCTAGCAAGATTTTGTGCTGTTGTAGTTTTAACGCTTGCATCATTCACATATGTGACTGCTCAGATTAATGCTACAGGAAGAATTGCTTCTGTTGCTTTAGATATTCCATTTAATATAGCAGTTTATGTTGGGCTAGCTAGTATTTTGATGTGCTCAATGCTTGGTGGAATGAGAGCAGTAACTTGGACACAAGTTGCTCAATATATTGTATTAATTATTGCTTATTTACTTCCGGTATTCTGGATAAGTAACAATATTGGCGCAGGTTTCTTCCCACACTTCATGTTGGCAGACGAAGTAGCAAGAATTTCAGAACTTGAAGGTCAATTTGGATTTGTTAAAAACTCAGCTGCAGATTTAGCTACAGTTCCAAAAGGATTAGCAGGGATTACTAAAGCGCACTCAACAGTTAATGCAACGCCTTGGCAATTTATTTCATTAGCAATATGTATGATGGCAGGAACAGCGTCATTACCTCACGTTATGATGAGATACTTTACAACTCCAAGTGTAAGAACAGCTAGAAGATCAGTAGGTTGGTCGTTATTCTTTATATTCCTACTTTACTCTTCAGCCCCAATGTTAGCTACTTTATCAAAAATTTCATTGCTAGATCCTAATTTAGCAACTGGTATTATTGGTAGATCTATAACAGAAGTTCAAGCTCTTGACTGGTATCAAAACTGGAACCAGGCGAAATTAATGTTTGTAAGTGACTTTAACGGTAACGGGACTTTAGAACTAAATGAGTTCTTCATGAAAGGCGATGCTGTAGTATTAGCAACACCAGAAATTGCTGGATTGCCTTATGTAATATCTGGACTAGTTGCTGCTGGAGGTATGGCTGCTGCCATGTCAACTGCAGATGGACTAGTTTTAGCTATTTCAAATGCATTGTCACATGATGTTTACTATAAGATCATAAATCCAAAAGCTGAAACTGCAAAAAGGTTAATTGTTGCGAGGATACTACTTGTAATAATTGGTTTTGCTGGAGCTACGATCGCTGCTTTGGAAATAAACGATATCCTTGGGTCAGTTATTTGGGCTTTTGACTTTGCGATGTCTGGTCTGTTCTTCCCACTTGTACTCGGTGTATGGTGGAAAAGAGCTAATGCAGCAGGTGCAGTTGCCGGAATGATCCTAGGACTTGGTTCAGGAACAGCTTATCTCGTTTGGGTCAAATGGTATGCTGGAGCAGGTTTCCTTGGTATTACAACAAGTACCTTCGGACTTGTTGGAGCATCTGTGAGTTTAGTTGCAATGATTGTTGTTAGTTTAATAACTGAAGCACCAGACGCAGCCACTCAAAAAATGGTTGATGAAGTGCGTATACCGAGTGGTAAAACAATACTTGGTAAACAATAATTAAAATATTTTATTTTAGGGGCGAAAATTTCGCCCCTAGATTAAATTAAAATGTCAGCAAACTTTCATCCTCTTGTTTATATAATTGATTATATCCTTGGGGTTATAATGTGGACTCTAATCGGACGAGTTGCGATGAATATATTTCAAAAGGAAGATTCACAATTTTTCTTTATGAAAGTATTTGTGAAACTAACAAACCCACTTATAAAAATATTTAAGCCAATTACTCCAAGCTTCATTATAGGACCTTTAGTACCACTTTATGTAGCGTGGTTCTTTTACATGGGTCGTTTCTATTTAATGCCATATTTACTTGGTTATTCAGTTATGGGTATGCTTTCCTTTCCTCTTGAAAGTGAAATTGCTCGAGAAATATATAGAATATTCAGTAAAAACTAATTCAAATAGAACAAAAAATTGATAGTAATATTTTTAGTATCAAATGAAAAAAATTCAAATTTCTCCATCTTTATTATCTGCGGACTTCAGCCAGCTTGGTAATGAAATTAAGAAACTAGAGCAAGGTGGAGCTGATTTAATTCACGTCGATGTAATGGATGGCCACTTTGTGCCAAACCTAACCATAGGTCCGCCAGTAATAAAAAATCTTAGGAAATACACCAAACTTCCGTTTGATGTACATTTGATGATTTCATCAGTACATAAATATATTGAAGATTATGCACAAGCTGGCGCTGATATAATAACTATTCATCCTGAAGCGACTAATAACTTAAAAGAATCTATAAATTTAATAAAAAAATTTGGTAAAAAAGTTGGTGTGTCTTTAAACCCAAAAACTGAAATAAAAACTTTAATAGATGAGATACAAAATATTGATTTAGTTTTAGTTATGAGTG
>QBYG01000029.1 GCA_003282945.1 Pelagibacteraceae bacterium AG-325-E23
AATCAAACAGTCAAAATTTTCATTATCTGGAGATGATAATGTTTTATCACTATTTAATTTAGATTGTTTAAAAAATAATGTAAAAGTGATTTACAATAAAAAATTAAGTTTTCAAATACCTAATTATCTTAAAAAAAGATTTTTACCTTATAATTTTAATAATTAGAATTACTTAGCTACTAAATTTTTGAATTTAGATATAATTATTTTATGATTAAATTTTTTTTTAGACTCGAGATATGAGGAAATTGATAATTTTCTATATTTTTTAACATTACAAAATGTTGAAGTTATATAATTTCCAATTTTTTCAATTTTTTCATTTTTTTTAAATAATCTTCCATTTTTTTCATTTTTAACGATATGAGAAATACCACCAACATCAAATGAAATATTAGGTAAACCTCTTGAATTAGCTTCAATTAATGAAATACCATACGCTTCCGCTCTTGAGAAAAGAACATGAAAATGACTATTCAACAAGTATCTGGATATTTTATTCTCCCCCAACACATTATTTTTATTTATAAATCCAAGAAATTTTAAGTTTGAATTCTTGAGCTTTATTTTTGATTTGTGACCAATTATTGTAAGGTCACACTTAAAACCTTGCTTATTTATGTAGTCCATCAACTTAATCTGTTTGTCAACACCTTTTCTTTTCTTGTCTACACTCAGAGAAATCAACCTTATTTTATTTTTTTCTCTCTTAGAAATTTTTTTTCTAATCCTTTTTTCTGATATTTCCTTCCTCAAACTTGGTCCAAATTCTAATAGTTTAAATTTATTTTTAAATCTTTTGTATTTTCGCTTTGCATTGTTAAGAGACCACCTGCTTGAAAATAAAATTAATTTACATTTTTTTATCGTAGCATATTCTAATAATTTTATATCCTTTAATGAATTTTTTGAAATTTTTTGGTCTTTAAAATAATGATGATAATAATCGGTATAAAGAATGTCAGTCCAAACAATAATTGGAATATCAGTTTTTAAGAATGAAACTAAAGACATATCAAAAGTTAACAAATGACTTAAATTTACTATATTTTTTAATCTACTGCTTAATTGTATGGAGTAATTTTTAGAAACTCCAATATTATAAGTCTCATCAAACTTTTCTTTTTTTAAATATTTTAAATACTCCCTTTTAATTACAAGGATTTTTCTGTATTTTTCATTTAGATTATCAATCCTGACAACTTTTATTTTTTCTTTTTTTAAATTTGTGTAAATAGTGCTTGGAACTCCAGACCAAAATAGTTTATCTTCTAAATTACCTCTAGATATTATTCCTATTTTCATATTGAAATGATTGATTTATATTTTATTATTAATAAATTTCTTGTTTTTTTATTTAATATATCAAATAAAAAAATAATGAATAAATATGTTAAAATTGTTGAATATGCTGCTCCACTAATTCCATATATAGGTATTAAAAAATAATTTAAGATCACGTTTGTTAAAGCACCAAGGAAAACGTTTAAAGCATAGTATTTTTGTAAATTTTTTGTTATGTACCAATGTTCATTTATTACTCCAAAAAAAACAAATATTAGAGAAAACGAGAGTATTGTGGTCGTTAAAACACTTTCTAGATACATCTGACCAAATAAAATTAATGTAATAAATTTACCTGATATTAAAATAAAAAAAATAATTACCAAAGATATTTTAAAAAGTGATGAATTTATTTTAATTAATTCTTTATTATATTTTTTGGAAATTAATAATACAGGTAAATATGAGACCATTATAATTTTTGGAATAAAGTGAAATATTTCTACTATTCTTACAGAAACTGAATATATTCCAACATCGTTCTCAGATAATAATAAATTAATCATAATTTGATCAATTCTCATATAAATTACTATACTAATTATTGATAGTAAAACTGGAAAACTTTTATTCAAAGTTTTTTGAATTATTTTTAAATTTATCGAAAAGGTAAATTTTTTTATATTCCTGAAATAAAAAAAATTTATTAGAGAAAAAATGATCAAACTATCGATAAGGAAACAATAATAAATATATACAATGCTAAAATCTAAACTAATTAGTATAAAAATTACAATAGAAATAATTAATAAGCTCAAAGATTGAGAAATAACAATATATTTAGACAAAGATTTGGATTCAAAATAACTAAATAATATTTCGTAAGATTTAATTATAATGGTAAGACCAATTATTAACGCATAATTCAGGTAAATATTTTTATTATGTAAGAAAATAATGAATGAAATAAATATAAAATATCCTAATAAACTTGCGAAAAACCTTAATATATATGAATTTATTAATAAGTTATTATTTGTATTTTTTTTATCTTTGATCAAAGTATTTATTAAAACTGGATTAATTCCTAATGATGAAAGAGATGTGAATAAAAAGACTAAAGCTAACAAGTAATTTAAAATTCCAAATTCACTTGGTCCTAAATATCTAGCTAAAAAAACAAAAAGAACAAAATTTAAACTAGCCCTAGAAAACTTATCAAAAAGAAGCCATGAAAAATTATATTTGGTTTTTTTTAATTTAAATATTTTCAATTAAATGTTCTCAATTTTTTTAGTTTCAAATAAATAATAAGCAATAGGTAAAAAATAAAGCATACTTAACCAATTATTAAAAAAGTTTCCTGTAGGAATTAATGGCCATAGATTTATAAAAATAGCAATCAACAAACAATCTGATGATCTATAAATTAAATTTTTTTCATAAATTTTTTTAATCAATTTAATCCCAATAACAAAAAATATGGAAAAAATTATTAAAAATCCAATTATTCCGGTTTCTGCCAATAACTGAATATATGTATTATGAGGGTGAGTAGAACAACCATAAACAACATGACTTTTATCTTCTATAAAGTCACTACACTTAAATCTAAACATCTTAAGTCCATGTCCAAACAAAGGTTTGGAAAGAAACATTTTATAAGCTGTTGTGAAATGAGCTTGATGATGAAAGCTAAAAAATAATAAATTTTGTTTGGTGCCATCATCTGTTTCTTGAATTAAATCTTTATGATGTTCCCCTTTTAGTTGGCCAATAGTATCTAAAAACACTCTTTTTGATATATTTGGATTTTGGACAGAAAGTAATGAGGAAAAAATAATAAATATACCAAAGATTATTAATAATTTTTTTCTGAATTCTTTATATATTAAGAAAAATAGAAAACTATAAAATAAAATTAGTCCCAGTGCAGATCTATCTCCTGATCTATATATTATCACAAAAGAAAAAATTATTATTATGTAATCAAAATATTGTATCTTGTTGATAGTTTCTCTTTTCTTAAAAACTAAATAAATGAATATCGGAAGAACTTTTTGGATAAAACTACCTAAAACGAATTCATCACCAAAGGGACCACTTATTCTCATTAAATTAATAGAATTAGGTTCCAAACCAAATAAATCTACTCCAGTAAATGCTTGGATTAAACTATCCATCACAATAAATAAGAAAGTATATTTATAAAATATGTAATTGGTATTTAAACTATTAGAGTCTCTTTTTAAAAAGTAAATTATTGCAAGTGCATACAATGCAAATCTGAAATAAAGTAATGAAGATTTTAGTGAAATATATATCTGCTCGGTAAATATTGATCTTAATGATATATAAATGCAGAAAATTATAAAAAAAACAAAAAATTTATTCCTAAAATAATAAATTTCTTTTTTACTTAAATTTAAAACAAAATATATTGATAACAATAATAAAATTATCTCAGCAATAAATGGCCCTGCCACTAAACTTAAAGGTATTAAAGAAATTAAATATGTTGGTATTTTTTTTAACATTGATAAATTCTAACTGATATATATAACAAATTAATATATGATTAAAATATATTGTGATACTTCTAATTTGAAACAAATAAGAAATAGCGTTAAAAAATTTAAAATTGATGGAGTAACAACAAATCCCTCAATAATGAAAAATGAGGGTGTAAAAAATTATAAATCTCATTGTTTAAAGATTCTAAAAATTATTAAAAGTAAACCTCTGTCTGTTGAAGTATTTGCTGACAATCAAACTGAAATATATAGCCAAGCAAAAAAAATATCAGAATGGAGTAATAATATTTATGTAAAAATACCAATTATAAATACCAAAGGTGTAAAATTAACCAGACTAATCTCAAAATTAAATCAGGAAAATATAAAATTAAATATAACTGCTGTATTTAGCTTTTCTCAAATTAAATCTATTAAAAAAGCAATTAAAAATAAGAAAAGTCCAGTAATAGTCTCAATTTTTTGTGGAAGAATTGCTGATAGCGGAATAGATCCTGAGCCAATTATTATTAAAGCAAAAAAAATATTTAAAAGCTTTAATAATGTTAAAATACTTTGGGCAAGTGTTAGAGAAACATTCAATTATAATCAAGCATTAAGAACAGGCACAGATATTATAACAGTGCCTCCACAATTTATTAAAAAAATAAAAGATAAAAAAATTTCATTGGAAAATTATTCAAAAATTACAGTTAAGCAGTTTTTTTTGGACGGAAAGAAATCAAATTTTAAAATTTGAGTAAAATTTAAATATTAAAAAATTCTTTATAATTTTTACCAAGTAGTCTTATTCTTTTGGAGTTTTGGGTGAGATACTAGCAAATGCCATAGGAGAACTTGAAATGTTTCTGATACCGGTGTAACTAATTTATTATTTTTTACATTAATTAATATGTTAATATCAGACTTTTTATAAGCATAACCATCAGATCTTCCAACAACACAAACAATTTTACTTTTTTTGACTTTTGCATATTTAATAGCCTTTACAATGTTAACAGAAACTTTTTTCTTAAGATTTCCACCTCCTACAGAAAAAACCATGAGCATATCTTTTTTATCAAAATTACAAAGTTTTAAGTAAGAATCAAAGATTGTTTCAAAACCTTCATCATTAGTTTTTGCTGTAATTTCAGATACATTGTCAACAGGTGTATATGCATCTATATCACATAATTTTCTAAAATCATTAACAGCATGCGATGCATTTCCAGCACTTCCTCCAACACCAATTATGAATAACCTCCCCTTTCTTCTTCTTAATTTTCTTAAAAGTTCTACAGTTTCAGTAATTTTTTTTTTCTCTAAAGTATTTAAAGAATTATTTATATTTTCGATAAAAGTATCAATAAATTTCATTTTTTATATAATTCTTAAAATCTTTAATACCATTATAAGATCCAATCTCATAGAACCTTTTCTTTACTTTATATCCACTTAACAAATTTT
>QBYG01000030.1 GCA_003282945.1 Pelagibacteraceae bacterium AG-325-E23
TTTGTTGGAAATAGTCCTCCTGGCATATCTGGTAAAGAAGTAAGTAAATGCAGATTTACCGCTACACTTAAAGCTGAACCCCATACATGATTAACAATTGGGATGAAATTAGACTGAGCTAATGCAGATACTTTTAAATATTCTGTAATTCCACCTAAACCGCAAACTTCTGGTTGGGCTATATCAATGCAATTATTTTTAATTAATTGGTTCCAACCATATTTTGTAAACTCTGCTTCACCACCAGCAATATTTGTTTTTAGTTTTGCTTTAAGTTCTTTATATCCATCGTAATCCTCTGGTGCCACAGGTTCCTCAAACCAATAAATTTCCATTTCATCTAATCCTCTACCTACATATAAAGCATCATTTTTATTATATGCATGATTGGCATCGACCATTAGTTTTAAATCGTCCCCAATTGCTTCTCTCACTGCGCTTACTAACTTTAAATCTTCTTTTGGACCTAAACCAACTTTCATCTTCATCGCTTTGAAGTTTTTTTCTTTTATTTGATTGGCTTCTTTTTTGAATAATTCACATAATTCTTCGACAGATTTTTTTTGCAGCATCATTCCATAACCATAAACTGGAATTTTGTTATTAGTTTTACCGCCTAATAATTGATAAAGAGGCAATTTTGCTTTTTTTGCCAGTATATCCCACAATGCTATATCAATTCCTGACAATGCCTGAATAGGCATTCCTTTCTGGCCACCATCTCTGAGTAAATTATAAACTTTATGCCAGATATATTCTTTATTAATTGGATCTTCTCCAATTATTAAAGGCTGTATTACTTTTTCTACAATATATTTGTTAGCAAGAGCTATATTTCCAGGGCCAAAACATTCTCCCCAACCCGTAATACCTTCATCAGTTTCTATCTCTACTAAGTGGGCGGTTCTGTGTTTGTAATATTGCTGAGAATATCCTAATTCTTTATCCAACTCATATCTAAGTACATGACTTTTGATTGAGCTGATCTTCACAATTATTAAACAGCAACTACTTTAGAGTTCTGTTCTCCTAAATTTTCTATAGATAATTTCATTTCATCACCAGCTTTTAAAAATACTTGAGGTTTTCTTCCCATGCCTACTCCTGGGGGAGTTCCTGTAGTTATAATATCTCCAGGTTGTAATGACATGAATTTACTCACATAAGATACAATGATATCAACATTAAAAATCATAGTACTTGTATTTCCTGTTTGCATTCTCTCACCATTTACATCCAACATCATCTTTAAATTATTAATATCTTTAATTTCATCCTTAGTTACTAGATAAGGTCCAGTAGGTCCGTAAGTGTCATGAGACTTTCCTTTAACCCATTGTCCCATTTTTTCAATTTGCCATTCTCGTTCACTAACATCGTTTACTAAACAATATCCTAAAATATGATCTTGTGATTGACTTTCTGAAATATGTTTTGCTTCTTTTCCAATTACAATTCCAAGTTCAACTTCCCAATCTAGTTTTTTTGATCCAGACACAATTTCTACATCGTCGTTTGGACCACACATTGAACTTGTAGCCTTCATAAACATTATTGGTTCTTTAGGAATATCAGCACCAACTTCAGCTGCATGATCTGAATAATTAAGTCCTATTGCCACAAATTTTCCAGGACTTACAATACATGAACCTACTCTTTCATTAGTTGAAAGTTCAGGCAGACTTGATGTGTCTGCGCCTTGAATTTTTGAAATCGTCTCAAAATTTAAATTATCTGGGTTTAAATCATTTATATGAGAACTGATGTCTCTTATTTTTCCATCAGCATCTAAAATTGCCGGTTTCTCTTTTCCTTTTTCACCTACTCTTAATAGTTTCATTGTTTCTCCTTTATATTTAAATTGTCATTCCACCATCAACAGAAAACGTATTTCCTGTTGTAAATGTTGATTCATCACCAGCTAAATAAATAGCCATAGAAGCAATTTCTTCAGCTGTTCCTAGTCTCCCCATAGGTTGTCTTGCTATAAAATCTTTCTTAGCTTGAACAGGATCTGGACTTTGGTTTACTCTATCTTGCCACGAAGGAGAAAAAACAGTCCCAGGTGCTATTGAATTACATCTAATATTTTGTTTTACAAAATCTGAAGCTATAGACTTAGTTAATCCAATAATTGCAGCTTTTGAAGCACCATAAACAAATCTGTTTGGCAAACCTTTTAAGCTGGATGCTATAGAAGAAACATTGATTATACTTCCACCATTTTGCTTAACCATCAGTGGTAAAATTGCTTTGCACATGAAATACATAGATTTAATATTTACATCAAACGAAAAATCCCAGTCTTTTTCTTCACAATCTAAAATTGTTCCATGATGAACAAATCCAACTGCATTAAATAGAACATTTACTTCATCAATTGTTTTAACAAATTCTAATATTGCATTGTTATCTGTGGAATCTAATGTCTTTACTTTAATATTAGGATATTCTTTATTCAAATCAGCTAAAGTTTTTTCATTCAAATCTGTTGCTATTACATGGGCTCCTTCATTATGAAAGGCGATTGCTGTTGCTTTTCCAATACCTTGGCCTGCTGCTGTAACTACAATTTTTTTACCCTCTAATCTTCCACTCATTTATTATTTATCCTTTCAATTTCTTTATAAAGTGAACTATGGTCTGTTTCACCATGTCCATTATCAACAAGAGATTTATACATTTCTTTAACCAAATTTGAAATAGGTAAATGAGTATTATAATTATTGGCACATTCTAAGATATTATTCATATCTTTTAAATGAACTGATGTTCTACCTTTTGGAGTAAAATCTTTACTGATCATTCTTTTTCCATGTGTTTGAAGAACTTTGCTATCTGCCCATCCACCTGACAAAGCTTTGATCATTTTATTTGGATCTGCTCCAGCTTTTTCACAAAGAGTAACAGCTTCTGCAACAGCACCAATTGTTAAACCAACTATGATTTGATTTGCTAATTTTGAAACTTGTCCACTTCCAATTGGACCGACTAATGTTGGGTTACCCATTTTTTTTAAAATATCAAATGCATCGTCAAAAATATTTTGCTCTCCCCCAACCATTATAGCTAACGAGGCTTCCTCTGCACCAATTGTTCCTCCAGATACTGGAGCATCTAAATAATTTATTTCTTTTAATTTTAGATTATTTCCATGTTTAGTTGCTGTAGTTGGTTTAACTGAACTCATATCAATAACTATAGCTCCTGGTTTTAAATTATTTAAAAAATCTGAATTATTCATCACCTCATCAACAGCAGTATCATTTGTTAACATTGTGATAACAATATCACTTCCATCCACAGCATCTTTTAAAGTATTTGAAATTTTTGCACCAAATTCTTTTAGTTGCTCTGCTTTATTCTTTGATCTATTGAATGCCGTCAAATTATATCCAGCTTTTATGATATTTTTAGACATTGGCAGACCCATCAGGCCTATGCCTATAAAACCTATTTTTTTTGTCATTTATTTTTTAGGTACAAATTCGTGGAAATTTTGTGTCATCACCTCTGGAAAGAACATTACACAAGCTAAAACAATCAACTGGATTACTACAAAAGGAGCAAATCCTCTAAAAATATCTGTTAATGAGATATGTGGAGGTGCTACTGATTTTAGATAGAAAGCTGCTGGACCAAAAGGAGGACTTAAAAAAGAAACTTGCATATTTACGCAGAATAATATTCCAAACCAAATAGGATCGAAACCAAGTGCGAGAACTATTGGTAAAAATACTGGCATTGCTAACAAAACAATTCCAACCCAATCCATAAAAGCACCCATTATCAAAAACATTACTTGCATCATAAAAATTAAATACATTGGTTTTAAATCGTAAGCTAAAATTGTTTCAGCAACATAAGTTGGTCCACCCGCTAAAGAATAAGCTCCAGCTAAAACTGTAGCTCCGAATGTAATTGTTAAAATAGTTCCTGATGCTTTAAAAGTTCTAACAAGCGCATCTTTAAATAGAAACCACGTTAACTCTTTTCTCGCAAATATTATAATTAATGTAGCAACTACACCCATTCCAGCTGCTTCAGTGATTCCTGTTATTCCAGAATAAATTGAACCTAAAACAATTATTACAATACCAATTGGTGGTAAAAGGCCTGGAAGGTAAGACATTTTTTCTTTTAAAGTTAAAGCTGGCTCATCACTTAATGGTGCAAGATGCGGTTGTAATCTTGTTCGTATTAGAATGTAAGTAATTATTAAACCTGAAATCATAAGACCTGGAACAATAGCTTCTTGGAACAACATCGTAATCGAAGTTTCTGTTGTTAGTCCATATATAATTAGAACAATAGATGGAGGTATCATTGTACCCAATGAACCTGATGCACAAATAATACCAATAGACATGTCTTGATCATATTTTAATCTCAACATCTGAGGCAGGGCTATTAATCCTAATAAAACTATTTCTCCTCCTATAATTCCGCTCATCGCAGCCATAATTGTTGCCATGATTGCAGTTACAACACCTACGCCTCCTCTAGTTTTTCTTAACCAAGCATTTAATGCATCATATAAATCTCTCGCAATGTTTGAGCGTTCAAGTAAGGAGGCCATAAATATAAATAACGGAACAGATAAAAAAGAATACGTTACAACAAGAGAATAATATCTTGAGAGTAAAATTCCTAATGCATGTTCACCAATGTATAAAAATACAAGTACTGCCCCCATAAAACCTGAGGCAAAGCCCATTGGAACACCAATTGCGATAAGAGCTAATAATCCAACAATAAGTATTATCGAGAGTGTTCCTATTTCAAATTCCATGTTATTCTAAATCTTTAGCGGGATCGTATTGTCTTTCTTTAGGATTTCTCCAATCAATTATTAAATTGTTAATAGACTGAAGTGCAATAAGAAATACACATATTAGTGTAAGTGGTTTCATGGTAGCTGGAATCGGTGGGTCCCAATAAGTTGCAAATCTCTCCCAGTTTACAAATGATCTGTAAGCATCCTCCATACCACCATAAATTACTGCCCCCGCAAAAAGAACAATAACTATAGTGCTAATTAGATCAAAAATTCGCTGTGTTGGTCTACTAACATAATCGTATAATAATACTATTCTAATATGGCTTCTTAATCTTGTTGCATATATGCCCCCCACTAAATAACATACACCAGCCAACCATAGGCATAACTCATTGGCCCATAAGGTGGGTTTAAATAAGACATATCTCATAAAAA
>QBYG01000031.1 GCA_003282945.1 Pelagibacteraceae bacterium AG-325-E23
CAAATTTTTTTTTAAATGATGCTCTAAATGACTCTAGACAGTTTTCTTTATAATTTTTATTTACAATTCCTCTATGAATTATATGCATGTAAAAAAAAGGGCTTTGTTTTCACAAAGCCCTTAATTATTTTTTAAAGTTTAGTTTTAATTAGGTAACCAACTTTTCCACTTATCTGGATTGTTGTCTAACCACTCATTTACAACCTCTTTTACGTCTCTTTTTTTGATGTCAACTTCAACAAGCATCTTTGCTTGATCTAAATTGTCTAATCTCATTCTTTCAAAAAAAGCTTTTGCTTTAGCATGTTCTGGTTTTGCAAATGTGTCAGGGTTTCCATAGTTCATGGTGTAATCTTTATCCCAACCAGTTGCAGGCCATCCATCTGTACCACAAGTTTTCCAGTTGTTTGCTTCAGTAAATGTATCTCCTGCACATGTTTTGTAATCAGGAAGACCTACTCCTACCATATCAAACTCACCAAAGAACCAGTGTGGTGACCATAGGTATAATAAGAATGGCTCTTTTCTCATGTAAGCAGCTTTAGCTTCTGCAACTGCAGCAGCCTCTGTTCCAAGTTCATCTGCTTGAAAGTCAATTCCTAAAAGGTCTAATCTTTTTTGGTCGTGACAGTTCCAACCAGCTACAGGACATCCAATTAATCTTCCTTTGCCGCCAGTTTCGATTGTTGCAAACTCTTTCTTATGTTTGTTTAAATCTCTCCAAGTTTTAATTCCAAATTTTTCAGCTGCATATCTTGGGATCCAGTAATCAGACATACCGATAATTCCAGTTGTTCCTAAAAGATCAACTGTTCCATCACCCTTGTATGATTTTACAACTTTACCATCGTAAATTAAATCTTCGTTAAACATCACGTCATCTGCCTCTGCATAACTTGGCCAGCTTTCACAAGCAAAATCAAGTTCACCAGCTGCAATTGCCTCCCATAATCCAGTTCCTGACGGGAATACTGTTTGTTTAATTTTATAGCCCATTTCTCTTTCAAGAATTCCTACTGCAACTTCACAAGTAATAATTCCACCTGTCCAGTCAGCAATAGCAGCATGTAATCTTTTTGCATTCGCCTGAGTAAGACTAGCAAATAAAATCACGAAAGATAAAAATAGAGCTGATATTGTTTTTGATAACCTCATTTATTTCCTCTCTTTTAATTAATTAAAGCTATATCTTAAAACAAAAACCTGTCGTTTGTAAACTGAGAAAAATGTAACTATTACTTGATTTTATAAACCCAAAGCTTCTCTTTGTTTTTTTGTCCAAGCAAGCGATATTCTGTCAATAATTATTGCTAATAATACTATTCCTATACCTGCGGCCAAACCTCTCCCAGTATCTGATCTAGCTAATCCATTAAATACCTCTAAGCCTAGTCCTTTTCCACCAATTAAAGGAGTAACAATTTGCATAGCAAAAGCCATTATTACTGTTTGATTAAATCCAATCACTAAACTTGGAACAGCTAATGGGAATTTAATTTTATTTAAAGTTTGTAATAATGTACCACCAAATGATCGCGAAACTTCTGAATAGGTTCCAGATACTTGAGTTAAACCTAAAGAAGTTAATCTAATTATAGGTGGTATAGAGTATATAACTGTTGCTAATATAGCTGAAACAACACCTCCTCCAAAAAACATTAATACAGGAATCAAATAACAGAAGTAAGGTAATGTCTGCATAGCATCTAAAACTACGTTTTGAACATTTCTAAATCTCTCATTATAAGATGCAATTATTCCAAGAGGAACTCCAATTATAAAACACAAAGCTACAGAAACTAAAACAGATGATAGTGTTATCATTGATTGAGGCCATATCCCGCAAGCACCAATAAACAGTAATAACAAAGCAGTGATAATTGCAAATCTTATACCAACAGTGAAATAACCAATCGCAGAGAATACACCTAATGTATACCACCATGGCACATGAGTTAAAAATATGTCAAGTGGGCGTAAAAGCTTAAGATAAACAAACCCTCTAAGAGCTTTAGTAAAAGCTATAAAGCCAGGATTTACTGTTAATGAGTCAACAGCATTAGAAATTGGTTGCCTAATTGACAATCTCCATTCTTCAGGAAAAGATCCTATACTAATCATGTAAGAGTCAATAAAGGAAATAGCCAGAATTAGTAAAAATGAAGGTATGATATAATATCTTCTTGTTATAGCCTCACCTATATCTCTTGCAGTATTTTTATTTGATAATGAAATACAAAATTCAAATACATAAGCAATTGACCTAGTTAAATTAATACAGACAAAATTAGTTAATCCACTTAAAAATTCTAAAGGTTTTTCTATAAGTCTAGCAATTAAATATTTTTCCCAAGATTGTGGAAGTAAATAAAATTTTTGAACATTAGAAGGTAGAGTTTGTTCTGTTTTACTGAAAGACATACTAAATCTGTCAAACATTATTGCCATAAAAAGAATACAAAGTCCTCCTTCCATTGCCCATCCAACATCAAGTCTTCTAATTGCTTGCCACACTTGACCACCAATCCCTTCAGCTCCGATAAAACACGCAAGAACTACAAGTGCCAATGCCATCATTATAACTTGGTTAATACCCATCATTATACTCGGTAATGAAAGTGGAATTTTAATTTTAAATAAAAGTTGTAATTTACTTGAGCCAAATGACGTTGCTGACTCTATTGTCTCCGCCGAGACTTGTCTAATTCCTGTATTTGTTAATCTAATTATTGGAGGCATGGAATAAATCATAGTGGCCAATATAGCTGGAGCTCCTCCAATGCCAAAAAAGAAAAGAGCAGGAAACAGATAAACAAAAGCTGGCATCACTTGCATTGTATCTAAAATAGGTTTCATAAAATTTTCAAATCGATCGCTCTGGGAGCACATAACTCCCAAGGTTACACCCACAACTACACACATTAATACAGACAAACCCATCAATGCTACAGTTTGAAGGGATGGTTCCCACATACCTGTAGCACCCCAAAAATAAATTACGAATAAAGAATATATACCCAATCTCAAGCCACCTGCAATTAAACAAGGTAAAAATATTAATGCTGCAATTAAAAGCCAAGGAGAATCGAGAAGAAAGTCTTCAACAAAATAATAAATATTTTTAATATAACTAGCTATTATTTTCGTAATCCATCTATAATTTTTTTTTAAATAATCCTCACCTTCATTAACCCATGCAGTAAATGTAAATTGATCAGTTACTACCTTTGGCATCTTTGAAGGACCCTCACTTTGAAAGGATAACCATAAAGCAACTAAAAAAGTTAATAGAACTAAAGAATATGTAATTATATTTTTAGATGAAATTGATTTACCTTGAATACTTGAGACTTCAGAAGACATAATTATTTAAAATTTTAAAATTAATAATTTTAGTTTTAAAGGAAAATATTGTCTATTTTTATGTTATTAAAATAACAAAATATGAGTAATCAAGCAAAAATAACTTGTACTAATGTTTGGAAATTATTTGGCCCAGACGAAAAAAGAATTATTAAAGATTTAGATAAAAATTTATCAATAAAAGAAGTCCAAGAAAAAACTGGACATGTTGTTGCAGTTAAAGATGTAAGCTTTTCAATTGAGAAAGGTGAAACTTTTGTTGTAATGGGTTTATCTGGAAGTGGAAAATCAACTTTAGTTAGATGTATTTCAAGATTAATTGAACCAACTTCTGGTACAGTTAAAATGGATGATGTTGATGTAACGAAAATGAATGGTAGAGACCTTTTAGATTTAAGAAGAAATAAAATGAGTATGGTTTTTCAACACTTTGGATTATTCCCACATAGAACAGTAGTTGAAAATATTGGTTATGGATTAGAGATTAGAGGTAACAAAAAAAATGATCGAATAGAAAAGTCAATGGACGTTTTAAAAATGGTAGGCTTAGAAGGTTGGCATAATAATTATCCAAGAGAACTTTCTGGTGGTATGCAACAAAGAGTTGGACTGGCAAGGGCACTTGCAGTTGATCCAGAAATCTTAATTTTTGATGAACCTTTTTCTGCACTTGACCCACTAATTAGAAGAGAAATGCAGGATGAATTGTTAAAAATTCAAGAAAAACTTCAAAAGACAATGGTTTTTATTACGCACGATTTCTTAGAAGCCATAAAGATGGGAGATCATATTGCTATTATGAAAGATGGTGAGGTTTCACAAGTTGGTACTCCAGAGGAAATTGTTGCAAATCCTAAAGATCAATATGTAAAAGATTTCTGTGAAGATGTTCCAAAATATAAAGTCTTAAGTGCAAGCAAGGTAATGAGAGAAGAATGTTGTGATGATACAAAAAAATTGTTTGAAGATGGGTCTAATAATATTCCACATGACTCAAAAATTGAGACATTAATTGATAAACTAGTTGATACAGATCAGAAATTTCCAGTTGTAGATACAGATACAGGAAAATTAATTGGTGAAATTGATAGAGCAATAGTTATGAAGTCAATGAAGTCTGCTAATTAATCTCTCTACTTACCTTAGTACTTTTTTGTTTAACCTTATCTCTCCAAATAATTATCATTCCTGCAAAAACAATCACAAAAACTCCAGGAAATAATTGCTCCCAAGGCGCCTCGTTAAAAAACCACCAACCTAAAACAAAAGATGATGGGATGCCAAAATATTCAAAAGATGCCATCTTGCTTGCAGAAATTAGTCTATAAGCATAAATGAAAAGTATTGCAGCTGTCCCACCTAGTATTCCAGTTAATATCATTAACAGAAAGTCTTGAGTACTTTTAATATTAGTATGTCCAGTAGTTATTAAAAATAATATTA
>QBYG01000032.1 GCA_003282945.1 Pelagibacteraceae bacterium AG-325-E23
TCATAAAATAATGACTGGCCTCACTACATGTAAGATAAGGTCTGTCATAACTGAAATTTTTTATTTTCCAAAAATAATCAAAAGGATAATCATATATATTTTTATATGATTTACTCGATACTCCATGCCTATTTGAAAAAATAAATAAGCCATTTTCTGAAATATTATTCTGAATAAATCCAAAATATTCATTTACATCTTTTTTATCTATAAGATTCATGGAGTCAAAATTTATTGCTATATCAAATTTAAAAGGTTTTTTTTGATAGTCTAGATTACTTAAAAATGTAAAATCTGATTGAGAATTATTTAAAATTTTATTTGAAAATGTATAATTATTAAAAAAAATATTTCTTAAGAAAATTTTTTGCAAGGATAAAATTTCAGGTACATCAATTAATATAATTTTAATTTTTTCTTTAAAATATCTTTTTAAAATTAGAGATAATAATCCTATACCTGCACCAATCTCTAGAACTATTGGATTATTTATTTTATTTTGTAAAATATTTTCTATGATAATTGATGCATATTTGGCCTCTTTTAAATAAACACTACTAAAACTCTTTCCATCCAATGAAATATCTTTATAAGGTTTGCCATATTCAGGCTCTTTTTGCTTCAGTATATCTGAAAGAAATTTATTTTTGTTTAAAAAAAAATCGGTGTGTAGTGAATATGTTGTATCTAAAAATCTCGAAGTTACTGGATTACCCGGGCTTCTCATAGTTTTAAATTCCGAAATAGAAAAGAATTTTTTCCTATTTGATAATGTTTTTTTCCAAGTGTCACTCAAGCTTTCTTTATAATTTGAATTGTTATTGATAAAATTAAGGTATTCCTTATAGAAAATTAGTTTAGACATACATTTTTAACTTACTAATAAAATTATTTGAGATGATAGTTTTTTTTTTAATTTCCCAAATAAGCTGGATATTTTCACTATCTTCTAAATTTTTTATAATTTTATTCTCTAATGCAAAACAAATAATTTTATTTTTTTTCAAAATTTCGCTTAATATTTTCTTTCGTGAAAAATATTCATCTGGAAGTTGAAATATACTATATGCAACTATTCCATTGATATTTTTGTTTAAATCATCCCTTATTATTTTTTTTAGTATAGAATGATTATTTTTCATGTAATACTCTGTAGCGCTCAATAGATAATTTGCATTAATTTTTTTGCAAAACTCACGTATGACTAAATTCTGCACACTTTGAGGAACTCTTTCGTCAAAAAATTTACGACTAGTTATATAGCCTCTCAATTTTAGTTTCATTTTATGATGGGAGTTTATATTTTAAACCAATTTTTGTTGCGGGCTTTATTGTTATAGGTTCAAAAAATTCTCCTAATTTTTTGTCTTCATAAGGTGAAAAAATACTTTTAAATCTACAATTTAAAGACCACCTTGTTTCATTTACTTTGTTTACAATATTGCCATGAGGTAGAGTTTGATTAAAAATAAGCACTTCACCAAATTTGATTTCAAGCCAATGAAAATATTTCTTTAGTTTGCTATATAAATACTTTTGATTTGATTGGTTTTTTAAAAATATTTTTTGAAACTTTTTTAGATACTTTGCTGGTAATATGTACATTGATTTGCTTTTATAAGCATCAACCATGGGCAACCAAACCACAACTTCATAAGGAGAGTCTCCCGACCAAGTGTCCGCATGCATATTTAATAATGATGAGTGATCATTCGGGTTTTGAATACTTAAATTAATCTTATTTTGCATTACTAACTCGTTCCCAACAATTGCATCTAATCCATGTTTTGCTAAAAAATAAAAATCTTTCCTAAAATTTTGGTTATTATTGATATTGTTATAAATCCTTAGTCGAGATTGATTTAAATCTTTATTTCTTTTATTCATATAATATGAATTTAAAATATCTAAATTTGATTTTTTATTTTTAGTATTTTTGCTTATAGATTTAACAATAAAGTTTTGTAGTTTTCTTAGTCTTTTCGAATCCTCAACTTTTAAGATGATGTATCCATCTTTAATGAACTTATCAGCTATTATTTTTTCTGTTTTTGTTATAAACATTGCCGTTACGGTATAAACCAATAATAATCACCCTTATAATCGTTTTCATCAAAAAACTTTTTCCAGTTTTTTGTACTTTTATAAGTTAATGCTGTCAAATTCCAATCATCCATCCTTGATTTTTGATTGTCGTTTTCATATGCATCGACTGTCAAAAAACTATTTTTTTTTGAAACCCTATTAATTTCTTTAATTGCTTTTGCACAATCATTTTCATCTAAATTATGTATAGTATTTATGGAAATAACCAAATCAAAATAATGATTTGGATAGGGCAAATCTATTGCATTTCCAACTTTTAAATATGGTTTTATAGAATTTTCTGAATTTTCTATAGCATAACTTGAAATATCAATTCCATAAGTATTTAATGATTTCATCTCATTTTTAAAATCAAATAACATATAACCTTTAGCACAACCAATATCTAAAATACTATCTCCATCCTTGAGATTATAATATTGAATAAAAGTTTTAACTACTTTACCCCAAAATTTTTTATTATAACTATAGCCACCATATCCATAAATTCTATCTCCATCAAAATAATCTCTTCCAAACTCTCTAGATTTAGAAATAATTTTTAAGTTTTTCTTATTTTTTCTGTCTTTTAAATTCCTTTTTGACTTAGGATATTCTTTCAAAAGATTTATTTCTTTTCCCATTTTTATATTAATTCTAAAATTTTATTGGATACAATATCCTCATTTATATAAAAATTTTTTTCTAAATTTGAGGAAGCGGGTGTGTGACTATCAGGATAATTAATTCTTACCGGTTTAACCTTTAAATCACTCACATTTTCAGAAACTGATGAAATAATTTCTGCTGAACATCCAAAAGATTTCCAGTCTCCTTCAACAACTAGAATTTTTTTTGTTTTTTTTACTGAAGCTATTATCTTGTTCATATTTAGAGGTTTTAAATATCTCAAATCTATTAAGTCAACATCTCTTAAGTTAATTTTTTTTAAAGCTCTTATAATTATTTGTATCTCATTCCCAAATGAAACTATTGTCAATTTTTTTCCACTACATATTAACTTTGGGCTTTCATTTATTCTAAACATTTTGTTTTCAACGGGCCCTTCCATAGAAAATAATGATCTATTTTCTAATATGATAGTTGGTGTATTTCCAAAAATTGAATTTATAATCATACCTTTTGCGTCATAAGGATTTGAAGGCACTGCAACTTTTATTCCTGGTAAATGAGCAAATGTTTGATAAAGACTTTTTGAGTGTTGAGGGCCCTGTCCCCAACCTTTTCCGATTATAGCTCTAATTGTTAATGATAAATCTGATTTTCCACCCGACTTAAACTTCCATAAAGATATCCAATTTATCAGCGCATCCATTGCATAAATTGAAAAATCTAACCTTTGATGAATAATTACAGGTTTTAATCCAGTTAATGACATGCCTATTGTGCTGCTTGTCATCAAACTTTCAGCAATTGGAAAATCTACAACTCTTTTTTTTCCATATTTTTTAACTAATCCACTCGTTGTTCCAAAAATACCAGCATGTTTATCTACAAGTTGTCCTAATATAATTACATTTTTCTCTTTTCTCATTGACTGATCAAGACCTTCTTTTATCGCTTGGGAAAAAGTTATGTTTTTTAACATTCTAATATGGCTCAGGTATTGTATCTTTTTTACTGTAATTGTAATGATCCAATTCTTTAATTTTAAAACCTTTTTTTGCTTGTTTTGAGACATTCAAATTTTCCCAATTTTTTACCTTAAAAAACTTTGATTTATCTGCAAATTCAAAAGCCTTTCTCAATTCTTTATCAATTTTTTTATCAAGTAACTCCTTATATTTTCGTGAAATTTTTAATTCTTTTTCTAAATAATTTATAGGACAAAGCTTTTTCCATTTATTTATTTCTGAAATTTCTCTGTAATTAATAGAATCGTTTTCAGGGCCAACATGGCTAGATTGTCTATAAGTAATTGTTTCTAAAAAAAATGGTTGATTATCTAAAGACTTATATTTAGTTTTTATTTTATTATAAACTTGAATAACGTCATTACCAAAAACTTGTTCAGCCTTAACACCAAACGATTCAATTTTTTTACATACATCAAAATTATGAACCCTATCTTTTAATTTTGAATAAGTGGCATAAAGATTATTTTCACATATAAATAATATTGGTAAATTATATAAAGCTGCAAAATTAATAGATTCCCAAAATATACCCTGATCTAAAGCCCCTTCTCCGAAAGCTACAACTACTTTTGATTTTGTTTTTTTATATTTAATTGCAAAAGCTGCTCCTATGGCAATTCCAATTGATCCAGCTAATATTGCTCCTGCATAAAAGTGGTTTTTATGATTTGATATATCTTGAGAACCAGCAAAGCCTTTATTTGCACCTGTGGCTTTTCCATAAAGCTCAGCTATCATTTCTTTTAATGAACAGTCTTTTGCAAAATAATATCCATGAGACCTGTGATGAGAAAATAAGATATCATTTTTTTTCATTAAACTATTTAATACGGAGGGCACTGATTCCTGACCTATGCAAAAATGTATGGGACATCTCATTAAATCTTTAGGGTGATA
>QBYG01000033.1 GCA_003282945.1 Pelagibacteraceae bacterium AG-325-E23
GGAGAAACGTTAAAGCAGCGGGCCATGCTGCAGAGGTTTTAGACTTCATAAAAAATTACTAAAAAAAAGGCCCCATTTAAGGGGCCTTTAGTCAACTATAGAGAGAGAGATAGTTATTCTTTAGTCTCTTATTGCGTATGCGATTACTCCAGACTCTGTAACATCTGTACCAAGTCTTTCTGCTTCTTTGCTCAATCTAATACCCATTGTACTCTTCATAATTCCCCATACTATTAGAGATACTACAAATACAAATGCATTGATTGAAATTACTCCTAGAAGCTGCGCTCCGAATGATGCATCACCGTTAGTTAGTGGAACTGCTAAAGTTCCCCAAATTCCAGCAAACAAGTGGGCAGGTACTGCACCTACTACATCATCAATTTTTAGTGAGAATAATAATTTAGTTCCGAAGACAACTATTATTCCACCAATCGCACCTATAAGAATTGCTGCTAGCGGTGAAGGCATTAATGGTTCAGCTGTAATTGCAACAAGACCACCAATTGCTCCGTTAAGCATTTGAATGACATCAGTTTTACCTGACATTAATCTTGTTATTGCACCAGCTGCTAATACACCACCACAGGCTGCTAAGTTTGTGTTAATGAAAATATTTGATACTGCTACTGCGTCATCAAATGTTCCCATTGCTAATTGTGATCCACCATTAAATCCGAACCAACCTAGCCATAAAATAAATACACCAACTGTTACCAATGGTACAGAAGACGCTGCAAATGGCTTCATAGGTTTGGCTGCTCCAGATTTATCAAATCTACCAGTTCTAGCTCCTAAAAGAATTGCTCCAGCTAATGCTGCTGCACCTCCAGTTGAGTGAACTAGTGTTGAACCAGCAAAGTCTGAGAAACCAGCAGCTGCTAACCAGCCACCTCCCCACTGCCAACCCATAACTATTGGATAGATAATTCCTGATAGAATAGCCGCAAATAAAAAGAACGGCCATAATTTAATTCTTTCAGCTAATGTTCCAGATACAATTGAAACTGTTGTTGCACAGAAAACCATTTGGAAATACCAATCAGATCCATCTGCATATCCAGTATCCACTGAACTTGCATCAGACCATGGAGTAAAGCTTCCAATGTATCCACCTTCTGGAATTCCGTATGCTAAATTATATCCAACCATCCAGAACATAATTCCAGCTATTGAAAATAATCCGATATTTTTGGCACATATTACTGATACACTTTTTGATGTTACCATCCCTGATTCGAGCATGGCAAAACCTGCTGCCATAAACATTACTAAGAAACCACAAACCAAGAAAAGAAATGTATTGAATATGAAACCAACTTCAGCTGAAACCGTAGTTTCAGCATAACCTGCACTAGTCATATTTAGTAGGAAAAATAAACTTACTAAAGGACCAGCCAGTTTTTTTAAAAGTTTAACCATTTCACCTCCGTTTAATTAAAGAGGTTGTTATAAATTTAATAAAACTAAAAACTATTGATTGTTATTTAAAAGAGATATGCAGTATTTGCATGTAGTACAACATATACTTGTATAAAAAAACAGCCTTTATTAAATTCTAATTTTTAATAAAGGCTGTTTTAAAAAGTTTATTTATTGAAAACTTCTTTAAGTGCTTTTGCAGGTAAAAACTTTACCTTTTGAGAAGCAGCGATTTGGATTTGTTCTCCGGTTCTTGGATTTCGACCAATTCGGGCTTTTCTTTTAGCCACTTTATATGTTCCAAAACCAGCAATTTTAACATTATCGTCGCCTTTTAAAGCGTCCAATATAGTGTTGGTAATCGTATCAAATGTACGCTCAGCATCAGCTTTACTTTGATTTAATGACCCTGCTAATTTTGCTATAAGTTGTTTTTTATTCATTTTAGCTCCGGTTTTAAAGGTTATATTTATATACTTAACAAAATCGTTGATAATTCAAGCTTTTTTTTTGTGTCTCTAATTAAATTTACCACAACATATAGTTGTAAATAAGTATTGATTTATATAGCTTTTTTAACGTTAGAAAATCCCCTTAAAATAAGCCTAAATCTTTAAGGTCATTGAATGTTGCAAAAAACATTAAAGTTAACAATAAAAACATTCCGATTCGAAAAAAACCCTCCTGTGTTTTTTGACTTAATGGCTTTCCTAAAACCTTTTCAAATGCATAAAACATTAAATGGCCCCCATCTAAAAGTGGTATTGGAAAAAGGTTAATTAGGCCTAAACTTATCGATATATAGGCCATCATACTAATAAATGGCAATATTCCAAATTCAGCCACTTGTCCTGAAATCTTTGCTATTCTAATTGGTCCACCTAATTGTGAGCTATCTCCAGATCCAGTAAGCATTGACCCCATATATTTAAGAGATGAAGTAGTAACAAAATATACTTCTTTAACAGACTCTATTAAAGCATTTGCTGGCCCTAATCGCTTATGATTTATTTCATTATTGTATGGACTTAGTTTAATACCAACTATTCTTTTATTAATTTTATTTCCTAAATTATCAACGCCTGCAACAATTTTTGGTTTAACCTTTAATAATACCTCTTGATCATATCTAGAAATTTTGAAATCAACTATCTCAGATGTTGACATTAAAATCAGTTTAGAAACGTCGAGTATACTCTCAACTTTATTGTTGTCTATTTCAAGTATCACGTCATTTTTTTGCATTCCCGCTACTTCTGCTGGGCTATCTTTTTGAACTTCGTCAATAACTGCTGGCGTAAAGTCTTTTCCAGCAAACATGTATATGAATAAAAAAATAAATATTGCTAAAACGAAATTTGCTATTGGCCCACCCGCTACAATTAAAGACCTTTGATACAAAGGTTTTGTTACAAAGAGTTTTTCTTGGTCCTCTTTGTTATATTTTTTTAATAATTCTTCTTGATCAGCTTGAGAAAATACATTTCTGTCACCAAAAAATTTGACATAGCCTCCAAGAGGTATCCAACAAATTTTCCATCTAGTTCCCGATTTATCATTCCAACCAATCAACTCTCTGCCAAAACCTATTGAAAAGTCCGTTACACCAACTCCATATCTTTTTGCAAAATAATAATGGCCATATTCGTGTATGAAAACAACTACTAAAATCAGGACTATAAATGGTATTATAAAAGAGAGCATATGAACTAATTATATTAACTATATTGGTTTCTTACAAGTTTCAAAGTGTCCAGTTTATGTCAATTATAAGCATTCTCAAAGACTTAAATAAATGATTTATTGTAATTGGCATTAGAACATATATGCATTTTCTTTATATCTTTAAAAGAATCAAGCATGAAAAACTTTAATGAATTAGACATAGTAAACAAACTAAAGAATTCAATTAAGTATTCAAATTTTATCACACCTACACCAATTCAATCTCAAGCAATACCCATTGCACTTGAGGGAAAAGATGTTCTTGGAACCGCACAAACTGGTACGGGCAAAACTTTAGCTTTTACTATTCCACTTATAAATAAATTGATCATTAATAAAAATGCAATGGCCTTAATCATATGCCCAACGAGAGAATTGGCTAGTCAAGTAATGGGTACGATATCTAAACTCACTTTAGGAGATATAAGAATTGGCAATGCTCTTTTAATTGGTGGAGAAAGTATGCAAAAACAACTAAGACAGTTAAATAAAAGAGCTCGAATAATTGTTGGAACACCAGGTAGAATTAACGATCACTTAAAAAGAAAAAGCTTAAATTTAACAAGAGTTAATTACTTAGTTTTAGATGAAACTGATAGAATGCTTGATATGGGGTTTACGCCTCAAATTGAAATAATTTTAAAATTTATCCCAAAGGAACATCAAACATTATTATTTTCAGCCACTTTGCCAAATAATATATTAAAAATTTCTGAAAAATATTTGCGAAAACCAGAAAGAATTTCAGTTGGATCAGTTTCAACTCCGATAGAGAAAATTAAACAAGAAACTTTTCAAATAACTCCAGATAAAAAATACCATGAATTAATCAATCAATTAGTTGAGAGACAAGGTTCAATATTAGTTTTTGTCAAAACAAAACATGGTGCAGATAAAATTGTAAAGAGATTAAAATATGATGCTCATTCTGCAGAAGCAATTCATGGAAATCTAAGACAAAGTAAAAGAGACAGAGTTATTAGAAGTTTCAGATCTGGCAAAAGTAGAATTCTAGTTGCAACTGACGTTGCTGCAAGAGGATTAGATATTCCATTAATCCAACATGTAATAAATTATGATCTACCACAAGTACCTGAGGATTATATTCACAGAGTTGGTAGAACAGGTAGAGCTGGTAAAGAAGGATCGGCACTTTCCTTCTTAACAAATAATGATCGTACTATGTGGAGAGAAATTCAGAAATTAATAAATCCAAATTTTAAATTAGAAGAAAGTTTTAATAGAAAATCTA
>QBYG01000034.1 GCA_003282945.1 Pelagibacteraceae bacterium AG-325-E23
ACCAAAATTTATTGTGCTTTTCTCAAAACCTTTGTAATTAGAATTTAGACTATTTATTTTTTCAAGAAAATTTCCAAATGGTAGGAGTGAAAAATATCTACTAAAAAAAACTTTTGTATAGTTATTACCAATATTTTTGAAAGAATTATAACAATAGATAATATCTAAACTTTTTGATTTTAATACTTTCTTTTTTACTAAATAATACTCAAAAAATATAAGTTGACCAAAACTACTTAAATCGACACCACCAATTCTAATTTTAAATAAAAAATTAAATACACGTAGTATAATAACAAAATTAAAAATGATAAATTTTAAGACTAATCTCTTTGTGTGAAAGTAAATATATTTATATAATTTTTTGCTCATAAGTATTTAAATTATTGGCTAATAAAAATTTCTTTACCATTTTTTTAAAATGGATGATATTTTTACTTGATAAAGGTGGATGGATTTCTAATTCTAAAATTCTGGTTAGCAAATCTTTAGCTACTGGATATTTTTGATTTTTATAATCCAAATTGTTCTTAGTCTTAAAGTTTTTTAAAATGAAAGATTTTTTTATACCATTTACTAAATATATTTTATCATTAAAATGAGAGTGTATATTCAAAGGCTTCCATGTAAAATTTAATGGAATTTTATTCCTTCGCATATAATTAACAAAATTGAAAATATGCTTTTTTGAAATTTTATTATTTACCTCTAAAATTAATCTATAAAAAGAGCATGAAGTGTTTTTTTTTGGCAACCTAACTTTTAAAAAAAGATCATTGCCGAGAATTTTGGATAATTTTATTGAATATTTTCTTCTAAGGCTGATCTCTTGCTTTAAATTTGATAATTTACTTAATATTATTGCTGCATTTAACTCTCCTAATCTGAAATTATAACTTAAATCATTATCACCAAAGGATCTTAGTCTATATAACTTATCTGATATTTTTTTTTTATTAGTAACTATCATTCCTCCATCTCCTCCTGGCAAAACTTTTCTTTCATTAAAACTAAATACCCCAATATCGCCAAAAGTGCCCACATGTTGTTTTTTAAAAAAAGAGCCGTGTGCATGAGATGCATCTTCAATAAGAAATATTTTTTTATCTTTACAAAATTTTATAATTTTACTTAAATCCTCAGCATATCCAAATAAATTTGTAATAATTAAGGCTTTTGTTCTAATGGTAATTTTTTTTTTTATACTTTCTAAACTTGGTATTAAAGTTTCCTTTTCAATATCAACAAATACTGGTGTCGCATTTTGCATTAAAATACATGATGCACTTGATATAAATGAATATACTGAAACAATTACTTCATCTCCTAATTTTATATTTAACGCAGCAAGTGCTAAATGAAGCCCTTGAGTTGCGTTACCTACTCCTTTTGAATACCTAGAATTTACAAAACTTGAAAATTTTTTTTCTAATTTTCCCACTGTTGAATTTTTGAATAGTCCCTTTTTATCACCCCAAGCTACTAAAGAATTTTTTTTAAAAGTATTTTTCAAAGCTTTGAAATTTTTTTTGTCATATTTGGGCCAAGTTGACCATTTCAAATTTTTATTTTTTTTCATTCAATAATTTCCTTGCTTTTTTTTCAGTGCGTTTTAGATTTAAAAGATAATTTTTAAATTGCTTAGTATTAATTTTACTGTGCTCATAAGTTCTTTTATTAATAAAACCATCAATTATTTTATTACTTATGTATTTTTCAGCCTCTAGAGGATTTTTAGCGAAATTTAAAAAATCAAAATTATTGTAAAACCTTGATAAAATAACTTTATCCTCATTGTTAAAATCCTCAAAGTCAATTTTTGATAAATTTACTCGATATGTATTTTTTACCGACTTCCAATTTGAGTTAAGAAAAGTCGTTATTTTTTGGGTCATTTTTTGACTAGAAAGATTTTCAGTATTTACAATAATATGTTTAGATGATTTATTTTTATTGATATTAAATAAATTTAAATTCTTTTTGTAAAACCAAATAGATTTTTTTTTTAAAGAAAGTTTTTCCCATTTTTTTTTTGTCATCTCACCATAATGAAAGGCTGCAATTTTATATTCAATTTTTTTTATTTTTTTACTTGAATAATTTCCGTGACTCCATGGAAATTTTTTAACTTCTTTAACAAATGATTTTAACCAATCTTGCTGGTTTCTCTTCAGATAAATTAATTTGACATTTCCTTTATGTATTTTTAATACTTCATCCAATATATGTGAATAGCTTGCTCCTACATAACAATTACCTTTTTTCCATTTTGATATTACTTTTCTTATCTTAAGAAGGTATTTGATATCTTTTTTAGTTTTGTAGCTATGATATAAATTATGTAATAATCTTGGATCTTTTATATCGTGATGATAAGCATTTCCAGTGTGATTATTTTTATTAAAAATTTCACTTATATTTTTATATAAACTAGTTGATCCACTTCTTCCAGGGCTACAAGCAACAATAATATGTTTCATTGATACTCAAAATATTTTAAATAATTACTTCTTAAGTTTAGTGCTTTAGCATCACCTATCTCCTGAATTTTCTCGTATTCATAATTTAATTTATTTTTAAAAGTAGATAATTTTTTTGTTGGAGGGTGCCAAAATTTCCCTTGTTTTAAAATTTTGTTTGTTGAAAATTCTTTGATAGAATATATTTGTTTGTTTTTGATATAAGGGTTTTTTAATCTAAACCTAACATCTAAACTAATTCTTATACCATTTTTACCTCGAACACTTTTATGAGGAGTGTTTGTATCAAATAAAATTGCATTTCCTGATTTTTTTGAAAAATCATATTTTTTTAAATCATTTTCATTTATTTTTAATTCTTTATAACTTTTTAAAGTTTTTCTACGACGATTTAGTTTTGAATTTTTATAAAACATTTTCATATATGAACATTTCTTATATAAAAATATATACATAAAAAAAATGTATGAGTCAGATGGTTCTCCTGACCAAGAATCCTGATGTATATTGTCTGTAGCGTATGGTCTTTGAAGATAACCTTTTGGTGGTTTATTATGACTTATTCTTATATTTGCTGGAAATTCAATAGATTTAAATGATTTTTTTATTATTTGCTTTAGTATTTGAGTCAACTCAAATTCTATTTTAGTCATAAAATCTAAATCATTTTTAAAATTATAATTTCTTCCACTCTCAAGTTTTTTCAATACTTCTATCCAATTACATTTAAATCTAAGCTTTAATCGGTTTTTTATTTCTTTCTTTATATTTTTATAATGTTTATTTTTATCTAATTTATATTGTTTCACTTATCTCCAACTTGGTAAATCATTATATAAACTATCGCTATTAGAAAAGAAATTCATAGTTAATTTATATTTAATATTTTTCATATTTTTTCTTAGTTTAGAAAAATAATATATTAAAATAAAATTCTTATCATAAAATCTTTTATGTTTAGATTGATCTAGTATTTTAAAAGCCAAAGAATTGAAGTTATTTTTTATTAATATATTAGCAACAAATTCATTATGTATTTCATTTTTTCTCAAAGTAAGACTGTTTACTAAAAATTTTTTTCCCACATTTCTATAACTTGAATTTATTATATTTTTTGCAAACCATGCTAATTCATAGTAATCCTTTATTTTAAAAATCTTTTTAAACATAGAAATTTTTAAACATTTACCAAACAGCTTGTAATCTACAAAATCACGCAAAAATATTTTTTTTGTTTTTTTATATTTCGAATTATTAATAATTTTATAAATATATTTCTGACAAAATATTTTTTTTATCTTTTTTGATCTAGAAGATTTATTTAAAATTTCAGAAAGTTCTATAACTGGATCACCTTGAATATTATCAAGGCTATTATTCATTATTTCTAGAGTTCTTGAAAAAAGGCTATGATTAAGATTTTTAACTGAAAGTTTGAGTATAGTATACAAAATACCAAAATCATTATTATTAATCATTACAAGTTTTTCAAAATATTTGATATTTAATTCAAATTTTTTTTTATTCATATAAAAAGAGTGATTAAGAAAATCATAATTATTTTTTTTTAAAATTTTT
>QBYG01000035.1 GCA_003282945.1 Pelagibacteraceae bacterium AG-325-E23
TAAAATTTTTTTAAATTTTTGATCTGCAAAGTCAGTGATTTCAAATGCCAAATTATTTTCAAAAACTAGTAAGTTTTTCTCTTCAATATTTATTGGATTTTCAAAAGTTTTATGAAGAATAGTATAATTTTTATCACTTATTATTGGGGGTGCATTTTCGTTAAGATTTATATTTTCAAATCTATTATTTGTAAATTTTTTTATATTCCATTCACTTGCAAGATAATGTTTTCCTTGAGTTTGAATACCTGCAACCCAACGCCAACCTAGAGTATTTGATGCAGTATCACCATCATACAAGTGTTGCATAAAAAATTCTGCACCAAGTTGCCAAGGTAGGTCTAGTGTAAATATCCAAATGCTCGCAAACCACATTCTGGTATGATTATGCAAATAATTATAAGTCTTTAATTCATTTACCCACTCATTAAAACATTCAATGTTAGTTTTACCTTCAATGGCATTTAAGTAACTTTTATTATCTTTAAACTCTTCTTTTATTCTTTTTAAATTTGATAAATAATCATCCCATACTCCAGATCTAAGTTCCATCCATCCTTTCCAATAAGTTCTCCATAGAACTTCTTGAAAAAATTTTTCATTTTTTGAAAAAGAAAACTTATCTAGTGATTTTTTTATCACCTCCTTTTCATTAATTATCCCATGTGTTATATAAGGCGATAAGCAAGATATATTCGATCGTTTATTGGGTCCAAAGTCAAAATTTCTAAGAGTTGAATATTCACCAAGATTATTTTCAACAAAATTTTCTAAATTTTGAATAGCCGCAGCTCTTGTAGCTTTTAATTCCATTTTTTTATTATCTTAATTTTTTCTTATGAAAGTTAATAAATCTTTCAACGTTTGATTTATTGAAAGTTTTATTTTCCTCGAAAGAGACTTTTTTCATTGAGTAAGCATTACTTGAGGTTTGTCTCGATTGAATTGTAATATTACCTTTGTAAAGTTTTAGTTTAACTGATCCATTTACTTTATTTCTTTTTAGATCGACTATTTTTTGTAGTTTAAATCTTTCCTTAGAATACCAATAACCATTATAAATAAGCTCTGCATATCTTGGCATAACCTCATCTTTCTTGTGCATTGTGTCTTTATCTAGAGTTACAGACTCCATAGCTCTGTGTGCCAAAAGCAATAATGTTCCTCCTGGAGTTTCATAAACTCCTCTCGATTTTATTCCAATGAATCTATTTTCAACTAAATCTACTCTCCCAATTCCATTTTTGCCGGCTAATTGATTGAGTTTATCCAAAACTTTCGCTGGAGATAATTTTTTTCCATTCAGACCAACTGGATCGCCGTTCTTATAATTAATTGTTATAAAACTTGCCTTATTTGGGGCTTTTTCAGGGGTAGTTGTTCTTTGAAATATAAATTCAGGTGCAGAATTTTTTGGATTTTCTAAAACTTTACCCTCTGTTGAGGTATGGAATAAATTATCATCTACTGAGAATGGCGGCGCTCCCTTTTTATCTTTAGGGATTGGTATTCCATGTTTTTTTGCATAATTAATGAGATCTGTTCTTGATTTTAATTTCCATATTCTCCATGGAGCAATTATTTTAATTTTAGGACCAAAGTAATGATATCCAAGTTCAAATCTCACTTGATCATTTCCTTTTCCTGTTGAACCATGGGAAACAGCATAAGCATCGAATTTCTTTGCAACTCTAATTTGATCTTTTGCAATAAGTGGTCTTGCAATTGATGTTCCTAACAAATAAACACCTTCATAAAGAGCATGACCTCTTATCATTGGGTAGACATAATCTTTAACAAAAATATTTTTTAGATCTTGGATGATAATTTTTTTTACTCCTAATTTTTTTGCATTCTTTATAATTTTTTTTTTATCCATCTCCTGCCCAACATCTGCTGTGTAGGCTATTACTTCAGCATCATAATTTTCTTGAAGCCATTTAAGAATTATAGATGTATCCAAACCACCTGAATAGGCGAGCACAATCTTCTTTTGTTTTTTCATTTAAGTGCAGCTTTTTTTTGCGGCGTTATAAGCTTTTGTAAATCCCATTAATGAATAGTCATCAGTAGTTTGAGTACCACTTTGTTTATAAGCAGTTATCATTAGTCTAGATGCCTTTTTCATTCTTTTAATTATTTTTTGTTCTGTTTTTCCGCTAGAAATCCAAGCAAATTTATTTTGTGGTAAATCAAATTCAAATTTAGACTTACCTGATGTAGCTAAAATTGCATTTTGTGGATTAAAATCGTAACCAGATGTTATGCTCACTTCGTCTGAAATTTTGTCTTCAGGTCTAAATGATACAAATAATCTAGCCTCTCTATTACTCGCTTTAGGAGATTGTCTAACTGGAACTGAATAAGCAAAACATATTTTTCCAGTTTCGTTAAAAACTGTAACTGCATTCCAATCTTTAAATGTACCTAATTTTGTTAAATCTTCAGACTGAGCAAAAGATATTGAAAATACTGATAATATTAATGTTTTTACAAATATTCTTTTAATTAAGGACATGGATTAGGGTATTTTTTTTGAACATTATTTATTTCTTTTATTACTTCACTATCAAGATTCACTTTTACACTTTCTACGTTAGTTTTCAACTGCTCCATAGTTGTTGCTCCAATAATTACACTAGTCATAAAGTCTTGTACTTCACAGAATTTAATAGACATCTGACTCATATCTAGATCAAATTTTTGACTAATTTTGTAATATTCCTCTACTGCCTCAGATGTATTTGGTTTTCTATACCTTGTCCAAAAATCAAAATCCCTTTCCATCCTTGATCCTATTGGAAATTGTTTATTTCTATATTTTCCTGTTAAATAACCACTGGCCAAAGGTGAATAAGACAAACATCCTATATTTTCTCTTATAGACACCTCCGCTAAACCAACTTCATAAGACCGATTTAATAAACTGTATGGATTTTGAATTGACATCATTCTTGGTAGATCTTTGTCTTTAGAAAGTTGAAGATAATTCATAACTCCCCATGGGGTTTCATTTGACAAACCAACATACCTTATTTTGCCCTCCTCAATAAATTTTTTTAAATTTTCCAAAACATCTTCAAATTTATTCCAGTCATTTTCTTTGTGTTCATAGCCCAATCTTCCAAAGTTATTTACGTTTCTTTCAGGCCAATGCAATTGATAAAGATCAATATAATCTGTTTTTAATCTCTTTAGACTTCCATGCAGTGCATCCTCTAAATTCTTTCCAGTGAAGCTGTTCTCTCCATTTCTCATATATTTTCTGCTAGGACCACCGACTTTGGACGCCAGTATTATGTCTTTTCTTTTTTTTGTTTTTTCAAACCAATTCCCAATAATAGTTTCAGTATAACCATATGTTTCTGCTTTTGGGGGGACGGCATATAACTCAGCTGTATCCCAAAAATTTACTCCATTATCTAAAGAGTAATCCATTTGCTCAAATGCCTCATTTTGGGTATTTTGTTCACCCCAAGTCATTGTCCCAAGACAAATTGTACTCACATTTAGGTCTGTATTTCCTAGTTTTTTATAATTCATAATTTATGTAGTATTTGTTACATTTATTTTGACGACTTGAAAATCTTAAAAAAAAATCTTATATAAATAATATGGAATTCAATAAAGATAATATTTTAAATAAAGCAACAACAGCCAAACAAACTGTTGTTATGGATGAAGGCTTAAGAGCCTACATGCTTAAAGTTTACAACTATATGGCAACTGGGGTTTTGCTAACCGGAATAATCGCACTTTTATCATTTAAAATGTCTGTTGTAACAGATCCAAATGGAGCAATTGTTGGACTGACAGAATTTGGGAATGCAATTTATTTATCAGGTTTAAAATGGATTGTAATGTTAGCTCCACTAGGAATTGTGTTTTACATGAGTTTTGGAATTAATAAAATGAGTGCTTCAAGAGCTCAGACAACTTTCTGGGTCTTTGCTGCATTAATGGGATTATCTCTTTCATCAATATTACTTATTTACACAGGTTTAAGTGTAACAAGAGTATTCTTTATTTCTTCAGCA
>QBYG01000036.1 GCA_003282945.1 Pelagibacteraceae bacterium AG-325-E23
TGAAGTGATTTAAAAGTTAATTTTGATGCAGTTATTACATCTATGTATCTTCGTGTATTATTTGGAAATCCATAATACTCTAATTTGTTTTTCTCAATTGCGTTAATTATAATTCTGTATAAACCATTTCTGTTGTCGCTTCTTTTACCAAATAAAGAACCATATCTTAAAATTGTGAATTTTAGATTATATTTCTTGCTATATTCTAATATGAAATCTTCTGCTGCTCTTTTACTGCAGCTATAAAAACCACCTTCTTGGCTACCCGCATAAATGCTACTCGCAAAAATTAATCTTTTAACATTGTGTTTTATACAATATTTGGCAATTAAACATGTAGATAATATGTTAAGTCTAATTGTTTCAATAGGTTTTATTAAAGCCTCATCAAGATCGCTTAAGCCAGCAAATAAAAAAACATAATCTTTATTTTTAATTATTTGAGAAATAAGTTTTTCATTTAAGATGCTTCCTTTAACAAATTTTACTTTTTTTTGAAGCCATTTATTTTTTTTTATATCAAAATTAGTCACTTTATGACCATTTTTAATCAGGATATCTATCATGTTTGATCCTAAAAATCCGCTTCCACCAATAACTAGAGATTTTTTACCCATATTAAATTTATTTTTTTACGATACTTGTTCTCGAATTTGCCATTTACCATTTTGTTTTTTCCATATATGTTGTTGTCTAAATCTATCTACAATCAACCAAAATTCTTTTTCAGTAATATCCATATACTCAAGAAAGATTTTAAAACTTTTTTCAGGAAATTCTCCATCATATTTTTGAACCAATCTCACTCCCTCTTCTCTACTAATATGTCCATCTCTTATTTCATGTGCAGCATCAGATGTAGCTCTACCAATTCCATATTTTATGTACATTAAATAATAAAGCAAACTATCTGTGGCATCATCTAATTGTGCATATCTTGAGTAAGTTCCTTCCATTCTTCCTTCGGGATTTGCTTGAAAATTACAATGTTCTGTCGCATAATAAAAATTATTTTGTGGCACCCATTTATTGTAAAAACTCCACCAATGAAATTCTATTTTTTTTTTCTTAAGTTCATTTATATTGGGCAAAGTGAAAGGTATTTTATAAGATTGTTTCAGATCTATATTGTACTTTTTAAAATATCCGTCTTTTTTTCCAGCTTCAATTATTTTTTCAAACGGACTGCTGAAGTAAATCTTTTCCATACGATCCCAAGGCATTCCTGGAAAATTTTCCAATGTTGAGTCTCCACCATATTCAACTTCACCATTTTCAGCATAAAAAACTAATTTTATATTATTGTTAAAAGCCTCTCTAATTGGTGCAGATAAAACACCTCTATCAAAAGGTTCTTCGTGATCACCAAAATATATAAAACATAATTTATTTAGTAATTTATAAATTTTACCATTTGGTGTTATTAATTTATGATCAAAACCAGACTCTATAAAGTTTCTGAGATTTTCCGTTCCTATGTGAGTGTATACTGGTGGTGAAAATGTAACACATAGTGGGTTCATGCCATATTTGTATTTTAGTTTGTGAGCCACAGTCGAAGAGTCTTTGCCCCCACTGCATGGCACTATGCAATCGTAATCTCCATTGTTCTTTCTATGTTTGTCTAAAAGTTTTAAAAGCATTTTGTTCCTTTTATTGTAGTCAATTACTTTAGATTTTTTTCTTTCTGTGTAGAGACAAGGCCCACAAATACCATCTTTGTTAAATTTTATTCTTGGCCTTTGATTTGACATCACACATTTTTTACAAAATAAAACTTTTTTTGGAAGACCTTTAAATTGGGTTTCCATGTGTTTTCTAATTGGTTTAGTTATCATTAAATATTAATCCTATAAGTTTTGAACCATGCTTTGTGCTATTCTCTGGATGAAACTGAACACCATATACATTATTATTTCTTATAACTGAACAAAACTCTACACCATTAAATTTAGTTTTACCAAATATATAATCCTTTTTTGGTTTTACTATAAATTGATGAGTAAAATAAAAAAAATTATTTTTATTTTTTATATCTTTGTATTTTATTTTTTTATTTATAGATACAGTGTTCCAACCCACATGTGGTTTAATCTGTTTTGGAAATCTTACAACTTTCCCAGGAACTAAACCTAACCCTTTAGTCAACTTGATTTCTTCACCTATATCCATCAGAAGCTGCATACCCAGACATATGCCTAATAATTTTTTATTTTTTACAAAATTTCTTATTTTGTTTCTGGCATTTATTTTATTCAATTTTTTCATAGCCTGTGGAAATGAACCAACACCAGGCAATATCAAACCATCAAAATTGTCCAAATTATTTAAGTTTTTAATAACTAAACAATCGAATTTATTAAATTCAACAGCTTGCTTTATTTTAAAAATATTACCCACTCCATAATCAAGTATAGCAATTTTTTTTTTTAAATACGGCATTTAATTTTTTTTTTAATTAGACTTTTTTTTAAGAACAATGGAGACAATCTCTCCCCTTTAAAACTTGGATCTTTAGTTTTGAAATAGTGGAACATTGATGCAATTGAGACTGCATCAACATCTTCATTTTTAATTACTTCAAAAACATCTTTTACACTACCAAATCCACCAGATAAAATTAAAGGAATTTTAACTTTACCTTTAATATGATCATAAAAATTCATATCATAGCCTTTGCCAGTTCCATCTCTATTTATTGATGTTAAAACAATTTCTCCAGCACCTCTTTTTTGGACTTCGTCTATCCATTTAAAGATATTTTTATTAACAATTTGTCTCCCATTTTCTATAAACATGTTGTACGAACTATCTGATTGTAAGTTAAAATCAACATTAACTACTATTGTTGAAGAACCAAAAATATTACTAGCTAAATTAATAAAAGTAGGGTCTTGAATAGCTTTAGTATTTAAAATTATCTTATCTGCTCCAGCACTCAGAAGATTTCTTATGTCATCAATAGATTTAACGCCACCACCAACTGTAATAGGAATAAATATATTTTTTGAAACCTTTTCGACAATATTGAACAAGTTATTTCTTCCATACAAGGAAGCTACTGTGTCAAAAAAAATTATTTCATCAATTTTATTGTCGTAATAATAATTTGAAAATTCCCATGGTTTTCCAAGAATTTTTAGACCTTCAAGGTTCATTCCCTTAACAAGATTTTCTCCTTTAACATCAATTCTTGCGATTATTCTTTTGTAACTCATAAGATAATTTATATTTATTTAAATTAACATTAAAGATTATTAAAAATATTGAATTAATAATTAATTATAATAAAAACATATTTATGTCATATCAAGATTATGTAATTAAAGATGGTAAATTTATTGGAAAATTTGACGAAATGTATCAAAA
>QBYG01000037.1 GCA_003282945.1 Pelagibacteraceae bacterium AG-325-E23
TTTGATTCAACACAGAATTTTTTTCTGTGCATAAATCAAGCGTTTAAGGGCGTGTGGCGGATGCCTTGGCACTGAAAGCCGATGAAGGACGTGGTATACTGCGATAAGTTACGGGGAGCTGTATGCAAGTTTTGATCCGTAAATTTCCGAATGGGGAAACCCACCACTTTATGTGGTACTTTAGACTGAATACATAGGTTTAAAGAGACAACCCGGAGAACTGAAACATCTAAGTAACCGGAGGAAAAGAAATCAATTGAGATTCCGTTAGTAGTGGCGAGCGAAACCGGAATAGGCCAGTAGATTTGTTAAAAAAATTTGAATAGTTTGGAAAAGCTAACCACAGAGGGTGATAGTCCCGTATGAGTAATGTTTAACAAGTTTCTTGAGTAAAGCGGGACACGTGAAATCCTGCTCGAATATAGGGGGACCACCCTCTAAGCCTAAATACTCTTCAGTGACCGATAGTGAACTAGTACCGTGAGGGAAAGGTGAAAAGAACCCCTATTAGGGGAGTGAAATAGAACCTGAAACCGCATGCCTACAATCAGTCGAAGCTCTTTTTAGAGTGACGGCGTACCTTTTGTATAATGGGTCAGTGACTTAATTTATAAAGCAAGCTTAAGCCATCTAGGTGTAGGCGCAGCGAAAGCAAGTCTTAATAGGGCGATTAGTTTTATGAATTAGACCCGAAAACGAATGAGCTTACCATGAGCAGGTTGAAAGCAAGGTAACACTTGCCGGAGGACCGAACCAGTTGACGTTGAAAAGTCTTTGGATGACTTGTGGTAAGGGGTGAAAGGCCAACCAAATTCGTAGATAGCTGGTTTTCCGCGAAAACTATTTAGGTAGTGCGTTGAATAAATATGCGTTTAGAGGTAGAGCACTAAATGGGCTAGGGGGAAGAGATTCTTACCAAACCTAATAAAACTCCGAATGCTAAACGTAGTTCTTCAACAGACAGACTGTGGGTGCTAAGGTCCATGGTCGAGAGGGAAAGAGCCCAGACCACCAGATAAGGTCCCAAAATTGTGATTAAGTGTGAAAGGATGTGGAAATTCCTTAACAGCCGGGAGGTTGGCTTAGAAGCAGCCATCCTTTAAAGATAGCGTAACAGCTCACCGGTCTAATAGAGTTTCTGCGCCGAAGATGTAACGGGGCTAAAATCACATACCGAATCTGTGGGTTTATAAAGTTTTCGAACTTTATAAGCGGTAGCGGAACGTTCTGTAAGCCTGTGAAGGGATACCCGTGAGGGATCCTGGAGGTATCAGAAGTGCGAATGCTGACATGAGTAACGATTAAAGAAGTGAAAAACTTCTTCGCCGAAAATCCAAGGGTTTCTGCGCAAGGTTAATCCGCGCAGAGTTAGTCGGCCCCTAAGACGAGGGCGAAAGCCGTAGTCGATGGAAATAAGGTTAATATTCCTTAACCTGATGGTAGTGACGGATTTTGTAAGTTGTGTGTTCTTAATGGATTGAATACGCCGCGAAAAAGTCCCAGGAAATAGCTCCATCATTAAGACCGTACCCTAAACCGACACAGGTGGATTAATAGAGTATATTTAGGCGCTTGAGAGAATGATGTTGAAGGAACTCGGCAAAATGCTTCTGTAACTTCGGGATAAAGAAGACCTTTTTTTGGGCAACCATTAAAAGGTGGCACAAGCCAGGGAGAAGCGACTGTTTATCAAAAACACAGGGCTCTGCTAACACGTAAGTGGATGTATAGGGTCTGACGCCTGCCCGGTGCTGGAAGGTTAATGCGATGGGTGCAAGCTCATTTCTGAAGCCCCAGTAAACGGCGGCCGTAACTATAACGGTCCTAAGGTAGCGAAATTCCTTGTCGGGTAAGTTCCGACCTGCATGAATGGCGTAACGATTTCTCCGCTGTCTCCAACATCAACTCAGTGAAATTGAATTCTCCGTGAAGATGCGGAGTTCGCGTAGTTAGACGGAAAGACCCCGTGCACCTTTACTGCAACTTTACATTGGTGTTAGGAAAAACATATTTAGCATAGGAGGGAGACATTGAAGCGATGGCGTTAGTTATCGTGGAGTCACCAGTGAAATACCTCTTTTGTTTTTCTTGGCATCTAACTGATAGCCGTTATCCGGCATCAAGACATTGTATGGTGGGTAGTTTGACTGGGGCGGTCGCCTCCCAAATAGTAACGGAGGCGTGCGAAGGTAAGCTCAGAACGGTCAGAAATCGTTCGTAGAGTGCAATGGCATAAGCTTGCCTGACTGTGAGACTGACAAGTCGAGCAGAGACGAAAGTCGGTCATAGTGATCCGGTGGTTCTGAGTGGAAGGGCCATCGCTCAACGGATAAAAGGTACGCCGGGGATAACAGGCTGATACTGCCCAAGAGCTCATATCGACGGCAGTGTTTGGCACCTCGATGTCGGCTCATCACATCCTGGGGCTGGAGCAGGTCCCAAGGGTTTGGCTGTTCGCCAATTAAAGTGGTACGTGAGCTGGGTTCAGAACGTCGTGAGACAGTTCGGTCCCTATCTGCTATGCGTGTAGAAGAATTGAGAGGAGCTGTCCCTAGTACGAGAGGACCGGGATGGACGTACCACTGGTGGACCGGTTGTAGCGCCAGCTGCAGTGCCGGGTAGCTAAGTACGGACGAGATAACTGCTGAAAGCATCTAAGCGGGAAACTCACCTCAAAACTAGTTCTTCCTATAGAGCCGTGGTAGACCACCACGTTGATAGGCTGGATGTGGAAGCGCAGTAATGCGTGCAGCTGACCAGTACTAATAGCTCAATTGGCTTGATTTATGCACTGAAAAAAATTTTATCATGGTAATTTAAAAATAAAAAACCCCATTATTATTA
>QBYG01000038.1 GCA_003282945.1 Pelagibacteraceae bacterium AG-325-E23
TTGCAGTATCAACCCTGTAAGTTATGTATTTATCAAAGGTTACCTTACCTGGCTGCAATATTTGTAAGCTTTATCGGGTTTAATTATTCGAATAATGATCAAATTTTAATAGTTACAATTATGATATTTGCTTTGGGCGCTATACTATCTGGGTATCATTTTGGAATTGAGAATAGTATATTTGATGAGCTATCAGCCTGTACAAATGGATCATCAGATATTTTAAATAAATCGAAATTACTAGAGTCTCTTAACAAAACTATGCCTGTTAACTGTAAAGATGCTACTTTCAAAATTCTTGGAATTTCACTAGCGGCAATTAATACAATTTTATCAATTTTAATTGTTATTTTTTCTATTAGAATATTGGTTTATGAAAAAAACTAATAAAAAAAAATTAGAAGAATTTATAAGAGTAGATCATGCTGGAGAAAGAGGTGCAATTAAAATTTATGAGGGTCAACTGCTTGCTTTAAATACTATTGTAAAAAATGATGATTTGAAAAAAATCATTGGTGAAATGAAGAAGCATGAGGAGGAACACTCAAATTTTTTTGAGGATGAAATAAAAAAAAGAAATATAAAACCAACAAAATTACTACCATTATGGGATTTGCTTGGACTAGGTCTTGGATTTGGTTCAACGATACTTGGAAAAAAAGCAGCGATGTTATGTACGGCCTCTGTCGAGGAGGTAATAGACAAACATTATAAAAGCCAAATTGACCAAATAGAAGGAGATGAAAAGGATTTAAAGGAAAAAATAACAAAATTTAGACAAGATGAATTAGACCATAAAGATATAGCCTACGAGAAGGGTGCTACAAAAAAGGGTGTATATTCAATTATGGATAAAATAATTAAAACTGGTTCTAAGGTTGCTATAAAAATCTCTGAAAAAATTTAGTTACGGTTCAAGTTCAACATCCCAATACAAATAGTCCATCCAACTTTTATGTAAAAAGTTAGGTGGAAAATTCTTTCCATTTTTATGAAGATCTTCTGTGGTAGGTTGAAAAGGCCATTGATTTAATGTCATACCTGAGTTCTTTATTAGTCTTCCTCCCTTTTTAACATTACAGGATGAACAAGCTGTTACAACATTATCCCAATTAGTTTTTCCACCTTTTGATCTTGGCAGTAAGTGATCAAAGGTTAATTCATTTTTGCTTCCACAATATTGACAGCTAAACTTATCTCTTAAAAATACATTAAACCTTGTAAAGTTAGGATTTGATTGAGGTCTAATGTATGATTTAAGAGCGATTACACTTGGAAGTTTCATACTAAACGAAGGACTTCTGATTTGTCTGTCATAATAACTAACAATAGAAACTCTATCTAAGAAAACAGATTTAATTGAATCTTGCCAGCTCCATAATGAAAGTGGATAATAACTTAAAGGTCTATAATCTGCATTTAAAACTAAGGCTGGACATTTTTCTAGCGAAATATTTTGATCTGAAAGCTTAATCATAATTAAAACATACATTAAATATATTTTTAATCAACTTTACTAATTATATATTAAGGATTTATTAATTAATTATTTTTTTTTTAATAAAGTTTAATGCCGCACTTGATGCTTCCATAGGTATATGGTGATCACAGTTTTTAATCATTAAAGTTTCAATTTTAATTTTATTTCTGATAAAAAAATCTTTAGCTTCAAGTAAATTATTTGGGGGGACGATTTGATCATTTTGACCATGTATCATTAAAATATTAGTTTTATTTTTAATTCTTGGAGAAAGATCTTTCATGTTTATAATTCTTCCAGAAAACCCTACAATACAACTAAATTCTTTTTCTGATGTTAGACCAATATTTAATGACATCATGCATCCTTGACTGAAACCAGAAACACAAATTTGTGAATATTCTAAATTAAAAAAATTACTTACTTCTGAAATATAACTATTTAAAACATTTTCTGCCTTTTTAGACTCTTGAAGAGTATATTCTAGATCTTCATTATTTAAATCAAACCATTGAAAACCAGTTGGATTTATGCTGCACACTTCATGTGCATCAGGACATAAAAAAACTGTATTTTTTAAAAATCTTTTCCAATTTAAAGTAAGCATACTGATGTCTTTGCCATCACCTCCATAACCATGAAGTAAAATGACTGCACTTTTTACTTTCTCATTATTTTCTGGTTTAATTATTGTTGTATTTAATAAAAATTTCATAAATTTTTTGGCAACCAATCAAGTAATGATTTATCATTAAAGTCAATATAGCCAACAATTCTTCCAACTTCAAAACCATTTTGGTCTATTAAAATTGTTGTGGGTAATCCTCGTAGCTTAAATAACTGTGAAAACTCTGGTCCAGATCCTGTAAATATATCTAAATTCTTAATTTTGATTTCTTCGAAAAACTCTTTTGATTTTTTATAACTGTCACCACCAATATTAATTGGAATGATATTGATATTTTTAAATTCATTTAAAGTTTTAAGTTTATCCAAAGATGGCATCTCTTTTTTACAAGGAGCACACCAAGTGGCCCAAAAATTTATTATTAATGGGTCTGATTTATAATCATTTAAACTTACTTTTTGGCCGTTAGATTTAATAAATTCTATATTTTCAATTTTTTTCTTGTCTTTATGTACTATAAGATTCTTAATTTCTGGAGGCTCTATTGAATATGAAACGCTAGATGATATTAAGTAAAATATTATTATAAGATAATTAAAAAAAATGATTTTCATAAAATCTGTAACAATTAA
>QBYG01000039.1 GCA_003282945.1 Pelagibacteraceae bacterium AG-325-E23
AAATTCTAAAAGAGGAAGGGGCAGATATTTTAATTTTAGAAATGTTACTTGATATTGATCATTCAAAAATTCTATTGAATGCTGCCTTAGAAACTGACTTACCGGTTTGGGTTGGATTAAGTTCTTGTATGAGCAAATTTGATAATAGTGTTATTGGCAGAAATTTTAGCGCGGAAAAAGAAACTTCGTTAATTTACGATGAAACCAAATATAAAGAGCAACCAAAATTTATTCCTGATGATAAAATTGTACTATTAAATGACATTGTAAAATCCCTTACAAATATGGGAGGAGATGTTTATGGTATCATGCATACCTGGTTCGTAGATGCTTTTGAAGGATTGAGAGTAATTAAAAATAATTGGAATGGTCCGATGATGTTCTATCCTGAGATACATAAGTTTGATACAAAGTCCCATAAAGCTATTGTGACTTATTCAGAGGAAGAATTTGCCAATGAATGTGAAAAGTTAATTGATAACCAAATTCAAATTGTTGGCGGATGCTGTGGTGTTACAGACAAACATCTAAAAAAACTAATTGAGACATATTCTTAATTTAATATTTTTTATTAACTAAATCTATCAGCATGTTGATCATATCAGTTTTATAACTTTCTTTTGTTGCTGATTTCGTTTCTAGAACAGAAAAAAAGGTGGCTACATTCCCAGTTTTAAAATTAGTTGCTAGAAACTGACCACCATACCCCGAGTGCCCAATCATGTTGCCTGAAACCATTGTAGAATTTGAATAATATAAATATTTATCTTTTGATAAATTCATATATTTGGGACCTACATTAACAATTGTTTTGTCTAAAAATGATGAAGATCCAATTTTTCTATTTCCAACACCCATTCCTTTTCTTGCAAAAAGTAAACCCATTCGTAAAAAATCTCTTGTAATTAAGCAGCCACCCCCAGACATCCAAGGCATACCGTATCTATCTGATGCAATATATAACCCATCTTCAAATCCTGCAGCCTCAACTGCAGATAAAACCCAATCTCTTAAAGTTCTCCCACTAATTTTTTCAATTAATAATCCGACCACATCAGTATTTGCAGATTTATAAAAAGCATATTCAGAATTATTAATTAAACTTTTATTTTTAGATTTTTTAATTGTATTTAAATATTCTTCCTGGCTAAGATGATTTTTAAGATTTTTAGGCAGCCTCCATCCCCCGACAGGTTCATGCATAAAGGAAGATGAGTATGCCTTAGTATAGTCTTCAGTATAAGAGTTTATAACATTCATATTTAAGACATCTTGGATCTTTGCATTTGCATACCCGCTTCCAATTTTTGGCAAATAGTGAGAAACTTTTTTATTAAGATCTATTAATCTGTTCGTAACCAATTCTCCAATAAATAAATTAACGAACATTTTTGTAATGGACATAATTGTTTGAGGCTGGTTTTTTTTAAAATCTTTGGCGTATTTTTCAAATAATATATTTTGATGGTTGCCAACAATTAATGAACAAAAAGATTTATTTTTAGTCATCTTCTTTACTAGAGGAAGTTTAGCGATAGTTTTATTTGGCTTAGAGTTTAATTTTAATATTAAATCAGATCTTAAAAAAATACTGTATCTATTGATTTTATGTAAATTTCTATAACCAAACCTTCTTGTTTTAGGAAGGTTCCATGAGGCTTTATTATCTTTAAGTGTGTTTAATTCTGGGTTTCTAACAGAGACTAATTTTTTTTTCTTCAATATTTTAATGATTTTTTTTGTTCGTATTTTTGGTGATAAGCTTCCGCTTTACAGTAATTTTTTTCTTTTGATACCTTAGTTGAAACTTTTCCATCTAATTTACTGTTAACTTCGTTTAAAACTTTTTCTGCAATTTGTTTTTCTTCATCTGTGTTGTAAAATATTTCTGAACGGTATTGAATTCCAACATATGTACCTTGGCGATTTACTTGGGTTGAGTCGTGTAATTCAAAAAATAAATTGACCATGTCCTCGTATGACTTTTCTTTTTCATCATACTCAACTTTGACCACCTCTATATGTCCTGTATCTCCGCCACAAACTGCCTTGTATGTAACATTTGGCTCATCTCCACCACAGTAGCCGCATTCTGTAGATATTATACCTTTGATGCCCTCATACTTTTTTTCGTCCCAAAAACAGCCAATCCCGCCAATAAATGTTTTCATTATATTTAATATATACTTTAGTTTTTTAAAATTGAAATTGCTTTTATTTCGTCTACTCCGATCCCACAACATCCACCAATAATCTGAGCTCCATTTTTAATCCATGACTTAACTTCATCTAAATATCCAGCTGGTGTCATGTCATCTACAAATCTCCAGTGTGGTTTTTCATAATAACCTTTATTTGGATATGCTCCTAATATTCCATCATAATTTTTCTTTGCAGTTTCAATTGCTTTTCCTGTAATATTTATATCTGAATGAGCAACCAATATTGGCCCACTGTGTAGTTTTTTAAAATTATTTATGGATGTCTCAAAGTTTTCATAGACATGTGTATCAGAGTCAATTGTATCATTATAACCAAGCATTATATTTTTTTGATCATCCATTACGCATGATACAGATAACCAAACAGGTATATTTACTTTTGTGGAACAATTTAACATTGCTTCAACTATGTCAGCTTGTGAAGACATAGCTTCTAAAATAA
>QBYG01000040.1 GCA_003282945.1 Pelagibacteraceae bacterium AG-325-E23
TGATATGAAAAATGTTTGAATACCAAACATAAAGATACCAATAACAGATCTTAAAAGACTTAAAAATTTGGCTCCATTTAACCCCATAGACATTCTAAGCATAACGGGAAAAGGTAATCCGTGCTTTTGTGATGGTTTGCCAATCAATGAAATAAAGAAATAAATCAATATAGAGGCGGCTAATGAAGAAGTTAAGACAAGTACCGTACTAAGATTATATATTAAATACAAAGAGGCTATTAATGCGAATCCCGCAATAGTCTGTATACTATTAGCCCAAAAGCAAAATAAATCAATTGATGTCCATGTTTTATTGCTTGGGTTTACTGTGGCTAATTCAAAATTTTTTAATTCTATATTCTGACTCACTAATGTAACCTTAAACTAAAATTTTTATATGTCTATAATAGCAATAACCAAAATTTTGTAATTACATGAATTTTCAAAAAAACAATATTGGCTACGTTTCTATGTTCGTGGCAGTGATAGGCTTTGGATCAGGTCCGCCGTTTGTGAAATTAGCATTACAGGAATTTTATGTAATGGACTTAATGGCGGTACGATTCTCTTTAGCATTTAGTTTTATGTTAATTTTTGCTTTGATCATGAGAGCAGATTTAAAAATTAAAAGAATTGGGTTTACGCCCTTCTTAATGGGTTTATTAAACCCTTTTCTAGTTACTTTAAGTTTTCATATTGGTCTTCTGCTAACCTCACCAGTAAATGGAGTTGCTTTAATTAGCACTTTGCCAATATGGCAACCATTTGTTGCAAGAATTTTTTTAAAAGAAAAAATTGAAATAAAAGTAATTATTGGAGCATTTATAACAATTATTGGAACTTTAATTTTACTTACAAGTCAAACAAAGTCAGGGCAAGGAAATTACGTCGGTGATTTAATAATTTTTTTAGGAATGATTTGCGTTTCTGTGAACGAAGTTTTGGGAAGAAGATTTATGCAAACTAAAGTTGATCAATTGGGGGTTAATACTTATCAATATTTTATTGGTGCTATACTATCTTTATTAGTTCTTTTTATAATTTGGCCAAATTCAAGTTTTGAATATCAAAATTATCTAAATTTTTCACCTCCAGTTTTAGCAGCTATAACTTTATCTTGTATAACATTTGGAGCATATTTATTTTATAATTTTGCTCTTAGAAGAGTCCCAGTAGGTAGAATTAGTTTGATGTATCCTTTAACAGGTCCTATTGGCGCTACAATGTCTTGGTTAATAATCGACTCTCCGATTTCAACAAAGGTTTTTATATCCTTAGCAATAATTTTAATTGGAACTATTATACCTCAAATAAATAAGCCTGGCTAAGGTGACGGGTACATTACCCCAGGCAACCATAATGCTATTTTTGGAAATATTATAATTAATACTAAACCAATTACTTGGATAACCATAAATTGCATCATGCCAAGATAAATATCTTTTAAATCCCACTCTGGAACTACACCTTTTAAGAAATAAGCAGATAACGCGACAGGAGGTGAAAGCCAGGCGGTTTGGAGATTAACGGCCACTAGTATTGCAAACCATGTAAGATTAAATCCTAACTCTATTACTAAAGGTAATACAATTGGCAATACTATTAAAACTATTGGTACCCACTCTAAAGGCCATCCTAATAAAAAAATAGCAGCCATTATAATTGCTAATATTACATATCTATTTACCTCTAAATTTAAAAGGAAATCAGTTAACAGAGATGGAGTTCCTAATTTTGAGAATACCGCTCCAAAAAAGTTTGATGCAGCAACTAAAAACATTATTAAAGCTGTAATCTCCAAAGTTTTTAAAAGAGCATCTTTCAAACCTGGGAGAGTTAGTTTTTTATATGCTAATGCAAGTAAGATAGCACCAAACGCTCCCATACCAGCTCCTTCTGTTGGAGTAGCAAGACCAAATAGAATACTTCCTAGTGCAAAAAAAACTAAACCTGCAGGAGGAATTAATCCCATAATAAATTCATACCAAACCTTAGCCATATTAGTTGGTTGTTCGTTTGCTGGTAAAACAGGTCCAAGTTTTGGATTAAGATAACATCTTAAAGTTGTGTAAGCAGCGTATAAACATGCTAATAAAATTCCTGGCATTATAGCAGCAGCAAATAAATCTGTAACAGGAATTTCTAAAACAGGACCCATTACAACTAACATAATACTTGGAGGAATTAAAATTCCAAGAGTTCCACCAGCGCAGATTAAACCAGCAGATAGTCTAGTATCATAACCAGTTCTAATCATAGTTTTACCTGCCATAATCCCTAAGATTGTAACAGATGCACCAACAATTCCAGTTGCAG
>QBYG01000041.1 GCA_003282945.1 Pelagibacteraceae bacterium AG-325-E23
TTTTCCATTAAATTTTTTGTTAAAAATAATTGTAATGAGATGACGTTGTGGTTACAAGGTGATGAGTCTGCTATTGGAAAATTAAAAAAGGTTGGTTTTAAAGTTTTAAACTCTAGACCTATGATTTGTAAATTTATAGATTTAAAAAAATCAGAGATAAGTAAACTAAATAAAAAAGATTGGTATTTTACCATGGGAGATACTTTAGAAATTTATTAGATGAAATTAAAATTAGATCATATCGGATATATAGTTAAAAATTTAGAGGAAGCAAAAAAATATTTTACTAAATCATACAATTTTAAAGTTTTAACTAAGATAATTTTTGAAAAAAATCACGGTGTAAAATTAATTTTTTTAGATATGGGAACTAATACAGTGCCTGCATTAGAAATTATACAACCTATTAATAAAAAATCAAAAGTGTACAATTTTTTATCAAATAACGGAGAGGGCTTTCATCATTTAGCTTATGAAGTAAATAGTGTTACTAAAGAATTAGAGAATTTCAAAAAAAAAGGTTTTTTACAAATAAGCACTGTTATACCTGGAGCTGGCCATAACATGACAAAAACTTTATGGTTGCTGGGAAAAAAAAAAGAACTCATAGAATTAGTAGAGAAACAAAAAAATAAGAAACTAAAATCTAGATTTACAAAATAGATAATTTCGTATGATATCAAAGACAAATTTTGTCAAGAGTGCGCTTAAAAAAGATAATTTTAGTGATTTAATTAATTATGTATCTAAAATATATCCAAAAAAAAAATTATTTATATTTAATAATGATACCCTTACTTATGGGGAATTCAATTCAAAAATAAATCAGACTTGTTTTTATTTTAAAAAATTAAAAATTAAAAAAGGAAATGTTATTTCTTTATATTTCCAAAATTCGTTAGAGTTTATAATTTTATATTTTGCTGCAATAAGATTTGGATGTATCATAAGCCCAATTCCATATGGTGTAACAAAAGATAAAATCAAATATTATTTAAGTTTATCTAAATCAAAAATTTTTATATCAAATATTAATTATAAATTTTCTAAAGTTTTAAATTTAAAATTTGATAATTATAAAAGTTTTAATAATGAAATATCAAAACATAGCTCAGATTTTTATCATGAGATAATTTTATCAAAAAATTCATGTGTTTACTATTTTTCCTCAGGCACAACCTCAAAACCAAAGTTAATTAAATATTCAAACTTTGCGATGATAAATTGTCAAAAAATATTATTTGACTCAAATTTTTTAGGACCTTATACGAAACATATTTGTTTTTTGCCTCTCGGTCATACTGCTTCTCTAAGGTATTCAATTAAAAATTCTATTGTTGGAGCCGGTACGGTCTACATTTTTAGAAATTTTTGGGAAATCAAGGATAAGTTTTGGGAGATATTAAAAAAAAAAAGAATTAATTTTGTTGGCACTGTTCCTTCAATTGTAGAAACTATTTTTTATTTATATAAAAAAAGAAAAAAAAAATTAAAAGATCTTAAATTTATTGGATGTGGTTCCTCAATTCTTAAAGAAGAACTGCAAAAAAATTTTAAAAAGAAATTTAATGTTGAAATTAATAATATCTATGGAATGTCAGAAATAGGTGTTGCCACAATGGATAATCCAAAATTAAATAAGATATATGGAACCATAGGTAAACAGCTAAGAGGCGTAAAAGTAAAATTATTTGATAATAAAAAAAGATTGATCAAGAAAGAAAATACTGTCGGAGAAATATGTGTGAAAACACCAGCTTTTTTTAATGGTTATATTGAATCAAAAAATAAAAATAAAAATAAAGATTTTATTGGCTCTTATTTTAAAACAGGTGATTTAGCAAAATACGAAAGGGGAAATCTAAAGTTTGTAGATAGATCAAAGGATATAATAATAAAGGGCGGGGTGAATATATCTCCACAAGAAATTGATGAGTGTCTTCAAAAAAATAAGTGTGTATATGAAAGTGCAACGATAGGTATATATGATAGATTTTATGGAGAAAATATAAAAAGTTTTATTGTTTTAAAGAAGAAAAAAAAAATTACGTCAAATAAATTGTATAAGTTTTGCGTCAAAAATTTGGGAGAATTTAGATCACCATATAAAATTGAGTTTGTAGATACTTTGCCAAAAACTCATTCAGGAAAAATAATTAAAAGAAATTTGAGAAAATGAAAAAAAAAATTTTGATCTTTGGTGCTGGAGCAATAGGAAGAGGTTTTGTAGCACCTTTATTTTTTAAAAATAATTATGAAATCAGTTTTGTTGACACTAATATTAATCT